>CAUSUH010000003.1:0-234948 GCA_963534775.1 Rothia mucilaginosa | reverse complement strand
TGGAGACGTGCCAGAGCGGCCGAATGGACTTCACTGCTAATGAAGGGTCGGGGTTAAACTCGACCGGGGGTTCAAATCCCCCCGTCTCCGCCACAAAAAGCCCCGTACCAGCTGGTACGGGGCTTTTACTTTACCCTTTCAGGTGCGAAACCTAGAAGCTCTTGAAGTCCACGAGGCGCGCATCCGCGCCATCAAGCAGAGCCCACTCCCCCGGCACCTCAAACACCGCAATGGAAGAGGGCGGGAAGCCGTAGTACACATCCATCGACGCATTCGGGTCAGAGTCAGGGCTCATCAAACGCTGCGCAGCATCCTGCACACCGGGCAGATGCGACACCACCATCAGAGAATGAACATTCTCCGAAACGCTGTTAATGCGCGAAATAATGCGGGACGCAGACACCTCATACAGACCCTCATCCAGATGAGCGGTAGGCGCTTTCGCACCCAAACCATCCGAAACCCACGTCGTCGTCTGGCGAGTACGCAAAGCCGATGACGACATAATCTGCTCCGGAATATAACCACGAGCCGCCAGCCAGGCGCCAGCGGCGGCAGCCTGCTCATGACCGCGCTTCGTCAGCGGACGATCAAAATCATTCAGACCCCAATCAGCCTCCGCATGGCGCATAATAATCAGACGCTTAACCCCGCTGCGGTGCGAGCCAGATGCAGTGTTGGAAGAATTTTCAGCCATACCCCCATTCTATCTAGAGGGCGCCAGAACGTCCCGCACGCCGCCACAGCACACACTAACGCCCACAGGCGGGCACAAGTAAACCCCGGCGCACCGGCATCACGCCAGCACACCGGGGTGCACTCTGCAGAAGCTAAATTCTGTACACGCTAGATCGAGTATTCCGGAGCAGCCCAGACAACAACCTCGGGGTGCTCAAAGAAGCGGTAACCCTGACCGCGCACCGTACGCACGGTACCCGACAAGCGGCCCAGCTTCGAACGTAGACGACGAATATGCACGTCAATCGTACGCTCATGCGGATGCTCGTCGCCCGAGCTCCACAGAGCCTTCAGCAGTTCCTCACGACCCACAGTGCGGGATGCGTTCTCCACCAGGTGCGCCAGCAGCTCGAACTCCTTGAAAGTCAGCATGAGCGGCTCACCATCCAGGAACACCTCGCGGCGCGCCAAATCAATCAGCACACCCGAGGAGTGGCTATTCGTGTTCTCTGCCTCGCGGACAGCATGCGCCTCCGGGTGCATGTACATTGCGGTCGGATCACCGAGCGCATTACGCACAACCTCAAGGTCGCTACCCTCAGCATTCACAGGAGCCAACGCCACAGCGGCGTACGACTCCGACTCGGGAGCTAGATGGTGTGCATAAGTACGCAAATCCTGAACGATACGCACCAGGGAAGTGCCGTTCGCCGCAGCAAGCTCCTCGTTCAAACCCACATAGAGCACGAAGCCGCGTGCCTCATTTTCCTGAGCCTGCTTATGGGCAGAGTCACCGGCTGAGAAAGTCATCGGACGCAACGTGGCAGCCGGCGCAGCGGGACGCTGAGGCTGCACGACTTGACGCTTAGCAGCGCGGCCGCGCTGGGAGATGTGTACATATCCAGGTACAGCGCCTGACATGGTTCAACCTTCTCTCAAAGTCTGTGTACGGGATCCCAGTCGTACGTGGTGTGGGGTGCGCCGGAAGTGACGCCGAGTCAAACAGTCCCCAATACCTGTTCGAGTCTCAATCCTCATACTTAATATTTCTCCTATTTGACGGATAAATCAAGCGGATTCGGCATAGTGGATTCTCCTTTATCGCCAAGAGGAGTACAATACCCTTCCCCATTTTGGGAGATTTCATGCGGAACCTGAGGCTTTCAGCTTTTTCATCACATAAATATTCACGGTTTCTGTTATGTATGGGTTACAACCTGCATTTTCATGTGGAGCTGTGAATATGCTTGAAGTTTTGATGCACCCTCAAGCACTCTATTGTGTTCCTCATCACACAATAGGTGGCGTGTTTCAAAAAACCCGCTCCGACACCCAGCAGCACCATCGCCGCCCAAGCCCCCGACGCGTTAGACACACACTGATACGCACCGCCACACTGCGGCGCGC
Organism: Rothia mucilaginosa; assembly: GCA_963534775.1. Taxonomy (GTDB): domain Bacteria; phylum Actinomycetota; class Actinomycetes; order Actinomycetales; family Micrococcaceae; genus Rothia; species Rothia mucilaginosa_D. The sequence goes on along the minus strand of CAUSUH010000003.1, from coordinate 232,863 downwards.
AACCAGCCGAACACCCGCAAGACATAGCGAAGCGCCTCCACACATACATATGCAGAGGCGCCCCACTCACATCACGTGAATAACGCTGAAAGACTACTCAGCCAAACCGTACAGGCGGTCACCAGCATCGCCCAGACCCGGAATAATGTACGCCTTCTCATTCAGACGCTCATCACGAGCAGCCAGGAACAGGTCAACATTCTCCATGCCCTCAATACCCTTCTCCAGAGCAGCAATGCCCTCAGGAGCAGCAATCAGGCACACACAAGTCACAGACTCAGCACCACGCTCACGCAGGAACTTAATAGCCTCAATCAGAGTGCCACCCGTAGCCAGCATCGGATCCAGCAGGTACACCTGACGACCAGTCAGGTCCTCCGGCAGACGCTCAGCATAAGTCACAATATCCAGGGTCTCCTCATTACGAGCCATACCCAGGAAACCCACCTCAGCGGTCGGAACCATACGGGTCATACCCTCCAGCATGCCCAAACCAGCACGCAGAATCGGAACAACCAGCGGCTTAGGATCAGCAATACGAACACCGGTAGTGGTCGCCACTGGAGTCACAACCTCAACCTCTTCCACGCGAATCTCGCGAGTCGCCTCATAGGCAAGAAGGGTCACCAGCTCATCAACCAGCTGACGGAAAATCGGGGACGGGGTGTTCTTATCACGCAGAACACTAATCTTGTGAGAGACCAGCGGGTGGTCAAGAATCTTAATACGCATAATACGATTTTACCCACCCCCAAATCAGCAAGCACCGGCAAAGCCCCGGAAGTGGCACACAACCTATAAAACGAGGCGAAGTACCCCCGCACAAACACCCACCAACACACCCGCCAGCAGCACCCCAGAACAATCCAGGCATGCAAAAACCCGCCGAGACGAATCTCGACGGGTTTTCGTTGGTGCGGTGGTGGAGGGATTTGAACCCCCGTTGGCTTTTACACCAAACATCATTTCGAGTGATGCACCTTCGGCCGCTCGGACACACCACCAACAGTGGAAAACTATAGCACACCCCCGACCAGAGGGCAAGAACGAGCCTACCTATCGTGCCGCGTACGGCAGTCGGGTGTCGCCCTCTTCACGGCCCCTTTTCACCGCGCCCTTTTCGACACCCGACACCGAGGTCCCGGCACGTCTGCAGACCCCAACGGGTCCACCTAATGACGGATATACCCATCTACAACTAGCATGACAGCACGCGTTGCATCCTCAGCATTGCGCTCCGCCTGATGCACTTCACGATCCATAGCAAGCATATAAATCGCTCCGAACATAGAGATCGCAATCGCACGAGGATTCTGAGCGGTATCAACCGTATAGCGGCGAGCCACAGCCTCCGTCATCTCCTCCAAGTAATTCAGAAGATTCAGACGGTTATCGCTCATCGCCTCGGTCCAACCATCCGCGCCCTTCCACGCCTCCGAAAGCCACAGCCGAGTAAAACCCGGACGGTCCTCAAGATACTGGAACGCGGCGCGAATAGCACTCCGCAACGCCTCACGCGGGTCAGAATGAACCGACGCCGCGCGACGCGCATCGCTCAGCAGCAACTGCGTGCCGTACTGAACCAGCTGATCCACCATGGTCTTCTTAGAACCGAAATTGTAATACACGGTTCCCTTAGAGACACCCGCCCGGGCAGCCACCTCTTCAACAGTGGCGTACTCAAGCCCCTTTTGGGTCATGATTTCCATAGCAGCGTTGAACAACTTCAACTGAGTTCTACCTGTACGGCCGGGACGACGACTTGCAGCTTCAGCGACTGGGCGCTGCAACATCAGAAGTCCTCCCTCCCTTTTTGCAGATATATCTCTATTTTATTAGACAGTTTTCCCCCGGTGCGACCAAACAGGGTTCGTTACACCGTAATCTCCGGCGCAAGCTTCTTCAGCGACCACGTACGATCACGACGCGTGCCAATGTAACCCAACACCAGACCAGCCAGACCCCACAGAGTCAAAACCAGCATGATGCCCCACAGGCTCGACTCATTAATGCCATACGCCAAACGACGCGTACCCGCCACCGCATAACCCATCGGGAAGAAGTCATGCATCCAACGAATCGACTCAGGCAGAGTCTCATACGGCATCGTGCCGCCCGCAGTAATCAGCTGCAGAATCAGAATGACCAAAGCAACAAGCTTGCCCGGCGCACCCAAAATCACCGTCAAACCATGAATGAAACCGGTAAAGACCAAAGCCACATAGCAGAGGAACAGCCACACCAGCCACGGATGAGCCATCTCAAAGCCCAAACCGAACTTAATCGCGGCGAACATCAGAGTCGCCTGAGCAATACCCACCAGGCCAAACGGCATCCAGCTACCGAGCATCACACGAATCGACGGAGCATGCGAAGCCAACGCACGGTTATTCATCACGCGCAACGTCTGAACCAGCATCAAGCCGCCAATCCACAGCGCCAAACACATGAAGAACGGACCCATGCCCTCACCATAGTTACGAGCCGACGCCAGCGACTCATGCGACAGAGCCACAGGGTTCGACATCGTATCCGCAACCTTCGCCTGCTCAGTCGGCGCAAGGCTCGGAACCTGCTTAGCGCCAGAAGCCAGACCGCTCTCCAGCGACGAAGTACCATCCTTCAACTCGGAAGCACCATCATTCAGCTTCGAAGAACCATCAGACAGCTTCGCAGTACCGTCAGAAAGCTTCGACGCACCATCCTTCAACTCATTCGCGCCATCAGCCAACTTCTGCTGACCCTCAACCGCAGACTGCTCCTTCTCCGCCAAAGTGCCGCTACCATCCTTCAGCTCGGCGGCACCGCTCTTCAAAGAACCGGTACCCTCCTTCAGCTCAGAAGCGCCACCCGACAGAGTCGCAGAACCACTCGCAAGGCTCGAAGCACCCGAAGCAATCTTAGAATTACCATCAGCCAAAGTCGCCGAACCCGACGCCAACGAAGACGCGCCAGCATCCACACGAGCGGCGCCCTCAGCCAGCGACGAAGCACCCTTCGCCAACGACGCAGCACCAGAATCCAGCGAATCCACGCCAGACACCAAAGTCTGAATCTTCGCCGCAGTCGACGACGAACCATCAGAAATACAATGGCTCGACTTCAACGCGCTCAGCTTCGACAGAGCATCAGCAGCGGCAGCATCACGAGTAGCCAGATGAGACTGCAGAGCCTTCTGATTCAGCTCAGCAACCTCATTCTTCGTCTCCTCAGAATCAACAGCAGCCACCAGCTGATCAGCCTGCTCCTGAGTCAACGTACCCGCCTCAACCAACGGCGCCAACTGAGCACGCATCTTCTGCGCAGTCGCAGACACCACAGTATTCGATAGATCACGACCAAAATCGCCACTACCGGCAGACGTATCCGTCTCATGCAGGCGCATACACATCGCGTTCAGCTCAGCCGGCAGCTCACGAATACCCGCCTGATCCATGCCGGTACGCAACTGATGGATACCAGACGCCAAATCATTAGCGCCCTTCGCAACCGAAGCCGAACCGCTCTTCAAGCTCGCAGTACCCTCAGCCAGGGTCGCCGAACCGTCCTTCAACTTCGCCGCACCATCAGAAGCAGACGCAGCAGCCGAAGCCAAAGTCGACGAACCATCCTTCAAACTCGAAGCACCATCGGCAAGCTTCGCAGCACCAGAATCCAGCTTCGCAGCACCAGAATCCAAAGTCGAGACACCATCAGCAAGCTTCGCAGCGCCCTCCGCCAACTGCTTCTGACCATCCAACAACTGGGACTGACCATCAGCCAAAGAGGAGGTGCCATCCTTCAGCTTCACGGCACCATCATTCACCGTGGCGGTGCCATCCTTCAGCTGAACAATCGCATCCGCCAGCTTCACCGTGCCGTTATTCACCTTTGACGCACCATCAGCAGCCTCACCCATCTTCGAATGAATCGTCGTGAAGCTAGCCAACAGCGAATTCGCCGTAGAATTACCGACCTTCTCCGCCACCGAATCACGCACCGAAGTGCCCGCCTTCGTGACAATATTCGTCAGCACATAGTTATTGGCATCATTCGTAATGACCTCAATACCCGCCGAACGAGGATCAATAGTGCCCGTCTTGCCATCAGCATCAGGCTTGAACGAACCGGCACTCTGCAGATTACGGGAGAAATCCTTCGGAATCACCATCGCAAAGTCGTAAGTACCGTTCTCCACGCCTTCAACAGCCTCAGCGCGGGTCTGCACCTGACGCCAATCAAACGTGCCCGCATCCAGAAGGTTCTTCTTCACATCAGCACCGGTGTTCACCTGCTTACCTTCAGAATCCGTCGCGCCCTCATCCTCAACCACCAGGGCGCCCACAATGCCATTCACATGGCCGTAAGCATCCCAGTTACCGTACAGGTACAGGGCACCGTACAGCAGCGGAATGCAGGACATCGCAAGCAGCACCAAAACCGGCAGAACACCGCTGGTCAGGCGTTTCAGCTCAACGAGTGCAACACGCAGAACAGTCATTCTTACTCCTTCTCAGCGTTTTCGCCATGTTCGGGGGAATCATTGGAGGATTCAACCTCGCCCTCAACAGGATCCGGCGCGTTCTCCTCAGGGGCACGGCCGACCACAGCACGTGCACCATGCCAGGACTCCGAAATATGGGGCACAACCGCCACCACCGTGCGCGGGTGGTCCTCATCCGCGGCAAGCTCCTCCAGATACGGAAGCCACATGTACGTGTGGTTCAGATGGCGGGAAGGAGTATCAAAAACCAGCAGGTCAGAGGGGCTATACTTCGCCAAAGCGGCCATCAGCTCAATGTTCATCTCGCCACTAATCTCATCCATCCACAGCCCGTCCAGCTCCTCCAGGCTGCGTTCAGCCAGCCAGCGGCTCGCGCGAGAACGACCAAAAATCGGCAGGTTATAGGACAGCATCTCCGAAACATAATCGTGCACGCGCATATGCTGCTCGGGAGCAGTCACATCAGGAGAATCCACCACGCTGCTGAGAGCACGCAGACGCTTCATCGAAATAGGACGAGGGTCATCATCGCCCTTGCTCCAGCTAATCGTGCCGCCGGACAGGGGAAGGCGGCCAGTCAGCGCCAACGCAAGAGAGGTACGCTCCAGCTGGCTATCCGCCTGAACAATAATGACTTCACCCTCGCCCACTGAGAAGGTGGTGCGGTCAAAAAGCGGAGTGTGGCGCCCTTTTGCCCAAATATTGTCAACGCTTAACACGGTTAAATCCCCTCAGAGAATGGACGGTTCGGGTGAGTTTCTGGGAGTCCTCCGCGGGCACCGCGCGGGGTGTTAAACGACAGGCGCGGGCAGGCGGAGGCTCCAGTGCCTATATATGGTAGACCCAGTTGTGTGTGATGTAGTGGGCTTTTCTTGAAAAACAGGGGTCATTTTTGAAATTCTTGAAGTATTTTTCAAAGAAATGGGGTTTTTCGTACAAATAACGCGAAAAGCCACGCAGTCTCTACACGGCTTTTCGCGTTATACAAACCATTTTAAGGGTGAGGCTTAGAGGAAGTCAGGAGCGGCGTTCCTTAAAGAAGTCCACCATCAGCTGCGCGCACTCATCAGCACGCACCCCCGCATACACCTCGGGAGCCGGAGCAACCCTGCCGTCACGCAGCACATCGTAACGGCTGCCAGCAGCCCCCGTCTTCTCCTCCCAGGCACCAAAAACCGCCGTCGAAACGCGCGACGCCAGAATCGTGCCGGCACACATCAGGCACGGTTCAACAGTCACCACGAGTGTGCACCCGTCCAGGCGCCACTGACCACGATGCGCCGCCGCCTGACGAATCGCGTTCACCTCCGCATGGGCGCTGGGGTCATGCTCCCGCTCGCGAGTATTGCCCGCCGAACCAATAATGACGCCCTGCTCGTCCACCACAACAGCACCGATAGGGATCTCGCCACGCTCACCTGCGGCGGCACCCTCGGCGAGGGCGCGCACCATCCACTCGCTGTGTTCGGGGCGAGCGGGAATATCGCTGAGCACAGCGGAAGAGCCGTCTGTGACCGTCAATTTTGAATATTCCGAATATGACATACAACCTCGTCAGGGGAATAAATAAACGTTAATGGGCGCGGCTAGTGGGTGGTAGCCAAAGAGAAAGGATACACCGCAGAAGCACCCGCCAGCCGTAGCTCACGCGCCACAGCCGTAAACGCCCACCGCGAATCCACCGCATCAGAAACCAGCAGAACAGGGCACCGATGCTCCAGCACATAGTCCAAAACTTCTGCAGGCACCCGATACGAGCGCAGCACATCCGCACAACGGAACGCGCTATTACCGCCAAAGAAACGCGGCTCCCCCGCCAGAGACACCCGACCCAAATCCACCAGACGACCCACCGATGCAAGCCCCCTACCCAGAGACTGAGCCAAACGGGGACGCACCGGCGAAGGCAGCGTCAACACCGCCACCGGACGACCCGCCTCAGCCCACTCCCACGCAGCAAGCACCTTCACGCAGGCGCGACCCAGCTCGGCAGGAACCTCAGAATCAACCGGTTCACCCAGCTCATTCGTTGCCAGAAGCTCACGCAGACGAGTACCGTACCCCATGTCACTCAAACGCGCCAAAGCGTAACCGGGTTCAGCCTGCTCGTCCTTAGACAAACGACCGCGCGGCGCATCCGCACCCATCAGCTGATCCAGCCCGCTCGGCCACATGCGGCGCGGCTGCAGGGGCACGCCCACCGTATTGAAGCTACTCTGTGCTGCCTGCTGCGCCTCAGTGGGAACGTCGACCGGGTACCAGGGGCCTGCACACACATCGCAACGACCGCAAGCAACAGCGGAAGCATCATCAAGCTGCTGAGCCAGGAAAAGCATACGGCACTGACTAGCGCGTTCATACTCCAGCATGGCGTTCTGCTCCGCCACACGCGCCTGCGCCACCGCCGCGTAACGTGCACTATCGTACTGCCACGGCGAAGAGGTACGACGCCAGTAGTTACCTTCCTTCACTGCCGCACCCTCAACGTCCAGCACCTTCAGCAGAAGCTCCAGGGTGGAGCGGCGCAGCTGAACGCGCGCCTCCAACGCGGTAATGCTCAGCCCCTCCGGGGACTGGGCGAGGGTATCCAAAACAGCCAGCGCTTGCTCCTCATCAGGCATGGAGGCGGTCGCAAAATACTCCCAAATAGCGCGGTCTTCACGACCGGGCAGGAGCAGAACATCCGCATTGACGGCACCGCGGCCGGCGCGACCAATCTGCTGGTAGTAGCTCACCGCCGACGACGGCGCGCCCAGGTGCACGACAAAACCCAAATCGGGCTTATCAAAACCCATACCGAGGGCACTCGTCGCAACAAGAGCCTTCACCCGGTTTTCCTTGAGCGCCTGCTCCGCAACCAGCCGCTCATCCGGGTCAGTTTTACCGGTGTAGGCGAGTACCTCGTAGCCGCTGGCACGCAGAGCGTTTGCGGTATCTTCTGCCGCAGAGACAGTCAGCGTGTAGATAATGCCCGAACCGGGCAGGCTGTTCAGGTGCGTGAGCAGCCAGCCGATGCGTTGCGCTTCATCAGGCAGGGTCAGAACGCCCAGGCGCAGGGACTCGCGGGACAGCGGACCGCGTAGCACATGCACGGGTGCGCTGGTATCGGCACTGAGCTGTTCGGCAATATCGCGGCTAACACGGTCATTCGCGGTCGCGGTAGTCGCCAGCACCGGCACGCCCGCCGGGAGAGATTTGATGAGCGAACCAATACGGCGGTAGTCGGGGCGGAAGTCATGGCCCCAGTCAGAAATACAGTGCGCCTCATCAATAACGAGCAGACCCAGGCGCGGCAGCAGGTACGGTAGCCATTGCTCGCGGAATGCCGGGTTGTTGAGGCGTTCGGGGCCGACCAGCAGTACGTCGAGCTCGTCAGCTTCGAGGCGGGTACGGATCTCATCCCATTCGGTGACGTTCGCGGAGTTCACCATGGCGGCGCGCACTCCCGCGCGGGACGCCGCCTCAACCTGATCACGCATGAGGGAAAGCAACGGGGAGACAATAAGCGCCGGACCCATACCGCGGGCACGCAACAGCAGGGAAGAAATGAAGTAGACCGCGGACTTACCCCAGCCGGTACGCTGCACGACGAGGGTGCGGGCGCGGTCGGCTACGAGGGCGCGAATCGCCTCGTACTGTCCGTCGTGGAACTCGGCATCAGTAACACCGGTGAGGCGGCGCAACACGTCGCGGGCTTCAGCGTGCAGGGAATCGCCATGCAGGGGGTCGGCGGGGCGGTAAGCTGACTGCTGGGGGTTCATGTTCTCTCCAACGGTGGGTGGTTGGGTCAATCGCTACGCCGCGACGCGCCGTGCTCTCTTCCCATCATGTCACACCCCGCGTCCCCTGGCCTGACGGACGGTCACTACTTGGGGAGGCGTGCGAGCGCCGCATCACCTCGCACGGTTTCGGTTCCGCCGGTGCGGAGATTTACGCCTCGCTCACCCGTGCATCCGGCGTAAATGCCGGTAGAATTGTGCCAGTAATACACAGCCTCCGCATAGTTTTGCACAACGTTCGCCATAGGTATGCTTTCTATGCTGGTGTTACTCCGGCGCCGATCCGTGCGTGCGGTCCACTCACAGTTCAGGATTTTTCATGACTTTTCTTGCCACCGCTTTGGCGCATCTTCCGGTTGCGCTCTTGGGCCTCGACCTTGAGCAGTTCCTGCTCGATACCGGCCCCTGGGTTCTGGTTGTTTCGGCAATTATCGTATTTATTGAGTCCGGTGTTCTTTTCCCGGTTCTTCCGGGTGACTCCCTGATTTTTGCTCTGGGTATGCTGCATGAGCAGATGGGCCTGTCCCTGTGGGTTGCATTCCCGGTCCTGGTGCTGGTTGCTATTGCTGGCGCTGAGGTTGGCTACCAGATCGGTGCCCGTTACGGCCGTAAGATCTTCAAGGATGACGCGAAGATTCTGAGCACCAAGAACCTGCACACTACCGAGGAGTTCTTCCAGAAGCGCGGTAGCTTGGCTCTGGTTCTGGGTCGTTTCGTGCCGATTGTTCGTACTTTTGTGTCTCTTGCGGCGGGTATTTCTTCGTACGACCGTAAGAAGTTCCACCTGTGGAATGTTGTTGGCGCGGTTGCGTGGATTGGTTCGATTGGTCTGGCGGGTGTGCTGCTGGGCGGTATCCCGTTCGTGCACAACAACATTGAGTACATTGCTGTGATTATTGTGGCGGTTTCTGTGGTGCCGGTCTTTATCGAGTACCTGCGTGGCCGCTCGAAGGCGAAGCAGGAATCTGCTGAGTAATACGTGAGTTCTTCTCGGCTGTGAGCCGGGGATGCGAAAGGGTGGGGATACTGTCTGGTATCCCCACCCTTTTGTGTTCTCTCAAGCCGGTGGAGGTGACGCCCCGGAAGCCGGTTGCACCTCCGCGAGGTTACTTTACCCCCATGCGTCGCAGGTCCTCATTGGCTTTGAAGTACTGCAAGACCTGCGGTTGAGCCAGAAGAACAATGATGGCAATGTGCAAGACAACGTCAATTGCGGTCCTGCCTATAAGCAACACAAAGAAGACATTAGGATCTCCATAGTGGTATGCGCCTGCTATCCCAACCATTTCTAGGACGGGTACACCGATCTGACTCAAAAGTGGGAGCAACAGCAAGCCCACTAGGTTGAGGAGGAGGTATAGCACACAGTCAACGATGACCAGTATGTGCGCCCAGCGGGCTCCTTCCCAGAGCTGCCAGATGACGAGCCCGCCGATAACGGCAAAGCCAATCCATGAGAAATTATCAAAATCCACACCATCCCAGATCATCATGTAGAGGGATGATAGGGCAGCCAATACTATGACAGCGATTGCGCACCCCATCGCCGCACGCAGAGCGACAGGCTGCGAAGGGACGTAAACGACTCCGTAGGAGCCCGGCATGCCGTACGAAGGAGCGGGTGCGCCCGGAACCGGAAAGTTCGATACTGGAAAGTTCGGTGCTGCGGCGTTAGGCTGAGGTGCCGGGCCAGTATCCGAAGGGTTGGGAGCGTTGTTTAACATCGTTGTTCTTTCTTGTATGTGCCTCACGCTGATGCGTGAGCCGGTGATTGTTTAGGTGATCGTTCGAACCTGCAGGCTCATGCGAAACCTCCCTTATGGGACGGATGGGGTTGTACCCCGATTGGTTATGCCTTCTGCAGTACGATTTACCGCACGCCCATGCGTCGCAGATTCTCACACGTTTTGATGTATTGCCCCACCTGCGGCTGGCAGAGAAGAACAATAATCACGATGCGGCTGACGAAATCAAAGGCGAGCTTCGCGTACAAGACATCAAGGGACATCAAGGGGCCAAAAAACATCACTTTACCCATTGCTGATTGGTTGCCGTTGTCCCATAAAACGTGAGAGAAGAGAGCTACAAACACAATATCCAGAAGCATGCGTAGTGCGCCCTCGATAATAATCGCCTTTCGCGCCCACTCATAACCCTCATTGAGGCGCCCAGCGGCGAATACTCCAAAAACCATATAGAAGATCATCGTAAGCCCCATGGTTGTGCCTGCCAGCAAATACATAAACGTGAACTCTAGACCCACAAGAGGCTGCAGCGGGTACGTAGATAGGAATACTATCGTGCAGATGAATACCGTCTTGATGGCGATGGGGCGCGGCGGAAGATTGCTGGTTGCCTGAGGGCTAGGCGCACTGTGTACGGGGCGGACACCTACAGGAACCGGGAGCTGAGGTGCCGCTGCGGCGGGTGCTACAAAATTCGGTGCCGGAAAGTTCGCTGCTGCGGTATCAGACTGAGCTGCCTGCGGTGCCAGCGTGCCCGCGGGGGCACCGGAAGTATTGTTAAACATCATCGTTCTTTCTCTCATATGCTCGCATTGTGGTGCGTCAGTCGGTGATTGTTGCGCTCGTTAGGTAAATTTGCTTGAAATATACCTAAAAGAGTTATTTGATGTAGTTAGCTGAGAGAATAATACTTTTTCAGTATAGGGTAAGCTCTTCGAGCCCAGTAGAGTTTTTATGCGAAGCCTGGAACCTTTTAGGTAACTCAGAGGGTTTTACCAGCTAGAAGATTGCGATCTTTAACGCGAAAGGGTGGGGATACCGTCTGGTATCCCCACCCTTTCATGCTCTGAGCCTTTTGGTGATAGTGGCGCCGTTTGAGGCAAACATCCTAGTTGAGACGGTTCCCGCCTTCATTGAAGTTCGTGTTAGGTTCCGACGGATTCTGACCAACCACCTGGTTGTTCGGTGCGCTGCTGCCGGTAGCCGTGTACGCCCACGCAGAGGGACGAGTCAGCAACACAATATTCCGGACGTAGAGGACAGTAATGAAAACACCAATCGCGGTACGTATGAGAAAAGCGACCGCAAAATCTGCAGAGTCGGAGGATTGCAACTCATCCATCAACAAGGTGATATAGCGGGAGTCCACGAGGAAATCTTGCGCAAACCAATACATGCGACTCAAGACCTCGTAGGCGCTGTACATGAGGGTAAGTATGTGTGCCCACCTGTGTCCTTTCCAGGTCATCCAGAAGAGCAAAATCTGGATAAGAACAAAGATGAGAGGGTACCCTAGCATACGCAGGACAAGGTCAGGTAGCGTCTCCACACCGGCGATTGGTTTACCGAAGAGCAGGAAGAGCTGGATAGTGGTGAAAAGCGACAGAATAATAATCGCGGTGGTGCACCGCTTGGCGCTACGCAGAGCCTTCGGACGTACCCAACCCGCATGTTCGGAGGCGGTAGCGTAACCGGCGGTCACATCCCGGTAGCCGGTAGTGGCATGCTCGGGGGTGCTGTCACCGGGTGCGTTATCCTCTGCCGCATTATTGTCTACCGCACCGCTGGGGGCGGCGTTGTTGGTGGCGGTGTTGTTGGATGTGCCGTCACCCTCTACCGTGCTATTTTCAGGCTCATTGGACGGCAGCAAAACACTGTATTCGGGAACCGTGTACTCCGGGTCATTCAGCGGCTGCTTCGGGATACGTTCTGACATCGTCGTTCCTTTCTCCCCTGGCACTTTCTCTTCTGGCACCCACCCCGCGCTACAGTGCCACGGAGCGGGTGTTAAAGAGTCTTACCCTAAGGATATAAGGAGGCGCGCCGCACCCTAGGAAGGCGGTACCCTTTCTCAGCGTATTCAGAGGTATCCGAGTAACCACGTGCACCATTCCGAGGGCTAGCCCCGGAACTCCTGAGGCTGGTGTTCCTTTCTAGGTGCCCCATCCCGCGCTACGGTGCGGGGGTCGAGGGGTGTTTCCCCCTGATGAGGTGCGTTCGCCGTCCTCGTCGTCATCGAAAAGCTCTCGAAGTTCTGCCGGCACCTGACCGGCAGCCTGCCTCGTCTCAGACATCATCTGCTGGTGTTCTAGTGCACGTGCCCCGCTCACGATTTGTGTGTACGTCCTAATAGGAGCACGAGTCAACAGCGTAATCATGAGGAGGTGGAGAACGACAGTAAAAACCCCGCTCACGATACTCAACAGGTTGTACACCGCATCTATTCTAGAACTTGACCCCGCGAGATCAACCAGAAAACTACCCACACCGTAAATAACCGCGAAAGCACTGTAGATGATGGTGATAACACGCGCCCACTCACGGCCCTCCCAAATCTTCCAGAGAACGAAGATTGGAATGATGGAGGCGAGGAGGGTGAACGCCAGCATCGAGAAGAGGACACTCATCACCATCTCAAAATCGATATACGACTGGTCTGGGAGCAGGATTGATAGAGAACTGCTAAGAACCCTCAACGCAATCATGGCGGTTGCGCACCACATGACGCTACGCATAGCCTGCGGGCGCTTCGGAATTACCTGCTCGGAGGCGACAGGCGCGGTGTAGCCGGCGGTCGCCTCCCGGTAGTCGGTAGTGGCTTGCTCGGGGGTGCTGTCGCCGGATGCGTTATCCTCTGCCGCGTTATTGTCTACCGCACCGCTGGGGGCGGCGTTGGTGGAGGCGGCGTTACCGGAAGCTACGTTATGAGAGGCGGCATCGTCCTCTGCTGTGCTGTTTTTAGCCTCGTCGGAGGGCAGCAGCACGCTGTATTCGGGAACCGTGTACTCCGGGTCGTTCAACGGTTGTTTTGGGGTGCGTTCTGACATCATTGTTCCTTTCTTCTCTTCGTACCCCGCCCCGCACGCTATAGCGCAGGGCGGGTGTAGAAGAGTCTCCCTATAGGGAGGGGCATCCCACCCTAGTTGAGGCGGTAGCCTTCCTCGGTGTACACGGAAGTGTCCTTGTAGCCGCGCTGTTCGTTGCGGGAGTTCTTCCGCGCATCCGTGCGGCGGGTTGTCTTGTATTGCTGTGCGGCCGCTTCTTCAGCCCGTCGGTTAGCTTCCTTCTCTTCCCGACGTGTCTGCTCTTCGTCCAGGTGAGCACGCATTTCTGCATCCTGATGGCCAACAACCTGAGCATCGCCGGCGTTCACCTGTTCGCGTGCCTTCAACCGCGCCAACCTCGCAGTAGCCACATACAACCTGGTGGAACGGCTAAGGAGCAGCACAACTATCAGAATGGAGAGGAGCGTGATCAAAGTGTCAGCAACATTCCCAGACAGCACAGCTGCCGCGTAGTACTGAGAACTCCACCTCTGCGTGCCATCCAACAACCGGGAAAGATAACCAGTCGTCAGGAAGGTGTTCACAAAATCTATCAAGCCCTTGATAGCAATGAAGGCAAAGCCGATGAAGATTACGACATACGCCCAGGTTCGGCCCCGCCAAAGTCGCCAGAGAACAAACATCGGTATGGCGTGCTCAACGAGGAGGAGCACTACACCGGGGATAATGAAACCCACCCATAATTCGACGCCACCGGCTGAACGCCCGTCAATCATATGTAGGAAGATTTTATGGGTTGCTTCCACCGCCATAATGGCGACAAAGCACCACATGACGCCGCGTAGCGCCTTCGGCCGCGGCGGGAGCACCACCTGAGGGGCGGCAGGGGCTGCAGGGGCGGTAGCCTTCGCGTCCTCGTGTGCTTGGGGATTATCAGCCCCACCAGCGGAGGCGCCGTCGCGATTGGGCTTTACACCCGCCTTCTGGGCACGCTGAACCTGCTGTATCTCATCCAGCAGGCGGTTCTTCTCCACCGGATCATTCGAGAGCGCATAATCGGCAGAAAGCTCACGCAACAGCTGCTCGGTAGAGTCCTTGACCGGGCCTTCTTCCTGCTCAAGCTGACGAAGAACATCCTCGCGAGTCAGCTCTTCATCCTCAGCACTCGAGGTGTTTTTCTCGATATCCCACATCTGTTTGCGAATCACTGCACGGCTCGGAACCGCACCCACCGCCGGGCGAGTCAGCAGGAACATGAGAACAGCGCTACCCGCCGTAATGACCGCAACCAGAACCTGCGTCACGATAGACGAAGCAGCAGCAGGATGCGATGCGGAATCCAAAGCAGTGAACGCAGGGAAAAGCACCTGAGACATACCAAAAACACCCGCGAACGAGAGCACACCGCTCACAAAGCACAGCAGAAGGTACAGCATCGTCAGGCGGCGCGGATTAATGTACCCGTCCTTGACCCAGTCCAGAACGAACCAGAGGAACGGCACCACCAAGAGGGCGTCAGGCAGAACCTTCGGCAGGGCATAACTAAGGAACGAGCCGATGTTCACACTACGACCCGCAGTCACGAGAATCTGGTACGCGTCCAGGAGGAAATACACCAGAATGAGCGTCATACCGATGGAATAGGCTTTACTAAGAAGCTCCAGTCCCCGGTTATATTCCTGTTCCTTGTCGCCAACTATGCCAAGGTTTCTTTTTACCTCTTCAAACGCCGCCCTCTCATCATATGTGCGCTTGGCGGCGCCGGGGCTCGTCTGCGTTGAGGATTCGTGCGCAGGTTCGGAAGTAGGGTGCACGAGTCATCCTAACTGTGGTTGGGTGAATAGTGGTTGGATAAATAAAGTTATCGGTGAGCCGCAGGAGCCGCGGCCAGAACCTCTGAGGCTAAATCAGGTAATCCTCGCTGCGGCGCACACGCCAATCACGGCGCGCCTCCATGTAAGAACGCGACTGACGCGACCACACCAGCGCCAACGCCACAACGCACACCAGCATGTACGGGCCAGCCACATACACCGGCGTGTACAGCGGCGAAGCGCTACTGAGCAGCAGCTCAACGTCCTGGCTCGGCGCACCATTCAACGTACCCAGAAGAGCCGCCACCGTCAGCATAATCAGCAAAGAAGCCAACACACCCAACGCCAACGCGACCGACAGCACCAATGCCGCCCACCGGTAACCACGCAGATACGCCACCGTGCAGAAGCCGTGCAGGGTCACGTTACCGAACGCGCTGACCATCAGGAAAAGCACCGGATAGTACGCCTGCGCATCCACCAGCGACTGGGCGCGCCAGGTCGACAGGTGCGCCAAATGGGTAGTCGCATACGAGATGCCGGTGTACGCAATCAGCACCAGCCAGCCCACAGCAATAGCGAGCAGAACCCAACCCGCCACAGACACGAGAGTGGGGGTGGCGGGCTTCGTAGGATGCGCGGTGTTCGGAGCGGATGGCGGAGAGGACTCGACAGCGGACATAGCTGAATCTTTCGGATATCGGCTGATAGTGTGCGGACAACGTATGAGCGAGTGTGTGGTGTGAGTGTGGGTGGCGGCGCGGCGTTCGTCTACCGCGCCGCCTCAAAAGTTTTAGGCAGAAGTGGACGGGTCAACCGTCGCAGAAATACTGTCAGGTAGCGACGGAGAATCTGCCCGGTTCGCCATCGCAATTCGCAGGTTGTTGAAGCGGTAAATGGTCAGCAACGATAAACCGACCTCGCTCAACCAGACCAGGCCCAAGACAACAAGTATCAGCAGGGGGTCTAGGCCCATCGAAACCCCAGCCCAGTCGAGCATCAGCAGCAGGAACGTAATCGGTGAAAGCACCAGCCCCATCGCAACAAACCCAATCAGGGAGCAGATAGCCCAAACGCTATACACGGAGGCGTCCGCCGAATCATGCGGAGGGCGCATCAGCGGCCACATCTGAACCACCAGGTAAAGCGCCGCGACAAAGCCAAAGCAAATCGCCAACGGCTGCGTGTACTGGGAGATAATGAGGCCTTCAACCAGAGCCAAAATGCACAAAATAACGGCGCGGACCAGCAGGTTCTTCTTGAGCTTCTGCTGGCGCTCCTTCACCTCATCAGCGGTGTAGGTGCGCAGAAAAGCGGGCACCTGACCCTGCCCCGGGAACGGCGGTAGAGGACCCGTCGGATGCGTACGCACCACAATCGGCGGGTTCGTACCATCCTGAATAACAACGGTAGAAGTCGCCGAAATAACCGGATGCGAACCAGTCACCACCGGCGGCACGTTCAGCGGAACGGACACCTCCGGCGTGGCAGGCGTCGCCTGGCGGATAGGCGCCTGATAGCGAGTCTGCACACTGAGATCTTCATCCGGGTGTTCTGCGGATGAAGCGGCATCTGTGTTCAGGTGTGTAGCGCCCATGGGTGACCTCCTGGCAGGTGCGGGTTGTGTTCCTTTCTCTACCGTATCACGCGTACTTTAGGGGAATCTGAGCAGTGGCTGGGCATCACTGAGAGCGTGTCCCGCTGTCGTTCACTGCCTCGTCATCACCCCGTCATTACCCCGTCAGGCTTCACCCGTCAGAGGCGTAGATGGGCGGATGCGCGGGGAAATCCTCCGCCTGTTGCTCCGAGTTCTGCTTCTGCCGCGTCAAACGCAAGCTCCTACGAACCGCCAAACCATAAAACAGCGAGAACAGGACCTCCAACGCGAAGGACGCCATAACCGTCAGCAGGCCCACCGTATAGAACATACCCACACGGTCCAGCAGAGTCTGCGGGCCCTGCACCGTCACCAGCGCATAGACAAAGAATGCCGTCATAATGGCCGCCGCAACCCCGGATACCACATTCGCCAGCAACACCAGCTTCACCGAACGGTTCGCCCGGTAAATCATGGCAAGCCATATGTGCATCACCAGGTAGACCAGCGGCACCGCACCAATCGGGAAAAGCGTGACGCGGATGAAGTAATAAACAATAATCAGCGAGGGCACGACCAGCAGCAGCGCACGCACCAGGTACAGGTTCTTAGCCGGCAGCGGGTAATCACTGGTGACATTCCAGAACTCGTCAGCCTGCTGCTCCAGCTCCTCCATGGCCTGTAGCTGCATGAGCTGCGCCTGCGACATATGTTCCCGGGACATATGCTCCCGCGATATACGCTCCTGCGGGATAAGATCTGAGGAACCCGCCACCTGCGCAAGCTCAGCGGCAGAAACCGGTTCGCCCCTCCGCGTACGAGCGGAATCAGCCATCTTAGCCCTCAAAAATACCGCGAGAACGGTCCTTACGCACGCTCTCAGCAGGGAAAATACGGCCGCTCATGCTGATGTACACGCCCGGCTCCAGCAGGTTCAGGGCGGCAATAGCGGCACCCAGGTTGAAGCCGGCATCCGAACGAGCCATCACGGCGGGCTGCATCGCACCGGTCAGCACCACAACCTTATCGCCCAGGTCAGCGTGCTCGACCAGGTAGCGGGCAGTCTCCGGCATGGTGTCGGTGCCGTGGGTGATGAGCACCTGGTCGTTAGTGACAGCGTTCAGCGCCTCGGTCAGCTCGGCACGATCCTCATCGGTCATGTCCAGGCTGTCCTTGCCAATCAGCGGGCGAATATCAAAACGGATATCGGTAATCACGCGGTCTAGCAGATCCTTAGCGGCAGGCTCACCAATATCCATGGTGCCCGCCACCGAATAGAACTTATCGATCGTGCCGCCAGTGGCAAGAATCGTGATTTCTTCGGGGTTCTTAATGGTGACGCTCACGGGGTTTCCTCATCTTTTCGGGTCAACGTACACGAATCAAAACTGCCAGGCCAACCCGGCAGGACACGCCCCACCACACGGGATAGGCACGAGGTAAAACCCCGCGCATAAGGGTGAAGACGCAAAAACCCGCCGACCCCCGCAAAGCGGGAGGCGACGGGTCGGCTAGTGCGCCCTGTGGGGCTCGAACCCACGACCTGCGGATTAAAAGTCCGTAGCTCTACCGACTGAGCTAAAGGCGCTCCTATCCACACAAAACTAAAAGTGTGCAGATAGAAATACTATACACTACCGGCTCCCAGCCGATGAACGGTACACTGGGAAATCCTATGTCTACACCCGCAGCATCAACCGGCGCCTCCGGGCGCTCACGTCACCGCACCCACCACCGACCCGTCCTCTACTCCGCCGAGAAATTTGAACGCCACGAAGGTGGCATGGACCCCGCCGCACGCGAAGAGGCGGCGCACGCCTCCGCACGCATCCTGCTGATGCGCGGACGCGGCACCGACGAGCAGATGACCGAACGGCTCGTCAGCTTCACCGACGACTACGGTATTGAGATGCTCGCCGAACTCTGGTCGCACGCGAGCGCCCACTCCCTGCCGGGTGCGCTGTGGCGTATGTACTGGCTGCGGGATGTGGTGCATCGTTCGCCGCGCGGGGTGAGCCGTGCTTTTGAGCTGGGCATGGCGGAGGATTACCGTTCGCACGTGGTGGCGGGTGTTCCCGACCCGCCGAGTGCCGACGAGGTGGTCCGCACGATTGATGAGATTCTGGCGGGCCTGTACACCGGCGATATGGACATTGCGATGGAACGTTGCGCGGCGTTTGCGCACGTGGTGGCGTTGGGTATTCGCACCGATTATGCGCGCTCTGCCGGGCAGGACGGCGCGGTTCCGGGTAGCCACGAGGTGAAGCGTGAGGCAGTGGAGCGTCGTGCTCGTCTGCCGCGTCAGGCTCAGCAGATGGAGCAGATTGCGCACGATTTGGAGGCGGTCGCCGCCCAGCTGCGCGCCGTTGAGTCTGGTCAGCAGGCTAACGGCGCTTCGGAGGCTGAATCTGCGCAGGAAAAATCTGCGCAGGAAAAATCGCAGACCAACCTCGAAGCATTCTAGTCTTCTGCACCGTTTAGGCGCCTAAAAATGCGGGTTCGTGCCGCGAATTGGCACAGGTTCCACATTGGGTCGCGAAGGCGTGAAATGCCTATTTCTAATTGACTCTGTGCCGGGTACAGGTGGATAATAATTACAAGATGTCGGGTTGCTAATAGGTAGCCCCGGGCTCCAAATCTTTAGCCGCTTCGAGCGGCCTTCCGCCGAGAGGCGCTCCCAACCCGACATCCCTAAACGTTCCGGTGGGGGTCGAGAAATCGACCCCCACCGTTTTTGTTTAAAACCGGCACGGGCAACCGCGAACAGGTCGGCGCTATAACATTTGCAGGTCGGCGCAGTAACGTGTGCAGGTCGGGCGCTCGTGAGATACCCGCGGGCTATGCGCACCCGCAGCACCCAATACTGGTTAGACTGGGAACTATGCTGCACCGACTTTTCCCCCACGCCAACGACTCCCTCGCCTCCCTCGCTGAAATTTCAGCGCAGGTCGGTGAGGCGGCGGCATTGCTCTCTGAAATGGTCGGCTCCCCCGTCGCGGAGTACCCCGAACTCTTCGAACGCATGCTCACCCACGAGGCGGACTCCACGAACCTGCTGTTCCGCACCCTCACCGAGGTGCGCAGCTCCTTCTCCCCGCCCATCCCGCGTGAAGACCTGTACACGCTGGCACGCAAGCTCACCAACGCCGTTGAGAAGCTCACCAGCGCCGCGCACGTGCTGTCCCTGCACAGCATTGACGGCTTCGCCACGCACATCACCTCAATCCTGGACATTATTCAGCGTCAGGCGGTGCTGACCGCCGCCGTCATCCCCAAACTTGCCGATATTCGCGGCCTCGACAACTACTGGATGGACATGCTGCGCATCTCCCGCCAGGCGCTACGCACCGCCGAAGAATACGACGCGTACATTGCCGAACGCTACACCCCCGAACGGTACCGCCGCTACGCCACCTTCCTGGCGCAGCTGACCGCCGCCTCCAACGCTATGCGTGATGTGTCCGCCGAAATTGGCCGCATTATCGTTCAGGAATCCTAATGCTCCTGGGTCTTCTAGCCTGCTGCGCCTTCATTGCCGCGGTCTACGTTACCGGTGTGCACGACGCCTCCAACTCCGTCGCTGTTCCGGTGCGTACCCGCGCCCTTGGCGAGCGCTCCGCCCTGTACCTTGCCGCGCTCTTCAACGTGCTCGGCGTGGTCGGTGCGTTCCTGCTACTCGGTGAGTATTCCGCCTCGTGGGTGAGCGCCCCGGAGGGCATCACCGGCCTGAACGGTATCGTTGCGTCGCTGCTGGTCTGCGCTATTTGGGGTGTGCTCACCTGGTTCCTGAGGCTGCCGTCCTCCTCAACCCACGCGCTGGTCGGTGCCCTCGCCGGTGTGAGCTGGTGGACCCAAACGAGGATCGACAGCGCCGCTGAGGGGTTCGGTTCCCTCGCCTTCCTGCCGCATATTTTTGGGGCGACCCTGCTGCCGCTCTTCTACTTGCCGCCGCTCATTTTTCTGCTGTCCTGGCTGATGGTGGTGCCGTTCTACCGGCTGGTGGTCGGTCACAACCCGCGCCTGGTGAATCAGCATGCCCGCGAGGTGCTGGCGGTGTCTGCCTCCGCAATTTCACTGCTCCACGGCCTGCAGACCGGCTACCTGTACCTGCTGCTGTGGGCGCTACTGAGTGAACGCATCATGGATCCGGCGCTGATTCAATCCCTCACCTGGGGCGGGATGCTGCTGGGCACCTTCATTATTGCCCTCAGCCTGGGTGCAGGTACGCTGACCGGTGGCCGCCGCATCGGCTACACCTTCGCCTACAAGATGGTGCGCCTGGACCCGTTCCGTGGCGCGGTCGCTCAGGGTACGACCGCGGTGGTGCAGGTGCTCGGCTACTTCCTGCTGCAGGTGCCGTTCTCCTCCTCGCATCTGGCGACGGCATCGGCGCTCGGCGCGGGCGTGAACCAGCGCTTTAACGCGCTGAAATCCAGGATTGTTCTGCAGATTCTTCTGGTGTGGCTGGTAACCATTCCGGCGTGCTTTGTGCTCGGTGTGCTGGCGATGGTGGCGCTACAGTCCATCAGCTAGTTTTTAGGGACGGTGTATGCCTCTGTGTGCCTGCTGCTGCGGCGTGGACGGGTGGCGGGTTGAGTCTGAACAGTGCACACCTTCATAATGGGTTGAGTTCCTGGGCTGGCACGGGCCCGCTCACCCTCGACTGATTGTGGTTATGTCTTCCCCTACCGTAGCTATTCTGGTCCGCACGAAGGGCCGCCCCCGCTTCTTGAGCCGCGCGCTGGAGAACATTGCGCAGCAAACCTTCACCGACTACACGGTCTGTGTGATTAACGATGGAGGCGACGAGCAGGCAACCCGCGCCGTCATTGAGGCATCCCCGCTGGGTTCCGGCCGCGTGCAGCTGCTGACCACCGCCGGCGACAACATGGAGGCGGCATCCAACGCCGGTTTGGCGGCGACCACCTCCACATACGTGGCGATTCACGATGACGACGACCTGTGGGCACCCGAGTTCCTGGAACGCACCGTCGCGGCGCTCGAAGAGAGCGGCGCTCTCATGTGCACCACCCGCGTTGTGGAGCGATACGAACGCAAGAACGCCGACGGCGAGTTCGAGGTGTACGAGGAACGTATTTTCCACGACGGGCTACCCAGCGTCGGTTTGCAGTTCCTGTTCCGCACGAACCGTGCCGTGCCGATTGGCATTCTCTACCGCCGCAGCCTGCACGAGCTGGTCGGTTTCTACGACGAGTCCCTGCCGGTAGTCGGCGACTGGGAGTTCAACATGCGTGCCGCCTCCGTTGCGGATATTCTGCTGGTGGATGAGCCGCTGGCGTACTGGTCGCTGCGCCCCGACGCGGAGGGCGCCGAGGCGAATAGCGTAAAGCGTCAGGCTGAGCATGCCCGCTTCGATTCAATGGTGCGCGCCCGCGCTATCCGCGAGGATCTGCAGGCGGGTGCCCGACCGGGTGCGTACCTGTACCAGGCGCATTTGGCGGCTGACCTGGAACGCCGCGTGATTGACGGGCACGATCTGACCCGCGAATCCCTGGACATTCTGCGCTCTATCGAGAGCCGCCTGGAGCGCATCGAGGCTCGTCAGCAGACTATTGAGAGCCGCCAGCAGAGCATTGAGGAGCGCCTGCGGGTTCTCAAGCACCTGCGCACCCCGGGCCGCGCGCTGCGTTCCTTGGCGAAGCGTTCCCTCAATCAGCGGTCCCTGGTTCGTCGCGGCACTGAGGCTGAGTCGACTGAGACCGGGTCGGCAGAGCAGAAGGGCGCATAGCCGTGACAGAGAACAATCATTCTTCTACAGCGCTGCCTTCTACAGCACCGCGTGTGCTCGTCATTGGCGATATCGGCCAGCACACCTACCACGTGGGTGACGAAGCCATGACCATTGCGAGCGCTCAGGCGCTTTCCGAAGGCGGCGCGGCGGTCACCCTCATGACCCGCGATGTGGGCCATTCGGCGCGCTATATCGGCACGGCAGTGAATCGTGAGGCGGCAAATCATGAGGTGGCAAATCATGAGGCGGGCGCACCCTACGAGTACCTGCCGTTTTTCCTCTTCCCCTGGGCCCCGGCTGAACGCGAGCTGACCCTCGCGGCGCTCGAGTGCATCCTGGCACAGCTACATACTGACCGGGAACGCCCCTCCATCACCGAGCTGGTGGCTCTGCCGCAGGTGCAGGCGCTACCGGAGGTGCTGCATCCGCTGGAGCAGACCGTTGAGCGCATGGTGGATTTCGCGGATTCTATCGCCACCATGGACGCGGTCGTGGTCTCCGGCGGCGGCAACCTCAACTCCCGCTACGGCTGGCTACTCTACGAACGCGCCGCCGCGGTGCGTGCCGCCGAGCATGCGGGTGTGCCCGTGTACGTGACCGGCCAGTCCCTGGGCCCGGTGCTGAACCCGCACGATGCGCAGGTTCTGGAGCGCATGCTGCGCACCGCCCGTTCGGTGACGGTGCGCGAACGTTCTTCCCTCGCTTGGTGCCGTGAGCGGGGTATTGACGCGCGCCTGAGCGTGGACGATGCCACCGACTACCTGGCGGCTTCCCCTGCGCGTACCCTGCACTATGCGGAGGGTATTTCCGCAGGTCAGGCACTGGATGAGCTACCCGAGCGCTACGTGTGCGTCACCGTCAACGAGTGCACCGAACAGCAGGCGCAGCAGATTGCGTGTCTGCTCGATAACATGTGGCGCGAGCACGGCTACGCGCCCGTGTTCCTGAGCCATTTTGGCAACCCGCAGAACCCCGAAAGCGGCGATATTCAGGTACACCAGCGCATCGCTGAGCGGCTCAGCCCCTCCACCCCGGCGACCCTGCTGCCGATTCTGCACGCCGACCAGAGCGTTACCGTGCACCGTGCGGCGGCGTTCACGCTGACCAGCCGCTACCATCCGGCGGTGTTCTCCGCCGCGGCGGGTATTCCCGTGCTCGCCCTCGTACCGGATGCCTTCACGCAGATGCGTGCGGGTGGCGCCCTGAGCCTGTACGGTCTGGGCGAGTTCACCCTGCCGTTGGGCATGCTCGCCGGTGGTGTTCCCGAGCTGATGGTTGCCGCCGCCTTGCGGCACGCGGCGGTGGCATCGGATGCACGCCGTACCGAGCTGCTGGAGGTTCTGCGCGCCGAACGTGCTTACCTGCTCGCGCAGATTCTTGCGCCTGATGCAGAAACTCACGGCGAGGCAGACGCTCGCGGCAACGCAGAAGCACCCGCGCCTTTCCCCGCCGTGGAGCAGGTCCCGGCGCTCCCCGAGCCGTTGGGTGCAACCGTCCGTGCCGCCCGCGATCTCTTCACCGAAACCTCCCTCACCGCGGGGTTCGAGTGGGCAATGTCTGACCGGGCACACTCCTGGGACGCCGAGCACCGCCGGCAGCTCGAACGTGCCCGCGCAATCGGTGGCGGGCACAGCGCGCACGGTATTCACGGGGCGCACGGCGCTGAAGAAACGCGCCCCGTCACCGTTGAGCCTGAGTCATCTTCTGAAACCGCCGAGATGCACCCCGCCCAGCCGGGTCTGCTGGCGAGGGTGGCGCGCCGCCTCCGCGGCTAGATTGCGTACTAGGTTGCGTAACAGGGGCTCGAACAGCGGCTTTATTAGATTTCCTCGAAAAACGCGGCTACAGCGCGGCTACGGGCAAGTACAGGGCGCGGGGTCTCTCACACTTCAACCCAACACTCCCCTACCCCCTTGTGCACCGCACCCGCGCCGGTATGATGGTGCCCATGGCACGATTCGCAGACATTCTACGCACTACTGAACAGAACACCCGACAGTTCGTCCGTGAGGGAGTTGAACGCGTCCGGGCTGACTTCTTTCAGTCTGTGCAGATTGTTGCGGCGTCTATGGGCGCTTGGCTTTTCGCTGAGCGCATCCTGGGCCACCACGAGCCCATTTTCGCGCCGGTCGCTGCCCTCGTATCCCTGGGCTATGTGAGCGGCGCCAAGCATTCCCGCCGAATCCTTGAGGTCTCCTTCGGCGTGACCCTCGGCATTCTCATTGGCGACCTTCTGCTGATTCTGCTCGGTCACGGTACCTGGCAGGCGGCAGTGGTGCTTTTCTTGACCGTGATTATTGCCCGATTTATTGATAAGGGCATTATTTTTACGATTCAGCTCAGCTTCCAGGCCTGTTTCACGTTGTTGCTGCCCGTACCTGACGATGCGTTCACCCGCAGTTTCGACGGTATCGTTGGTGGCGCCTTTGCGTTCCTCGCCATGTACCTGATGCCGCGCGACCCGCGTAAGAACCCGCGTGCCCGCGCGCAGGCTCTCATGGATGCGTTCGCGAAGGTTTTCCAGCTTTCCTCTGAGGCAATCCGCTACTACGACTACAACAAGGCGTACCAGAGCCTGCTTGATGCACGCGCCCTGCAACCGCTGTATGATGCGTGCCGAGGCGACCTAATCACCGCGCAGGGTATGAATGAGCTGTCCTGGAATAGCCGCAAGAGCAAGGGCGAGCTGGCGCGCATGGCAAAGACCCTCGCCGCGGTAGATTTGGCGATTCGTAACGACCGTGTGCTCAACCGCCGCATGGCGTCCACGATTCACCACGTGCAGCTACGCACTGCCGCGCAGCTCTCGCTCAGTGACGCGCTGACCGAGCTGTCGGTGTCGGCACAGAGCCTCGGCTTGGGCATGTCTGCCCCAACGGAGGGCGAACGCGAGCACTACATGATGGAGGCACGCGAGCGCATGATTAAGCTTGCCGGCACCCTCGAGCCGCGCACGATGGGTGTGGCGACCTTTGAGGGCGAGTCGCTCGTGCTGATGCTCCGCCTGATTGTGGTCGACTTTATGGAGGCGACCGGCATGTCCCACAAGGACGCCGTGGCGGTTCTGGTGCCCCTGGGTGAGGCGGTCACGAAGCACGCACCGCGTACCTCGGTAATCCCGATTGTTGACGCTGACATGGATGACTCCATGGTGGTTGACGACGTGACCGATAGCGCGGTGAACACCCACCGCACGAACAAGCTCAACACCCGCTCGATCAACATCATGTTGCACGAGAACGAGGAGGAGAGCCGCTCCTCCTAGCGGGGTTCTAGCGGGGTCAGTGGCAACCATCAAGACACAAGCGGAGGGGGCTCCCGGCCAGCATTCACGCCAGCCGGGAGCCCCCTCCTCCGCTATCTCTATGCTGTTGATGCGCGGGCGGCTACTTCTGCGGGAAGAGCAACGCGAGCGCCTCGCCCAGGGTGGTTACCTCACGCACGGTCACGCCCTCGGGCACGTCCCCCACACCGGTCGGGGAGGCGGGCACCAGCACGTGCGTGAAGCCCAGGCGGCCCACCTCCGCAATGCGCTGGCGGATGCCCGGCACAGCGCGCACCTCACCGGCCAGACCCACCTCGCCGAAGACCGCGAGTTTGCGCGGTAGCGGCTTATTTTGCGCCGCCGAGGCAAGCGCCATGACGCACGCCAGGTCGGCGGCGGGCTCGGCAATCTTCGCGCCGCCTACCGTGGATACATAGCAGTCGAGCTTGCCCACGTTCAGCCCGGCGCGGCGCTGCAGCACCGCCAACAGCATCTGAATACGCGCCGAATCCAGGCCCGAGACGGTACGGCGAGGGGCGGGCGCTACCGCCTGGTCCAGCAGCGCCTGCACCTCCGCGAGCAGGGGTCGGCGGCCCTCCATCGTGACGGTCACGCAGGTGCCCGCCACCGGGTGCGGGGTACTGGAAACAAACATGCCGGAGGGGTCCAGCACCGGTGCGATGCCGTCCTCGTGCATGTCGAAGCAGCCCACCTCGTCGGTGGGTCCGAAGCGGTTCTTGATCGCACGCAGCATGCGGATATTCGAGTGCTTATCGCCCTCGAACTGGCAGACCACGTCCACCAGGTGCTCAAGCAGGCGCGGGCCCGCGATGGTGCCTTCCTTGGTCACGTGGCCCACGAGCAGGGTGCACATATTGCGTTCCTTCGCGGCGGCAATCACGGAGGCGGCAACCTCACGCACCTGGGTCACGCCG
This sequence comes from Rothia mucilaginosa, assembly GCA_963534775.1. Classification (GTDB taxonomy): domain Bacteria; phylum Actinomycetota; class Actinomycetes; order Actinomycetales; family Micrococcaceae; genus Rothia; species Rothia mucilaginosa_D. Next base: position 206,488 of record CAUSUH010000003.1, on the reverse strand, counting down.
CCGGCGCTACCCTCAACTTCCGCGGAGGCGAGGGTCTGCACCGAGTCGATGACCAGCAGGGAGGGGTTGACCTGCTCAATATGCGCTAGGGCGGTGCCGAGGTCAGTTTCGCTGGTCAGGTAGAGGGTTTCCGCGATGGCGCCGATGCGGTCGGCGCGGAGCTTGACCTGCGCGGCGGATTCCTCGCCGGTAATGTACAGGACCGGGCGCGGCGGCTGGGGTGCGATATTCTGCACCCCCTGCTGTCCCGCAATCCCGGCGGTGCCGCGCGCGAAGGTGGCGGCAACATCCAGCAGCAGAGTGGATTTGCCCACACCGGGTTCGCCCGCCATGAGGATGACCGCGCCGGGTACGAGTCCGCCGCCGAGCACGCGGTCAAATTCGGGGTTTCCGGTGCTCATGTAGGCGGCTACGCGCGAGTCGACTTCCGCGATGGGCTGGGCGGGCTTCTGCACGCTGGATGCGGCGCGGGTGCGCGCACGGGTGCCCCCTGCGGCTTCTTCGACGGTGCCCCAGGTTTGGCATTCGCCGCAGCGGCCTACCCATTTGGCGGTGGTCCAGCCGCATTCGGTGCAGCGGTAGGCGGGTGCGGTTTTGGTGTTTTTCGTGCGCGCGGTCATGGGTCTATTTTAGGTTCTGGGGCGATATGGTGCGCGGTGTTTGGTCACGGCGAAATGGGGTACCGCAGAACAGATTTTTACTCTTAAACGCAGATAGTTTAGTCCCGTGCACTCCCGTATAAATATCGAGAATATCCATTCGTTTTTGAGGCACTTTAGCCCGCCGTTCCGCCCCTGACCTGGCTCAATAACCGCCCTTACGGGTACAATGGTTTTCGTGCAGATGAATTATAGTGACCTATTGCTTAAAACTATCGCCCGAATCGCCCCCGGCACCGAGCTCCGCGAGGGCCTGGAACGCATCATGCGTGGCCGTACGGGCGCACTCATCGTACTCGGATCCGACCGCACCGTATCCTCCCTGTCTTCGGGTGGTTTCAACATCGACACCGAGTTCTCCGCAACCCGCCTGCGTGAGCTGGCGAAGATGGATGGCGCTATCATCTGCGACCGCGACGCCACCCGCCTGTTGCACGCCGGCGTGCAGCTCATGCCGGACGCCTCCATTGAGACGAACGAGTCCGGTACCCGCCACCGCACCGCCGAACGCACCGCGATTCAGACCGGTTTCCCGGTGATTTCGGTGAGCGCGTCGATGTCCGTGATTTCGGTGTACGTTGACGGCACCCGCTACATGGTTGAAGACAGCCAATACCTGATGGCCCGCGCAAACCAGGCGATTCAGACCCTTGAAAGCTATAAGAAGCGCCTGCGTTCGGTGCTCTCCAGCCTGTCTGCCCTGGAGATTGAATCGAACGTTTCCCTGGGCGATGTGGCAATGACCCTGCAGCGCATGGAGATGGTGAACCGCATTATCCGCGAGGTCAGCCACTACGTGCTCGAGCTGGGCGTGCACGGTCGCCTGATTGCCCTACAGCTGGAGGAGTTGCGCGCCCCCGAAATGACCGCTAGCGACCTGATTCTGCGCGATTACCTGCCCGAGGTGAACGACGAGCTGATTACCGCCGGTGTTGAGGCGCTTCAGAACCTGGACGATATGGCTATCGTGGATCTGCGCACGATTGCCCGCACTGTCGGCTTTGGCGAGAACCCCGATCTGGAGTTCCCCCTGCAGCCTCGCGGTTTCCGTCTGCTCGCCGGTATTCCGAGCATCCCGAACGCTATTTCTGAGCGTCTGGTGGAGCGCTTCGGTAGCCTGCAGGCTCTGATGGCGGCGTCCCTTGAGGACCTGCGCGCCGTGGACGGTGTGGGTGAGGCTCGTGCCCGCACGGTGCGTGAGCAGCTGTCCCGCATGGCGGAGAGCAGCCTGGAGAAGTACCTCTAACAAAAGACCCATACGAAAAGCCTCCGCGCCGGAAGAAATATCTGGCACGGGGGTTTTTCTGACCTCACGAGAACCTTTTGCATTATGATGTAGTGAAAGCGGAGTTTTCTCCGCGCCCTGATGCCTCAAGCATCATGACACCCCCTGGAGGTCACAATGTCGTACTCGCGAGCTAAGTATCCGTCGGCCAAGCGCCCCGTCCCGTTCTTCGTGTGGGCATCCCCCATTCTCTTTCTGATTTACCTGCCGCTACTGTGGTTCAAGGTCATCCCCAACTCCTTTGAGGTGACCGACCTGTCCACCCTGCTGTTGGCGGCACTGCAGTGGACCGCTTTCGGTAGTCTGCTCGGGTACCTGGGCGAGCGCCGCTTCGCCAAGCCCCGCGCCTCCAAGTAATAACCAGGCAAAAGCCCCCGCGCCGGAAGACTATCCAGCACGGGGGCTTCTCACGCCCACACAGGGGCGAAAACTATAGACGTGAACTACTGAATAATGAAGTTCACCGGAGCCGAGCTCACACCATTGACGGTCACTGCAGCCCAGTAGGAACCCTTCTGAGCGGTCGACGCGGAGGAGCAGCCCAGAACGTTGATCTTACGATCCCACGCCAGGTCGGTTGCACCCTCAGCACCTGCGGCCACCTCAGACTTCTGAACGGCGGTCGCCGCGCACAGGCTGCGGGTGTACACCTGAGCCGCACCGGAGGTAATCTTCAGGTCAACGCCGGTGTTCGCGCCCTCACCGCCCACAGCGCAGGGGGTCTTCGAGGAGTTCGTGTAGGTCACGTGGAAGGACACCTGCTCACCGGCCGCGAAGACACGCTTCGCGGGGGTGACGGTCACCTTCAGGTCGTTCGCGGTACACGCCGCAACAGCAGCCGCAGTGGTCACGCTCGGAGTCGGTGCGGGGGCAGTCGGGGTCACCGCGGGAGTAGTTGCCGCGGGGGTTGCCGCGGCGGTGGTCACGCTTGCAGAGGGAGTAGCAGAAGCAGTCACCGAGGGGGTTGCCGAAGCGCTAGCCGATGCAGAGGCAGTCGCACTAGCGGACGGGGTTGCCGAAGCAGTTTCGGAGGGGCGAGCACTGAAGCTCTGGAAGGGCGCACCGGAAGGCGTCGCAGTGGAGGCTACAGTGGCGTCCTTCTTGCCGTTAATCATGCCGACCATGGAGGTCACGCCGGCAACCAGTAGCAGAATAATAGCGAGCAGAGCAATGACCGCCACGATACGACGACGGCGGTACACTTCGGGAGGCAGAACGGGACCATTTTCAGACATACCTTTAAGGATACCGGGTTTAACCCTGAGATTCACAGTGAACTCTGTTCATGCAGTTTTGGGAATATATGCCCTGTGGCGTAGGCTTTTCGGATGACCTCAGAGCCCAAACGCACCGCACGCACGCGCCCCGAACCCACCCTGCCCGAAGGTACGAATACCGAGGCGCTCCACCACCGAATCAACCGGTGGTTCCTCGACCAGGCACGCGATTTGCCGTGGCGTCGTGACGAGTGCACCCCCTGGGGCGTGATGGTCAGCGAGTTCATGCTGCAGCAGACCCCCGTCAAGCGCGTTCTACCCGTGTGGGAGGAGTGGATGCGCCGCTGGCCCACCCCCGCCGACCTTGCCGCCGAGCCCGCCTCGGAGGCGGTGCGCGCCTGGGGCCGCCTGGGTTACCCGCGCCGTGCGCAGCGTCTGCACGGTGCCGCTGTGGCGATTGTGGAGCAGCACGGCGGTGAGGTGCCCCCCGACTACGAGGCGCTGTTGGCTCTGCCGGGCGTGGGTTCCTACACAGCGGCGGCGATTAGCGTGTTCGCGTTTGGTCTGCGCGCCACGGTCATTGATACGAATATCCGCCGCGTGCATGCGCGCGCTGTGTCCAGCAAGGCTCTACCCTCGCGTTCGTTGACGGCGGCTGAGACTCGCCTGACGGAGGCGCTCATGCCCGCCGACACTCCCACCTCCTGCCTGTGGAATGCGGCGACCATGGAGCTCGGCGCGCTGGTCTGCACGGCGAAGTCCCCAACCTGCGAGCTATGTCCGGTGGAGGATTTGTGCGCCTGGGTTGCGGCGGGCAAGCCGGAGGCGGATTACACCCCCAAGGGTCAGAGCTGGCACGGCACGGACCGTCAGGTGCGCGGGGCGGTCATGGCGGTGCTGCGTGCGGCGCATGAGCCGGTGAATCGTGATCTCATCCTGGGTGCGGGCGTAGCCTCGGCTGACGACACGGCTTTGCCCGCCGCAGCTTCTTCACCCGATCTGGCGTTCCCTGCGGATGCACCCGCCGCGGTGCACCGCCCGCTCAAGGCACTGTATGCGCTCTCCCCCGCCGCCGAGCAGCTACAGCGCTGCTACGCGGGGCTACTGGCGGACTCTCTCGCACGCGAAGTCGCACAGGGTGATACAGTGCTCGTCTCGCTCTAGTACTCGCCGCAGAGAGGCTTCTGGAGCCTATAGAAGACAGAAAATGCCTGTGGGGCGGTACCGGATCATTCCGATACCGCCCCACAGGCGTTTAGTGCGCTAAAACCTGGCTGCCTGGGGTCTATTCCAGGGTTTATTCCAGAGCCTAGTCGTTGCCCTGAATATCAACAGCAGGTGCTTCGGTTGCCTCAGCTGCGGGAGCCTCAGCGGCGCCCTCGTCTAGCTCCTGTACCGAGTCCAGAGCCAGTTCCTTCATCGGCTGAGAAGAGAAAACGAACTTCGCGGAGTCGCCCTCGCCCTCAACGTCCACGGTGATCTTCTCACCGGGCTTGATGTCGCCGAAGAGGATCTTCTCGGACAGGGCGTCCTCAATGTTGCGCTGCATCTCGCGGCGCAGCGGGCGAGCACCCATGGACGGGTCGTAACCCTTAGCCGCCATGAGAACCTTCGCAGCGTTGGTCAGCTCAATGGACATATCCTGCTCCGCCAGGCGCTTAGCCAGGCGACCCACGAACAGGTCCACAATCTGCAGAATCTCAGACTCGGAGAGCTGCGGGAAGACAATAATGTCATCCACACGGTTGAGGAACTCGGGGCGGAAGTGCTCCTTGAGGTTCTCCATCACGCGTGCCTGCATACGCTCGTAGTCAGCTGCGGTGTCATCCATCGCCTGGAAACCAACTGGGATGCGGCGGTTCACGTCACGCGAGCCCAGGTTGGTGGTCATGATGATGACGGTGTTCTTGAAGTCCACCACGCGACCCTGCGAGTCGGTCAGGCGACCGTCTTCCAGGATCTGCAGCAGCGAGTTGAACAGGTCGGCGTGAGCCTTCTCAACCTCGTCGAACAGGACCACGGAGAAGGGCTTGCGGCGGACCTTCTCGGTCAGCTGGCCGCCCTCATCGTAGCCAACGTAGCCGGGAGGCGCACCGAACAGACGGGAGACGGTGTGCTTCTCCTGGTACTCGGACATATCCAGGGTGATGAGCGAATCCTCATCGCCGAACAGGAACTCCGCCAGAGCCTTGGCAAGCTCGGTCTTACCCACACCGGTCGGGCCGGCGAAGATGAACGAACCACCGGGGCGGCGCGGGTCCTTCAGACCTGCGCGGGTACGGCGGATAGCGCGGGACAGTGCCGCGATAGCGTGCTCCTGGCCGATGACGCGCTTGTGGAGCTCCTGCTCCATGGTCAGCAGACGGGTGGACTCTTCCTCAGTAATCTTGTAGACCGGAACACCGGTGGAAGCGGCCAGAACCTCAGAAATAACCTCGGGGGTCACGGTGCCGAATGCGTCGCCGCCTTCGCGCCATGCCTTCTCGGCTTCTTCCTTCTCAGCCAGAACCTTCTGCTCCTGATCACGCAGGCCTGCGGCCTTCTCGTAATCCTGGGAGTTGATGGCGTCTTCCTTCTGCTGGCGCAGCTTGGCGGCCTTCTCGTCGAGCAGCTTGATTTCCGGCGGTGCGGTCATGCGCTTGATGCGCAGGCGTGCGCCCGCCTCGTCAATCAGGTCGACAGCCTTATCCGGCAGGAAGCGGTCAGAGATGTAGCGTGCCGCAAGGTTCACGGCAGTCTCGATTGCCTCGTCGGTAATGGTAACGCGGTGGTGTGCCTCGTACTTATCGCGCACGCCCTTGAGGATCTGCACGGCGAGCTCCTGAGAGGGCTCCTCAACCTGAATCGGCTGGAAGCGGCGCTCCAGGGCGGCGTCCTTCTCAATGTGCTTGCGGTACTCGTCCAGGGTGGTGGCACCGATGGTCTGCAGTTCGCCTCGAGCCAGCATGGGCTTGAGGATAGAGGCAGCGTCAATCGCGCCCTCTGCGGCACCTGCACCAACGAGGGTGTGGATCTCGTCAATAAACAGGATGATATCGCCGCGGGAGCGGATTTCCTTCAGGACCTTCTTCAGGCGCTCTTCGAAGTCACCGCGGTAGCGCGAACCTGCGACCAAGGAGCCCAGGTCCAGGGTGTACAGGTGCTTGTCCTTGAGGGTTTCGGGGACGTCACCGTGCACGATAGCCTGTGCCAGGCCCTCCACGACGGCGGTCTTACCGACGCCGGGCTCACCAATCAGCACGGGGTTGTTCTTGGTACGGCGGGAGAGGACCTGCATGACGCGTTCCATCTCCTTGTGGCGGCCGATGACCGGGTCCAGCTCGCCCTCACGTGCTGCTGCGGTGAGGTTGCGCCCGAACTGATCCAGGATGGTCGAACCCGCGGGAGTGCCTTCGCGAGAGTTACCTGCACCCACGCCGGCGGTTTCCTTTTCACCGGAGTTGTTGCCGGGGTAGCCGGAAATCAGGTCCATAACAGCCTGGCGCACGGCTGCGGGCTCAGCGCCCAGCTTGACCAGCACCTGGTTTGCCACGCCCTCGTTGGCACGAACCATGCCCAGCAGGATGTGTTCGGTGCCGATGTAGCCGTGGTTGAGCTGAATAGCCTCGCGCATGGACAGTTCGAGAACCTTCTTCGCGCGCGGGGTGAAGGGGATGTGGCCGTTAGGCGCCTGGGGGCCGGGGCCGACGATGTCCTGAACCTGTTCACGTACTGCGTTCAGGGTAACGCCCAATGATTCCAGGGCGCGAGCACCGATGCCTTCGCCCTCGTGAATCAGACCGAGCAGCAGGTGTTCGGTACCGATGTAGTTGTGGTTGAGCATGCGTGCCTCTTCCTGGGCAAGCACCACAACGCGCCGAGCTCGATCGGTAAAGCGTTCAAACATTTACGCACTCCTTGCATTTTCCTATTGATACAAGAGTACGTTGAGCGCGGCTGAAAGGGCGGGCTGATGGGCATCTGTTCGCCATCAAGAGAACAGATAAGCTGTTCGAGGCGTTTGAGGCGCGGTTTCGGGGTGGTTTCAGGGCTTCTGGCGGGGAGGTGCTACAGGTGGGCACCGAGGGGCTGCGGTGCCGATGCGAGGGTTCACCGAAGAGGTGAACCCACAAGAAGCCACATAGACCAACACCCAAACCGCTTGTTTCCTGCACGTGCATGAATATATTGCAGAAATTTTTAAAAATTTATATGTTTAAGTGAGAAATTTCAATAATTCGCAAAAAACATTTGCTGGACAGAACGGCGCTTATTTTCCAAATATTTCCCGCATCATTTCGGTACCCCATCAAGAGATAATCCGTACGTTCCGAAAGTGCCACCGAAGATGCAGGGTCCCCAATTATTCGAAAATTCCAGTCGGTACATTCCAGCCTCTTCGATGGAATACTCGACTCAACGACCGCGTGAATATCACAGCGCATATCCCCCGCTTTGAAGAGATTAATGCACCAACACCTTTAGTGTTCCTGCCAATGCATGAAATCTAAATGGGGAGCCCGAACTCGATACCAAATTGCGCATCCGATTCCCCGCTCTTCCTTCTGACAATTTCAGAAGCGAGCCTCAGCAAAGGAGCAATATATTTTACATGTAAATAGTTAATTGGGGTGGGCGACATAAAAACATCCCCTCCCTCCGCAGATATGTAACACATATCAAGAAATACCGAGGCAAAGCTAAAGGCGGATGGTGTTATCACCATCCGCCTTTAGCGCCCGGAGGATTAGCGCCCTAAAGCACCAAACCCTCCGACAGCGTGAATACCGAGAGCCTTTAGCCCTGAGCCTTCATCGCCTCATAGTATGCGTCCTGAATATCCTGGTGGATACGGCCACGGTCAGAAACCTTGTGGCCGTTAGCCTTAGCCCACTCGCGGATTGCTGCGGTCTCGGGGTTGCGCTTGACCGGAGCGGCGGTGCCACGGGGGGCACGGGTGCGCTGGGTAGCGGTGCCCTGCACGCGGCGGGACTTCGCTACGAAGGGGCGGATAGCGTCACGCAGGCGAGCTGCGTTTGCGGAGGACAGATCGATTTCGTAGTGAGCGCCGTCCAGGCCAAAACGGATAGTTTCGTCTGCGGGGCCGCCATCGAGATCGTCTTCAAGGATGATGCGAACCTTCTGTGCCATTGAGGCACCTCCTCATCTGTTGCATATATCCTGTGGAGTAAACCCAAAAGCCTCTATCGGGATTGAGAAAATAGTGTGCCGGATATATTTATGTACTAATTTTCTTTCATATAGTAACAGAAACATATTAAAGATTCCGAAAACATTCTGAGTATTGAAACAATGCACCATTCGCTCGTAGCGATATATCGCTTCTGTTCATCCCCGTTAAATCTTCACTCACTACAAGAACATTAAAGTGAAGTTCAGAGTGCAAATACTTTGGATTCTTCCAGACAGCAGACACAGCCCCCAGAGACAAAGACGCCCAATAATGCATCCCGGCATCCCCAACAATCTGAGTGAAATATAGCGCCCGTACGAGCCTGCACATTAGACCATTCGCGCCATACATTCCTACGCTATTCAAAAGCGAAATTCTGCCCCTGTCCCAGCACCCCATTCTTTTCTGCACAACACATTCGTGTATAAGAACAGAAACCCCCGCCAGAGTGAATAGAGCAGCATAAATCAGCACCAGAATAGAGCAAAAAAGTACCGAAAATGCCCCTGACCTGTGCAAATACCAACTCAAGTCCACCTCAGAAGCTATACACCGTGCAAAAGAGTGCACAGAAAACGGCGGGTGCCGCAGATACAACCGTATCCGCGGCACCCGCCGCACTAACACCTCTCAAGGTGAAGCTAAAGCTTAGGCTTCCGGCTTCATCAGGGGGAAGAGAATAGTCTCACGAATACCGGGCTGACGCACCACAGTACCCGGACGCTCCGGATCCTGGTCGCCCGCCAGCAGCATAATCAGACGGTCAATACCCAGGCCCAGGCCACCCATCGGGGGTGCACCGTGCTCCAGGGCGCGCAGGAAGTCCTCATCCAGCTCCATCGCCTCATCGTCACCGGCAGCAGCCAGCAGCGACTGAGCGGTCAGACGCTCACGCTGAATGACCGGGTCAATCAGCTCGGAGAACGCGGTACCGCGCTCCATACCGCCAATAATCAGGTCCCACGCCTCAATCAGGGGCGCACCGGAACGGTGCGGACGAGCCAGCGGCTGAGCGCTCGGCGGGTAATCGTACACGAAGGTCGGGTTCACCAGGGTCGGCTCAACAATCTCACCGAAGAGCTCGGTCACCAGCTTCTCAGCGTCCCACTTCGGGTCGATGTCCACCTCGTGCTTCTCAGCAATCTCACGCAGAACGGAAGCGTCAGTCTCGGGGGTAATCTCAACGCCCACAGCCTCGGACAGGCCCGGGTACACGCCAACCCACTTCCACTCACCGAACAGGTCAATGGTGCCGTTCTCGGTCTCAATACGCTCGGTACCGACAGCCTTCGCGCAGCTCTGGATAATCTCCTTCATGCGCTCAGCCATCACAAACTGGTCAGCGTAGGTCTCGTAGCACTCCAGGGTGGTGAACTCGGGGCTGTGGGTCGAGTCCACACCCTCGTTACGGAACACGCGGCCAATCTCGTACACGCGGTCAATACCACCAACCACTGCACGCTTGAGCGGCAGCTCGGTCGCAATACGCATGGTCATCGGCTGGTCAAAAGCGTTCAGGTGGGTACGGAACGGGCGAGCCGTCGCGCCACCGTGCACCAGCTGCAAAATAGGAGTCTCAACCTCAATGTAGCCGTGATCTTCCAGCACGCGGCGGACGGTGCGGGTAATCAGGGCGCGCTTCTTCACCAGCTCGCGAGCCTCATCGCGAACCATCAGGTCCAGGTAACGCTGGCGAACGCGGGTTTCCTCGTTCAGGTCCTTGTGCAGAACCGGCATGGGGCGCAGCGCCTTCGACGCCATCTTCCAGTCGGTCACCATAATGGACAGCTCACCGCGGCGAGAAACAATCACGCGGCCGGTCACGAACACGTGGTCACCCAGGTCAACCAGGGACTTCCACTCAGACAGGGACTCCTCGCCAACCTCAGCCAGCGACAGCATCGCCTGGATGCGCTTACCCTCGGTACCACCCTGCAGGGTCGCAAAGCACAGCTTACCGGTGTTACGGACGAACACCACGCGGCCACCAACATGCACCACACGGTCAGTCTCGTCGCCAGCCTTCAGCTCCTCAGCAGCCAGCTTCGGATCGTACTCGGCGCGCAAATCCTCAATGTGGTTGGGCTCCACGCGGTTACCCTCAGAATCCAGCAGACCCACCGGGTATGCCTCGCGACCCGACTCGATCAGCTTCGCACGCTTCTCCAGGCGAATCTGCATCTGCTCGGACATATCAGCAATCGCCGGTGCGGCAGTGTGCTCAGTGCTCACAGTGATACCTATCTGTGTAGTGTGTTGGGGACTCTTCTAAACGAACGAACGCTTAGCGCAGGTCCATGTTGTCAATCAGGCGGGTCGGGCCAACGAACGCAGCAACCAGTGCCAGCACTCGCTCCGACTCCTCAGTCGGCTCACCGAAAGTCATCGGGTCGACCAGTTCCAGGTAGTCAAGGCGTACACCCGGAGTGGAGTTGATACGCTCACGCGCACCGTCCAAATCAATCTCGTGGAAGCCACGGTTCAGCGAATTCTCACGCAGCATCGCCAGGGTGCGGGACAGCACCAGGGCAGACTCGCGCTCCTCATCCGACAGGTAGCCATTACGCGAAGACAGCGCCAGGCCGTTATCGTCGCGAACAATCGACACAGGGCGCATGGTCACGTCGTGGTTGAAGTCGCGCACCATACGCTGAATCAGGATGTACTGCTGAGCGTCCTTCTGACCGAAGTACGCATTCACCGGGTGGTTACCGGCTGCGGGGCGAATAATGTTGAAGAACTTATTGACCACGGTCAGCACACCGTCAAAGTGGCCCGGACGGGTCGCACCCTCAAACTTGGTGCCCAGCTCGCCGCTCGAAATGCGGATAAGCGGGTCACCGTCGGGGTACATCTCTTCAACCTCGGGGGCAAAAATAATGTCAACACCGGCGGCACCGGCCAGGGCAGCGTCTGCCTCCAGGGTGCGCGGGTATGCTTCGTAATCCTCACCGGGGCCAAACTGCAGCGGGTTCACGAAAATGGAGGCGACCACTACATCGTTCTGTTCAGCGGCGCGACGCAACAGGGTTGCGTGGCCGTCGTGCAGGGCGCCCATGGTGGGCACGTAGCCCAGGGATGCGTTCTGATACTGAACTGCGGTGCCGTTCTGCTCCGCCTCCTGGCGGGCTGCCCGGTCCAGTTCCTCCTGCGCTGCGGCAAGAGCTTCGGTGATTGCCGTGCGGAAATCCGCAATGGTGGTCACGACTCGGGGCTTCGAAGTCTCAGTCATGACGAGAACTCCTTGTTTTCGGGGGCTGAATCATCAATATCGCCGGGGTGGTTGCGGTCCGAAGACTCACCCAGCAGATTCTCAATTCGTCCCAGTTGTTCATCGTTTAACAAACCTCTATTATGCGCTCTTTTTGCGGTTGCGTGTGCCAGAGCGGCATAAGAGTCTGTAATATCACCTGTTTTCTCATGCTCTGAGTACTCATTCAGAGCCTGAAGGTGAGCCTTCACGGTGCCTGCGTCTCCACGTGCCACGGGCCCGGTGAGCGCCCCTTCGCCGCTGGCGAGCGCATTGTCCACGGCGGCTCGCACGAGCGGCCCCATGTAGCGTGCGGGGTCCTCAATACCGATGGAGGCGAGCATCTGCTGGGACTGACCCAGGATGGTCACGAGGTGGTTCGCGGCGTGCGCTAAGGCTGCGTGGTAGAGCGCCCGGTCAGCCTCGGCAACGTGCACGGGTTCGCCGCCCATTTCCACCACGAGTGCCTGAGCAATCGGGATGAACGGTGCCGGCCCGGTCACGGCGAAGCAGGTGCCGTTCAGGCGCTGCAGGTCCACGGACATGCCGGTAAAGGTCATGGCGGGGTGAATCGCCAAACCGATAGCACCCAGCGCGGTCGCCGGTGCGAGAACCTCGGTGCCGTGACGGCCGGAGGTGTGCACCAGAATCTGACCGGCGGTAATACTTCCCGAAGACGCCAGGTAGGTGATAAGGCCCGGCAGCTCATCATCGGGAACCGCGAGAATCAGCAATTCGCTACGCTCAGCAATCTGCTCCACCGGCAGCAGCGGCACATCGGGAAGCAGCATCGCGGCGCGCTCCTGAGAAGCCTCAGAGACCGCGTGAACACCCACAATAGTGTGCTCGCAGGCGCGCAGAGCCGCACCGAGGACGGATCCGACCCTCCCGGCTGAAATAATTCCAATGCCCAAACGCGCAGGTTTTGAATGCTGTATCACGGCTTTAAGTATATTCTCCCTTTCACGCCAGCCCTGCCGTCAGTGTCACGAAGAACACTGACGGCAGGGCGCGTTCTGTAGTTTTGCTGGCGGGTTAGCGCGCGCTGTACCCATTCGCCGCAGGCGCAGAACCCAGCGCGGGTTCCGGCACACGGTAGTAGGGCTCAATACCCTCCAGCCGAACCGTCATCAACCACACCAGGTCCTCGCAGACGCGCGGCGGTAGGTGCATCATGAGCGTGCGCACCGGGCCGGGAACCGTACCGAAATGCACACTCGCGCATCCGAAGGCACGCTGCAGCGGGCCCTGCCCCCGGCTCACGCTCAGCACACGGCTGACCGGAACAATCGACAGCGTACGGATAAAGTAGCCGCCACGAATCAGCAGCAGGTCACCTCGCGTATGCTCACCAAGGCTCGAACGCGCCGCATCAGAATCAATGCGGGTGGTCGCCTGCACCGAACCGGCAGTGTACCCAACTGTGGTCACGCCGTTACGCTTCCAGGTGAGCAGGTCCATCCAGCGTGCCGAAGAGGGCGTCACAATCATTGCCGGAACCTGCGGCTTCTGACTCTTCAGCGAACCATCGGCGGTATCCAGCAGCACCTGCGCCTGCGCCTCATCCAGGGCGGGCAACAGCAGACGCAACACCATCAGCGTCTCCTGCTTATTGCCAACCGGCAGGGCAACATTGCGGGTCACCAGCTTCTGGTTGTCGTTCTTCTCAATACCAATACCGGCAATGGTCATCTTGATGCGGTACCAGCCGAACGCACGCCACAGGATGGACTGCTCCACCGCCAGCGCCTGAATACGCTCAACCATCACGTTCTGGGTGTGCGTGCCGGTGAAACCATACCGCAGGGTCACGCCGCCCTGACCGCTGGGGGTGATTTTGAAGTTCGCGGCACCATCAAAACGTGTCCAGAGGGCAACCACGTAACCAACCATGGGCGCGAACGTGCCGGGCAGTATCGCCATGAAAATGAGGAACGGGCTCTCACCACCCATGATCGCGGCGAAGACGGCGGCACCGACCATGAGGGCTACGGCGGGCACCAGCCACACCAGGTGCTCCAGCATGATGGAGGCAATCAGACGCACATTCGAGATGCGGAAAATCGGTGGCTGCGAGGGGTCAGCCGCGACCGGCATCGGCATACGAGCGCGAGCGCCGCGGCGGGATGCTGCGGGTTGCTGAGGTACAGACTGCTGGGTGCCGTCTTGATAGGGCACAGAGTGCTCGGGTGCGGGCTGCTGAGGCGCCACCTGCTGGGTGCCGTCCTGCTGAGTACCGTCCTGCAGGGGCGCACCATAGGAGGCCTCGAACGGCTGGTGCAGCTGATCCGCATCCGGCATGCGCTCCGCCGAAATCTGCATGCTACCGGGCAGCACGTCGACCGGGCGGCCAGCCGCCTCCGAACGCAGCAGGTTAATACTCGCCATCGCGGTGCGGCGCAGAACCTCCGCCTTGCGGGCAGAAACGTACTTGATGTGCAGCGCCTCCGAAGAGCCGTCAGCCACCTCAAAACGAAGCTCCGACAGGCCCAGCAGACGCGCCACCAGAGGACGCGAAATGTCCACGCTCTGCACGCTCTCCAGACGAATCGTGCGGTTCTTCTTGAACAGAAAACCGCTGCGGCGGTGAATCGCCAAATCGTCCAGGCTGTAGCGGGTAAACCACCAGTCAATCGAGCCGCCAACCAGAATCAGCACGAGCACGGCGAAGCCGATGAGCTGCGAGTACGTCGCGCTGAGGTAGCTACTGTTCTCGTCGAATGCCTGCGTCAGGCGCGCGCCCCACTCGTTCGGCGGGGTGGTCAGAATATTCAGGATGATGCTTTGGAAGAAGCCGAACGCCAGCAGAATAATGAACCAGAGGTTCATGATGAACGTGCGGATATCAGCACGCCACCACTTCTGCTCCTGCGGCGTCTGAGATACAGGCGGCTGCGGTGCCTGCGGCGCGGGGTTGGGCGGAACCGGGGTACTCATTAGAGTGCCGCCATTCGCTCATCGGCGCGGCGCACCAGATCCGCGCGCAGCTCCTCCGCCACGTTTAGCGGAATACCGAACAGTACCATCGTGCCGGTGGTCGTGCCCGCGGTGCGCACCGTCAGGCGGGCAACACCGCACATGCGCTCCAGCGGGCCCGAATCCACATCAACATACTGGATGCGACCGTACGGCATGGAGCTCATCGAACGGAACACGATACCGCGGCGAGCCATCAGATGATTCGACTCCAGCGCGTAGCCGAGCGCGCGAGTACGGCGCGGCGTGGTCAGAATCCACCACAGACCCCACAAACCAAACACCGCAATCACAGCCAGGCCGATGATGCGGAGCGCCTCTGGGCCGCCGAAGAACGCGCCCGCACAATACATGGCAATACCCGCAAGAATCGGGAACGCCAAGGCAGAAATAGTGTGAACAAAACGAACCGTCAGGTAGCCGGAGGCGGCGGGTACCCACTGCGGCTCCGGCACGGATTGCGGGGGCGCAGGCTGGGAGCTTACCGGCTGAGAAGGTGCTGACTGCGGCGCGTTCGGGTACGCGGCAGCGGGCGGAACCTGCTGACCGTGCTGTGCTTGCTGATCGTACTGCGCCTGCTGCTCAGGCTGGGTCTGCTGTCCATACTGTGCTTGCTGGTCATACTGGGCACCCGGCTGACCGTAAGGCTGCTGGTACTGCCCGTACTGGTTCTGCTGAACAGGCTGGCCCTGACCATACTGACCCTGCTGGGCGTCCTGCCCGTACCGACCATTCGGCGAATAACTATTCTGGTTAGGAGCCGACATAGGTTCCTCCCTCTCGCGGCTTGACAGCACCGGAAGAGGAGGCCGCATCCTCATCATCCTCCGGCGGAATACGACAACAATGCTGCGCCCACAGGCCAGCAATCAGCAGGGCAACACTGCCCACACAATTAACAAGAACCTCCCAAAAGACCACCGAAAAACCGCGCGTAGACACCATCGCCACATGGTAGCCAAGAATCGCACCGCACCAGCCCGTCAACAGGGCACCGGTCATGATGGCCCCCTGCGCATACGCCACCGCACGCGCCGCAAGAATCGGGCCCATATGCGGCACCTTCTCACGCGTCTGAATACGACGATAACGAGCCACCTGCACGCCCAGCCACACGGCACCCGCCGCAACCAGCAGGCACACCGCGCCGAGCATCCACGAAAAATTCAGCTCGCCAAAACCGGCGCGAATCATCACGGAATTCACCATAAGAGCGACAGCGGCAGCGCACACCGCCGCCACAATAATCGCCCGATAGCTCAGGGGCTTCATGGTGTTTCCTTTCGGTAGGTTCTTCTACCTTCCAGAGTGCCACATTTAAGGCTAATCAGGTACCTTCATCTCACGCATATAGCTAATAGCGTCTTCATCCGCCTCAACCAGCGTGCGGGCCAGCTCCGCAACGTTCACGACCTCGCGGCTCAGCGGTGCAGGAACCTCATCCGCACGCTCCCCCGAAGGCTCTGCACGCCGGGTCACCGTCAGGTGCGCCTGCGGGTCCATCTGCGCCCACGGCACCAACACAAAAGCACGCTCCTGCGCCCGCGGATGCGGCAAAGTCAGCACCGGATCCTCAGAAATCACGCCGTCATAGTCAATCACGTCAATATCGAGGGTGCGCGGTCCCCAACGCACCAGGCGCTCACGGTGATGCGCCGCCTCCACCGCGTTACACAGCTTCAGCAGCTCGTAAGCACCCAGGTCAGTGGTCACCTCAATGACCGCGTTCACGAAATCCGGCTGACCCGCCGGACCACCCACCGGGGCGGTACGGTACAGCCCGGAGGCGCGCACCAGCTGCACGCCACCCGCCACCAGGTCGGCGACGGCGCGCTCCAGGGTATCTTCGCTTTCGCCCAGGTTCGAGCCCAACGCCAACACCGCGCGGTGCGCATACTCTGCCGTATCCGCCACTAGCGGCCACCCTCCACAGCACCCTCAGCGGCGCGTTCGCGGAACACGCTCACCGCAACGTTACCGAACGGCAGCTCAATCGGCGCCTGCGGTTTCGACACGGTAATCTCCACCGCCTCCACCAGCTCAAACATGGCGAGAATGCCCTCGGCAATATTCACCGCAAGGGTTTCAATCAGGTCCAGCGAACCGTTCGTCACGTGGCGGTGAATCAGGTCCACCACAAGCGCGTAGTTCGTGGTCTTCGTCAGGTCATCGGTAGCGGCCGCGGCGGAAAAATCGCTGTACAGAGTCGCGTCCACGACGAAGGGCTGGCCGTCGCGCTTCTCAAAATCGAGCACGCCGTGATAGCCCCTGGCGGTAATGCCGGTGAGGGTGATGCGGTCGTGGCGGGCGTAGTCTGCCTGGGTCATTGGGGGTCTCCTAGAAAGTATTTGGGGCGTTGGGTTGGCGAGTATCTAACGGCGTTAGCTGACAGAGCCATAGCTGACGGAACGCAGCGCGGAGGCGACCGTCACCGCATCCACGCTGGCGGGCACATCATGTACGCGCACCGCCCACACGCCGCGCACCGCCACCAGGGCGGTCACCGCCGCAGAGGCTGCGGCACGATGCTGAGCCGGGCGCGGCTCCGACAGCGACTGCCACAGTTCGCGTTCAGCCTCACCGGCATCGGTTGCAGTGAAGCCGCTCGCGTTCAGGCGCTCAGCCAGCGCCATATCCGCCGCGGTCAGGGCGTTCGCAATAAAACGCTTGCGGGAACCGGCAATGAGCAGGCGGTGGCCCAGCCCCTGCAGCTCATCAATGGCAGCGAGTAGCTCCCAATCCTGCATGCCGCCCTTCGCGAAGCCCAGACCCGGGTCAAGAATCAGGTTTTGCGGCAGCACACCGGCGGCGAGGAAACGCTCACGCAGGCCGGTCAGCTCCTCCACAACCTCGGTGACGACGCCGCACGGGTACTCCGCCAGGCTGTCCATGGTCTGGGAGGTGCCGCGCGCGTGCATGAGGATGTACGGCACCTGCAGCTCCGCGGCGGTCTCAATCATTTCATCGCTCACGTTCAGACCCGACACATCGTTGATGATGTGCGCACCGGCGGCAATGGCGGCGCGGGCGGTCTGCGGGTTCATGGTGTCAACGCTGATGGTGGTGCCCATCTGCGCGACTGCCTCGATGACGGGCAGGATGCGGCGCTGCTCCTCCTCCACGCTGATACGCACGGCACCGGGGCGGGCGGATTCGCCACCGATATCGATAATGGAGGCGCCCTCGGCAATCATGCGGGCGGCGCGGGCGATAGCGTCGGTCGCGGCGTAGTGCTTGCCGCCGTCGCTGAAGGAGTCGGGGGTGACGTTGAGGATGCCCATCACGAGGGTGCGTTCGGCGGCGAGCGCATCGCAGGGCAGGGGGGCTACACGGGTGGTGTGTGTGGATTCAGTCATAAATTTATCGTACCGAATCTGCGGTGCCGCCATGTTTGCCGTTGTGCTTGAGGCAGCGATTGGAAGGGTAATCGGGGCGGGGTTGGGATAGTGGCGGGGCGATTCTGGTGACACAACGAGCAATATTTGCATTGCAGATACTTATTTAAGGGTATGCTGGGAGGGCACGCATACCGCGCCGGGGGTGTTCCCGGTCGGCGGTGCGCACCCACACATACATACTCTAGGAAGTGACTCGTTGTGAATATGAAGACTGGAGCTTGGATCCTCTCCCTGGTGGCTCTTGCCGCACTGGTGACTATTGTGCTCGCTGAAGGCGCTCCTGCCGTGCGCTGGATTGCTTTCGGCACTGCGACCGGTTGCGGTTTCATTGCCGTGGGCTTGATCGTGACTCTTGCCCTGGGTTGGGATAATCCGAGCGAGGCGAAGGGTAACCTGCAGCGTTAGCGGCGGGGCTCTTCTAGCTTCTGCGGTGCGGCACTGCTGACGCTGCCGCGGAAGGTACCGGCTCAGAACACACTCTCGGAGCACTTTGGCGATGCGAAAAGGGGCGGAGGTTTTCACCTCCGCCCCTTTCAGCGTGTCTATAAGCTGTGAAGATTTTAGCTCCACAAACGGGTTTCTTCCCAGCCTTGCGGTATGCCCATAGCCCGCGATACATCAACCCCAGGAACGGAAATATCAGGGCGTTCCTTCAGAATCTGCGTCAGAGATTCCGTATCCCCAATTCCGCCCTTGTCCATCAGATATTTGAGGAGAGTGAGCATTCCGAAAGTCTTACGCATTTTATGGTTCTCTTCACGTTGAGGAACCCCGAATAGGTCAATAACCTCACGGATTTCAGGGCTCTCAACTCTTCTACCGGACGTTGCCCTCGGTAGAAGAACTTTGGAATGCACCCTGTTATACAGTCGTGCCTGATGTGCGCAGATATTCCGAATCCCTCTCAATGAACGTATCCAGCTTCCAAGCTGCGGATCGGTACAGTTCATATCCTGCGCTATCTGACGACGAACTCGTCTCGGGGAAATCATATATAGAGTCTGCAAGGCTCCCAAATCTAGAACCTCTACCAGCACCCAAACAGGGACTTTACCATCGTATTTTTCTATATGGTGTACAGCGAAATCTTCCTTAGAACGCTGAAGAGAGTCACTACAAATCTGGACAAACTTATTCCAGATTTCTCTCCTAGCCGGTCCCACATCTAGCAGATTTTCCTTCTCATGAATTAGCGGGTCGATCTCTCCCAGTAAATGCCCCAGCCTAGCTCGTAGGTACACTTCAAGCTGAGATAGATGAGGAAGTGCAATAGAACGTAAACGCCGGTCGTACTCATAAAGAGCTACGACATCATCAAAACGTACCCCATCCCTAAACTGATTAAGCGGGGTGGTCTCTCCAAACGCATCACGCTCGGTTTGACGTAAAGCATGCCAATATCCACTAAGACGGTAGTAATTAACCTTGGCGAGAGATTCAATCGCTTCTTCACGATTTTCTATAGCCATCCCTCGACCTTCGAGTATGGCTAGTTGCTCACCATAGCTTTTAAATTCTTTAACTTCCCGCACCGTATCAAGACCCGAATCTACTGAAGATAAAAAAGAAGACCGGTCCTGTACTCCTTCAGAATTCTCAATCATTCATCAGGCAGTGGTGCCGGTTCTAGTAGTAACAACTTTACATTCTTTATCGCTCTTTACGCAAGGGCTCTCGTCATACAGCCCAACACATGCGGCCGCACAGCGCAGGGGCAGGATTCCTCAGAATCCTGCCCCTGTCGTATAGCTATACGGTGGTTATCTTGAGCGCTTAGCGCTGCGAGAAGATCAGGCTCATCGCCTCCGCACGGGTTGCGGTGTTCATGAGCGCACCGCGTACCGCGCTGGTCACGGTCTTCGCGCCCGGCTTACGCACACCGCGCATCGACATGCACATGTGCTCAGCCTCAATCACCACAATCGCGCCGCGCGGGTTCAGGTGCTCCTCCAGAGCCTCCACCACCTGCGTGGTCAGACGCTCCTGCACCTGCGGGCGGCGAGCGTACATATCCACCACGCGGGCGAGCTTGCTCAGGCCGGTTACCTTACCGTCCGGGCCGGGAATGTAACCCACATGCGCCACACCGTGGAAAGGCACCAGGTGGTGCTCACAGGTGGAGTAGAACGGGATGTCCTTCACCAGCACCATCTCAGAGTGGGCGATGTCGAAGGTCGTACCCAGAATCTCGCCGGCGTCCTGGTGCAGGCCCGAGAAGAACTCCGCGTAGGCGCGCGCCACGCGTGCCGGGGTCTGCTGCAGACCGTCACGGTCCGGGTCCTCACCGATCGCGAGCAGAATCTCGCGGACGGCAGCCTCAATACGCGGCTGGTCGACGGCGTTCTTAACCTCGCTCATTCTCTGCTCCATTCTGGTTCGGGGTGCCATTCTCCGGGCGCTGCGCCGGAGGGGCGGGGTAGTTCGGGTACTGCTGGGTGGGCATTGCGACGGTCGGGTCGGCGTCCGGGTCGGTGAGGGGCACCTGAGGCGGCAACGGCTGCGTAGGTGCTACCGGAATAGTAGGTGCCGTAGCAGGGACTGCCGTAGCAGGAGCTGCCGGTGCCGCGGCAGTAGCAGGTGCCGCAGGAGTTTCAGCCTTTTCGGATTCCTTCGCCAGCTCGCTCGGTGCCTTCACCGGCGGGATGTTGGTGCGCTCGCGGGTCGGCTTGGAGTACCAGTACTCACGCTCGGGGCGCTTGCGAACATCCTTGAAGATTTCGGCAATCTCGTTCTCGAGCAGGGTTTCCTTCTCGAGCAGGGCGTACGCCAGGCGGTCCAGAATATCGCGGTTTTCCAGCAGAATCTGGAATGCCTCGTCGTGTGCCTGATCCAGCAGGGCGCGGATTTCAGCGTCGACCTTTGCCGCGGTTGCGTCGGAGTAGTTGCGTGCCGAAGCGCCGCCACCACCGAGGAACGGTTCGGTGTCTTCGCCGCCGAGCTTCACGGAACCAATCACGGCGCTCATGCCGTAGTCGGTGACCATCTTGCGGGCGGTGTCGGTCGCCTTCTGAATGTCGTTAGACGCACCGGTGGACGGGTCGTGGAAGACGATCTCCTCAGCCGCACGGCCACCCATCGCGTACGCCATCTGGTCGAGCAGTTCGTGACGGGTCGTGGAGTACTTGTCGTCCTGCGGCATGACCATGGTGTAACCCAGGGCGCGGCCGCGCGGAAGAATAGTAATCTTGGTGACCGGCGCGGAGTTACGCAGTGCCGCCGCGACCAGGGCGTGACCGCCCTCGTGATATGCAGTGACCTTACGCTCGTGCTCGTTCATGATGCGCGAGGAACGCTGCGGACCAGCCATGACGCGGTCGATTGCCTCGTCGATAGCGCGGTCGTCAATCACGTTGCCGTTATCGCGGGCGGTCAGCAGAGCCGCCTCGTTCATGACGTTCGCCAGGTCAGCACCGGTGAAGCCGGGGGTACGCTTAGCGACCTGAGCCAGGTCAACGGTGTTAGCGATCGGCTTACCTGCGGCGTGAACGCGCAGGATGTGTTCGCGGCCCTGCATGTCGGGGGCGTCCACACCGATCTGGCGGTCAAAACGGCCGGGACGCAGCAGCGCCGGGTCGAGCACGTCGGGACGGTTCGTTGCCGCAATGACGATGACGTTCGAGTTGCCGTCGAAGCCGTCCATCTCAACCAACAGCTGGTTCAGGGTCTGCTCACGCTCGTCATTACCGCCGCCCATGCCGACGCCGCGGCGGCGGCCAACGGCGTCAATCTCGTCGACGAAGACGATGGCGGCGGGGTCGCTCTTTGCTTCCTTGAACAGGTCGCGCACGCGGGAGGCACCCACACCCACGAACATTTCAACGAAGTCAGAGCCAGAAATCGAGTAGAAGGGCACGCCAGCCTCGCCCGCCACAGCCTTGGCGAGCAGGGTCTTACCGGTGCCGGGAGGGCCGTACAGCAGAACGCCCTTGGGGATCTTTGCACCCAGGCGGGTGAACTTTTCGGGTTCAGCCAGGAACTCGCGGACTTCTTCCAGTTCGGCGAGCGCCTCGTCCACGCCGGCGACGTCGCTGAAGCGCACCTCCGGCTTGTCCTTGGTGAACTTCTTTGCGCGGGACTTGGAGAAGCTCATCACGGAGGAGCCGCCTCCGACGCGTCCCATCAGGAACCAGAAGAGCACACCAAAGAGCAGAATCGGCAGCAGCAGGGACACCAGGGAGCTCAGGAAGCTGTGCTCAACCGGCTGGTCCGTGTAGCTTTCCAGCTCGGCGGATTCCATTGCCTTAGCAACTTCTTCGCCGCGGGGCTGCACGTAGTAGAAGCGCACCGACTTACCGTAGTTGTCGTTGCCCTTCTTGTAATCGTCCTTAAGCTGCAGCTCGACGCGCTGGTCGCCGTCGTAGATCTTTGCGCTCTTGACCTGGTGGTCCTTGAGCATCTGAAGACCCACGTTGGTGTCCACCTGACGCGAGGGCTGAGTGAAGAAGGAGGTCATGAGGAAAGCCAGCATGATCACGAGAGCTGCGCCCGGCCAGAACCAGGGGCCGTTAATCAGCTTCTTCAGGAATCCCTCCGAGCCTTTCTGCGGAGTATTGGGGGTTTGCGCCAATGCTTTGTCCTTACGTTGCGGCTGTAACCCGTTGGGGTGCGGCATGCCTGCCGGAACACCCAACGGTGCAACCTTAAATGTACCCTACCCCGGCGAGCGGCTAGGTACCGGGCTTCTCTATTTCACCTGCGGGCTAAAGGGTTGTATCACTCGGCGGGGGTGAAAGTGCATCTTCTGCGGCGGGTACATCCACCGTCGGGTACAGCAACGCCCCGCTCCCCCACAAGCGTGAGGAGGCGGGGCGTCACCACCTACAGCATGGTTGCTGAGGTGAAGGCTTAGGAGTAAACGTGCGGGTGCAGGGTTGCGACGCAGTCCAGGTTGCGGTACTTCTCAGCGAAGTCCAGGCCGTAACCAACAACAAACTCGGGCTCGATGTCCCAGCCGACGTACTTGACCTCAACGTCAGCCTTGACGACCTTGGGCTTGCGCAGCAGGGTGCAAATCTCAACGGAAGCTGCGCCGCGAGAAATCAGGTTCTGCTGCAGCCATGCCAGGGTCAGGCCGGAGTCAATGATGTCTTCAACGATCAGGACGTTGCGGCCCACCAGGTCGGTGTCCAGGTCCTTGAGGATACGCACAACGCCGGAGGACTTGGTGCCGGAACCGTAAGAAGAAACAGCCATCCAGTCCATGGTGTAGTGGCCCTTGAGAGCGCGGGAAAGGTCAGCCATGATCATGATGGCGCCCTTGAGAACACCCACCAACAGCACGTCCTTACCGGCGTAGTCTTCGTCGATGCGCGCCGCCAGTTCGGCGACCTTCGCATTAATCTCTTCCTTGCTGAAGAGAACGTTCTTGATATCGTCCTGCACGTCGATAGCCTGCACGATGTATTCCTTCGTATTCTTTTAGACGCTCTGCGCCTCCGCCGGGGGCCCCGGGTGCGGGGTTTCATGCCTTCCCACAGCGGACAATGTGGATGGTGTTCGCCTTAAGTATGGCTTAAAACGGCGCCGCGGCGCACCTCACCACGCAGATAGTGTGTGCTGAGGGCGATCCACAGGCATCTAGCTGGGCACCTAGTTAGGGTCGAGTTGGCACTAATACGAGCACGTCCAGGCGTTCACCGGTTGCCGGATGCACAATTTTGCGGCGGCGGTACGCGCTCACGTGACCGGGCATCTGAACGGGCCCAGCTACCGCGTATTCGGCGGTGAAAGAGTCCAGCGCCTGCAGTCGCTCGAAGCCGGGGTTCTCTCCCCCGGCGGTCTTGCAGGCGGTCGCAAGCACACGCAGACGAAGCGCCGGGTGCAGCGCCGCCACCTGCGCACGGTCCAGTAGCACGGCGTCCTCACGTTCGATGCCGCGCACGGCGGTTCCGGCGGGCAGGAGCGCCTGCTCGTAGGCGGCCTGCGCCTGCTCGTCGAGGTATTCGGCGTCGGGGCCAGCTACGGAGGCGGTGCGCGCCAGGGAGCGGGCGACGTCCCCGCCGAGGTGCTCCTCCAGGTAGGGCAGCACGCTGTGGCGGATGCGGGCACGCATGAGGGTTTGGTCGGTGTTGGTCGGGTCGATCCAGGGGGTGAGGGTTTCGGCGTCGCAGATGTCGAGCATGTCGGTGCGGCGCAGGCCGAGGAAGGGACGCAGGTAGGTGACACCCTCTTCGATGCGTACGGGCGGCATACCGGCAAGGGAGCGTGTGCCGGAGCCGCGGCTTAGGCCGAGTAGCACGGTTTCTGCCTGGTCGTCGAGGGTGTGGCCGAGCAGTACGGCGCGGGCGCCGGTGGCTTCAACAGCTTTCGTGAAAGCGGCGTAGCGGGCGGTGCGCGCCGCCATTTCGGGGCCCATGTTGCCGACGGGAACCTGCACTTTTTCGGTGATGACGGGGTGAAGCCCCAGGTCGGTGAGGGTCTGCGCGGTCTGCGCGGCGACTGTGGCGGAGTCTTCTTGCAGGCCGTGGTCGACGATGATAGCGCCTACGCGTACGTCGCCGCGGCGGGCGAAGTGTGCGGCAATGGCTGCCAGCGCGAGTGAGTCGGGGCCGCCGCTGCAGGCGACCAGGAGCAGGGGCAGGTCGGCGGCGTCCGCGGTGGAGGCGGTGCGGGAGCGTCCGGTGGCTTTGATGCTTCCGGCGCCGAGGAGCTTTTCGAGGGCGGCGGCGAGGTGGCGGCGGGCAGTGCCGACGGCGGGGTGCAGACGTCCTGCGCGTCCATTCTGCATGGTGGTTCCTTTATATAGGTGTGCGGGAGGGGTTAGGTGAGGGGGTTGGTGATGGCCAGCTCGATGCCGAGCTCTTGGGCGACTTTGAGGACCGCACCAATTGACGGGCCGGGTAGCCCTCGCTCAATATCGCGGATTGTTTTATCGCTGAGCCCGACCATCCACGCCAACTCCATTTGGGTGATTTTTTCGTACTTGCGGACGGCACGAACCTGCGCACCAAATTCCTGTGCGAACCCCGTTGCGTCGAATGCCATGGGGGTTTCCTCCTCACCGCTGCAGAACCTCAGGTTATACGAAGTATTCTTCGTAATATGCCCATATTAGCACTCCCAGGGGTGCTCTGAGGCTATTTTCCGAAGAATAGTTCGGTTACATATGCCCTTCCCGGAACCTCCGAACACAGCCAAGGAACACAAAAAAAGGGGGCGTGCCCACCGCCTCCAGCACGCACGAAAAATCGCACGAACCAGACGCAGGGAACACGCCCCCAGCAAGCCCTCCCGCTCACCTACCGCTATGACAGCGACTGCAGACGAGCCACAATCGGTGCCAACTCCTCATGACTGTCCAGAATCATAAGAGGAATAAAAATAGTGCGGTGCGAAGCGAAGTAGTAGTCCGGCACCCTGTAGGCGTCCCATGTCACGTAATCGGCCCTGGGGTAGTTGAAGTTCATAGGCAGGTCATAATCCTCCCGCTTCGCCATTGCATGCTGGTACGCCCAGCTCATTGCTCGGTGCAACTCACTACCCCGCTTAATGGGGGCAAAACGCTTCTTATATCGTGCAGCATTCGCCTTACCCAGGGGCTCCAGAGTTACCTTGGGGCTACCCGCGGCACGATAAAGGAAGGTAAAGTAGGCGCCACGGCTCGCCGGAGTATCGTAGTGGAAGGAACCATCAGACCAACCGGTGGTCAAACCCACGCGGGTCGCCCAAATAGCAACCTTATAGCGCGCATCGTCCGGGGTCAGGTCGGTGTACGGAGACTTTGCCGGCAGGTTCTTCACCTCGGGTGAGCCAGCCAGCTGGTACAGGTACTCCAGCAAGCGGCCACGCGAAATGGTCATGACCTCATTCGGCAGGGACCACTCATCGATGTTATACAGCTCAGCAATCTGATCCTTCGTAATCAGGCCGGTGCACTCCGCCCACTGCCAACTGTTCATAGCGTTCCTGCCGTATTCGCCGTACATTTCGAAACAGTCGACATTAGCCTTGGGGTCTTCAGTAGGCTGTGCAGGTTTCGGATCAATATGCGTAGCCTGGGCCACGCTCTGACCCATGAAGCCCATAGTCAGTGCCAACAGTGCCGCCGCGCCGCGGGTTGAAAGGGGTTTCTTCATTTTCTATCCTCGGTGAAAGGTGTGAGAACGGAAGAAGAGTGAATTTCTTTGAACATACTCGGAATCTGCACCCTGCACAATCAACTACACCCGGCGTGCAGGCGGATGCGGCGAAAAACACAACAAAGGCGAAAGATGCAGTAAAAGGGGGCGTGCCCACCGCCTCCAGCACGCACGAAAAATCGCACGAACCAGATGCAGGGAACACGCCCCCCAGCAAGCCCTCCCGCTCACCTGCCGCTAGGACAGCGACTGCAGACGAGCCACAATCGGCGTCAGCTCTTCATGGTAATCAAGAATCGCGAGAGGGGTGAAAATAGTAGGGTACGAAGCGTAATAGAAATCCGGTATTTTATTGATTTCCCAGGTGTTGTACTCGGTGTAGCTAACACTCAACCAGACACTATCAAGGTTATCATCGGGCCTCCTTAAAGCATGCTGATAAACCCAACTCATTGCTCGATGCAACTCGCTCCCTTCCTTAATGGGAGCAGCACCCTTTTCCGTACGCACAGCATTCGCCGCATCCAGGGATTCCAGAGTTACCTTGGGGCTACCCGCAGCACGATAGAGGAAAGTAAAGTAGGCACCACGGCTCGCCGGAGTATCGTAGTGGAAGGAACCATCAGACCAACCAGTAGTCAAGCCCACCCGGGTCGCCCAGATAGCAACCTTATAGCGCGCATCGCCCGGAGTCAGGTCGGTGTACGGGGACTTCTCCGGCAGGTTCTTCACCTCGGGTGAACCCGCCAGATGGTACAGGTACTCCAGCAAGCGGCCACGCGAAATGGTCATGACCCCGTTCGGCAACTTATCTTCACGAGTTGTAGCCAGCCCAACAACCTGCTTCTTCGTAATCAGGCCGGTACACTCCGCCCAATCCAAACTGCCCATAGTGTTCTTGCCGTAATAGAAGTGCATGTCAAAACAATTAACATCAAATTCCAGCTCTTCTACAGGCTGTGCAGATTTCGGCTGAATGTATGCCGCCTGGGCTACGCCCTGACCCATATACCCCATAGCCAGCGCCAACAGTGCCGCCGCGCCACGGGTCGAGAGGTTTTTCTTCATTTTCTATCCTCGGTGAAAGGTGTGAGAGTAGAAGAAGAGTGAATCCCTTTGAACATACTCGGGATTCACTCTCCGCGCAATTATTTCAGAATGATTAAACTTTTACGTCATTTTGACTATTCCGATTAATCTCATTATCTTGCGAGGTCCTATAGACCACAAAATTAATATCAATATAGAAATTGCCCCAGGGGACGCTGCGATCTCTCCTAAAGAAAAGGTGCCGACCATCATTCGAAGTCAATTTATTACCATCACGGGCATTACGCGATGAACCGGCCACAATACTAATATCATCCAGCTTATTCTCCAGATAAAACCCGTAACGCGAGGAACGCTGGCCAACTTTCGGATTAGCCGAACGCGGCGATACTAGGCGTGCTCCAGAAGCATTTCGTCCAATATACCAATTAGCTGCTTCATCAGTGCGTGCAGTTCCCTTAAGAATAAGTGAATTCTCGAGACTCGAGGACTCACCTAGACAATTCATAAACTGATTATCCTTGAAACCTACGACCCACCCGTGCCCGCCATTCTCCTGAGCGGTACATCCGATGAACATATTCCGTTCGCCAAAAATCGCCCACCCGGCACCAGACTTTCTGCGGTACTGATCTCTATCGTGATAAAGGTCGGAATTTGGCTTATTGCGAATAGCAAACCAGGCGGTACATGCCACGAATTTACATTGAGCTCCGTACACCTCAATTGCCCCATGATATCCGCCACCAAGATTGGCATCAGAGACCTCAACCATCACAAACTTATTATCCGCAGCTCCAGAGTTCAAACTCTCTGTTCTACGCTGAACATGACCCACCGGCTTTCCCACCAAGAGCCCTTGTCTGCGAGTTTTACGAATGCGGACCTTATCAACCTTCATAGCACGATCATGTTCACCCAGGATGGCAATTCCGATTGCCGTATCCCAGATTTCAATATTTGAAATAATAGGGGCAGCTTCAGGTTCATTAAAAATATCATATCTTGTATGAACAATAATGCCCGCAATATTATCCGGTATATAATTATCAGCAACGTGCTTACCCTGAGCAATTTGATACTCAAAAAATCCTTTACGAATATTAGGATTCAAAAGATTAAGATTGGCGGCACGAATAAACATATCCCGTACCCCAAAACGCATTGGTATATTTGTTCCCATATCACCCACAAAGGTATTGTATGACCCCATATGAAATACCCCCTGACACTCCATATCGTCACCATCAACATCTCTTAAAATCTTCGGGTTTTTATTAAACCCAATAATTTGTGTTGAGAATCCATGACCATACACCTCTACCCTATCCCTGAGATTAATAAAATCATTACTCACAAGATAGATTCCCGAAGGAATCTCGACAGAACCACCACCGGGAACAGCGGCCACCGAGTTAATGGCATTTTGAATTGCTGGCGCGGAATCCTTCGTACCGGTTGGGTCTGCACCAAAATCCAAAACATTCACATGCTTTGATTTACTATAATCAACCATATTGTATTCCTTTCTTAAGCCATGTAGTTCAAACGCATTCAAATAGTTTGAATGCCAACCCACCAATTTTCCCTGAATATCTATACATAAAGATGATTTGATGTTTAATTCTATTAAATCTGTACCAACCCCCTATCAATCATCTCTTTTTGCAGAGCAAGATTTCCCGAATCCACAACCCTGCGATTACCCCCATAATTGTTTTATGGGGCAGCTATTGTGGTACATGTCAACACGCCTCCCGGCGTCCTAACACTAATCCGATAGGAAGCCGACACAGTAGATCCGCCGTATTCGCTACGACCCGGGAAATACACGCCAAAGCACCCTCGTTGAAACAACTCTTCCGGCTGAGAAATATCTTTATCTACCTCAAGACCCCATTCCCAGCGCTGAGCTTGAATAAACGCACCGTCATCTTCTCCAAGGGATGCGTTTCCCTTTATCTCCCCTTGGTAGACACCACAAAAATACTCAGTGCTCTCCGTTGAGGCACCACGCGCACGAACCACCTTCAGACCCGAGTCTTCACGCACTGTCAGTGATGGTGCAGCCGGGTACCCCTCAGGAGAATGGCTTGTCAATCCCATAGAACCCGGCTGCCAACGGCTCATCTGCACCATGTATTCTTGCGATCCACTCAGCTGTTCAAGCTCAACCACAATCTGCTGACCCGAAGGAATTTTAGACAGCCACTGCCCTGTATCACGGTGAATATGGGGACGAATTACCTCATATACGGCTGACTCTTCTTGATTCCCCATCAGTTCTACCGACGGAAGCGCATGCACCCCTACAAAAGGGCCCGAAAAGGGAAGAAGCTGAAACCACAGAATGACATTATCTGCACCATTAGTCGGCACCCATGCTTCACGAAGCGGGGCAACAGTGCATCCATCTATTTGCTGGGGAGACCCAACAGAGCCCTGAATACCCCATGCCGTGCTCTGAGGTGCTGCGAAGAAACTTACCAGGGCAAATGACGAAAGCCGGCACACATGCCGGCGTGACAGTTCAGACATGATAGTCCTTAAATTAAGTTGAGTGATGACAATAGTGTGTGGCGTTTACGCTTCGTCGACGCTCTATACACCACACTCCTTCAACCCTACTCTGAAAATTCACCGTTTCGAGTATTCACAAGCAAATATTTCATTCTCGTGAAAAAATATATATCAATATAAACTTGAAGTTTATTAAAATCTCACTTTAAACTTGAATATTTATGTAACTAGAACTTTAGAAATATCTTTAAAAATCTGAACTTTCAGAAATATTACAAGCCCCACCGCGCAAAGTACTTGCTGAAATCCCCCTCAACAAAGCCCTGGGCAACAACTCCGAGCACAACAAAAGGGGGCGTGCCCACCGCCTCCAGCACGCACGAAAACTCGCACGAACCAGACACGGGGAACACGCCCCCTACAAAACCGGGTGCACCTAACGGTGCGGCAGCTTAGTGACCCTCAGCTGCAAAACGGTCGATAGCCTCCTGGACCATCTTCTCAGCAGCAGCCAGGTCTTCCCAGCCCTCGCCCTTAACCCACTTGCCGGGCTCCAGGTCCTTGTAACGCTCGAAGAAGTGCTGAATCTCAGCCTTCAGCTGCTCGGGAACATCAGCCAGGGACTTGATGTGGTCGTAACGCTTGTCGGTGGGAACGCACAGAACCTTAGCGTCGCCGCCAGCCTCATCGGTCATGTTGAACACTGCGACCGGGCGGGACTCAACCAGCACGCCGGGAACAACGTCAACATCCAGGATCAGCATTGCGTCCAGCGGGTCGCCGTCCTCACCGAGGGTGTTCTCGAAGTAGCCGTAAGCGGTGGGGTACTGCATGGAGGTGAACAGCACACGGTCCAGGCGCAGGCGGCCGGTCTCGTGGTCCACTTCGTACTTCACGCGGGAGCCGCGGGGAATTTCAATAGTGACGTCGAGTTCCATCGGAACCTTCTTTCTCGTGAGTTAGAGTCACTTTCGCGGCGACTTCGGCGCGCAAGGTGCGAAAGTTAGGTGTTGAACTCACCCATTGTAACCCGTTCACGCACACCGAAACCGCGTATTCGGCGCCAAAACCAGCGTAATTTACCACGCTCACACCACAGTTAACGTTCCGCCTAGTCCCACGCCCGCCAGCACACCCCGCCACCACACCCGGCAGCCGTGCCGGGCGCCCCAGATAGGGTTTGTGAAGGGCAGCAGGAGCGTTGCATGAGCATCCCAGCACCGGCGCGTAAATTCGATAGGCACCCCTTCCGCCCGCTATGCTCAAAAGATGCCTTCCAACAAGCACAACACCCAGACCACCACCCTCACCCGCCGCGCCGCCCTCACCCTCGGCGGCATGCTCCTCCTCACCGCCTGCGGATCCGCCGCAACCGAACAGAAACGCCCCGAAGGTTCCGCAAGCCCCACCGGCAGCGCAACCGGCAGCCCCACCGGCACCGCCGAGGCGACCGCCTCCGCAACCCCGAGCGCCACCCCGACCCTCGCCCCCGCACTGCCCGAAGCGGAACAGGAACAGCTACGCGCCGCCCTCACCGCGCTCTTCGCGGACGGCACCTACCCGCAGTACAGCCTGCTCGTCACCGGCATGGACGGCAACCTGCCCAGCATCAAGGCGGCCACCGCGCCCGCCGACCTGTACGCCGCCAACGCCGACACCGCACGCGTGCCCGCCTCCACTTTTAAGGTGCTGACCCTGTTCGCACTCAACCGCTACGCAAATCTGCAGGCGCGCCTGCGCACCCGCGTAACCCGCGACGCCGTCGGACTGTACCTCATGGCGGGCGGCGACACCCTGCTCGGTGCGGGCGCCTCCAACCCGAAGCAGATTGTCGGACGCGCAGGTCTCACCACCCTCGCCGAGCTGACCGTGAAAGCGCTTCTTCAGGGCGAGAAGCCGACCGCGGCGCTACCCGTCTACCTTGACGGCACCTTCTTCACCGGCCCCGGCGTGAACCCCGGCTGGGATGACGCCGACGTGGCGTCCGGCCAGATCACGCCCATTCACCCCATTGCGCTCGAATCGCACACGGTGCCGGGCAAGTCCACCGCAAGCAACCCGGTACGCCCGGACGATGCGGCGGTTGCCGCTCAGCAGGCGTTCGTGGATGCGCTCAACACCGCCGGCAAGGAGTCCGGCATGAGCTTTACCCTTGCGGAGCGCCGCACCGCCCCCGCGGAGGCAGTGGAAATCGCCGCGGTCGAATCGGCAACCCTGCTGGAGCAGGCACAACACATGATGCTCGAATCCGACAACGCCCTCGCCGAGGTGCTCGGCCGTTGCGCCGCCATTGCCGCAGGTAAGGAAGGTAGCGGCGAAGCGGCACAGCAGACCGTGCGCCAGGCACTCGTGGATGCCGGCGTGAACATTGAAAACCTGGTGCAGGCAGACGTGTGCGGCATGTCCTTGACGGACCGCGTGACTGCCCGAACCCTCGTGCAGGTTGTGGCTCTGCTGAATGTTGATGAGCATGCGGAGCAGCTGATGAGCACGTTCCCGGTCGCGGGCGTGAGCGGCACTCTGTCCGGTCGTTTTGGTGCGGCGAACGCCGTGCACGCGCACACTTTTGTGCAGGCGAAGACCGGCACCCTGTACACGGTGTCTTCGCTGTGCGGTGTGGCGACCCGGCCCGACGGCACCCGCCTGATTTTCGCGATTATTCTGAACGATCTGGGCGGTGCGGATGCGCTGCCCGCCGCGAAGGAACGCGTGGACGCTGCCGCGGCGGCGATTGCGAACCGTTCGACCGCGCCGAGTGCTTCTGTTGCTCCCTCTGCGGTAGCAGCGAGTGCTTCGGCACCCGCTTCGGACGGGGCAAGCGCCCCGGCTTCTGCGGCTGCTTCGGCGGCAGTTTCTACCGTGGCTGCGGCGGGTGCAGCCTCCTAGCGTGTATGCCCGGATAGCCCCGAAAGCCCCCTGAATCACCCCGTGCAGGTTGATTTTCTGTAGTGTTTCACGTGAAACCTGAAAATCAACCTCTCGGGGCGAGGGGTGGCGTAGGGTACTCACACCTCTCTCCACCGGGGCTCGCGCCCGCTCACCCGGCAGGGTTTCACACCCGCCTTGTTTCTCTCTCCTCCAGCAGAAAAGTCGCCATGAACCTCACCTTCACCCTCGCTGATTTGACCGCCACCTCCGCCTGCGAGTTGCGGCTCTACACCGAGCTTCGAGAGCGTGCGCAGAAGCAGTCTGCACGCCCAGCCCCCGAGAAGTCCGAGCGCGCCCGCGAAGCGTACCGCGAGTGCCTGCGAGTGCTGACCGAAGGTGGCATGGTCGGCAGTGGAGTAGTCAGCGGTGAGCATGCGGGTGGTACGGCGCGCCCGGTGCCCCTGGTGGCGACCTCCGCGGCGGGGCTGACCTACACGGTGGAGCTCGACCGCCTCGACTGCCCGGTTGCGGACAGCACCGCCGAGAGCAATACCGCCCTAATCGTTTGCACCCCGCACCTGGGTGAGGCGGCGTATCGGGCGCTATTGCGCGGTGCCCTGGCGGCGCACCTGCTGACCGCTAGTGCAACCGAGAGCGCCGAGAACACCAAGAATGCCGCGCGCCTCGACCTTCATCTGGAGCACGGCGTGGATGAGTACAGCGCGGGGTCCGAATCGGAACCCACTGAGTACGCTGAGCACCACTCCCCCGTTCCTCAACCTCACCGGGTTGATTCGGCACGTATTCTGCCGCTGATTCGCCTGCAGGAGCAGCGCCTCCTGCTGCTCACCGAGGCGCTGAACGAGGGTGTAGAACCGGCGGAACTTGCCGAGCGCATCCCCTATTTTCTGACCTGCGACGAGTGCCCGGCGTGCCTGAACGCGGCGGCTTCTCTTGCCCTCGCGACCGATGCCCCGGAGCTCGTCACCGAAGACACTGCCGAAGATACCGCCGAGAATCCGGAAACTGAGGAGCACCCGGTCATGTACCGGGTGCCCGCCGCGGTGGAGAACGACAGTGAACAGTACCGCCTGCAGTGCCTGCTGGATGCCCAACTTGCCTCCCTGGAGGAGCACGCGGCGGAGCACGGCTGGGGTGCCGGTGAGCTTGAGGCGGCGATGCTGCTGTCCATGACGAACTACCACCGCCGTGAGCGCGCCCCGTTCTGGCGGGAGCACATTCGCCGCCTGGAGGACGGCCCGACGGCGTGGGTGGCGAGCCGCGATTACGCGTACCTTGACCGGGTGCAGGTGCTTTCGGTGGAGCATGCGCATACTCTTCTGAACGCCCCCGCCGAGGAGGAGGCGTTCGCCGCCGCCATGAAGGAGCCCACCGAGGTGCCGGACGCCCCCGGCTGGTATCGTGTGCGCGGCGCGCAGGTGCGCCTGTTGCGCGCGCGACTTGAGGCCGACCCGAGCCTGGTGATTGCGCCCTCTGACCGTGCGGTTTTTTGTGCGTATGAGGCGGGGTTGAGCCCGCAGATTGCGCTGGACCGTATGGAGTCGCAGGTGAATTATTTCCGTGCGTCGAATCCAGGTGAGCGTGTGCCTGCCGAGCTGGCGGCGACGGGTTTCTTTGGCATGCGTGTGCTGGCGGTGGCGCAGGGCGGTTTCCGTGCCGGATCCGAGGATTCTGCAGGCCCCGAAGAGGCTGCCGAAGAGGCTGGCGCAGAGTCCGGCGAGTCAACCGCAGAGTCGACCGGCGAGTTCTTGGAGGTGCTTCTGCAGGAACGCATCCGCGTGAAGGATGAGCCGCACCGCGCGCTGCCTTCGGGTATTGGTCCCGGTGATCCGGTGTCGACGGCGACGATTGAGGCAGCTCTGCAGGCCGATGTGCACGGGCTGCTTTTCGATGGTGCTCTCATGCCTAACGCGCTGATGCCTAGCGCTCCTATCACCGATGAAGATTCCGAGCCCTCCGATGCCCCCGCCTCCCCCAGCACCCTGCCGAGCGTGCTGGATGCGGCGGCTTCCCTGACGGGGGTGGAGAGCGCCTCCGCGGATTTGCTGTTCCGCCGCGCGCCACGCCTGAAGAAGAGCGCCTCAAACGCTAAAAATGCAGAAAATCTACCCCGTGAGGTTGATTTTCCTGCTTCTGACCTGCCCACGGTGGATGCCGTGCACGCGGCGGTTCGCGCCCTCGACCACTCCTACGTGGCGGTTCAGGGCCCTCCCGGGGCGGGCAAGACTTTCCTCGCCTCGCACGTGATTGCGCGCCTGGTGGCGGAGGGTGCGAAGGTGGGCGTGGTAGCTCAGTCGCATGCGGTGATTGAGAATCTTATGTTGGCGTGCTGCGCCCGTGATGGTTTTGATGTTTCGCGTGCGGTGCGTCTGCGCGGCAAGTCGGTGACCCCGGACGCCCCGTGGTCTGAGGTGTCTGACTCTGAGCTGGTGGAGCTGATTTCTGGTGCGGGCGGTCTGCTGTTTGGCGGCACGGTGTGGGATTACGTGAGTGAGCGTCGTGTGCCTGCCGGGTCGCTGGATGTGCTGGTGGTTGATGAGGCTGGCCAGTTCTCTCTGACGAATACGGTGGCGGCGGCTCGTGCGGCGCGTTCGGTGCTGCTGTTGGGCGATCCGCAGCAGTTGCCGCAGGTGTCGACGGGCGTGCATCCATACCCGGTGGATGTTTCGGCGCTGGGCTGGTTGTCTGATGGCGCGGCGGCGTTGGATCCGCGTTTTGGCTATTTCTTGGGTGAGTCGTGGCGCATGGGTTCGGCGTTGTGCGAGCGGGTTTCGTGGCTGTCTTATGATGGCGCGTTGGCGAGCGCGGCGGCGACGGCTGGTCGCGCCTTGCAGGGTGTTGAGCCGGGTGTAGTGTCGTATCCGGTGGAGCATGCGGGTTGTTCGGTGCGTTCTGTGCAGGAGGCGCAGGCGGTGGTGGATTGCGTGCGTGAGCTGTTGGGGCGTGAGTGGGTTCCGGCGGCTGGTGCTGAGCCGCGCCCGTTGGCGGCTGAGGATTGTATTGTGGTGGCGGCGTATAACGCGCAGGTTGATTGTGTGTGTGAGGCGCTGATTACCGCTGGCCTGGCGGATTCTTCGGGTGCTGGCGTGCGCGTGGGTACGGTGGATAAGTTCCAGGGTCAGGAGGCTGCGGTGGTGTTGGTGTCGTTGGCGTCGTCGCGGGTTGATTCTGGGCGCGGTACCGGGTTTGTGCTCTCGCCGAATCGTTTGAATGTGGCGGTGTCGCGCGGTCAGTGGCAGGCGGTGTTGGTGCATTCGCCGTGGGTGGCGCGTTCGGTGCCGCAGGATGTTGAGGAGGTGCTGGCTCTATCGGGCTTCGCGGGCCTGGTGGAGTAGCGCCCTGCTGCGTTGCGGGGGTCTTTGGCGTGCCCGGATTCGGGTTTAGCTGAGGTTTAGTCAGGGTTTAGCCGCCGAAGGTTTAGCCACCGGAAGCACCAAGAATGAATTATAGTCAGACTAACCCTAATGTCAATACCCAAAATGAGGAAAGTTTTTCAACTAGCCTTCACGCATATGATTCACGTCTCTTATAGAATCTAAAGTATCGCGCGACACACTATTTGTGCGGGGGCTGGCTCCCAATGAGCCGCTCCGTGCATCCTCAACCACCCATCATGACCGGCGGGCACAAGCAGAAACAGGCACATACAGGCAGACACAGCCGACTGTCAGGGTATTCACTCACACGATTGCGCACGACGAACTACACACGGCGGATTGCACACCGCGCGACACCATAAACCCCATCGTGGAGGTCCCCCATGAGTGTCAACACCGAGCTACTCAAGAATAAAGATTTCAGAAATACTCTTTTCGCCATTGGAGCCAACCAGCTCTCAGACTCGATGAGCTATATCACCACGCCCATCATTATTTTGGCGCTGACCGGCTCCCCAGAAGCTGCGAGTATCACCCTCTTCGTCGCGGGTGTTCTCGCCACCTGCGCCGGAGCGGTATCTGGAACGTGGGTTGACAGAATCGGCCCCTCAAAGTGCCTGGCACTGTCCTGTATCGGCCAGTCACTGTCCTGGATAGCAATTCTTCTCTACCTCGTTTTCAACGTCACCAACATTTACGTTTTGGTGATCACGATTTCTCTCGCCGCCATCATTTCCACCTTCGACTACCCGAGTGAACAGTCCATCATCACCCGCGTAGTCCCCAAGGAACACCTGGGGTACGCCTCCGGTATGGGTGAGACGCGCGAGTCCACCGCCAACCTGCTGGGCGGCCCGGTCGCCGGCATCATTATTGGCTTCTCGACCGTGCTCATGACAGCTGTTCACGCGGTGGTCAACCTGCTGGCGTTCATCGTCGCACCTAAGACCTACGGCGCTAGTCGGCAGCCCGCAGAAGAGGAGGAGGGCGAGAAAACCAGCTTCTGGCAGGACTCAAAAGCCGGTTTCGAGTACATCCTGAAGAACAAGGTACTGGTGTCCATTGCGTTCGTTTCAACACTTGCGAACTTTGGAACGGTCGGTATTCCGCTCACCTTCATCTACTACTACACCCTGGAGGGCGCACACCCGCTCTTCATCGGCATCTTTGCGAGCGCCTTCGGCGTGGGCGTGCTGCTCGGTTCGTTCCTGGTCGGCCCGCTGACCGAGAAGTTCGCGCTCGGCCCGCTCGGCATCACCTCCCTGGCTATCATGTCGGCCTGCTACCTGTTGCTGCCGGTGGTTCATTCGATGCTGTGGGTGGTGTGCCTGCTGATTGTGCTGGCGGGTATTGTGCTTCCCTCCTTCAATTCGAGCATCATTGCGTACATCAACGCATCCACCCCGGAGCACATGATTGGCCGCGTGCACTCGGTGCAGGGCATCCCGAATATGGCGTTGACCCCGCTGGCTGTTTTGCTGGCTGGCTTCCTCATTGTTGATTGGGGCATTACGTACACGGCGCTGTTCTACGCGGTGTTCATTTTCCTGTCGCTGGTGGTGATGGTATTCCAGAAGCCACTGCGTCAACTGCCCCATATCTCGCAGGTAACGAACGCACAGTAGTTCCGCGGTAGCCCCGTCTATCAACTCCACTCAACGCCCCCGAAAGCGAATAATTCAACGTGCACTTGCATGAAAATTATTTTCCTTTCGGGGGTGTTCTACGTCCTTTTGAGGATTTCTGCACACAGTGCACGCTTACGATAATTCCCCTTATCAATGCGCATTTTTGGGGCTTTAAATGTTGCCGGTATTACGGCGAACCTTACGCTACTTGTTGAAGGTTTTACGGCATAATAAGAAGGTGTTCGTTCTAACCTTTATTCAACGTTCCGCACAGCACTCACTCACTGCACTGTCGGACGAACTCGCAAAGCTCAACCCGCGTGTTGCCTTCGCCCAGACATACCCTGACGAAATTCAGGGCGCCTTCGACCGCGCCAGCGACGCACTACACGCGGCGCTCATTGCCGCGCGCGATAACGGCTTCTGGGTCGGCATCGGAATCGGTGAGCTCAACATCCCCCGATTCGCAGGCGCACTCGGCGCCGTCAGCACCACCGACTGCACCGGCGACGCCCTCGAATTCTCACGCCTCGCCGTCGAAGAAGCACAGGGAGGCGCACCCGTACGCTGCATCAGCGTCAGCGCCGACAACCGCCACCTCGCAGACCTCGCCGCAGGCTCCGCACGCCTGCTCTACCGCGTATGCGCCGACCGCACCGACGCCGAATGGCGCGTGGTAAACCTGCTCGTACCCGGCGTGCGCGGCCAGCAGAAAGCCGCCGCAACCGCACTCGGCATCACCACCCAGGCAGTCAGTCGCACTCTCGTCCGCTCCCTCTGGCACGAGGAGCAGGCGGCACGCGGTGCGCTCATCGAGCTGCTGACCCGTATTGACCGTTCGCGCCGCCGCGCCACCTAACGCCGCCGCGCACCCCTCATTCTTTCGCGCCTGCCAGCCTTTCGTACCTGCCAGTGCGGAACCGAACACCCGATCCCGCCCGTGATGGTCACCCCCTGCCAGGGGTGAACCGCCGGGCGGGACGCTCTTTAAGCCTGGATTTTCACCGCTTCCGCACCCATCATCCCGGCGGGCAAAACCAGAGAAAAGGTAAACTTATCTTTATGCCCCTTTCAGAACTTTCCGTCAGCACCCAGAACTACCTCAAGGAAATCTGGAGCCTCGAAGAATGGACCAAAACCCCTGCCACCGCATCCGCCCTGGCAGAGCGCATGGGCCTGCGCATTTCTTCGGTATCTGACGGCCTCAAGCGCCTCGCCGCCGCCGACCTGATCGAGCATCAGCCCTACGGCGCTATTGAGCTCACTGAAACCGGCCGCTCCTACGCGCTGGCAATGATTCGCCGCCACCGCCTCATCGAGACGTTCCTGGTTGAGACTCTCGGCTACACCTGGGACCGTGTGCACGACGAGGCGGAGGTTCTGGAGCACGCGGTATCCGACTTCATGGTGGACCGCATCGACACCCTGCTGGGGCACCCGGCCCGCGACCCGCACGGCGACCCGATTCCCGACTCTTCGGGGCGCATTAGTTTTCCGCAGACCGTGCCGCTGAGCCAGTGCGAACCCGGCGAAACGGTCGTGCTCGAACGCATTAACGATGACGACCCGCGCCTGCTGCGCTACCTGCAGGGCCACGGTTTTGTGCCCGGTGTGCGCCTGCACATTGAGGAGGGTGCGCCCTTCTCGGAGGCGGTGAACGTGAGCGTGGTTGGTGCCGGTTCCGGCAACCTGCACGAGACGGACGCGGCCGGTGCGGTGAAGCCCGGCGGCACGATTATTCCTTTGGGTGCGGAGGCGACCGCCTCCCTGTTCGTATCCCGCACGGTGCGGTAGATACAGGGCGTTAGAGGCGCCCCTAGAAACTTCAGAAGATAGCAATAGGCGGAAAGCCCCACAGTGGGACTTTCCGCCTATTGCTGTATGTGGTGAGCTTTCCTAGGAAGCTGAGGGCTCAGTTTTCGTTGCAACAGTGTTGAGCCGGCGAGCGCGCATCCTGCCCAGCAGACCGTAGCGCGGGGCAAACACGTACGCCAGGGCGAACAGCAGGCCCTGCGTGACGACCACGGCGCCGCCGGGGGATACATCCGCGTGGTAGCTGGCGTACAGGCCGGTCAGCGTACCCACCAGGGACACGCCCACGCTCACCGCGAGCATGGGCACGAACCGGTCAGTGATCAGGCGCGCGGTGGAGCCGGGGATGACGAGCATCGCCACGACCAACACCACACCCACAATCTGCAACGCCACCACGGAGGTCAGCGCCAGCATAATGAGCAGCAGCGCGCCGAGCAGACGCGGACGCAACCCCACCGCCTGCGCAAAGCCCGGGTCGAAGGCGTACAGCACGAAGTCGCGGCGCTTCACCAGCAGCACGGCGGCAACAATCACCGCGAGGATAGCGACCTGCCAGACGTCCGACCAGGACACACCCAGCACGTTACCGAAGAGAATGTGGTTCAGGTCGGTATTCGACGGCGTCACCGAAATCAGCACCAGACCGAACGCGAACATGGTCGTGAACACGATGCCGATCGCGGCATCTTCGCGCACGCGGCCGCTGCGCCGCACCCCGCCGATGAGCGCCACCGCCACGAGCGCGGCAATGACCGCACCCACCGCGAAGGGTGCACCGAAAATGTAGGCGAGCACCACGCCGGGCAGCACCGCGTGCGAGATCGCGTCGCCCATGAGCGACCAGCCGAGCAGCACAAGCCAGCAGGAGAGCAGGGCGCAGACGGCGGCGGCAATGACGGTGACCACGAATGCGCGGAGCATGAAGGGCAGGGTCAGCGGCTCCACCAGAAAGTTGAGGATGTCCATTTAGTTCTTCCCTTCCACAGAGCTGTTCGCCGTAGAGCCGGAGGTAGTAGCGCTGGCGGCAGTCGGCGCGCCGGCGTTCACTTCCATGCCGAAGGCACGTACCAGGTTCTCGGGGGCGAGCACCTTCTCGGGGGTGTCGTGCATCAGAATCTCACCGCGTAGCAGTAGCGCCTCGTCGGCGAACTGGCGCAGGGTCGCCAGGTCGTGCGTGGACACCAGCACGGTCGCGCCCTCATCGCGTAGCTGTTCAATGACCTGAATGAGCATCGCCTCGCTACGCTTGTCCACACCGGCGAAGGGCTCATCAAGCAGCAGCAACTGGGCACCCTGGGCGATAGCGCGTGCCACGAAGGCGCGCTTACGCTGGCCACCCGAGAGCGCCCCAATCTGACGGTCGGCAAGGTCGGTCAGCTCCACGCGGGCAAGTGCCTCATCCACGGCGGCACGGTCTGCGGCACGCAGGCGGCGGGTGATGCCGAGGTTGCGGTAGCGCCCCATGCTGACGACCTCGCGCACGGAGATGGGGAAGGTCCAATCGATTTCTTCGCTCTGCGGCACGTAGCTGACCAGTCCGGCGCGGTGGTGCGCGTTCTTGCCGCGTCCGCCACGGTGACCGCCGACGGGCTGCCCGTCGAGGGTGATGCTGCCGGCGTGCACGGGCACGACCCCCATGATGGCTTTGAAAAGGGTGGATTTGCCGGAGCCGTTCATGCCGATCAGGCCGCAGATACGCCCGGTGTCCAGGGTGAAGGATGCGCCGGTGAGGGCGCGGACTGGCCCGTAGTTCACGTGCACATTTTCGCAACTGAGAAGAGTGCTCATTCCTTGTGTTCTTTCTGGTGGTCACCGTATGCGTGCGGCGGGTGTACTTGCTTGTGTGGTGGTGAGTGGGTGCCGTGTGGGCGGGTGCTGTGTGAGCGAGTGTTAACGGCGTGGGAGGAGCGGAGCCGTGAAGGCGACCGCCCCTCCTATCCTATCGGGGGTTTGGGGTTTACCCGGGGTTTTCGATACGGGGTTTAGCCCGGGTTTATGCCGGGTTTATTCGGGTTTAGGAGTTGCCCTTGAGGCCCGCCACGATGGTGCGTGCGTCGTAGCGAATCATGTCCAGGTAGGTGGGCACGGGACCGTTCGCCTCGGAGAGCGAATCCACGTAGAGCACGCCGCCGAATCGTGCGCCGGTGGCGTCGGCTACCTGGCGCATCGGGTTGTCAGAGACGGTGGATTCGCAGAACACGGCGGGCACCTGATTCTGGCGCACGTAATCGATTGCGGAGGAAATCTGAGAGGGGGTCGCCTGCTGTTCGGAGTTGACCGCCCAAATGTACTTTTCCTTCA
Organism: Rothia mucilaginosa; assembly: GCA_963534775.1. Taxonomy (GTDB): domain Bacteria; phylum Actinomycetota; class Actinomycetes; order Actinomycetales; family Micrococcaceae; genus Rothia; species Rothia mucilaginosa_D. The sequence goes on along the minus strand of CAUSUH010000003.1, from coordinate 164,872 downwards.
GGCCCGCGTCTGCCGCCAGGTAGGAGAAGGCGCCTTCGCAGGTGACGAGTGCGCGCTGGTTCTCGGGCAGGGTAGAGATTTCCTTGACGAGCTCATCACGCACGTCCTGCAGCTGCTTCTTGTAGGCTTCGCCGCGGGACTTGTAGTCGGCGGCGTGGGCCGGGTCGAGGGCGCTAAATTCGCGAATCATCACGTCCACGTACTTCTGCACGTTGCTGGGGCTCATCCAGGCGTGGGGGTTGGGCTTACCCTCGTAGGCGTCCTCGGTAATGGAGATGGGCGTGACCCCCTCGGAGACGGTCACGTGCTTAGCGTGGGATTCTTCAACGAACTTCGCGAACCAGGATTCGAGGTTCAGACCGTTGTCAAGCACCAGGTCGGCGGCGTGCGCCTTCTTCAGGTCGGAGGGGGTGGGCTCGTACTCGTGAATCTCTGCGCCGGGCTTGGTGAGGGATTCCACGTTCAGGTCGTCGCCTGCCACGTTGCGGGCGATGTCTGCGAGCACGGTGAAAGTGGTGAGCACGGTCTTCTTGCCGCTACTGCTCTTAGCACCATCGGTGGTGCTGGCTGTGTTGCCGCAACCGGTGAGCACGAGTAGCAGGGTGAGTGCGAGGGCGGCGCAGAGCGCCTGGACGAGGCGGCGTGCGTTGCTGCCTGCGGGGGTGAAAGCGTTCATGAGGCATCCTTCATTGGAAGTCACGGGTTTGAGCATGTGGTTGATGTGTGGAATTTGCCGCGCCGGGGCAACAGGGACACGGTTGTGTCTGCGCAGGCATCATAATGCGCTTTTGCCTGTCGTCCCGGGCGGAATTTAACAATAGTTCGTCTAGCCGAACTTTTCAACTAAGCTACACAGAAACCCCGAAATATCGACAGAAACACAGGGACAGACACACAAGAGCAGGCGCACAGGAACAGAAGCACCTGCAGATACAGCAAGGAGGCGAGGGACCCCTCCCCCGCCTCCCTACTACACGCGGTTCTACGGCAAGCTAGGCGCTCGGTCTAGTCGGCAATCTCAACCACGACCGGCGTGTGATCGCTTGCGCCTTCACCGGCGCGCTCGACCTTATCGATCCAGGCGCGTTCCACACGTGCGGCGAGCGCGGGCGAGAACAGCTGGAAGTCAATGCGCATGCCCTCGTCCTTGGTGAAGCGGCCCGCCTGGTAGTCCCAGTAGGTGTACTCACCCGGGGTGTGCGGGCGCACTACATCCACCATGCCCTCATCGAGTAGGGCGGCGAAGGCGCGGCGTTCGGGTTCGGACACGTGGGTCATTTCGTTGCGCAGGAAGTGGTCAATATCCCACACATCGGTGTCTTCGGGGGCGACGTTCCAATCACCGACCAGGGCGAGCTGTGCCTGCGGATTAGCGGTCAGTTCGTTGTGCACGTTCTGGCGGAGCGCCTCCATCCAGCGGAGCTTGTAGTCCATGTGCGGATCGGTCAGGCCGCGGCCATTGGGCACGTAGAGGCTCCAGATGCGCACGCCGCCGCAGGTCGCACCGATAGCGCGCGCCTCCAGCACCTCGGGTTCGCCGGGCTTGCCGAAGTGCGGCTGGTTGTCGAAGCCGCGTTGCACATCTTCGAGGCCGACTCGGGAGGCGATTGCCACGCCATTCCACTGATTCAGGCCGAAGTGCGCAACCTCGTAGCCCATGAATTCGAAGAGGTCGAAGGGGAAGGTTTCGTCTTTGGTTTTGGTTTCTTGCAGGGCGAGCACGTCAACGTCGTGTTCGTCGAGCCAGTCTTCGACGCGGTTTTCGCGGGCGCGGATTGAGTTGATGTTCCAGGTGGCAATCTTCATGCCTTCTAGCTTAGCGGGTGCAGCGCAGGCGCCTTTCATTGCACAGAGGCGATTGCGCGGCGGCATGCGCGGCGGCACGGGCGCTCGCAACCTGCCAGAACAGCACACCGCCCGCCTGCGCAACCCATTGGGTCGCACCGGCGGGCGGTGAATATATGCGCTAGTCAGCACTAAAGATAGTCGGTATTACCCCTAGTCAACGACGGGAGTGCCCACAATCTTCAGACCCTTATCGCTGTACACCTTGAGCATGTACAGGGCGTCGGAGAAGTACAGGGGGCTGGCGGGGTCCACCACGTCTGCTGCACCGTCACCGTTGCGGTCGACTTCGGGGTAGGCGCCGAGGGTGCGGGCTGCCCAACGGTTTTCGGTCTTGAACTGCTCAACCTTCTTAGCTTCGGCGCGCAGCGGGCGGCGGATCTGGCGCATGCGTGCGGCACCGTCGGGGCTACCGGCAGCACGGTAGAGGAACGCGGCGAGGGTGTTGCGGGTGGCGTAGTCATCCGGGTGGAAGAGCCCATCATCCCAGCCGGAGGTGATGCCCGCGTCCGCCGCCCAAATGTACGCGACGTAGTCGGGGTTGGTGGTTGCCACGTCCTTGTAGGGGGAGGTTTTGGGCAGGTTCTTGACGGTCGGCGATCCCGCCATGCGGTAAAGCATGCGTACGAGCTGGCCGCGGGTGACGGTTGCGGTGCTGTGGCGGCGGGTGACGGTGTATTCTTCTCTGTCGAGGTAGCCGTGGCAGACCGCCCACACGCCGGGGGTGGCGTTCATGGTGCCAACAAAGGTGGCGATGCATTCTAGGTATGCGGGGTCGTCCTTGGGCTGGTTAAGTTTGATGAGGCCGCTGGCTACGGCAGGTTCGGCGGCGTGAGCGACAGCCTGGTGGGAAGCGAAGGCGGAGGTGCCTACGGGTACGGCACCGAGGGCGAGTGCGAGGGTGAGGGCAAGGGCGCGACGTGCGCGGGGAGCGGGTGTGAGTGCTCGGGAGATAACCGGAAGCATGGATGTGTCCTTATGTAATTGTGGTTGAGAACCGGCCGGAAGGAACCGGTTTTTAGGGTCGGCTTCGGGGTCGCCAACATGGAGCGAATAAGAGAAGAGGAAAGGGGCGCGTTGAGGAATAGTGAGAAGTGGTGATGAATAGGGGCTGACGTGCGACGATGCAGTTTTGGTGTGTGCCAATCGGTAATCGTTCCGCATGCTATTGCACGGCTATGGTGGTGCACAGTGAATGGACTGTTTTACACCACCCTAGAAAGTTTAAAGTACATATTGATATTTTATTCAATATTTAATTGAGACTTTTATCAACTAAAAATTAAACATTGTTCTAAATGACAAAGCAGCTGCGAATGGTATGTATTCCATTCGCAGCTGCTTTGATTTTTAGCTGATATATCGCGGTATAACACGCCCACTAGGGCACACGCCCCTGCATCACGATTCACAGAAAAGTCCTGAACCGGTTCGGGCGTGTCTACTAGCCCCGCTAGCCGCGCATCACGTTATAGGCTTCCTTGGTGAGCTGTCCGGCGGGCGAGGTGGAGTGGCGCAGCTCCTCGACCTCAATAACCACGTTCGCGCCGATTGCGCCGGTAATGTACACGCGGCGGCCAAGCATATTGCCGTCACCGATACGGTCGTCCTTGGCGGTGCCTTCGGTGATGCGCAGGTCGTAAATCTTGTTTTCAATGTAGAAGCCGTACAGGGAGGCGGGCTTCTCCGGCGGGTTGTAGGAGACGGGCGCGACCATGCGGGTACCGCGCGCGTTGCGGCTGATGTACCAGTTGGCGGCCTCGTCGGCACCGGCGGCACCGCTGACGGTGCCAGCCCAGCTGGAGCCTTCCGCTTCGCATCCGATGAAGATGTTGTGCGCCCACTCAATAATCCAGCCGTGACCCGCGTTGGAGCGTGCGGTGCAGCCGATGAACATGTTGCGTTCACCCTGCACGATCCAGCCTGCGCCGGCGTGGCGGGTGGCGGGCTCATAGAGGGCGTACTTGTTGCTGGTGCGGTGGTTGCTGTTGCTGGAGCAGTTCTCAAATTTCGCCTGTGCCGCGTACACCTCGATACCGGCGTAGGAGCCGCCGCTGAGGTTCGCTTCGGCAACGTCTACGCCGCGTAGCTTGTTGTCTGCCGCGCCGGAGTTTTGGCCTTCGTTGGGGCGGCGGGGGTGGCCGGCAGGCTTGCCGAGCAGCAGGCCCTGGTTGAGGGTGCGGCGGATGGTCACGTCGTCAATTTTCATGCCCTGGTCGTCCAGGCCGAGCACGGCGACGCCGATGGCGGTGTCCCAGACTTCCACGCCGGCGATAACGGGCACGATGTCGGGTTCGTTGAGCTGGTCGCCGGTCAGGTGGGTGTGGAAGATGACGCCGGCGACGTTGTTCAGAGGGGCGGTGTGCGCGTCGAGCGGGTAGCTGTTGATGGGGGTGTTGGCAGCGTTGGTGCGGATGTGCAGGTTGCGCACGCCCATGCGCATGGGCTTGTTGGCGTTGTAGTTGCCGTAGACGGGGGTGGTGTAGCTGCCGACGTGGAACACGCCAGTGTATTCGGTGTGGCCGTTGGCGGTGGTGGGGATGGCACGGTCGGAGTGCGCGATGACGACGGTTGAGGAGCCGTAGCCGAAGATTTCGACGCGGTGCTTGATGTCGATGAAGGGGTAGGAGACGCGGTAGATGCCGCGGGGTAGTTCTACGGATCCGCCGCCGCGTGCGGCGACGTCGTCGACGGCTCGCTGGATGGCGGCGGTGGAGTCTTTGGCACCGGTGGGGTCTGCGCCGTAGTTGATGGCGTTGATGCTCATGGGCGTATCGGGCATGAGGGGCTCAATTCTTTCGATGGGTACCGCGTTCGGTGCTGAAGGCGGCGTGGTGAGTGAATCGAGTGAATACGGCTGTATGCGGTGAATACGGTGTTGAAGTTGAGTGTGTCTTCGCAGGTGCGTTGGTGTGTTCGGGTCTGTGCACCGGTAGACCTATTCCTGCTCAAGGGTACCGCATTGGGCGTGTGGAGGCGACAATCGGGCACTGTGATGCCCGCTCCCCTACCCCGTTTTTCTACGGTTTTTCGGCTGTTTTGGGTGCGGGTTAAACACCGAGGGGCGGGGAGTATTCCCCGCCCCTCAGGCGTTTATATATTTTGTAAATTAGTAGACCCAGGTACCACCAGCGAGCTTCTTAAGGGTTTCAGAAGGAAAGTTTTGGTACTGTAGCGCATCAATCTGCAAGATGACTTGGTCGCCAAGGGGCCCAGTCGCACAGACCCTACGATTCTTCAGGTTGCTGTCACTCATTCGCTCGTCAATGACTGAGCCACCAATAATTTGCAGGTCGTTCGTTCCACCCTCAATATAAAACCCATACAGTGAAGCTTTAAGCTTATCTTTAGGGTTATGTGAGCGTGGAGCCACAAGCCGTAAACCTGTTGCCCGCTTCATAATGTACCAATTTGCGGCCTCCATCGGTTGTGCTTGACCGTCTACCGAAGCTCCCTGAAAGCTGGAGGACTCACCTAGACAGCCGATGAACTGGCTTTTACCGAGACGCAGAACCCAGCCGTGACCCCCATTTTCCTGAGCGGTGCAACCAATGTACATGTTTCGTTCGCCACGGTTGAGCCACCCAGCACCGGCATGAGCATTCTCAGGAGAGTAGATGGTGCTTTTAGGGAGGGTGCGGTGGTTATACCAGCTGCTGGAGAGTTCAAATTTCGTTTGGGAAGCGTACACCTCAATGCCAGCGTATACACCACCGGACTGATTTGTCCCAGAGACGTCAATCATGGAGAACTTATTGTCTGCACCATCAGCGTTCTGGTCTTTAGACTTTCGCAACGGATGCCCAACAGGCTTGCCGACTAGTAAACCTTGACGGAGGGCCTTTCGGATACGGAGATTGTGCACCTTCATACCTTGGTCGTCTTTTCCGAGAATAGCTACTCCAATATCAGTGCCCCAGATTTCAACATTAGAAAGTAAAGGAACAGCATCAGGCTCATTTGAAGAGTCATCTGGCATCTCAGTATGAAACAGGACTCCCACGACCTTGGGCATAAGAGGAGTCGTATGAAGCTCCTTCCAGAATGATCCATTAGGATCTGAGAGAGACAGATTAGACGGGTTTGTACGGATAAATAAGTCTCGAACGCCCATACGCATAGGTTTGTTTTCACCTTTATTTGGGTTTGTCATAGGTACGCTATATGTTCCCGTGTGGAAAACCCCAGTTGTAAATTCAACGGTTTTCTCACCCGTGGCAATAATGCGGGTTGCCTGACCGTGCCCAAACACCTCTACACGATGCTTCAACTCAATGAAGGGGTAGGTGACACGATAAATGCCACCGGGAATCTCCACAGAGCCACCACCTCGTGCGGCTACATCATTAATAGCTTTTTGAATAGCGGCGGTAGAGTCTTTAGTCCCCGTAGGGTCAGCATCATAGTTAAGAGCATTAACCGCCATAGGGCTTGTTTTCTCAGAGGCCATGAATCCTCAATTCAAGAAGTAGTGAGTGAATATATCTGCTAGTCAGCAGCTTATATGGGTAGTTTACGGCAATATCCGAGAAATCAATGGGGTATTTATGCACTTAGATATAAATTCATATCATCTTCTACATGAGGGTTATTTTTATAAACTCTAAAGGTGAGGATTATACTTTCACCTTTTAATCTCTGACAGGCAAAGATACAAGTGATACATTGCCTACATACAGCGGGGTTCAGATTCCTTGATGTGGTGCTAGTATTTAGCTGATTCACTCAACATGTCGTTCTCACATCACCGATTTCTGGAGAGTAACATGACCCCCCTCCCTCGACCCCTCAAAGCATTGGGGGTAGCAGGCATTGCCGCATCCTTGATGCTGGCACCCCTCCCCGCACATGCGGAAGGGAACAACCCCTACCGCAACCCCAGTGAATTTTATACTGGCGCAGTTAGTGACTGTCTCCTGGATAAGCAATACGGACGCGGCCAGGAAGCAGATATCTGGGCATATTGTAATGGCTTGATTTTTGCAGACAATTATGGACTTCCCAATAGTTCTGCCAGCAGAATGGACGTTATCGCTGCTTTATACCGTCTAGCAGGATACCCTGAAGTCAAAAACCTACCTGAAGTATCCCCATACGCAGACGTGGAGACCTATGAGCCCACCTACCCTCTTGCTATCTGGGCATCACGTGAGGGAATTACAAATGGTTGGTCTGATGGCAAGTTCCATCCCGATGATCGTGCAACTACCAGCACCGTTATCGCTTTCCTCTACCGTGCTGCCGGTAGCCCACAAAAGCTGTGGTACCGCACATGGGAACATTACAACTACGCAGCTAAAGATATTACCCCCATCGGAAAACCTTTCTGGAAAGAAACTTCCTGGTACACCGTAGCTATCGCTCCGTACCCCAAGGTGCCTGTTAATGAAAACGAACCGGATAATCTCAAGACCGCTAAACCCACCACCATCCTTGATAAGAGGACGGTATATTCAATGATTCGAGATTTTCATACTTCCGGGTACCAGGTCGTCGGAACCCACAAATAAAATATGATGCATACGCTTGAGGGGCGGGGATTACTCCCCGCCCCTCAAGCGTATGCGTTTTAAGATTTTGTGATCACGAGCCTCAGCCCGCAGAGCCTAACCCGCGAGGGTTAGCCCATGAACACGCCGTTGCCGCGCTTCTCCAGCTGCTTCGGCGCGAAAGTCGCGTGGCGGATGTGGTCCACCTCGATGAGCACGTTATCGCCCATCGCACCGGTCACGTGAACACGGCGGCCAATCATATTGTTCTCACCAATACGGTCATCCTTCGCGGACGCAGTCGTAATGTGCATATCGCGAATGTTGTTCTCAATGTAGAAACCGTACAGGGAAGCCTTCGCCCAGCTGTAAGGGTTGTGCGAACGAGGAGCCACGAAGCGGCTACCGCGTGCGTTACGGCCAATGTACCAGTTCGCCGCCTCGTCACCTCGAGCAGCGCCGGTAACAGCGTCCTGGAAGCTCGAAGACTCACCCAGGCAACCAATGAACTGGTTGTTACCCCACTCCACGAGCCAGCCGTGACCGGCGTTCTCCTGGGCGGTGCAGCCAATGAACATGTTACGGGTGCCCTGAATGAACCAGCCTGCACCCACGTGGCGGGTCTTCACCTCGTACAGGGCGTTCTTACCCTGGTTACGCTTGTTGAACCAGCTGGTGGATGCCTCGAACTTGGACTGAGAAGTGTAAATCTCAATACCCGCGTAGGTGCCGAAGCTCATGTTTGCGTCAGAGACGTCAATCATGGAGAACTTGTTATCTGCCGCGCCGGGGGTGTCACCCTCACGGCGGCGCAGCGGGTGGCCGACAGGCTTACCGACCAGCAGGCCCTGGCGCAGGGTCTGGCGGATGCGGATCTTGTCAATCTTCATGCCCTGATCGTCCAGGCCCAGGATCGCAACGCCAATGGCGGTGTCCCAGATTTCGATGTTGGACAGGGTGGGCACTGCGTCCGGCTCACCGGGGTTAGCGTCCGCAATGCGGGTGTGGAAGATGACGCCCGCAACGTTGTCGACGGGCTGGGTGTGCTTCTCCAGGAAAATCTGGTTGCTCTTAGAATCCAGCGGCAGGTTGTACTTGTTGGTGCGGATGAACAGGTCACGCACGCCCATACGCATGGGCTTGTTCTGGTTGGTGCCACCGCTCATGGGGGTGGTGTAGCTACCGGTGTGGAAAACGCCGGTGCATTCGTAGCTACCGTTCTTAGACGACGGGATGCTCTTGTCGGTGAAAGCGACGATTCGGGTTGCCTGACCGTGGCCGAAGATCTCGACGCGGTGCTTCATTTCGATGAAGGGGTAGGAGACGCGGTACATGCCGCCGGGAATCTCCACGGAGCCGCCGCCCTGTGCAGCAACGTCATCGATAGCCTTCTGGATAGCGCTAGTAGAGTCTCGTACGCCGGTCGGGTCAGCGTTGTACTTGGAATCGCATACGTTCACGCTCATGATGGTAGCCATGGTGTGTCCTCTTTCTTGGCGGATACAGAACAGCGATTAGCGCATAGATAGAATCTAAGCGCGTCATTAAGCTGAGTGTATCCAGTTGTGTTTGAGTGAATAAATGGTTTTGAGCTTCCTTCCGGTTGAGTGAGTGAATCTCTTCCGATGTGGGATGCGGGCGGGGAGTGAATCCGCTGCATCAACGCTCGTGGGCGGTGTGAGGGAGTGAATCTCAACCGTTCCCATGTGAGTCATAAATTCTTGCATACAGGATGCAAATCTGTCTAACCCACGACAAAACATTCTAGGGCAAAATTGGGGCTTTTTCGCCGCTCAACGCCCGATAGTGTTGATTGTCTCCTCGGTCACTTTTATGCAGTGGAGTGCACATACCCCACAAAAACCCAACTGACCAGTACAAATACCACATTTTGCACATAAATGCACTAGTCAGGGAATTTTTGGCAGTGCGCGCCATATCACTTCATAAACCGATTGATACGGCCCAAAGTCCCCCATTAAAACCCCTCATCAGAGGCTTATCTCACAGACTCAGAGGCCCCCAATAGTACCCGCCGAGCACCCCTGACAGGTAGGGTTCAAGCCCCTACTGAACTTCCTTCGCGGAGGCGGCACCCACCACATCCAGGCGCGCATAGCGGCCCGCAAGCCAGGTACAAATCATCAACTGAACCTGATGGAAAATCATGATTGGCAGCATCATCAGACCCAGCGAGCCCGCACCAAAAATAATGATCGCCATCGGCAGACCAGCCGCCAGAGACTTCTTCGAACCGCAGAACTGAATCGTAATACGGTCGGCACGGTTGAAGCTCAGACGCTTAGCCAGCTGGTCAGTCAGCCACAGCATAAACACCACAATAATCGCCATGAGCACGACCAGCAGCACGATCTGCCACCACGCCACGCGCGTCCACACACCCTGCACCACCGAAGCGGAAAACGCCGAATACACAATCATCATGACCGAGAACTTATCCAGCCACTTAGTCGTCGGCTTCTTGGCAAACTCCCCCACCCAGCGGCGCGTCAGCTGACCGAGCACGAACGGCAGAAACAGCTGAATGGCGATGTCCAGGAAGACCGTTCCAGAGAACTCAATATGGCCCGTGTTCATCAGTAGCATGGCGAGCAGCGGAGTCGCCACCACACCCACAATCGAAGAGAGCGAAGCGCTCACAATCGCCGCCGCCACGTTACCGCCCGCAATCGAGGTGAACGCAATCGACGCCTGCACGGTCGAGGGCACAAAGGTCAAGAACAGGATGCCCATGTACAGCCCATCACCGAGCACAAAACGCAGCGGTGAAAGCGCCAAACCGACCAGCGGGAACAGCACGAACGTGCAGCTGAGAATCATCAGGTGCAGACGCCAGTGAGTCAGGCCGCGAATAGCCTCCGCGGTGGAGAGGCGAGCGCCGTACAGGTAGAACAGCAGGGCGACCGCGAACTTCGTTCCGGTACTGAACCATTCGGCGAAGTCGCCGCGCGCCGGCACAATAATTGCGAGGATAACCGCGCTAATGAGCATGGTCAGCAGCGGGTCGAGTTTGATGGAGCGAAGTGATGAAAGCATGCTGTCCATTCTATGCCTGCGGCATGCAGCGGATGCCGTGGCAGGCGCACCTTCTCACCTGGGGGTCACGCAGGGAGAGCTTAGGAGTGTGCAGGAGGCGGTTAACAGCCGAACCCGCCGGAGTGCGTTAGCACCCCGGCGGGTTCGTGAAGGTTATTGAGCTGTGCGGCTCAGATGAGGCGTTCAGAGTAGGCTCAGCGGCTACTTCTTATCGCCGTCGAAGCCGTAACCGTACGAGCCACCCTCAGAGGAATTGTTGCCGTACTGGCCGTAACCGTACTGCTCGGGAGCAGGCTGGCCATTAGAGGGCTGCTCAGGGGCGGACTGGCCTGCACCGTTCTGGGCTACACCGTTCTGACCTGCGGCAGGCTGACCGAAGCCGAGCTGCTGACCGTACGCAGGCTGATTGGGTGCGGGCTGACCCGGTGCGGGCATCTGCGGGCCACCGGGTCAGCCCGCACCCAATCAGCCTGCGTACGGTCAGCAGCTCGGCTTCGGTCAGCCTGCCGCAGGTCAGAACGGTGTAGCCCAGAACGGTGCAGGCCAGTCCGCGAACAGCGTAGAGTTCGCATCGAACTTGGGGGCATTCTCGGGCTTGGAGTACACGTCCACGGTTTCCAGGGTGTGGTCTGCCCAAACGTCCTGGTGTTCACGCATGAACTCGGTGGACTGAATCGGGTCGGGCCACATGTGCACCGGCTCCGCCGCCGGGATCAGGACAGGAACGCGCGGTGCAGTGTCCTTGACCGGGTTCTCAGTCGGGCGCCAGAACAGGCGGCCGGGCTGGGTGCGGTCACGCAGCGCGTGCGCACGCCAGGTGAGAATCGGGTGGCTTGCCAGCAGGTTCACGTACCAGACGGCAAGACCGCGGTCGGTGACCGCACGGTCGGCAAGCTCATCGAAGTTAACCTGCTTATTCAGGTACTTACCTGCCGCAAGCACCTTGACGGCCCCCTCAGCGCCCTCGGGGCAGAAGCGGTAACCGAAGTTATCGGCGGTGTACTCCTGCGAGCGGGACAGCGCACTCGACAGCACCGGAATCTGGTTGAACAGCGTAGTGAAAATCAGACGGAAATAACCGACGTGACCTGCGGCGATGTGGCCCACCTCGTGGCCGATAATGAAGCGCAGCGCCTGCGGGTCACGGGACTTACCACCGATCTCGAACAGGTCGGAGTACAGGCAGATGTAGCGGCGGAAACCGTGACCTGCCGCGAAAGCGTTCATGGTGCCGTTACCGAGGACGACGTACGCATCCGGCACGCGGCGCAGACCCGCCGCCTCAGCTGCTTCGGCGAGCATCTGGTACGCCTCAGGGAACTGGGTCGGGGTGATGCGCACACCGCGAACACGCTGCTGCGCGTAGTAGATTGCACGAACGATAAAGATGGCAATCGGGCCCAGGATGAGCAGGCCAACCGTCTGGAAAATCAGGTCTTCCAGGCTCGCGGAGGTGCTGCCGGAAGGTACTCGAACCGAGCCTTCACCGGTTGAGCTGAAGACGTAACGCATCATCGAGCTGAACAGGTCAGCCAGCGCCATGAACAGCACAATGTAGCCGACCGCGGTGACCGCGTAGGCGGCGACCAGCCACGGAATTTCGGAGGGGTGACGCAGCGCGTGCAGCACCTTCGGCGGCAGCATCGACTGGTAGGCGAAGAGCTTCGGCTGGGGCAGGGGGCTGACCGGCTTCTGGCGCTCGTCTTCGGGGAGCCAGCCGGCGGAGAGGTCCTGCGGGAGGGGCTCACCGGGGGCGTGGAATGCCTGCTGGCCGGGCTGGGCGTTGAACTGCCCACCGGGCTGCTGGTGGTTTTCAGGGGGTTGAGTCATGTCTCGTCCGCTTCGTATCGAGTGTTATCTGATTCCACTCTATCGTTTTTGGGCACTTACTAGTGAATGTGAATGCACTTTTTCTCACGGAACGCTCACCACTTCTCATCTTCCCTGCAATAGCCCGCCAAGAGATACAATGCTTAGCTTTTCTCCCTATTGATGCATGCAGAGGGGCCGGTTCCGCACACGTGGTGCGGAACCGGCCCCTCCAAAAGCTGACAGAAGAATAGCGTCTACTTATTAGGGACACCACTCCCTAATACACTAAAAATCCATCAACTTTATACTCAAATAAACATCACAATATATAAATCTCAATCCAAGATTGAAGTAGGTCGAATGGGTCACTACTCCATTCAGACCTAATGGAAGCTGATATTAAACAGCTGCCGAAAGATAAGTGACAGTACCCCAGGGGGAAGTCACAATAACGCGGTACTGCACCGGAATGACCTTTGCCGACTGATGCGCGGGGTCACCGTAGGTGTGCTTACGCAGGTAGGTCATGTACGACACAACGTCTTGACCAGCATTGGGGTGGGTAATGTTAGCCATCACCTGAATATCCCAGGACCAGCCGTCGCGGCCTTCAGCAGTCGTGTAGTGCTTACCGTATGCGTAAGTCCACAGGGGGCTGTTTTCCTTGGGAGGACGGGGACCATCCGGGAAGTGCAGGTAGTTGTACTTACCGTGAGCGATGTAGGTAGAGCGGCTGCCCTTGTAGTTGTCGTTGAGGCGAACAACCGGGGGGTTTGCGCCCTTGCCCTTGTAGCCTTCGGCGTAGTACATGTTGTTCTTGCGGTTTGCGTCAGACTCACCGAATGCGAAACGGTCCGCACCGGTGGGGGTCGGTGCATAGGAGACGTCACCTGCAACGTTCTCAACACGAACGTTGATGATAACGCCGCCACCAACGCCACCAACGCCGTCCTTGGAGGTGTAGTCAGGGGTGTCCTTGCCGTTCGGGGGGTAAATCGGCGGGAAGTCGCTCACACCCTCGTAACGACCCCAGGGGTAAGCAAGCTTATTTTCGGGGGTGGTGTTGTCGATGAAGTAGGTCTGCGGCTGGGGGCTGCAGTTGGAGGTGGGCATTACTGCCCATTCGTATTCTTCATTCACGGTACCCTTGTAGCGGCGACGGTTGGCACGTTCACCCCAGGGCACGGATACGATGGTGCCGTATTCGCAAGGGTTCTTGGATGCGGCGTAGGCGGGCACTACGGCGGTTGCTGCCACAACGGGCGTTGCCCATGCTGCACCCTTGACCAGGGTACGACGGCCCATCAGCTTTCCACTTTGTTCGGAGTGGCTCTTAGTCGAGTGAATATCCATTACCAAATCTCTCTCAATTGGAATGAGTTTTGCACATTGATCCACTTTATTTCTGTATATAAAATACAAAAATAAAAGTTATCGCAGTATGTGTTTAAACGTGTACTTCAGAGTGCACTCTTAGAATACTTTTGCGGCTATAAATCCGCTTCAGTTCTTTTCGATGAACACTCGTTATATGAAAGCACAAAAAATTTGTATTTATTGTTCCCTGTTGTGCAACAACTTGGGTCGATAAATAATTCCTAACAGAATTAACCTAGAATCATCAATCTTTTTTCACCCTCAACCTTAACTGCCATCAATGTTGGAATGTTGCGAATCAATGCACTCAACCCCCCCCTTGCACAACTTTCCCAAGCAAGCAATAAGTTTACACTTTATGCAGCATCTAAACCCACACTTTTAACTAACTTTCATTCTTGTTTTCTAAGTGACGAATGATATATATGCAATACATACCACATTGCCGCAATATTGCATTGTAAAGTAAGTTGAATCACATACATTCATGCTAATGGATGTTCAAAAACAAGTCCGCTGCAGCACCCGTACGGAACGGGAACTGCAGCGGACTGCTTATATTCAACCGCCTACACGGCGGGGTGCGTGGGGCTTAGAGGCTCTTGACGAGTTCCTCGGTAGCCTCAGCGATAGCCTTCTCCTCGTTGGTGGGGATGACCAGCACCTTGATAGCAGAATCCTCGGTGGAAATCACGCGCGGCTCGGGGGAACGCTTAGCATTCTCTTCCTCGTTGTACTTGATGCCGAGAGCACCGAGGCGGTCCAGGACCAGCTTGCGGAACTCGCCGGAGTTCTCACCGATACCAGCGGTGAAGATCAGTGCCTGCGCGCCGCCAACAACCAGGTTGTAGCCGCCAATGTACTTCATCAGGCGGTAGGAGGTCATGTCCAGTGCGAGCTGTGCACGCTCGTCGCCGGACTGTGCAGCCTCAACGACCTTACGCATGTCGTTGGAGCCAGCCAGTGCGAGCAGGCCGGACTCCTTGTTCAGGATGGTGTCCAGGCGTTCACCGTCAATGCCTTCACGGGACAGGATGGTGGTCAGTGCCGAGGGGTCGATATCGCCGGAGCGGGTACCCATGATCAGGCCAGCCAGCGGGGTGTAGCCCATGGAGGTGTCCACGGACTTGCCACCCTTCACAGCGGTCACGGACGCGCCGTTACCGAGGTGAGCAACGATGCCGTTGAACTCGTCGCGTGCGATGCCGAGCATGTCAGCTGCAACGTGGGAGACGTACTCGTGGCTGGTGCCGTGGAAGCCGTAGCGGCGGATGCTGTACTTGTCAGCCAGGTCGTAGGGGATTGCGTAGCGCCATGCTTCTTCGGGCATGGTGGAGTGGAACGCGGTGTCGAAGATAGCGACCTGCGGCAGGGAGGGCCACTTGTGCATTGCTGCGCGCATGCCCTGAACGTGTGCGGGGTTGTGCAGCGGTGCCAGCGGGGAGAGGTCGTCGATCTGCTGGACAACTTCCTCGGTCAGCAGGGTGGGGTGGGTGAACTTCTCTGCACCCTGCACCACGCGGTGGCCGACTGCCTGCAGCTCGCGGCCGTGCAGGACGGGCTCAAGCTTCTCGGACATGATGTCGAATGCGACCTCGTGGTTGGGCACGTCGGTGCCGATGTTTTCGACGAGGCCGGAGGTCAGCATCTGCTCTGCCTCGGGCAGGGAGGTGTCACGCACCTGGTACTTCAGGGAGGAAGAACCTGCGTTCACAACGAGAATAAGCATGAAAGTATCTTCTTTCGTAGTTTTCTTTTCTGCTCCATTCTCGCACTTTTCGAGCCTGCGTGCGAGACGGCCCCGACTGTGTTTTTGGCGGGGGTTTTTACTAGGGGCAGCGTCGAGGGCAGGAGGCGCCGGTTTGGTGGGGTGTCAGAAGCTACCGGAGGATTAGCAGCCGGGCACATGCCAGTTCCTTTCTGTAAGCACGCAGAATAGGGAGCACGAGCCCGGCATCTCTCTATTTATCTCCGCTCATGCAGGGAAAACGGGCCGGTGAGCTGGGACCAGCTGCGCGAAATGGGCTCATCCCCGCAGATACGGGGATAACATGAAAGTATCTTCTTTCGTAGTTTTCTTTTCGGGCTCATCCCCGCGCATACGGGGAGAACCTGGGCTTCGAGGCGATCCACTGGATGACCCAGGGCTCATCCCCGCGCATACGGGGAAAACCTAAAGCGCCTAACCTTCGAGCCACGTTCGATGGGCTCATCCCCGCGCATACGGGGAAAACTGTCTTCAACGACGGCACCGATAGCTTCTAGTGGGCTCATCCCCGCGCATACGGGGAAAACTCAGGTGGTTTGCCCCGGTTGATGATGTCCCCCGGCTCATCCCCGCGCATACGGGGAAAACGCAATCAACCAGTCCTACAGCGACACCGAAATGGGCTCATCCCCGCGCATACGGGGAAAACAACGCCTACGCACTGCGTACGGGACTGATTCAGGGCTCACCCCCGCGCGTACGGGGAACACTTGCCGACAAGGCACGATACCCGAGCAAAGACCAAAAAATATTTAGTTTCCACACGTATACATATATAAAGGGGGGATGAGTAGACGATTACTCGTCTACGGTGACCCGCCGCCCGTGGCGGCTGGCCTTGACGCATCCAACGCCACATCCCCCAACACCACCGAACCGGCAGCATCAGAGCCTGCGACTCCGCGTCCGTTTAGACTCTCCCCCGTGCCGGGGGCGAGTTGCGCCTCATACATCCGCACAGCCTCCGCACGGATATTACGTGCCGCATTCACGTCACGATCAATCCGCACACCACAGGCCGCGCACTCAAAGACACGCACGCGCAAGTCGAGCTTGGTTTTCGCTCGTGCTCCGCAGGCGCTACACGTCTGAGAAGATGCAAAGAAGCGGTCAATAATCTGTACCTGCGAGCCGTACCAGCTGGCCTTGTATTCCAGCTGACGGCGCAACGTACTAAAAGCGGCATCCAGGATAGACCGGTTGAGCCCAGCCTTCTGGCGCACATTCTTGCCCGGTGCCTCAACGGTACCGGCAGCTGAAGCAGTCATACCCGCCACAGCCAAGTCTTCAAGCCCGATGAGGGTGTACCCGGTGCTCAGGCGCTTAGAGACCTGATGCAATCCCGATTCACGGCGCAAAGCCACCAGGTGGTGGTGCCGTGCAATCTGCTGCACGATGCGGGCACGACGATTAGAGCCCTTCTGGGCGCGTGCGAGGGCATGTTGCAGACGCACCAGGCGCTTCTCAGCGGCACGTGCCCAGCGAGGGTTCGCCAGTGTAGGCGCACCATCACCGGTGAACTCTAGAGACGGGTACTGCGCGAAACGCTGCGGTGCCTGCTCGTCAGAGAGCGCGGCGAGGTAGCGCACGCCTAGGTCTACACCGACAGCACCAGCGGAACGCTGAGCGCGGGTAGGGGTAGTAGACGGACGGGTGAGCTCGACGAGGATAGAGACATACCACCGGTTGGCGGCACGAGATACCGTGTAGGAGCGAATCTGAGCGCCAGCACGCACCGCCTTGACGAGGTGACGAGTAGTGTCATGGGTGCGGATAACACCCAGGTGTGAGAGGCGTACGTGGCGGTAGTCCTCAATGGTCGGGGTGGTCTTGATGCCGCGGCGCTTCAGCTGCGCTTTACGGCGCGCATATTCGGGCTCTCCGCGTAGGTATGCGGTGCCGTAGGCACCGATAGTCTCCGGTGCAGGGATAGTGAAGGAGTCGCGGCTAGCGCCCTTGCGCTTGAAGCGGGGCGTGCCGACGAGTCGGCCAGCACGAGCACCGGTACGAGAATCAAAGAAATTCTTCCATGCCTTATCGGCAGATTGCAGCCCAGAGACGAGGACTCGGCGGGGGATGGTGTGCATCCACGGCTCGGAGGAGCGCTCAGTCTCGGGCCATACGGAGGCAGGGTCGGCACCGTCGGTGATTGCATTGCTAGCATCGCGGTGGCGATTAATTTCAGGGGTCAGGTACTGGGTTCCGTATGCCGCATAACCAATAGACTTATACGCTGCATCGCTTTTGGCTAATGCCTTGAGCTCAGCCTTAACGGTGGTCTCCTCAGCGCCTGCGTCAATGCGGGTGTGCCAGTAGTCTGCTCGGGCGCGGGACACTTCGAGATTGTGAGCGGTGAGGAGGTTGTAGGCGTAGCGTGCTGCGCCTGCGCATTGTGCCAGGGTAATTTTTTGTGCCTGGGTGGGATCGAGGCGGAACTTATAGGCGCGGAGCATAGTGTCAGCGTCGGTGCTGGTTTTCTTGACCATGGCCTTTCCCCCTCTTCTACGCCCTATAGAGATAACCTGTTTGAAAATCTCTTATAACGACCATAGGGGATACCCCTGACAAGATAAGGGGGTATTTTGGGGTACCCAAGAATATTCTGAAAATAAGTTCCCCCACAGCCGTAGAACCGATCCGTGAGATTTTTGTTGGGGCGCAGCGTCTAGAAACGAGGACTACACCGAGGTGGGCAGCAAGAAAAATAGTGTAAAAAATCGCCAATTTTTTCACTATCCCCCTGATTTTCAGAAAATAGTGAAAAAATCCGCGATTTCTTTCATAATCCAGGTCACACATAGGTGATTCGGGGGTGATGCCACCCGCTAGAGCACCTCTGGGTGGACCGCCACCTCCACGGCGGCAGGCAGCACACGCGCACTAATACGGTGCGCTGACGGTGCCGGGTCACCATCCACCTCAACCGGCTGCGCACCATCCGGGAACTCCAACACCACCTCAGACCCCACCAGATGACGAATCACCGGCAGCTCAATGCGCGGCGAACCCAGAATCGTGCGGCGCGTAACCTTCGCCATCAGCAGACCCCACTCCACCAGGTCACGCGGCGACGCCACAATCACCTCAAGGTTGCCGTCATTCACATCCGTCATATCCGCCAGGCGAATACCGCCCTGCAGGCGGCCACAATTCGCGATCAGCACCGACCGCATCGGCAGAGTACGGAACGGCGCACCATCCACACTGATACGCACCGGGTGCGACCTGCCCAGCATATGCTTCATGCCAGACTGCACGTACGCCACCCACCCGAACTTCGCCTTAATGTCCTCGTTCGTGTCATTCATGACGAGCGCGTCAAAGCCGGCACCACTCATCACAAAGAACGTGTGTTCGGTTTCTTCGCCGGGGGCGCTCGTCGTCGTCATCTCAATCGCATCAACAGCCTGACCTGCACCGTTGAGCGCAATATTCACGCACGCCGCCACGTCACTGACCGGAATATACAGGTTACGCGCCAGCAAGTTACCGGTACCCATCGGCAGAATACCCAGGCGCGGCTTGGTCCCCTCATGATGCGCCAGCGCCGCCGCCACAGCACGCACCGTACCGTCACCACCGGCAGCAATCAGCAGGTCAACACCCTCAACGATCAGCTCGCGGGCAGCCTCAGAACCGGGCTCGTCCACGCGGGTGGTGCGCACCAGCGGCTGCGGGTGGCCGTTCGCCGCGAGGGTACGTTCCAGAATCTCAATAGCCACCGCAACGCCGGGCTTGCTGGGGTTGTACACCACGCCCACACGCTGCACTTCACCGGTGGGCAGGGTCGGCAGAACACCGAAGGGCGCGCCCAGTTCGATAGCGCGTCGGCGCGCTTCACGGCGGGCACGAGTGACGGAGGCGGTCAGCGCCGCCGCCGCGGAAACACCAAGGAGTTTACGGTAAAGAGGCATAGTTCTTAGACTACCGGGATACGCAAAAACCCGCCCACCGTTTACGCGGTGAGCGGGTTTTTCGGCTGGTTGTGAGATTACTCAGCAGCTACTACCGGGATGACCTCGGCGCCACCCATGTACGGGCGCAGAGCCTCCGGGATACGCACAGAGCCGTCAGCCTGCTGGTGAGTCTCCAGGATGGCAACCACCCAGCGGGTCGTCGCCAGGGTGCCGTTCAGGGTCGCTACGGAGCGGGTGCGACCCTTACGCACGTTGCCTGCCTCATCCACGGTGTCCGGGGTGCGCTCGCGGATGTTCAGGCGGCGCGCCTGGTAGGTGGTGCAGTTCGAGGTGGAGGTCAGCTCGCGGTAGGTGCCCTGGGTGGGGACCCATGCCTCGCAGTCGAACTTGCGGGCTGCGGAGGTGCCCAGGTCGCCTGCGGCGGTGTCGATTACGCGGTATGCGAGGCCGCAGCGCTGCAGCATTTCCTCTTCGAGGGACAGCAGCTTCTCGTGCATTTCTTCTGCCTGCTCGACGGGGCAGTAGACGAACATTTCAGCCTTGTTGAACTGGTGCACGCGAATGATGCCGCGGGTGTCCTTACCTGCGGAGCCAGCCTCGCGGCGGTAGCAGGAGGACCAGCCGAGGTACTTCTTCGCGCCCTTCTCGAAGTCGAGAATTTCGTCGGTGTGGTAGCCAGCGAGCGCCACCTCGGAGGTGCCGACCAGGTACAGGTCGTCGCGTTCGAGGCGGTAGATTTCGTCGTCGTGCTTGACGTTGAAGCCGGTGCCGTTCATGATTTCGGGGCGTACCAGGGTGGGGGTGGTCATCATGGTGAAGCCGTGCTCGGTTGCGAGGTCGAGCGCCATCCACATGAGTGCCTGCTCGAGGCGTGCTACCTGGCCCTTGAGGAAGTAGAAGCGTGCGCCGGAGACCTTTGCGCCGCGTGCCATGTCGATGCCGTCGACGAGTTCGCCGATTTCGAGGTGGTCGCGCGGCTCGAAGCCGTCAGCTGCGAAGTCGCGGGGGGTGCCGACTTCCTTGACGACTACGTAGTCGTCTTCGCCGCCGACGCGTACGCCGTCGATGATGAGGTTTTCGATGCTGCTGATCAGTTCCTCGTATTCGGCGGTTTTCGCTTCGGAAGCTGCCTTTGCTTCGTTGACGCGGGCGGCCAGTTCCTTCGCCTGTGCGACGAGGGCGGGCTTTTCTTCCTTGGGGGCCTTGGCAACCTTCTTGCCGAAGGCGTTCTGCTCGGCGCGCAGGTTCTCGTATTCGCCGATGAGTGCACGGCGTGCGGTGTCGGCTTCGAGGATGCGGTCGACGTGGGTTTCGTCCTTGCCGCGTGCTCGCTGGGAGGCGCGGAAGACGTCGGGGTTTTCGCGGAGGAGGTTAATATCAATCACTGTTTTATCCTACCTAATCTTGCGGTGGGTTGTGGGCGGGGTTTGCGCTGGTGGGGCACGGGTAGGTGCGGGGGTGGCTAGCGGCGGGCGGCTGGTGGTGCCGTTAGTGGCGCTGCAGGTGTGCGGGGCGGCCGTTGGGGAAGAGCGACTCGACCCATTCGTGTGCGGCGTCGAAGGAGCCGTCGGAGTGGATGGCGTCGACTTCGGTGTTTTCGTGGTCGGCGCGCGGGTAGGAGCCGAGGAATTTCAGCGTCGGGGAGACGCGGTGCAGGCCGCGCAGGGCGTCGCGCATGCGTGCCTCGTAGATGTGGCCGTCGGCGTCGATGCTGAACGAGTAGGAGCCCATGCCTTCGCCGGTGGGGCGCGATTCGATGCGGGAGAGGTTCACGCCGCGCACGGAGAACTGTTCGAGCAGTTCGAGGAGCGCGCCGGCGCGGTTGGTGGGCAGCGGCACGGTCAGGGTAGTCTTGTCGGAGCCGGTCGGTTCGGGGATATCAGCGGTGCGGGAGAGCAGCACGAAGCGGGTCACGGCGTTCTTGTTGTCGCCGATATTGTCCTGCAGTACGTGTAGTTCTGGGTGGTAGTTCAGCAGAGCCGGGGAGCAGATTGCCGCATCGTAGGTACAGCCCTCTTCGAGCAGGCCGACAGCCGCCGCGGCGGTGGAGGAGCCGGGCAGGTAGGCGGCGGCGGGCACGTTCTCCTGTGCCCAGCCGCGCACCTGCGCCCAGGCATGCGAGTGGGTGGAGATGGTCTTGATGTCTTCAATGCTGATGGGCTTCGCGGCAACCAGCACGAAGCGGATCGGCACGAGCACCTCGCGGATAATGCGTACACCCTCGCTGGCTGCGATAGCGTCCAGGGTGGCGCTCACGCCGCCCTCCACGGAGTTTTCGATGGGCACCATGGCGGCGTCCACCTCGCCCGCGTTCAGGCGTGCGAGCGCGTCGGGCACGCTGGTGGCGGGGATGCGTTCGGCGTCGGATGCGCCGGGGACGCTCAGCAGGGCGGATTCGGTGAAGGTGCCGGAGGGGCCAAGGTAGGTGTATCGCATGCCACTATAGTAGCGTCTGCCGTGGAGGGGCCGCCGAATTTGGCGATAGGTTAGTGACTTTGGCGGTAGTTAAAAGCCCCCCACCAAAGTCACTAACCTATGGCCGAAAAACCTAAGTCATTACTGAAAACCGCTACCTCACGAACTGGCGTACACGCGCGGTGTCCCAGTACTGGGCGGGCACGCCTCCACCCATGAGCTCACGGGCGATAGCGGCAGCCTGCACGGAACCAGCCTCCGGCAGGGGCGCGTGCGAACCGGCGATAATGATGTTGCCGCGGCGGCGGCCCTTCAACATTGCCGAATCCGCCACAATGCACACGTACTCGAACACCTCAAGCAGGGCGGACGCCTCCGCGCGGGCACCGGTCAGCGCAGGCCCGTCACCGCAGTTCAGGATGTACAGGCCACCGGGTGCCAGCGACTCGGCGACGGTGCGGGTGAACTCGACGGTGGTGAGCGCCTCGGGGGTGGTGTCCCCGGCGAATACGTCACGAATCAGCACGTCGCGGGATGCGGGCGCGAAGGTCGCGGTGACGGCACCCGCCTCGCCCACGCGAATCTTCACGCGCGGCGCCTTGGGGATGTCGAACCAGGCGCGCACATACTCGGCGAGCTTGGCATCCAGCTCAACAACGGTGTTGCGGCTGGTCGGGTACAGGTCAGCGAAATAGCGCGCCATGGAGCACGCGCCGCCGCCCAGGTGGGTGATGCGCAGCTTCGCGGCGTCCAGGTGTTCCTCCACATGCGAGGAGACGACCGCCGCAATCCAGCGCATGTACTCAAAATCCAGCTGGCGAGGCTCACCCACAATCACGTGGGAAGACTGCACACCATTAATGAGCAGCAGCCAGCCGTCAGCGTGATAGCCGTCAGGGACCAGCTCCGCCTCACCCGTAGAAATCGGGTACACGCCAGCGGCGGCACCCTGCACGGGGGTGTTCTCGGTATCGTCGATGCGGTTCTTCTGGTTCTTCTGCGCCTTTTGGGACTTCTTGGGTGCCCTGCTCTTTTTCGCCATACCCACTAGACTAGCCGACAAGCCTCAAGGCAACAGAGCGCTCTGCAACAGCCCCGCACGCCCCTAGCGTACGCACCCGCGGCAAACCGCCTCCACAGAGGTCAGCTGAGTAGACTAGAACCCATGGGATTTGTATGTCAGGGCCGCTACGCGCTCGCACCAATTGAACCGACCGACGCCGAAAAATACGTCAACCTGCAGCTGGACTGCATGGAGCAAACCTACGACCCGATCTACTTCGACGCGCTCGGGGAAAGCTTCACCGCCCGCCACCGCGCCGAACGCAACGAATACCTCGAAGACTTCCGCCGCCACCTCTCCTCCCCCACCGTGCGCGGCTTCTTCGCCTACGACGTACCCGGCTGGACCCCCGACGGCGGGCTCTCCTGCTCCATCGGCGCACGCATCGACTGGGATAAGCCGGTCGGCCTGGCGCTCTCCCTGTGCGAACCCTCCTCCTGGGAACTCGAACGCGCCGAGTCCCTCCCCGAACTGCCCGCAGGCACCCGCAAACTCGCGCACCTGTACACCCTCAACCACACGCACGGCACCGGGCTCGGACAGGCACTCTACGAATCCGTCATCTACCCGGACGAAAACTCCTACCTGTGGGTCATGGCAGAAAACGAACGAGCGCTCTCCTTCTATGAGCGGCTCGGCTACCGCAACGAAGGCGTGTACTTCCAAGCACGCGGCTCCTGGGAACCCGGACGCAGCGTACGATACACGCGCATCCTCAACCCCTAAGCTCACCCCCTAAACGGCACACCGCACCAGGAGGCGGCACACACCCCATCCTGCCCGAACAACAGCCGCGCACCCGCCCACATGACGCAGCGCACCGCACACCCTGTTAGGCACCACCCCCACAACGCCTTAAGATAGAAGATGACATATAAGCTCGACGCACCCGCGCACAGGAGCATATACACCCCTGCGCAACCGCGGGACCCAGCGCCGAACATCGCATAGAAGGACAGTAAAACAATGACCACTGGTCTTTACCTCTCCGCTATGTCCCAGAACTCGGGCAAGTCCCTCGTAGCCCTGGGCCTAGCAGACTCCCTCATCAAGCGCGCAGACCGCGTCGGCTTCTTCCGCCCCGTCTTCGACGGCGCAACCATCGCCGACGACCCCATGGCACGCCTCATCCGTGAACACTTCGGCCTGACCGAAGAGCAGGTCGGCGGCGCAGTCTCCATGACCGACGCACTCGCACTCATCGCAGAAGGCGACACCGAAGAAATCTCCGCACGCGCAGTCTCCGCCTACGAGAAGGTCGCAGCAAACAGCGACGTCGTAATCGTCGACGGCGTCTACCTGCCCGCCAACGCGCTCTCAGTCGAATTCGACCTGAACGTCCAGATCGCACGTGACCTCGGCCTGCCCGTCGTCGCAATCGTCGGCGCACAAGAAGCAACCGTTGAAGAAGCAGTCACCGCAGTCGACGTGGCACGCACCGAACTGCTCGCATCCAAGGCAGACCTGCTCGCAATCATCGTCGGCCGCGCAGAACCCGAACTGCGCGACGAAATCGAGAACTCCGTCAAGCGCGGCGACGCAAACCTGCCCGTCTACGTACTGCCCGAAATCCCCGAACTGAACGCACCCACCGTCGGTGAAGTTGCCGAAGCTCTCAAGCTCGACACCGAAGGCATCAAGGCAGAAGACCTCGGCCGTGACATCCACGGCATCAAGGTCGCAGCAATGAACGTCTCCAACTTCCTCAACCAGTTCGTCGACGGCGACTTCGTCATCGTCCCCGGCGACCGTGCAGACATCGTTGCAGCAACCCTCGCATCCGCACTGGCACCGACCTTCCCCGCGCCCTCCGGCGTGCTGCTCACCGGCGGCCTGGACGCACTGCCCGGCAAGAACACCGCAGTCGGCTCCCTCATCGACAACGCACCGTTCCCCGTGCTGTCCACCACCAAGGACACCTTCAAGTCTGCACGCGCAGTCTCCCGCGTACGCGGCACCCTCGAAAGCGGCCACCAGCGCAAGCTCGCAGCAGCAATGGGCGGCTGGGACGAGCACGTCAACAAGGACGAACTGCTCGCACGCCTCGAAATTGAGCGCCCCGCATCCATGACCCCGCTGCGCTTCCTGCACAACCTCATCGAGACCGCACGCGCAAACCGCCGCTCCGTGGTCCTGCCCGAAGGTTACGACGTACGAATCCTGCGTGCATCCGAAATCATTGCACGCCGCGACTTCTGCGACCTGATCCTGCTCGGCAACCCCGCCAAGATTGCAGAGATCTGCCAGGCTGAGGGTATCGAACTGCCCAGCTCGATCCGCATCATCGACATCGAGAACAACGAGTACACCGAGGACTTCGCAGCAACCTACGCTGAGCTGCGTGCACACAAGGGCGTCACCATCGAGGCCGCTCGCGAGCGCATGACCGACCCCTCGTACTTCGGCACCATGCTCGTGTACAAGGGCATCGCCGACGGCATGGTTTCCGGTGCAGTGAACACCACCGCGAACACCATCCGCCCCTCGCTCGAGTTCATCAAGACCCGCCCCGGCACCAAGATCGTCTCCTCCGTCTTCCTGATGCTGATGGAAGACCGCGTTCTGGTCTACGGCGACTGCGCAGTGAACCCGAACCCCAACGCAGAGCAGCTCGCCGACATCGCGAAGGCATCCGCAGAGACTGCACGCCAGTTCGGCGTCACCCCCAAGGTTGCTATGCTGTCCTACTCGACCGGCACCTCCGGCGCTGGCGCAGACGTGGACGTGGTGCGTGAGGCAACCGAGCTCGTGCGCGCATCGAACCCCGACTTCGCGGTCGAGGGCCCGATTCAGTACGACGCCGCTTCGAACATGTCGATTGCGTCGACCAAGCTGCCCGGCAGCGAGGTCGCTGGTCAGGCTACCGTGTTCATCTTCCCCGACCTGAACACCGGTAACAACACCTACAAGGCTGTTCAGCAGTCTTCGGGTGCTGCCGCTGTGGGCCCGGTTCTGCAGGGTCTGCGTAAGCCCGTGAACGACCTGTCGCGCGGTACCACCGTCGAGGACATCATCAACACTGTTGCGATCACCGCAATTCAGGCGCAGAGCCTGTAAGGTGCACGCGGCGCTGTAGCGTGAAGGCTGCGGCGTTCCATTGATATAGAAATCTCCCGCACTGGGGGGCATGCCTTGGAGGTGTGCTCCACCCGGTGCGGGAGATTTTTTGTAATTACAGGGTTTCTTGTAGTGCCATTCCCCGGTTAGTCCTTGAGGGTGCGGCGGAGGCGCACATAGTTAATCACGCCAATACCAGCCATGCCCACGGCGGTCAGCACCGAGTCGAGGGCGGGCGGGAAGAGCCAGGTGAGCCCCACCTCCACGGTGTAAGCGATGAGGCGGCAGACAAGGTAGGCACACGCCGCCACGAAGAGGGCGTAGGCGACGATGATGCCGACCGGGCGGGGCTCGTAGCCTTCTCGCCGGGCGCGCAGAGCGGCACCGAGGGCGTTACCCAGGTACAGGGCGAGAGCACCGACGACGACAGCCGCGGTGAGGGCACCGTCAAGGAGCGTACGCGGGGTCAGCGGGGCGGTGCCTGCCTCAGTGAAGAGGTTGAGGATGCGCACCGCGGCGTAGGCGTAGCAGAAGATGACTGCCGCACGGATGGTGAGGGGGAGATTGGTCCAGAAGGTTTTCATGCGGCCCCTTTCGAGGTGGAGGGCGGGCTTCTGTCTGAGTGTTACCCCAAGGATACCTAAAAACACCGGTGGGTGATGCGAATCAATAGCATTGTGACTGGTGAAAGTTGTGTATACGGGGTGCTGTTTTTATTGCGCCGAGAAGCCACATGTGTTTCGAAAAGCAACATGTTTGGTGGCTTCTCGAAACACATGTGGCTTTTCGAGGAAAATGCGGGGCAGGATTTTTGTAATTACAGGATTCCGCCGCCAACCACCCCTACCCCGTGAGCCGGTGACCACCCAGGCAGCGGCAAACCGCCCGGGCTGCTAGGCTGCTGCTATGACCACGACTGATGAAACTCTCCCCCTGGGGCTCTACGAACACCTCAAGAGCGCGTCGCTCATGAGCCGCGCCATCCCTGAAGGCGCGCAATGGCAGGAAGAAATCCTCGAAAAGGATGACTACAACATCCCCGAACTGCTCACCCAGTTCTTCGCCACCCAGCTGGCCCCCGCCCTCGAAAGCCTCAAAACCCCCGCAGACCAGGTGGAACTCGTCAACCGCATGATGGAGCTCCTACCGCAGGATGCCGAAGAGCAGAACGATTCGTTACTGACCGATGACGGCAGCAACGTAATTCAGATGCGCGAGCTCACCCTCACTGACGCAAAAACTACGCGCCCCGATATTCCTCTGAGCGACGTTGCTCTAATGACGAATACTTCTAAAGACCTGAATCTCAATACTGAAATTCAGAAAGAACTAGAAAGTGCAGACCGTGTAGATCTGCTCTGCTCATTTCTTAAAATGTCCGGCGTTAATAGTTTGAGTGAGCAGCTTAAAGCTATTAAAAATCGCGGTATTCCTTTCCGCATTATTACCACCACCTATATGGGCGTAACTGACCGCAAGGCTATCGACCGCCTCGTTGAAGAGTACGGTGCCGAGGTGAAAATCAGTTACCAGGGCGACAGCACCCGCCTCCACGCGAAGGCTTGGCTGTTCCACCGCAATACCGGCATGTCCACCGGCTATGTGGGCAGCTCGAACCTCTCCAGTGCCGCGCTCACTGACGGCCTGGAGTGGAATGTTCGCATCTCCAACCCGATTACGCCCGGCCTGATCCGCCAGTTTGAAGGCCTGTTTGAAAGCTACTGGAAGAGCGGCGATTTCACCCTTTACACCGCCTCTGACAAAGAGAAACAGGAGCTCGACACTGCCCTGGCCAAGGCGGATATTACCGGCCGTAAAAGCAAGGGCCTGGAGTACGATATCGACTCGTCTCTGCTGGATGTGCACCCGTTCCCGCATCAGGTGCGCATGCTTGAAGAAATGCAGAACGCTCGTTCTAAGGGTCGTCACCGCAACCTCGCCGTGGCCGCAACCGGCACCGGCAAAACCGTGTTCTCGGCTCTCGATTACAGGCGCCTCTGCGAGCAGTCCGGCAAAAAGCTGAAGCTGCTTTTTATTGCGCACCGCAAAGAAATCCTTGACCAGGCGCGCCGCACTTTCGGCGACGTCATGCTAAAAGGTAATTTCGGTGAGCTCCTGACCGGCGGCAAAAAGCCTGAATACAATGAGGCTGTTTTTGCGACCATTCAAACGTTGTCAGGTGCCGCCCTCGAAAATTACGCGCCAGACTATTTTGACGTCATCATCATGGACGAATGTCACCACATTAAGGCAGCCAGCTGGGATAAAGTTTTCAACTATTTTGAGCCCCGCGAATTTATCGGCCTGACCGCAACCCCCGAGCGAGAAGACGGGGTGAACATCGCCGACAAGTACTTTGACGGCTACGTGGCAACCTCAATCCGCCTGTGGGACGCGCTCGAAGACCACCTCCTCGTACCCTTCCAGTACTTCGGTATTGCAGACGGCACCGACCTACGCCGCATCAACGTTCGGGGTGGCCAGTACGACGAAACCGACCTGGAAAAGCGGTACACCGACCATAAGGATGCTGAACGCCGCCTGCGCATCATCGTGAAGGAGCTACGCGAGAAGGTCGACAATCCCCTGCGCATGAAGGCGCTCGGCTTCTGCGTGAGCGTGAAGCACGCCAAATACATGGCCCAGAAATTCAACGAAATAGGAATCCCGGCAGACTGCTTGGTGGGTACGGATTCCGCCGAGCGTCGTGCCGAGGTTATGGGGAATCTTGCGGATGACAACCACGAGCTGACGACCATCTTCACCGTGGACCTGTTCAACGAGGGCGTCGATATTCCGAATATCGACACGCTCCTGATGCTGCGCCCCCCCAGTCGCTCACCCTCTTCCTGCAGCAGCTGGGCCGCGGTCTGCGCCGTGCACCGTTGAAGTCTGTTCTGACGGTCCTCGACTTTGTGGGACACCAGAACAAGAACTTCATGGTTCACCACAAGTACCGCGCCTTTGTGCGGCAGGGCACCCTGACTGAGCAGGATATTAAGAGCCCCGAGCTGCCGGCTGGCTGCCACTTCCATCTGGACGAGCTGACTCAGAAGCAGGTCATCCAGAAGATTCGCGAGTCCCTGCGCATGAACCAGAGCGCCCTCATCGACACCGCAAAGAGCTACCTGGAAGATATGCGCCGAAACTCCACGGAACCCGATATTCGCCCGACCGTTATTGACTTCATCAACCACTACGGACTGGGACTGCCGCAGATTTACGGCCGTAGCAGCAAGGTGCCCCTGCCCGGTGTCACTAAGCCCGTCGCAACGACCTGGACCAGCCTCCAGGCCGCGAGTGAACTGTACCCCGACCTGGTGGTTCCCTTCCAGGACAACATAGCCGTCGAGACGAATAAGCGCGTCAAGGCACTCACGCACGTACATGACACGTTCCGCATTAACGCCTACTTGGAGCTGCTGAACACGGACATCCTGGAGCAGGACATGACCGATGAACAGCGCCGCCACGCGTGGATGCTACTGTTCTCCATCTGGCCGAAGGCCAAGTGGGACGGTTCTACCAAGAAGTTCAGCCTCGACGAGGGCCTGGCAACTCTGCGTAAGAACCGCGGCATGCTGCAGGAAATGGAGAGCGTTTGGAACTTCAACGCCGGTACGGATACCACCTCCACCCTGCCGCTCTTTGAGGGCGAAGGCGTCCCCCTGCGCACTCACGCCCTCTACTCCCGCGAAGAACTATTCGCCGGACTGGGCGGCCAGGAGGAGAACTTCAAGGTACCCGGCGGCGTGGTCAACGGTGTTGTGCCCTTCGACCCGACAAACACCACCGCACTACTGGTGACGCTGGAGAAGTCTGAGAAGCACTTCTCCCCGGCCACCATGTACAAGGACTACGCCATCAGCACTGACGAGTTCGCGTGGGACTCTCAGAGCGCGACATCCCCCGAAAGCCCGACGGGTCAGCTCTTCCAACACCACGAGGAGCGAGGCCGACGCATCGTGCTCTTCGCCCGCCAGCACAGGGAGAATAGGCTTGGCCCCGAACCCTACATGTGCCTGGGCACCGTGAAATACATTTCTCACGAGGGCTCCAAGCCGATGCATATTCGCTGGTCGTTGGACCGCCCGATGCCGGCGTCCATGTTCCAGATCGCGAAGATTGCCTCGTAGTCTCTAAATAACCGCAGCAGGCGGCCCCGGATGCATGTGCGTCCGGGGCTGCTCTGTTTTGTTTGGGATGCTCGGTGCGGTGTGGGGTTTCGGTCAAGGGTTACGGATTTGTGCCATAGGTTAGTGTCTTTGGTCGTAGTTAAAAACCATGGTCGAAGACGCTAAACCATGGCACAAATTCTGCTGAGGCAACACCTCCATGGGCGCAAAGATATTTGATGCATAAAGCAATGAAATATCCGAATAGTGATGTTTAGTCGCTGTTGCACCCAAAAGAATGCAAACGACGGCAAACATGCGGTAGGGTGGTAACTGTAGTGTTCCACAGCGCAGTGATGCGCTTGATGGGTGCGCTACGGGGCTGTTTTCCTTCCGGCAGTCAATGAGGCCCGTGAATAACGGCCCGACATGCACATATATCACACCATCACCGACGATAGGAGCGTACCTTCTATGGACTCGACCATTTTCAACCGCCGTACCCTGCTGGGTAGCGGCGCGCTTGTGGGCCTTGGCGCCCTGCTTGCGGCGTGTGGCCAGCAGGCAAACAACGAGGCGGCAGCCACCGCCTCCACCACACCGAGCGAGACGACCTCGGCTTCTGCTGCGGCGTCTGAGTCACCCTCTGCATCTGCAACCCCGTCTACCGTCCGAGGCTACTCGGGCGGCTCCAAGGCACCTGACGGCGAGTACCGCCCTGCGGATAAGTACGGTCCGGCACAGAATGTACCGAAGCCTAACGTTCCGGAGGACGGCTACAACGAAAAGTCGTTGGAAGGCATGCGCAAGACGATGGATGCCTGGATCTTGTGGGGTAATTACGGTACTCAAACTGGCGATTACTCGATGGCTTTCAAGTTCATGTCCCCTACTTTTGAAGACGAACGTAAGGCCTATACAGGCGTCGAGGACCTTTACAAAAGCGGCGGATGGGTTATTGGTGGCATAAACCATTATCTTGCTGACGGTAACCCCTGGTCCGAAGATGGTGAAACCTATTTTTGGAAGGCTTATCGCGAGTGGGATTACGAAATCTATGTCGAATCCGACGGTAGCTGGCGTAAATGGAGTAATGACGATAAGACCGATGACACCTTTAGATTTGAGCTGAAGCACAACGGGCAGAAATGGGAAATTATGAATTACGAACCTGTTGAGGATTAAATATAATGCGGACTCATAAACTAATTGGATTTCAGGTTTTTGCTCTGATAATTTTGATTTCTTTACATACTCCTGCAACAGCAGAAGTGAAAACCCATGAATGCTCCTCCGACAATAGCGCAAAAATCTGTCAAACGCATAGAAGCCCTAAGAAGAACAACAAACATAGTAGTACTTCATCCGGTGAAGACAATAATATTGTTACAGAAAATAATACATCAGGATCTCAGAATCAGAATTCAGATACCTACACCTCCAAAGGTGCTAACGGCATGACCGTAATTCGTTCCAAAAGTGACTCTAACATCCTTGGTTGCGTAGGTAAGGGCGGAAAGATTGGAAACGTAAAACTCAACAATCTTATTGTTCGTGACGATGGGACCTACATTGATGGTGGCTTTGGCAAGTATAGCCGCACCTCAGAAACCTGTGTTCCCGAGGATACCCGCACTCTCACCAGTGCCGACAGCCCAGGTCCTACCGGCCCGACCTACGAAGAAATCATGGAGGAAATCTTCCACGCTGCAGAATCGCTGGAACCCGGCAAGCCGACCCTCCACCAGTCCTACAACAACCCTGCAGGCACTGGCCGAGCAGAAGGCGACCCCAACGTCTACAAGGGCGATCAAATCAACTTCTACGTCGACGACGGAGGCCCCTACCGCCTCGAAGCAGACATGCTCGCCGGACACGTCGAAATTGAGCTCATGCCCTCCTCCCATGTCATCGAGTACGGCAACGGCGACCAGGCAACCAACTACACCGCCGGTCAGCCCGTGACCACCTACCCTCGTGAGCGTCCGCGTGAAACCGCAACGAGTTACGCCTACCAGCGCTCTGGTAACTTCCACGCGTACGCGACCGTGCACTACACGGCTCGTTTCCGCGTGGACGGTGGCCCGTGGCAGATGATGATGGTGACCCCGCAGGCGACCAGTGACCCACTGCTGGTGCGTGTGTGGCGTGTGGATGTTGGCCGCGTGGCTGGTGACTGCAGCTATGACGACACTCGTTGGGGCTGCAAGAACGACCCCACGATGGGTAAGCCGGACAACCCGAACCCCAGGTTGCGTAAGGCCGACATCCGCACCGGTCAGCGTTGGCACCTGAACGATAACGGTGACGGGGATACGGAGTATTCGCTACATCGCGACTGGCCCGACATGTAAACCAGCTCTGACCCAACATATAAATAAACCGCAGCAGGCGGCCCCGGATGCGTGTACATCCGGGGCCGCCTGCTTTGGTATGCCGAAATTTCTGCAGAAGCAGCGCCTCCACGCGGGTGAAAATTCGGTAATGAGTGACGGATTTGTGCCATAGGTTAGCGTCTTTGGTCGTAGTTAAAAGCCGTGGCAGAAGACGCTAAACCATGGCACAAATTCTGCGGGGAGGTACAGCTCCTTCATATCGAAACACATGTGGCTTCTCGGCGTAAAAAGCCTCGGTATGAAAACCCACACCGCGTAACAACTCGTAACACCCCCTTGCGATATACCCCCCTAGGGTATACACTTAAGCCATGGAAACCACTAGCAACCAGTGCTGCCACAGCACATCCACCCAGGTCAGCACCGCATCCGGCACACCCGCCGAGAAACCCGCTGAAAAACCCAGCGAGGCGCACACCAGCGCATGCTGCGGCGGCGAGGCGCCTGAAACCCAGTACGGTTACGCCTCCAACAAAGAGGCGCACCTCAAGCGCCTGCGCCGCATCGAAGGGCAGGTCCGTGGCATTGCCCGCATGGTCGACGAAGACAAGTACTGCATCGACATCCTCACCCAGGTTGCCGCGGTCTCCAAGGCGCTCCACGCCGTCTCCCTGAACCTGCTCGAAGAGCACATCGGCCACTGCGTGACCGGCGCCGCCGTCGAATCCGAACGCACCGGCGACCCGACCATTGCAGAGGCCAAGGTCAAAGAGGCAACCGCCGCGATCTCCCGCCTCATGCGCAGCTAAACGCCCCGCCCCTAAACACCGGGCGGTCCCAAGTTTTCAACCCATTACCGAAAGGAAATCATCATGAGCACCACCACCGTTAAGGCAACCGGCCTGACCTGCAACCACTGCGCTATGAGCGTCAGCGAAGAGGTCAGCGAAGTTCCCGGCGTGACCGGCGTGACCGTGGACGTCGTCAAGGACGGCGTCTCCACCGTGACCATTGAGCACGAGGGCACCCTCAACACCCAGGCCGTCGCAGACGCTATCGTGGAGGCTGGCTTCACCCCCGCTGTCTAGCGCGGCAGCCGGCTCGATTAGGAGTCATCATGGCTTATCCTCCGCAGTACATTGCGATGATTGTTGGCGCGGTCCGCACCCTTGTCGGCACCGAAAACATGCACCTGCGCGACGCGATTGCCCGCGTCGCCCGGCAGATGAATCTGGATGCGGCGCTGGTCGATTCATGGGTGAAGCAGAGCCCCGAATATACGGCGCGTGAAGACGCGACCGGCGCCGCGCGACGCAGCGGCACGAGCGCGAATAAGCGTTCCGCCGAGCACGAGCAGGGCGTGAAGGCGCGCGAGAAGGCGAATGCTTCGCCGTTCCCGCGGGCTACCGTGAAGCGTGCGTACGGTGTGTCTGATCGTGGCGCGAAGGTGACCGGTATTCGCCCGCACACGAGCAGACCGGATGGGCTGCCCGGCGACCACTAAGCCGCGGCAGCATTACTCGCGTCGCCACGCTCACAGCCTCGCGGTTTCACCCGCGGCTTCGCCCGCCGTTTTCGCCCTCGCGTACTCTCGGCGCCGCACCCTGCATACTGCACCAAATACCGCCGGGGCGGGGTCCTTCGGGGCCCCTCCCCCGGCTTGGTGTACCTTTTTTCTACCCCCCCCCGTTTTTGAGTTTTGAGGAAGTATTGTGTCTTCTACACAGCCTTCACTAACCACCCGTGAGCCCTCATCACAGAGTGAGCGCTCTCTTTTTAATTCCGCCGGAACGACCGTAAAATCAACGGAGTCAACCCGAATCATCCACGTAGATATCCAGGGTATGACCTGTGCATCCTGTGTGGGTCGCGTGGAGCGTAAGCTCCGTAAAATCCCCGGCGTTGACCCGGCGGTGAACCTGCCGCTGGAGTCGGCGCGCGTCATCGTGCCCGAGGGTGTGAGCGACGAGCAGATCGTTGAGACCATCAACAATGCCGGCTACACGGCGCACCTCAAGAACGGGCCGCGCGCGGGCGCTGGAACGAACGCGAGCGCATCCGGCGGCGGCAACCATCACAGCACCCCGAGCATGAATGGCGGCTTCACTGACCGCATTATTTATGCGGCGATTTTGGGTGTGCCGATTTTCTTGATTTCGATGTTCCCGTCGTTCCAGTTCCCGAATTGGGGTTGGGTTGTGGCGGTTCTGACGGCGCCGGTTGCGTTTTGGTGTGCTGCGCCGTTCCACCGGGCGGCGCTTATTAATGCGCGTCATGGCTCGTCCACGATGGATACGCTGGTGTCTCTCGGCGTGGTGTTGGCGTATTTCTATTCGCTGGCGCAGCTGCTCATGAACCCGGCGTTGACGGCGCATGTGCATCATGCGGGCGGTAGTTTCTGGTCGATGTTTACCGGCAACCATGCGCCGCTGTATTTTGATTCAGCGTCCATGGTGACGCTGTTCTTGCTGATTGGTCGCGCGATTGAGCACCGCACTCGCAACCGTTCTTCGGAGGCGCTGCGCACCCTGCTGAGCATGGGTGCGAAGGAGGCGACTCTGCTGCGCACCGATAAGCAGGGCGTGACGAAGCAGGTGCAGGTTCCGGTGGAGGACCTCATGCCGGATGACCTGTTCCTGGTGCGCCCGGGTGAGAAGATTGCCACGGACGGCGTGGTGGTTGAGGGTACCTCCGCGGTGGACGCGTCCCTGCTGACGGGTGAGTCTGTGCCGGTGGAGGTGCATCCGGGCGATACGGTCACGGGTGCGACGGTGAATACGTCTGGTGCGTTGACGGTGCGTGCGACCCGTGTGGGCACTGAGACAACCCTGGCGAAGATGGGTGAGCTGGTGGCGAGCGCGCAGGAAACGAAGGCTCCGATTGCTCGCTTGGCGGATCGTGTTTCTGCGGTGTTTGTGCCGGTGGTTTTGGTGATTTCGGCGCTGACCCTGGTCGGTTGGTGGCTGATTTCTGGTGACGGTGCGGCGGCGTTTAATGCGGCGGTGACGGTACTGGTGGTGGCGTGCCCGTGCGCGCTGGGTTTGGCTACTCCGACGGCGCTTTTGGCGGGTACGGGTCGCGGCTGGCAGTTGGGCATTTTGATTCGTAATGCTCAGGTGCTGGAGGCGACGAGCACGGTTGATCGCGTGGTGCTGGATAAGACCGGTACCGTGACGACCGGCGAGATGTCCGTGGCGTTCTACGGCACCTTTGGTGACTACGAGTCGGCGGGTGACCTGGCCGGTATTTCGCCGGATTCCGCCGGTTCCAAGAACGAGCGTTCCCTGTCTGTTCTGCGTGATGCAGCCGCCGTGGAAGCGCTGAGCGAGCACCCGATTGCCCGCGCAATTGCCGGTTTTGCCCGCGAACAGGGCGTACTTGCTGAGGGTGCTTCGGCGCTGAGTGTGAGCGGCTTTGAGGGTGTTCCCGGAGGCGTGCGCGGCGTGCTGAGCGGCGCGGGTGACGGTGCCGAGAACGGCGCCTCCCGACTGGTTGTTGTGGGTACTCCCGAGTACCTGCAGGCGGCGGGTGCGCAGCTGAGCGAGGGCCAGTTGGCGCTGCTGGATCAGGCTCGCCGGGCGGGTCTGACGACCGTGGTCGTCGCCCGCGGCGAGGCTCCGAACGGTGAAGCCCCGAACACCACCTCCTCTCTGCAGCCGGTCGGCATGATTTCGGTTGCCGACACCCCCAAGCCGGAGGCTGCAGAGACCATGGCACAGCTGCGTGAGCTCGGCCTGGAGCCGATCCTGCTCACCGGTGACGCCCCGCAGGTTGCGCAGGCGGTCGCCTCGCAGGTCGGCATTTCGGCTGAGAACGTGTACGCCGGCGTGACCCCGGAGGGTAAGTCGCAGGTGATTGAGAAGTTGCAGGCTGCCGGTCACCGCGTGGCGATGGTCGGCGATGGCGTGAATGACGCCCCGGCGCTGGCTCTTGCTGAGCTGGGCATTGCGATGGGTTCGGGCACGGACGTTGCCGCGGAGGCGGCCGATATTGTGCTGACCCGTTCGGATGTTGCTTCGGTGGTGACGGCGCTGCGTCTATCCCGCGCTACGCTGCGCACCATTAAGTCGAACCTGTTCTGGGCGTTCGCCTACAATTCGGCGGCTATTCCGGTTGCCGTGGCGGGCCTGCTGAACCCGATGATTGCGGCTGCGGCAATGGCGTTTAGTTCGGTGTTCGTGGTGCTGAATTCTATGCGTCTGACGGCGTTTAGGAAGTAGCGCCCTGCCGTTATACAGAATGAATTGCACTGTGCGATTTCAAACGAAAAATTCAAAAGCATATTTCACCGCGCTTTTCGCGCGGTAAAAGATATAAAGAAATGCACCGCCCGTGTAAAGGCGGTGCATTTCTTTATATTTAGTTTTCACGGGCGGAGGCTTGAACACCGAGCTCAACACCCCGCGCCTAAAAACCCGGCAAGAAAACCTCGCCGGAGAGCCCGGCAAGCACCTTACGCCCAGGTGACCAGGTCCTCGATGGGTCGGCGGCTCTTCGGCGCGATCTCGCGGGCACGGTAACCGAAGGTCACAGCCACGGATACGCCGTATTCCTCCGGGTCGAACAGGCCGGCGGAAACGAGCAGCTCGTTCACTGCGTCGTAGTTCATACCCTCAATGGGGCAGGAGTCGATGCCGAGCATTGCGGCGCCGGTCATCATGTTACCCAGGGCGATGTAGGTCTGCTTGGATGCCCAGTCGAAGAGCGCGCGGTCGCTTTCCAGGACCTTCATGTCGTTCTTCTGGAAGTGGCCGTAGCGTTCGAGTGCGGCTTCCATCTGCTCTTCGGTGAGGTTGCGGCCTTCGAGGGTGCGGCGCATCCACGGGGTGTCGTAGCGCAGGCCCTTCTTCGCCAGCAGAACGACCACGTGGCTTGCGTCGTCGAGGGCGCCCGCCATGCCCCAGGCGATCGGCTTGAGCTTTTCGCGCAGTTCGGGGTCCTGGATGACCAGGAACTTCCACGGTTCGGTGCCGACGGAGCTGGGCGACAGGCGCGCAAATTCGAGGATTGCGGCGAAGTCTTCGTCGCTGACGCGGCGGTCGGGATCGTAGGCGCGGGTTGCGCGGCGGCGGGCGAAAATTTCGAGGGCTTCTTCGCGGGTTACGGTCACGGTTTCATCCTTTGTATGAGGGTTTCAATACCCCGTCATGCTACACCCACGGCGGGTGTGGGCGGCCTAAATGTGAGCCATTACGCCCAGAGCACGTATGCGCGAAGCAGTCAGGCTCGAAGGGTTTAGGCGCCTGCTTTCATCCACACATCCGAGGAGGCGCGGCGACCGAAAATGACCGCGCGGATTCCCTGGAAGTACAGAATATACGCCGCCCACAAGCCGCAATACCCGGCGAGCGCATCCATGGTGCCGGCACCGACCGCCCAGTGCAGCCCGAGCATGACGGGCACGTACATGACGAGCATGATGAAGCAGCCGATTGCCAGGTATTTCACGTCCTGCGCGCCCATGAGGATGCCGTCCAGGGTGAACACGTAGGCGGCGATGGGCTGGCCGAGCGCAATGATGACGGTGGCGATGGTGAAGAGGAACGCCACCTGCGCGTCCTGGGTGAAAATCCAGGAGCCGAAGAAGCCGATGAGCGGGCAGATCAGGCCGGTGATAACGCCGTAGATGAGGCTCATGCGCAGCAGCCGGTTTTTCAGCTGGCGCACCTTCACGCGTTCGGATTCTACGTTCAGGTCGCGTTCGCCGAGTTCCTTGCCGAGTAGCGCCTGGGCGGCGATGGCGAGGGAGTCCAGGGCGTAGAGGAAGAGGTTAAATACGCCCATGCCGAGCTGGTAGGCGGCGGTGTGTTCGGTGCCGAATCGTGCCACGACGAACACGGTCAGCAGGGAGGCAATGCGCATGGACAGGGTGCGCAGCATGAGCCAGGAGCCAAGCGAGAGCACCGAACGCATGCCGGCAACGTCGGGTGCCCAGCGGACGGCGTGCTCGCGGGTGCCGCGCATTATGACCGTACCGAGCGCGGCAGCCATGCCCCACTGGGTGAGGGAGGTGCCGGTCGCCGAACCGGCAACGCCCCAGCCGACCGGGTAGATGAGCAGCCAGTTCAGCACAATGTTGACGAGCGTGCCGACCGTGGCGACTTTGAGTGGGGTGACGGTGTCTTGCAGCCCGCGGAGCGTGCCGACCTGCGCGAGGATTATCATCATCGGCGGGATGCCCCAGAGCGAGTGGTGCAGGTAGTCGAGGGCGTAGCTGATGGTTTCGTCGGTTGCGCCGAGGCCGCGCAGTAGCGGGTCTGCGAAGGCGTATCCGGCGATCATGAGGAGCATGCCGAGGCCGAATGCAACCCACACGCCGTCCACGCCGATCTGCCAGGCGCGGCGCAGGTTCTTCTCACCGAAGGCGCGCGCCACGGCGGGCGTGACGGAGTATGCGAGGAAGTTCATGAGGCCCACGACCGTGGTGACGAGCGTGGCGGCGATGCTCATACCGGCGAGTTCCGCCTTGCCGAGCTGGCCGATGAGGGCGGAGTCGGTGAGCACGAAGATGGGTTCGGCGATGAGCGCACCGAAGGCGGGTACGGCGAGGGCGAGGATGCGCCGGTTCAGCGAAGGCTCGGTGGTATTGGCGCTGGGGTTCGCGGCGGGGCTCGCAGCGGGCGCATTGTTCTGGTGCTTCTGTGTGCTCATCCCTCTAGGCTACTCCCCACCGCCGCGGCGGGTGCCTGAGCGCGGGGTGGGGTGCACTCCGTGAGATGCGCGGTTAGGCGCCTCGGCCGCGCAGTTCGTCGAGGGCGCGGCGTTCCTTCTTGGTGGGGCGGCCACTGCCTCGTTCGCGTTTGGCGATCGGGGGCATGGAGAGGTAGGCGGGGCGCGGGCCGGAGAGGTCTTCGTAGCAGGTGACGGCGATGGGTGCGCCTACGCGTTTGACGAGGAGCTTTTCGACTTTGAAGACGCGTTCCCAGCCGGGGTAGCGGACCTTGACGATGTCGCCTTTTTTGAGTTTTTGGGAGGGTTTGGCGGGTGCGTCGTTGACGCGCACGTGGCCGCCTTTGCATTCGTCGGCGGCGAGGGAGCGGGTCTTAAAGATGCGCACCGACCAGAGCCAGAGGTCGAGCCTGGCGCTGGTTAGTGTGGTGGTGTCTTCTGCGGTCATGTGTTCATTGTGGCGCGAGGCGGGCGGGGCACCAAATCAGGTGCGGCCGCCTACCCGTCCTGCGCTTGCGCTGTTTTTGCGGTGATTCTGCGGTGACTCCGCCGTGTTTGTGCCGGGGCTGAGCCGTGACCCGCGCAAACCCACCATGCGGCAGAAAATTTTCTACTGCACGCACCAGCCTATTGAGCACGAACCCGCCCTCACTAGGGGTATTGTTAAGTCACCTTCTCAAGAAGTGTTCTCAAGGTCACCTAGTTCGCGTGGCCTACGGGGGGGGTTGTGGCCGCGACACCACGGGCTCCCTGTAACAGATTGGATATACACCATGTCAGCTTTGAAAAAGCTCCTGGCGGCTGCCCTCATCAGCACTGTGCTGTCTTCTTGCTCCTTCGGCCCTTCTCTGGAGAAGGATGAAAGCGCCCGAGCAATCTTCGACACAGAAAATGACCGGGTGATCCTGCCTCTGGACGCATACAACACCGCCGGCAAGGGCGAATACTTCACCAAAGCCCTTGAGCTCGCCCGCAAAAAGTGCTTTGCCGAACACGGGCAACACTACGAGATGTTCGTCCCCACCGAAGGATCCGGCAGGAACCTCGGCAGAACCTACGGGATCTGGAACGTTGAGCACGCCCAAAAATACGGCCTCCACGAGCGCGAAGACTCAAATACGCTGGACCTCTCCTCCCCTGCCGCCTCATCCGACCCTGGGAAGGATGTCCGCACCGAATGCTATCAGCGCGCCGTCGATGAGATGAAGCAAATTGGAGAGATACCCTTCGGAAGCAGCACGTTTACGCGTTTGGAGACCGACGCCCGAAATGCCGCAGGCGATAGGCAACTCAAAAAATCTCTCGACGACGAGTGGAAGCGATGCGTCAAGGATAAGGGCCTCACCCCCGATAGTGAGGTGACCGTTAAGGAAGAAAAGAATATTCGTCAGAGCACCGTCGCCTCCGAAGAAGAAATTCGAATCGCAGTCATCGAAGCGCAGTGCGATCAGAATGTAGGCCGTTCGCAGAAACTCTACGATTTGGAGGCGCAGTACCAGAAGCCGCTCATCGCCAAGAACCAGGCTGCCCTGGAGAATGAGCTTAAAGAATTTAAGCGCCGGGACGAGCAGTTCAAACAGTACGTCCTCGACAACCAGTAACAGCGCATAACAGCCGGTAATAGTCGGTATGCCGAAAGGGTGTGTGCCGTGTTCAGTGAACACGGCACACACCCTTCTTACATTGCACCGGCTATATTTTTACCGGCTACGCTGCACCGGCTACGTTGTACCGGCGGCCCAACCCGCGGAGCTTATGCCTCCACCGTTGCGGGGCGGCGTTCCTTGTTTATAAAGTCACAAAAAGAACTTCCATTGTGTTTGTAAGTTTTGTGCCCACTCCCTAAACTGGAACCATGCCCCGACTAACAGACGCCACCAAAGCCGCACGCCGAGCCCAAATCATCGAAGCCGCCGTTAGCTGCTTCCTCGAAAAGGGCTACACCAACACCTCCATGAGCGACATCATCAAAGCCTCCGGGCTGTCCTCCGGATCCATCTACTCGCACTTCACCGGCAAAGAAGACATCCTCACCACCGCCATTAACGAACGCCTCGAAAACGTCAAAAAGCTCTACGCCGCACTCCCCGAAGGCGCCGGGCCCCAGGACATTCTCGAAATCATCTACACCAACCAGATGGTTAACGAGAACTTCTCCGCCATGCTGCGTATCCGCCTCGAATCGCTCCACGCACCCGAAATTGCTAAGGCAACCGCAGACATCATTCCCCTACTGCAGGGCATCATCGTAAAAGCCCTCACCCCCTGGGCGGCCGAACAGCTGCGCGTTCTGCACGAAGTCAACCCCGACCCGGCGCAGCGCACCCCCGAGCAGGAGGCGCTCATCACCGACTACGCCCGCGATACTGCGGACGCCTTCATGATGGTTTTCCAGGGGTACATGCTCCGCTCCTTCATCGGTAACACCGAAGAGAAGGACCGCCTCTACCGCGTCGCCTCAGCACTTCTTCCTGAGTAGTTGACCGCCCGATAGTCCCCAAAAATCACCCTTGAGCGGTTGTTTTTCAGCATTTAGACCATGCAGGGGCAACATAGGTTATTCACATCCCGCAGGCGTAGAATCAAGGAACCATGACTGAATCCTGCACCCCCGCAACCCCCGAGCCGTGCGCCAGCGACCCCGCCGAGCTGAACAACCTGCGTGCCGCACACGCCGATGAGCTATCCTCACGCACCCGCGCCACAAGCATCCCGGCAGACTCCTGCTCCCTCTACGACGACGAGGCTCTCGGCGGCACCGCCGGACGCGCCACCGCATGGCTGGCGCTCGAACACGTGGGCCAGTGGGGCCGCGACGTGCTGGATGGCTCCGCCCTCGGTGAGGAGCTTTCGGAAGCGTTGGGCGAGGCAGTCTCGCAGGCGGGTTTGAAGTTCCTGCTGATCCGCCAGACGGGCAGGGCGGGGCGTGTACTACACGGCGCACCGGATGCATCCGGCAACCCGACCCACCGGGTACTCTACGCGCTCTGCACCCCGGGTGAGGAGAAGCTCTACTCGTTCAGCGTGAGCACCCCCGAACAGCTCCTCGACCTACCCCTGAACAACCCCCAGGAGTTGATTCAGGCGACCGGCGCGGAGCTCATGGATTCCCCCGCCATTCTCGTGTGCACCCACTCCAAGCGTGACCGCTGCTGTGCCCTGCGCGGTCGCCCCATTGCGGCACACCTGGCGGATATCCTGCCGGGCAATGCGGTCTGGGAGTGCTCGCATACGGGCGGTCACCGCTTTGCTCCGGTCGGCATTATGCTGCCCACCGGCTACACCTATGGCCGCCTCTCGGAGCCTTCGGCACTGGCGGCGTACCTGTCGCTGGCGGGGCGCAATATTCCGTCGCTGCACGGTCTGCGTGGCCGCAGCACGGATACCCCGGTGGAGCAGGCGGCGGAGGTTGCCGTACGCCTCGAACTGGAGAAAAAGGGTGAAGAAGTAACCTCTGGAGGTTTGGTTTCACGTGAAACATCGGTAGCGGAGGCACTGAGTACACTCCTCGAGGCGGGCATCGACCCCGCGGTAGATACCGCCGAACACCCCACCCTGGAGGCGGCACTCACCTCCCACACCGACGGACGCACCTGGGTCATCTTCTTCGAGCGGGTCGCCCTTGAGCCGCGCCCCAACTCGTGCGGCAAGGGTCCCGCGGATGCTTTCAGCCGCGAACTGCTCGCACTGCGCCAGCTATAACCCCTGCCCCAACTCTAGGCAGAGCCAGTTCTAACACCCGCGCATGATGTAGACAGCGTAAAGTCCCGGCGGGCACCTTCTCGGGTACCCGCCGGGACTTCGCTGTATTTAAGGTTTGTCGTATCCGGGGTTCACCGTAACCGGTATCTCGCCGTACCCGGCGAACAGGCTTATCCGGCGAACGGGTTCGGCGCGCCGATGTACTGCAGCTCGGTGTACTCCTCCAGTCCCTCGGGGCCGCCCTCGCGACCCATACCGGACTGCTTCACGCCACCGAATGGGGCTGCCGCGTTCGAGATAACGCCGGAGTTATAACCAATCAGACCGAACTCCAGGCCCGCAGCCATGCGCGTAAAGCGCGGGTGGTTGCTCGTGTACACGTACGCCGCCAGGCCGTACTCGGTGTCGTTGGCGAGCTTCAGGGCGGTGCGTTCGCCCTCCTCACCGTAGCCGCCGAACGTGGCAATCGGGGCGACGGGTCCGAAGATTTCTTCACGCCACACGCGCATCGAATCGGTCACGCCGGTCAGCACGGTGGGGGTCACGAAGTTGCCCTTGTTCAGGTTCTTGGGCATGCCGCCGGTATCGCTCGGAACGTTCTCCTCAAGCTCGGGAATGTACCCGCCGCAGGCGAGGAGCGCGCCCTTGCCCAGGGCGTCTTCCACCATAAAAAGCATGGATTCAACCGCTGAAGGTTGAATTAGCGGTCCACAGTCGGTTCCGTCGACGGTTCCGTCACCCACGACGGTCGCCTCCATGCGCTCCACGAAGGCGCGGGTAAACTCTTCGGCAACGTCCTCGTGCACGATGAATCGGTTGGCGGCGGTGCACGCCTCGCCCATGTTCCTCATCTTCGCCGCGTAGGCGCCCTCCACGGCGGCGGGAATGTCCGCGTCCTCAAAGACGATGAACGGTGCGTTGCCGCCCAACTCCATGGAGGTGCGCAGAACGTTCTGCGAGGCCTGCTCAAGCAGGGTGCGGCCCACGGCGGTGGAGCCGGTGAACGAGACCTTCCGCAGGCGCTCATCAGCCATCAGCGCGGAGACAACCTCA
Organism: Rothia mucilaginosa; assembly: GCA_963534775.1. Classification (GTDB taxonomy): domain Bacteria; phylum Actinomycetota; class Actinomycetes; order Actinomycetales; family Micrococcaceae; genus Rothia; species Rothia mucilaginosa_D. The sequence goes on along the minus strand of CAUSUH010000003.1, from coordinate 121,197 downwards.
CCGGTACGGGAGGTGGTCACCACGTTCAGCACGCCGTCCGGCAGGCCCGCCTCACGCATCAGGGAGGCGAAGTACAGGGAGCTGAGCGGGGTCAGGGAGGCGGGCTTGAGCACCGCGGTGCAGCCCGCCGCGAGCGCCGGGGCGACCTTGCGTGCCGCCATGGCGAGCGGGAAGTTCCAGGGGGTAATCAGCAGGCAGGGGCCGACGGGGCGGCGTACGGTGGTGATCTGCAGCCCGGATTCGGGGGCGACGGCGGTGCGGCCGAAGTTGCGGGCGGCTTCTTCGGCGTACCAGCGCAGGTAGTTTGCCGCATAGGCGACTTCGCCGCGGGACTGGTCGAGGGGCTTGCCCATTTCGAGGGTCATGAGCCGGGCGATGACTTCGGTGCGCTGCGTCATGAGCGTGTAGGCGCGGTTGAGGATGTCGGCGCGTTCGCGGACGCTGGTTGCCGCCCATGAGGTGCGGGCGTCGCAGGCGGCGTCGAGTGCTTCGATGCCCTGTTCGACGCTGGCGTCGGCGACGTGCGCGAGGATTTGGCCGCAGGAGGGGTTGTGCACGGGGAAGGAACCATTGTCGCCGGTGACCCAGCTGCCGCCGATGAGCAGGTCGGTGGGCACGTAGAAGAAGGGGTAGGAGGGCCTCTCGTAGGGGTCGATGGGTTCACGCTGCGGCATGTTGATGCTTTGCATGTGCGGTTCGGTGCGGCCTCGCAACTGGGCGGATTTCGCGGCGGGCTTTGCGGAAGTAGCGCTCTCGGCAGCGGAGCTTTCAGGTGAGGTGGTCATGGCGTGCCTTTCGGGTTGGGCGGCCGGTGCGGTCGACTCTGACGCTTTTAATTCTAGTCCCGCGCGCTCCCCTACCCCTCGAACCTGCACGCGCGCCTACACGCCCTTGCGCGCCTCGAACCGACCCGGCGGCTCTCTCCCCTCCCCGCCCCCACACGACCGCGGGCACGCCGAAGGGGGCCGCATCCGCTGTGGATACGACCCCCTTCGGGTAGATTCTCGCTCAGCGCGCGCGAGTCCTAGCTGGGGATTATGGAAGGCGTTGCCCGGAAGGGATGCTCGGTGTTGCATCCGCTCTGCCCGATACCCGCACCTTCACCGCTTAGCGGGCGGTGAGGCGGGCACCCAGGTGGACTAGGCCCACCGGTTCTCTCAGATCCAGGACTGGCGTGCCTCGATTCGAGTCAGCTCCAGAGGACCGCCATCGTTGGTGCCGTGGAAACGGCCGAAGTGTACGTACGGGCCGCGGTAGGCGCTGTGGTTAATCGGGCTGGAGTACTGGCCGTTGACCGTGTAGTAGAAGCTGTTCTTGTTCAGCACGATCTTGCAGTTCAGTGCCTGGCCGGTGGTGACCTTCTGGCGCAGCTTCATGGTGTGCAGCACACGCGGGCTTGCCTGGTTCGGTTCGAAGCAGAGGATCTGCGCTACGGAGCCGCCGCGGTAGTTCGGGCGGATAGCGAGCACGTAGGTGCCGTCTTCCTGCTTTGCAGCGAACTTCTTGCCGATGCCGAAGGCGCCGTCGTGTTCACGACCGAACGCAATGTAGCCGTAGTGACCATCCTGCTTCGGCACTGCACTGGTCCACTTCATGGAGAAGTCGAGAGTGTACTTGTCGCGAGTGGTGTAGTTCGCCAAAGGGCCGAGCAGCACGGATTCGTCGTAGCGCTGGTTGTGCACGATGGCTGCGCCGGTCAGGTCGGGCATGTCCGCTGCGACGGAGGGGTCGGCGGGCAGCATGCCGTGGGGACGCTGGCCGGTCTTAATCTTCACGCTGGCGTCGAAGGGGTCACCGATTACCCAGTAGGGGTCGGGGCACATGAAGCCCTTAACGCCCAGTGCCTTGTACTTTTCGTAGGCGGAGCGGCGGTGGATTTCCCAGACGATGACTGCCTTGCCGAGGCCGGTGAGGGCGCGTACGTTCTCCTCGCTCATGGAGCCCTGGGAAGCGCCGGTCGGCTTCTCGTAGTAGGGTACGCCGATGGCGTCCACGTTTTCGTGGCGTGCCATTGCGGAAATCTTGTCGATGGGGTCGCCACCGTCGAAGTAGCACCAGGTGGCGCAGCCTGCGGAGTTGGCAAGCTTCAGGTAGCGGGAGGTGGGTTTGAAGCCGCCGCTGCCGTCGCGGTACATCTTGATGACGGTGCGGCGCTGCAGGCCGCGTTCGGTGATGAACTTGACGAGGCCTGCCTGTGCGGGGCCGTCCTTCGCTTCGAGGAACAGTACGACCTTCTTGCCGCCGACGGAGGCGTATTCGCCGCCTGCGGGTACGGCGTCAACCGCGGCGATGGCCTCTTCGAGGGTGGGGATGTCGTACAGGCCGGTCTTCTCGCCCAAGTTTTGGCGCATGTCGACCTTGTGCTGGCGCAGTTCGGCGAGGGTGTGGCCGCGCACGTCCATGGACGCACCGGTGGTGCGCTTGATGTTGGTGTCGTGCATGCAGACGAACTGGCCGTCGCTGGTGGTGCGTACGGAAATTTCGACGGCGAGGGCGCCGCGGCGTACGGACTCTGCGTAGGCGTAGGCGGTGTGCTCGGGGCTGATGTTGCCGGCACCGCGGTGGGCGATGAAAAATTCATCGGTCTTGTAGAGCAGCTGATGTGCGGGGGAGCCGCTGTGTACTGCCGCGAGCTGTGCGCGGGTGTTGGCTGCGGCGTGGGCTTCGCCTGCCTGGAGCATGAGGGCGGCGGGTGCCAGTGCGGAGGCACCGATGAAGCCGCGGCGGCTCAGATTCTTAGAGGTCTTCGGGAATGCAGTCACCGTAGTAGTCCTTTTTCTTTTATGAGTTGAGCGTAATGTGTGTGGTTGTTCATTGAAGTTTTGGTTTATAGCTGAGGGTCCGGATTCTCTCAACTCAAACTACAACTCTAAGTAGGATAACGATTTTTTATCGGTGATTCACTGCGTTTACAGGAAAATAGGGTATTATGTGCGCCTCATTCTTACCCGCGGTGTAATGCGGGTGAATGTGTTCCTCCTTTTCCGCCGCTTTTAATAGCGGCATTTCATGCGGCGTTAAAAAATTTCTCGTGTAACGAAAAAGGCCGCGCCTACAGCCCGATTGAGCCTACAGGACGCGACCTTTTGCGTTAAAACATTTTTCGCAGGTTTTTCACCGCTGTTGAAGCTGAGCTATTTTCGCTGGTTCAGCTTACTTCTTGGATGCCTGAGCGACGCGGTCACCGGCTGCGACGGGGCGGCGTGCCTCAGAGTCCTTGGAGATGTTGAACTTTGCGGTGTTGGTGATCATCACCATGGTTTCCTTGGAGGGGATGCGGCCCTCGATAGCTGCCCAGTCGACCTCGATGATGGGTGCGCCTGCCTCAACCTTGTCACCTACGTTAGCAATCTTGGTGAAGCCGTCGCCACCGAGCTCAACGGTGTCGATACCGATGTGGACCAGTACTTCGCCGCCGTTTTCGGTGCGGAGCATGAATGCGTGCAGGGTGTCCTGAATCAGTGCGATGGTGCCTGCAACGGGTGCGACGATGGTGCCTGCGGTGGGGTTCACTGCGTAGCCGTCGCCCATAACGCCCTGAGAGAAAACGGGGTCGGAGACTTCGCTCAGCGGCAGGTACTCGCCGGTAGCAGGTGCGACGTAGACGTCTGCGGACGATGCTTCCTGTGCGGCAGCTTCCTTCTTCTTCTTGCCGAAACCGAACATATATGCTCCTTTTGGTCGTGTGGCGCTATGAATAGCGTGTATTTGTAGCGCTGATGCGTCCGCGTCGGATGCGGGCGTCGTTGCCTTCTTGGTTTCACACCGGGCGACGCCTGCCTGATTTGCAGGGTTCGCACACTCCGGTGCATATGCACTCAGAATACAACACCTAAACCCGTAGCTCACGAGCTAAGGGTCATTCGACTCGAATTCTGCAAATATTCCGCAAATCTGGAACTTCAACTCACACTTCTGCACTCTTGAGGTCGCGAGTACACTTAGTGAAGGACTGGCACCCCTCCCCCGAGCCGGTGCCTATAAGAAGAGAAAAGGCTGAAACTGATGACTGAAGCGGCTGAGACCGTTCTTGAAGTATTTATTCCGGGCCCCGGTGAGAACCCGGAGGATCCGCAAGATATGGAGCGCTCCGAGTTTCTGGGCGCCGCGCAGGAGGCTCTGGATTCGGGCGTGGACATTGAGGTGTACTCCACCGACTCCTACCCGTCCGCATTTGAAGAGTGCGCACCGGTGGCGGAGCAGATTGAGATGAACGGCATCGAGGTTCTGCCGCTCATGCTGGTCAACGGCGAGGTGAAGGTGTCCTTCGCGTACCCGACCGCCGAGCAGATTAAGCGTTTCTCCCGCGCCCACCTGGTCGCCCAGCCGAAGGCGAACGCGGCAGCGGCTGCGTGCGGCCCGTCCGGTTCCCCGGCGGCGTCGATGATTCCGAACCTGAGCGGCGAACCCGCCGGTTTCGCGGCAACCCTGGCGGGTAAGGCACCCCAGCCGGTTGGCGGCCCCGAGATCGGTAACCGCGTGAACCTCATGGGTGGCGACACCGGCGACGGTATCCCCACCTCCGGTTCGGTAGCTGTGAAGTCCGGCGGCTGCGGATGCGGTGGTTGCGGCTGCGGCGGCAAGTAAACCCGCCCCTGCCGGCAATGAGCGCCTGGCTCGCCCGGTTCTAAACTACATAGCAAAGAGCGGTGCCCGCCTCCTCGTGATGAGGAAGCGGGCACCGCTTTCGCTTAACGAAGCTTAGGTTCACACCCGGCAGCACCTACGGGAGCTGCGGCGGGCGAACAGCACCTTACTTGATGGAGGTACCGACGGAACCGAGCTGCTGGCAAGCCTCGACCACGCGTGCGGCCATGCCTGCCTCTGCAGCTGCACCCCAAACGCGGGGGTCGTAGGTCTTCTTGTTGCCGACCTCGCCGTCAACCTTCAGCACACCGTCGTAGTTGCTGAACATGTGGCCAGCAACGGGGCGGGTGAATGCGTACTGGGTGTCGGTGTCGATGTTCATCTTGATAACACCGTAGGACACTGCGTCTGCAATCTCCTGCTCGGTGGAGCCGGAGCCACCGTGGAAGACCAGGTAGAAGGGCTTGTCGCCCTTGCCGTACTTAGCGCCGACCTCGGTCTGGATTTCCTTGAGCAGCTCGGGGCGCAGGTGAACGTTACCGGGCTTGTACACGCCGTGAACGTTACCGAAGGTCAGAGCAGCCATGTAGGTGCCCTTCTCGCCCAGGCCGATTGCCTCAACGGTCTTGATTGCGTCTGCAACGGTGGTGTACAGGGAGTCGTCGATAGCGCCTTCAACGCCGTCTTCCTCGCCACCAACGGCACCAATCTCAACCTCGAGAACGAGCTTTGCCTTGGAGGTACGCTCGATCAGCTCAGCAGCAATCTTCAGGTTCTCGTCCAGGTCGATTGCGGAGCCGTCCCACATGTGGGAGTTGAAGATGGGGTCTTCACCGCGAGCAACAGCCTTCTCGGACTCTGCCAGCAGGGGCAGAACGAAGCCTTCCAGCTTGTCCTTGGGGCAGTGGTCGGTGTGCAGTGCAATGTTCACGTCGTACTGCTTAGCAACCTCGCGTGCGTATGCTGCGAAGGCCAGGGAGCCAACGACCATGTCCTTCTTGGAAGCGCCGGACCAGTATGCTGCACCACCGGTGGATGCCTGGATGATGCCGTCCGAGCCAGCCTCTGCGAAGCCGCGGATAGCAGCGTTCAGGGTCTGGGAGGAGGTCACGTTCACTGCGGGGTACGCGAAGCCCTTTTCCTTCGCGGTCTGCAGCATTTCTGCGTAAACTTCGGGGGTTGCAATAGCCATATGCTGACTCCTTGGATAGATGCGACCGGTTACCGATGTTGGGCCGGTTCACCATTTTTTGTTGGCGCGCGAGACGCCTCCTACTCGCACTATTTTACCAAGATACGACTTATTTATCGTTAATTTTTTGTGGGTTTTTTTGGGTTTACTACAGCGAAATTTCCGCGAATTACCGCGGTAAAGTAGAGGTGTTAATGACTTGATGTCTTCTGTGCGTGCAGGTCAGCGTACACATACCCCGGACCCGGCGAAAGGAACCTCCCATGAGCAAGGCGAGCGCTAAAAATAATCCGAAACAGCTCGACGCGAAGCGTGAGAAGCGTGCCCGCCAGGCGCAGCGTCGTGCTGAGCGTGAGCATCCGAATGCGGCGGCTATTGCCCCGGTGCGCGCGCAGTTGGATGAGGTTCTGGATCGTAAGAGTCGGCATGTTTTGGGGCATGGCGATATGGCGAAATCCCTTGAGTTGATGGAGAAAATGCGTGATGAGGGCGCGAGTGACCACGAGATTGATGTGGCGCTTGCGGAGGCGAAGCTCCCCTCGGTCGTGCAGGTTGGTCGTAAGTCGTTGATGCGTTGGCCGAGCTGGTGGTGGTTGAATCGTCGTGAGCGCGCGTTGCGGGCGAAGATTGACCGGCTGATGGAGGACTAAGTCCCCGTTGTGAATAGGTTGTGAGAGCACCCCGTTGTGGGTGCTCTTGTGCGGTGCGGTGAGGGGGAAATTGATTTTTTGAACTCAGGGTTCAATTAATCTATTTCACAAAACAATGAAAACCACACAATACAACATGAACCAAATATATTCATAAGATATGCATTATATGTATATAAATTGTTACGTGATGCGGGTTATATTTAACCAAACTGCCGTGCTATAGTCGTTACAACCCACAGACGTGTTCCCAACCACATTTCATGTAACACGTGCTTCAGACGTAACTATCCAAGGAGGTATAGCATGAGCACCTCACCGAACAAGAACCCGCAGACTTCTGCAGCGGATCAGTATACCAAGCCCCCCACAGACGACCCGTTCGCACACGAGCAGGAAGGCTTCCACAAGGGGCTTGGCGCACGTCAGCTCCAGATGATCGCCATCGGTTCCGCTATTGGTACCGGCCTGTTCCTGGGCACCGGTAGCCGCCTGCAGGACGCAGGCCCCATGCTCGCCGTCATCTACGCCGTCATCGGCTTCTTCGGCTACCTGATCCTTCGAGCCCTCGGCGAGCTGATCCTTCACCGCCCCTCCTCGGGCTCCTTCGTCTCCTACACCCGCGAATTCTACGGCGAAAAGGCCGCATTCGTATCCGGATGGCTGTACTGGCTGAACTGGGCAATGACCGCCGTTGCAGACGCCACCGCTATCGCTATCTACATCAGCTGGTTCGGTCGATACAACCAGTTCTTCGCAGATATTCCCCAGTGGCTCAGCGCATTCATCGTCGTTGTCATCACTGTGGCCCTGAACCTCATCTCCGTGAAGCTCTTCGGTGAGCTGGAATTCTGGTTCGCACTCATTAAGATTCTTGCCCTGCTGTCCTTCATGGCGGTAGGTATCTGGTACCTGGTCTTTGGTGAACCCATCAACGGCGTCCGCCCCGGCCTTGAACTCATTGCAGCCAATGACGGCTTCTTCCCCAACGGTATTCTTCCCGCTCTGATCGTGGTTCAGGGCGTTGTGTTCGCCTACGCCGGTATTGAGCTGGTCGGTACCACCAGTGGTGAAACCAAGAACGTTGAGAAGGTTATCCCCCGCGCTATCAACACCGTGATCTGGCGTATCGCGATCTTCTACGTTGGTTCCGTGGTTCTGCTCTGCCTGCTCATGCCCTACACCGCGTACAAGGATGCAGAGTCGCCGTTCGTGACCTTCTTCGACTCGATCGGCATTGACGGTACCGCACCGATTATGCAGCTGGTCGTTATTACCGCGGCTGCTTCCTCGCTGAACGCTGGCCTGTACTCCACCGGCCGTATCCTCCACTCGATGGGTGTTGCAGGTTCGGCACCGAAGTTCACCACTAAGGTGTCCCGCTCCGGCGTTCCGGTGGCAGGTATTCTGCTTACCGGTGTGATCGGCCTCTTCGGCGTTGTGCTGAACTTCTTCGTTCCCGAGCAGGCGTTCGAGGTCGTGCTGAACATCGCATCCGTGGGCACCATGGCTAGCTGGGCGGCTATCGCAATGTCGCACCAGAAGTACCTGAAGCTGGTCGGTGAGGGCAAGTACAAGCGCCCCAACTACCGCGCACCCGGCGGTCGCTTCAGCGACTGGGCTGTGATGGTGTTCCTGGCTGTTGTGCTGGTGCTGATGGCTTTGGATTACCCGGTGGGTACCTACACCCTGGCATCGCTGCTGGTGGTTATTCCGCTGCTGATTATCGGCTGGTACACGGTTCGTGACCGCGTCAACGAGATTGCTCGCGTCCGTGAAGGCTACACCGGTTCCGTGCCTGTGATTGCTGCCCGCCCCGTGGTGAAGAAGCTCGTTCCGGAGCCTCGTACCCACATTGACCTGGGTGAACTGGACCCTGAGGACGAGGACAAGCCGAAGGGACACTAACCCGACCGGCAGCTTCCGATCCCGGTGATACCCCGGCGGAATCCCGGTGAAGGCGATGAGGGGGTTCTAGACCCTAGTCCTAAACCCAAGCCTGTAGGTTCCAGGAGCTCTGGGGCCCCCTCCCTGCACGTCTTCCGTGTTCGCTCCGTATTACATCCGTGTAATACATAAAGCAAAGTACATATTTACAGCATTTCTAATACGGTGTGTCCTGCAATATATTTTGAGATAATAGATATCCGCAGTGACCACCAGATGCACAAAGAAGTTTTGTGCAGATATTCAAAGGAGAAAATCATGACTGAACGTCCTAGCGCACACGCGGTGGAATTTGTTGACGTCGCCTCGATGGCGAAGTGGATTCAGAAGGACGGCGTAGGCAACATCATTGCCGGCATGGTCGACTTCCTCGAAGAGGACTTCAAGAAGTGGCAGAGCTTCGACAAGATCCCGCGCGTCGCCTCCCACACCCCCTTCGGTGTGATTGAGCTGATGCCCACCTCCGACAACATCACCTACTCCTTCAAGTACGTGAACGGCCACCCGTCGAACCCGGCACGCGGCTTCCAGACTGTGACCGCGTTCGGTCTGCTCGCTGACGTAGACAACGGCTACCCCGTGTTCCTGGCTGAGATGACTCTGCTGACCGCGCTGCGTACCGCCGGCGTGTCCGCCATGGTTGCTAAGCACCTGGCACGCAAGGATTCGAAGAAGATGGCGATGATTGGTACCGGCTCGCAGTCTGAGTTCCAGGCGCTGGGTATGCGCGCTGTGCTCGGCATTGAGGACCTGTCCGTCTATGACGTTGATCCGCACGCGATGGAGAAGTTCCGCCGTAACCTGGAGCCGCTGGGCTTCCGCATCCACCTGGCTAAGGACGTGGACGAGGCTGTTGAGGGTGCAGACATTATTACCACCTGCACCGCAGATAAGCAGCAGGCGAAGGTTCTGCTGGACCGCCAGGTGAAGCCCGGCGTGCACCTGAACGCTATTGGTGGCGACTGCCCCGGCAAGACTGAGCTGGAGAGCGAAATTCTGGACCGTTCCACCGTGTTTGTTGAGTTCCCGCCGCAGACCCGCATTGAGGGCGAGATTCAGCAGAAGGACCCGGACTTCCCGGTGGTGGAGTTCTGGAAGGTTCTGACCGGTGAGGAGCCGGGCCGCGTGTCGGATGAGCAGATTACCCTGTTTGATTCGGTGGGCTTCGCGATTGCTGACTTCTCGGGTCTGCGTTATGCCCGTGCGGCTACGCAGGACACCGACCTGCAGCAGTTCATTGACCTGGTTGCTAGCCCGGATGATCCGAAGGATCTGTACTCGCTGGTGAACGTTAACGTTCCGGTGGGCTAAAGAGCTAAGCAGCCTGACGCTGAGTGGCCTTGAGCTGGCGGGCCTGTAGGTGCGCTGGCATGGGCTGCGAGGTTGAGAGTGAATAAAGTGAGGGCCGGGGAGTGGTGACACTCCCCGGCTCCTTCTTGTGAAATTTTCGTATGCACGGATTCTTGTGCGCGGATTTTCTTATGGGCAACTTGTGAGCATTCTGCGCCTGGTTCACCCGTTCTACCCTTCAGTGGGTGTGGCTACTGGTGGGTGGCAATAATTTCGCGCGCCTTCGCTATCTTCGCATCACGATCGGCCTTCAAATCATTCAGCAACGCCTGATTCTTCTCAATCAAAGGCCCCTGATAGGACGCCTCAACATCACCTAAACGCTGAGCCAACCTCACCTTCTCACTACATTGAGCTTCAATGGTTGCCAGGCGGATAACCTCCTCCAACACTTTGGGATCATCAGAATTCAGACTGGCCAATTCTTTACTCGTCCATTCGCCATCCCCGGTGCGAGGCGTCAACCCTTTCTCACGCTGGCAGTCCCACCAATCTGAGCGGGCTTTCTTCCATTCAGGGTCACCCTGCGCGCGTTGGTACGCTTCGCCACTGATACGACCAACGGGGCGGTACTTTTCCTCATCAAACTTGAGCGCATCCAGTTCTTCCCGATGCTCTTCGCGGCAGCTGGCCTTGACATCTTCAGGGATGCTCTCATAAATCCTAGACTGCTCTTCTCTGACTTTGCTGGACGTAAAATGATTCGCCGCATGCTTCACGTTCCAGAGGCCGTACTGGGAGGCGTCGCCAGAAAACCAGCCGTTTTCTAGAATTTCAAAATCGTATCCTTTTTTCGCATAGCACTCTTTAAGAATCAACAATGACGCCCTAACCGTTATATCTTCGGCCTGGTCACTCCTGTCATATTCATCGAGCGGAAGAGTAATATAGTTATTTTCAAAATCCAGCTGGGCTTTGAGGCTAGTATCTTTAGGCGCAGCGGCACAGGAACTTAAAGCTAAAGCAAAGCAGGCGAGTAGGGCAGAAGATTTCTTCATTGTTACCGACTCCTTTCAATCGGGAAAGTCAGGAGGAGCCCACAAACATTGGGCTCCTCCATCACCTCTAGTTGTAGCACCATTCCTTTTTAATAGAACTAATACGATCATCCCAAGTCTCGCCCCAATGGAGACCCGCATGGCTTAGACCGCGAAGATAGTTGAAGTCGGAAGAAGATGCAAAATTTCGACCCGTGTGACCAATGTCTTCGAAGTAGCGCCATGAACAGTTATGGTTATGGTTCTTAATGGATGAAGCACGATCACTCATCCAACCCAAATCGCGCGTCTCCCCAGTGGGCATCGTAGGACCCCAGTCATAGTTGGCATTCTCATAGAGAGTCACCCCAGCATATGCCGGAGGTGCTACCGCACCGAAAGTCACCGTAGCCACACAGGCCGCAACAGCAAGAGACTTATTAAAGATCCTCATCAGAATCTCCTTTCAAAAGAATGACGTCGCGGTCATTCATATCCACAACCCGCAATCATTAGCGAGCGAAGTCAGGAAATCCATCGCATGCCCCAAACTGAAATTGAGAGTGCGATTCTCATATTCCCTGTGACTTGAATTAACACTAGCACACCTAGACTATTTATTTAGTGACCTAAATCACTTATATGATAATACGTGATTTACCCACTTTAGATATATTCAAATATTATTTACTACATTTACAAGACAAAAAATCCAGATAACATCACACAACCCCACCACAAACAACGAACCAAACCCCATAGGTACCCACATTCATGTGAAAAACTCAACACCCCACCCAAACAAAAAATCACCCAATCCCCAACAAAAAGGTTCCGACGCGCACACAACGCATCGGAACCTCTAAACACCTAACAAACAGCCGCCAAACTACGACGGAATCTGACCAAACACATGGCGGCGAACCCACGCATGCATCGCAATACCCGCAGCCGTCGCCGCATTCATCGAACGCGTCGACCCAAACTGCTCAATCGACAGAGTATCCCTAGCCGCCGCATGCAGCTCCTCCGACAAACCCGGGCCCTCCTGGCCAAAAACCAGCACACACTTCTTCGGCAGATCATACGTCTCCAGGGGCACCGAATCCGGAAAAATATCAATACCAATAATTTCCAGACCCTCACCCTGCGCCCACGCCACAAAATCCTCAATCGTCGGATGATGACGCACATGCTGATAACGATCCGTCACCATCGCACCACGACGATTCCACCGGCGACGCCCAATAATATGGACCTCCTTCGCCAACATCGCATTCGCAGTACGCACCACCGTGCCAATATTCAAATCATGCTGCCAATTCTCAATCGCCACATGAAAATCATGGCGGCGCGTATCCAGGTCAGCAATAATCGCGTCCATCGACCAGTAACGGTACTTATCCACCACGTTACGGCGGTCGCCCTCACGCAGCAGCTCCTCATCCCAGTGGTCACCATCAGGCCACGGGCCCTCCCACGGGCCCACACCCACCTCAAAACGGGCAGTACCCTGCTCAGTACCCTCAACAGCCTCAGCTACAGCCGCCTCCGCAGGCACAGCCTCCGCAGGTACAGCCTCAGCCGCCTCACGATTCTCAACCATCACAACCACCTTCACGCCAACAACCAGCACCACTCCGGCGCCCACAGAGCCATCTTACAGACAAAAACCCGCGCCACCAGCCACACACAGCAGCCAGCGGCACGGGTTCACCCGCCGCAACGGGAACGTCTTAAAAATTCACGAGGTCCTAGTCCAAACCAGTAGAGACTAATCCAGGCCCAGCTCATCCTTCGAGTACGCGTACAGGCACGGAACGCCCGCAACCTCTTCCACATGCTCCTTAGCGCCGGTCGCACGGTCCACAATCACAGCAACCGCCACAACCTCAGCGCCAGCCTTACGCAGCGCCTCAACAGCGGTCAGCGCAGAACCACCGGTCGTGGAGGTGTCCTCAACAGCAACCACGCGGCGACCCTCAACGCTCGGGCCCTCCACCTGACGACCCATGCCGTAAGACTTCTGAGCCTTACGCACCACAAACGCGTCGATCGCACGGTCCTGATCGCCAGCGGCACGCATAATCGCGGTACCCACCGGGTCAGCACCCATGGTCAGGCCGCCAGCAGCCTCAAACTCGATGCCGTTCTTATCCAGCAGGTCCAGCATGACCTGACCAACCAGGCGAGAAGCCTCATGGTGCAGGGTGATGCGGCGCAGGTCAACGTAGTAGTCGGCTTCCTTGCCGGAGGCGAGGACCACGTGCCCGCGCACCACAGCCAGCTCCATAATCAGCTGGCGCAGGCGTTCACGGGCTTCTTCAATGGGGAGGTTTTCAGAAAGCTTAGTCATAGTTCAAGTGTAGCGGCTCACGTGCAGGCGGCGCAGGCTATTCCCTGTGCTATTCCAGCGCTAGGCTATTCCACCACGCGACCCACCGACGGCGGCAACGCGGCACGCAACTTCGTCAGCATCTCCTCATACTCGGCGGTCGGGTCAGAATCAGCCACGATAGCGCCACCCGCGGCGAGAGTCACCGTGCCCTCATCGTGCGCCACAAGCGTGCGAATCACAATCGACAGGTTCGCCGAACCATCCGCCGACACAAAACCCAGAGCACCCGAATACACGCCGCGAGCGCGACCCTCCAGGCCCTCAATAATCTGCATGGTCGAAGGCTTCGGGGCACCCGTCATTGAGCCGCCCGGGAAGCACGCCCGCGCGGCAGCCACCGCGGAAATTCCCTCGCGCAGACGCGAACTGACCGTAGACACCAGCTGATGCACCGTCGAATAGCTCTCCACGCCCATAAGCACGGGCACGCGCACAGACGCCGGGTCAGACACCGTAGACAGGTCATTACGCAGCAAATCCACGATCATGAGGTTCTCGGCGCGGGTCTTCTCATCGGTACGCAACCATGCCGCCGCCGCGGCATCTTCTTCCGGGGTGGCGCCGCGAGCAATCGTGCCCTTAATCGGCTTGGTCTGCGCATTGCGGTGCGTATCCACGCTCAAAAAACGCTCCGGCGAAGAAGAAAGCACCGAAAAATCACCGCACCGCAGATACGCCGCATACGGTGCCGAGTTGTGGGCGCGCTGGCGGCGGTACAGCTCAAAGAAAAGCTCCGGGCTCGGATTGGGGATGCGCGCGACCGTCTGCGCGGTAAGGCACACCTCGTAGCTGTTACCCTCGTAAATTTCGCGCTGACTAGTGCGAACGGCATCCATGTAGGCTTCCGCGGCAGGTGCCGGGAAGAGCAGGGGCTCGGTGAGCTCGGGGGTATTTACGGGGGCATTATCTGAGGCACTCTCCCCCACCGCGCTCAGCGCCGGAGCCAGCACCGTGCTCAGCAGCCGCTCCGCCGCCTCACACCACGACTCATCGCCCACCAGCCAGCTACGCGCCGCAGCCCCCGGGCGGGCATGCTCATGCACCAGGTAGCGGACCGCCGGCAACCACAGAGAATCCGGGGTCGGCGCCTCATGCGCCGGCAGGTAGCCGGGCACCGGGTGGCCGTGCTCCATGCCCATGGCGGCACGCGCCTCATAGCCGAAATAGCCCACGTAACCGCCACACAAACCCGCGGGCAGGCCGGTTGCCACCGCGGCATCCGGGTGCACGCGCGGTGCGCAGGCGAGCGCCGCCTCCAGCTGGGCGAAGGGGTCTTCCCCGCCAGACTCAGCCGCCGCACGCGCCGAATCCACGCGCAAGGGCGACAGCTGCGCCGGAACCACACCCACATACGAGGCAACCGACATAGGCGACTCCTCACGCGCCGAATCCAGCCAGAAGGAATACTCAGCGCCACCGCTCAGCAGCGGGTACGCCTCCTCGCAGTTCACCGCGAAAGGAAGCGGGCGCACGACAAGCTCCCGCGTCTGCGCATCCCACGGGATGCTCTGCAGAATACTCGGCAGGGCATGAGGGGACGCAGAAGCGGGAGCGTTCGGGGTAGAAAAAATACGGTCCGCGGAAGTTTCAGTCACGGACTCCATTGTATGGCGTACAGGCGAACTGGCGGTTTAGTGAACGACTGCGGGTGCTTCGCCGTTTTCGCTGGTCATCGGCAGACCGGCAGCGAACCATGCGCTGGTGCCGCCCGCAATGTTGTGTGCGGCGTAGCCGTGTTCGCGCAGGAAGGTTGCCGCGCGGTTCGAACGGCCGCCACCGTGACAGATGACGTAGAAGTCCTCGCCGGGTGCGGGCAGTTCTTCCAGACGCTCAGCGATGGTGCCGAGGGTGATGTGCTTGGCGCCGGTGGCGTGGCCGCCCTCCCACTCGTAGTCTTCACGCACGTCGATGATGGTTGCGCCGGCAGGAACGTCGCGGGGGTCAACCTGGGGTACAGCAGTCATGGGGTTCTCCTTTGAATTGAATGAGGACGGGCCGGTCGGCACGGTGGGGTGCCGGGTGGGCATAGTTATGGTTCCACTCTAGCGCTTTGGGGGTGCGTGGCGCATCTAGCCCGGTATTTGGGGGTTTGTGAGATTCGGAAATGATGCATACGAAAAAATCGAAATGGTTTTTCATGCACTGACTGATAGTTAAATCTTTGAAATACAGGAACACCACATGTATACATATGCACCTTTCAGGGTATACACTTATACACATATTGCCCGGGTCACACAGAACCCCGGGCTTGCACAGAAAAGAATTACCACCATGTCTCACACCATCACAGGTGCCGAACCCAAGGACACCAAGACCTTCTTCGGCCACCCGCGCATGCTCGCGAACCTGTTCACCGTAGAAATGTGGGAGCGCTTCTCCTTCTACGGCATGCAGGGCATCATGATCTACTACCTGTACTACACCGCCGACAAGGGCGGCCTGGGCCTCGACAAGGACCTCGCCACCGGCGTTATCGGCGCGTACGGTGCAGTCGTGTACCTCATGGCAATCCTCGGCGGTATCCTCGGTGACCGCCTCCTCGGCCCCGAGCGCACCCTCTTCTACTCCGCTATCGGCATTATGGCGGGTCACATCTCCCTCTCCCTCATCCCCGGCATTCCGGGTGTGGTGATTGGTCTGCTGCTCGTCGCTATCGGCTCCGGTGGCCTGAAGAGTAACGCCTCCGTGCTCGTCGGCTCCCTTTACTCGGACAACGACCACCGCCGCGACGCAGGCTTCACCATCTTCTACATCGGCGTGAACACCGGTGCGCTGCTTGGCCCGCTCCTGACCGGTTGGGGTTGGAGCACCTGGGGCTTCCACATGGGCTTCGGTCTTGCCGCAATCGGCATGGCTGCCGGCCTGATTCAGTACTCGCTGACCCGCAAGAACCTGCCCGCCTCCGTACACCACGTGGACACCCCCTTCACCGGTGCCCAGAAGCGCAACTTCGCCCTGGCGCTGGTCGGCATCGTGGTCGTTCTCGGCATCCTGCTGGCAACCGGCCTGATGACCGCAGACAACCTCAAGAACTGGGTCATGGGCTTCATCTTCATCGGCGCTATCGCCCTGTTCGCACAGATGCTGACCGCTAAGGATGTCACCGCTGATGAGCGTTCCCGCGTCACCGCATTCATCCCCCTGTGGATTGCAAACTCCGTATTCTGGGCACTGTACCAGCAGCAGTTCACCGTCATGGCGGTGTACTCGGACGAGCGCCTCAACTGGAACATCCTGGGCATGGAGCTGACCCCGAACCTGGTCAACTCCATCAACCCCGTCTTCATCATCATCTTCGGCATGATGTTCTCCGCCCTGTGGACCAAGTGGGGCGACCGCCAGCCGGTCACCACCCTGAAGTTCTCCGCAGCGCTGATTATCATCGGCCTGGCGTTCTGGATCTTCCTCGCTCAGGCGGGCGTTCAGAGCGTGAACGTCGGCTGGATCGTGCTGATCCTGTTCGTCTGCACCATCGCCGAGCTGATTATTTCACCGGTGGGTATTTCGCTGGCGACCAAACTCGCCCCGAAGGCGCACCGAGTGAACATGATGGCGCTGTACTTCACCTCCGTGGCAATGGGTACCGTGCTTTCCGGTTGGCTGGCTCCGTTCTACAGCATGGAGACTGAGGTTCCCTACTTCACCTGGATGGGTATTATCACCATCGCGACCGGTGTGCTGCTGTTCCTGGTACACAAGCCGGTTCAGAAGATGATGCGCGGCGTGAAGTAGCCACAAAAGTATTGCCTGCACTGCCAACTCGCTGCTTCGGGCACCGTGAGCGTGTAAATGTGAGGGCCCTGAATCCTTGAATTACCAAGGGTTCGGGGCCCTTGCTGTATGCCCTGGTGCAAGTTCCCGGTGCATGCTCCGGTGTACGCCCCGGCGGCTGGAGCCCCGGAGCCCCGGAATGCTGAGAGGCGGTTCAGGAGGGGCGTTCGGGGCATGTTCCTTAATAAGACAATCCGCGCGGATTTTCTTATTAAGCGCCTTAATAAGAAAATCGAGGGCAATTGTCTCAATAAGCCGCCTCTAAGCCGCCTCTGTGACGGGCGGGTTCCAATGCACGGAACTGTGACGATTTATGTCTCCGCGTGAACGCGCATGACGAAATACAGGGTCAAAAAGGACGCATTAAGCCACGAACAGAAATCTATTAGACAGTCTTCAACCACAGGTCTAAGGTGAATTCAGAACGAGCCGGAAAACCCCTTCCGACACGACCCACCAACCCTTAGCCGAGGAGAAAATCATGGCACTTTATCTGGTAGAACTGACCCCCGCACAGCCGTCCAAGGACGAAGCAACCGCACTCATCGAGACCGTCAACTCGTCCCTGACCAACGGCGCCGAGCTCATCGAAACCCAGGTCTCCGCAGACCACAAGATCGTCTTCGTCATCGTCGAATCCGAGAACACCGCATTCGGCCCCGACCTCGCCGCAGCAATCGGTGAGCGCGCAGCCGTCGCAGGCCCCGACGCAGTCCGCCTGGTCGGCGCAGAGCTCGAAGACATCAAGAAACTCAAGAAGGACGCAGACTACCTGGTTGAGTGGGACATCCCCGCAGAAATCACCATGGAACAGTACCTGACCCGCAAGAAGGCAAACGCCCCCAAGTACGCTGAAGTACCCGAGGTTTCCTTCCTGCGCACCTACGTTCGCGAAGACACCGCAAAGTGCCTCTGCTTCTACGACGCACCCGACGAAGAAGCTGTTGTTCGCGCCCGTAAGGCCGTCAGCACCCCCATCGACCGACTGTTCAAGCTGCACGCATAGACGCGATGCTCCCCGCTTAGGAGAAACCCCATGTCCGAGTTCACTCTCGAACCCCTCTACGACTACCCCCAGCGCGAGCAGGTGCTCGCCCTCGCCCGAACCCACGCAGATGCTGTTGACCGCGGCGAGCGTTCCCCCTTCGAAAACCTGCGCGAAATCGCTAAGGACGGCCTGATCACTCTGGGTCGCGACGGCGGTTCCCTGGTCCCTCAGGTTTCGGTGGCTTTCGATCTCGCTACCGAGGACGCCTCCACGGCATTCTCCCTGTGGGCTCACCGCTCCACCATCGCGTTCTTTGACGCGACGGGTCGCGAACTGCCCGCCGGCCTGGCGGACGCGACCGTCAGCGGCACCACCGCCATGGCGGCGGCGTACAAGGAGGCTTCGGGTCTGGCACCGATCAAGGTGGAAGGTACCCTCGTTGAGGGCGGTCTGAAGCTGAACGGTTCCGTGTCGTGGGCGTCGAACCTGTACCCGGGCGGCGTGATTGTTCTTCCGGTGGCTGTGCAGAACGCCCCGGAAAGCCACCCGAACCGCTACATTGTGACGGTTCGCCAGAACGTTGAGGGTCTGAGCGTTGACTACCACCGCAACCTGCTGGCACTGAACGGCACCGAGTCTGGCACTCTGAAGTTCGAGGACGTTTTCGTTCCGAGCGAGGACATTCTGAGCGATAACATTGAGGCGTTCTTGCACGATGTGACCGCGCCGTTCCTGCTGGTTCAGTCCTCGTTCTGCCTGGGTCTTGCCGCTGGCGCCCTGCAGGAAGCTGCTAAGCACCTGGACGTCTCCCAGGGTGTGTTCCGTCCGGAGTTCCCGCTGATTCTGGAGGAGTACCAGAGCTTGCGTGAGGAACTGGTTCGCCTGGCGTCTGAGCCGGAGCGTGCTGAGCGTCGTGACCTGCTGAGCCTGCGTCTGGGTGTCTCGCACTTTGCGACCATTGCTACTCACTTTGAGCTGCAGGTTGTTGGAGGCGCCGGTTACGTAGCTGAGTCCCCGACTGCTCGTCGTCTGCGTGAGGCGTCGTTCCTGCCGGTTCAGTCGCCGACCGAGGGCCACCTGCGTTACGAGCTCTCAAAGTACGACCACTTAGAGGATTTGCAGGCAGCGCTGTAGCGGCTCCCCTTTGCTAAATAGGCTCTTGGTGTGAATAAAGCGGTGAAAATCCGTTTATTCACACCAAGAGCCTATTTATCCATTTTTTACACACGTGTATACATCATGAATTCTTTGCTTTACCTATTCGCAATGCTGTGAAGACATATCCAGTAGGAGCATCCCGGGTTCGGCACGGGGTAAACCTGACCCTTGAACCCGGCGAGTCTAGCGTTGGGTATCAGCTGGGTTATTATTGTCCGGGTGGAAATGCTCGGTATTTCCTCCGGCCTGGGCTACGAGATTCTCAACGCCCGCTGAAATGCTCACAGCGACCCTGGTGATCGGACTGCTCGACATTATTCTGGATGCGCTTGCCTCCCGCCTGCTATGCCAGTGCCGAAGGCAGTAAATTCTTCTAGCTGATTCTCCCCGCCTATTTAATTTGAAACTCGCATACTTTTACCCCTATATATATTTAAGAATGAAAGCTTTTTCATAAGGAAGGTAGGCATCATGAAAACCGAAAAATCGAAAGAAATTTTCTGGAGCATCATCTCAATTCTCGTAGGCGGAGTAGCCTGGCTAACCATGCAGAATATTTCATGGGGTGTAGTAGACCCCGCGAAAGTCGGTTTCGTATTCGCAGTAATCGGCCTCATTTCCCTTATCTGGGCTCTCTTCAATAAAAACTCAGATAGCTCACGAGCGCACGAGACTATACGTAACGCCAATAGGTCAAAGGAGGATTAAGGAGGGTTATTCATTAGGGGTGTAACACCCCAACCGCCTAACCACTCTTCACCACACAGAAAAACAACGACCCCTCACCTCTTGTCCACGTATGATGGTGAAATACAAAAACCAACCACCAACCATACACGCACAGGTAGGAACCGTTGCCTTCTCACCGTACCACCGGCCTGACCCCAGCACAATTCACGACCCTCCTAGCACTCCTGCTACTCACTTTGAGCTGCAGGTTGTTGGAGGTGCCGGTTACGTAGCTGAGTCCCCGACTGCTCGTCGTCTGCGTGAGGCGTCGTTCCTGCCGGTTCAGTCGCCGACCGAGAGTCACCTGCGTTACGAGCTGGCACGTTACGATCACCTGGATAACCTGCGTGATGCACTCTAAGCTCATGAGCTGTGTGTAGCGAGTGTTTTTATTCGCTCTTTGCATCAATACCCCGTATATGCCTTAAACCACATATACGGGGTATTGATGCTTTCTGGGCTATATACGGGATACCGCGCCCACAATAAAGGAATATACACCCCAATTAACGTATCCCTGCTCATATTTACAGCCGTTTAGCTGTGGCCTACGCCTGTATACGCGTAGAATTATGTGGAATTTTATACACCACCACATTCACCTCAGGAGCTCCCCTTTGAGCATCTCTAAACTTCTCGGCTTTGACTGGTCGGTTCACGGCGATGGCCGAAGCATTAAGCCCGGTTCCTTCGTCGCCCCGAACGAGCGCCTCGCCTGGCCAATTACCATCGGCATCGGCGCGCAGCACGTGGTCGCAATGTTCGGCGCAACCTTCCTCGTGCCGATCATTACCGGCTTCCCTCCGGCAACCACCCTGTTCTTCTCGGGTATCGGCACGGTCCTGTTCCTGCTGATTACCCGCGGCCGCGTCCCCTCCTACCTGGGTTCTTCGTTTGCGTTCATTGCGCCCCTGGCGGCTGCCATGAACTCGCACGGCCCCGCTGGCGCCCTCGGCGGTATCGTCATGGCGGGTATCGCGCTGTTCCTGGTCGGTCTGATTGTCCAGTTCGCTGGCACCGGCTGGCTCACCAAGCTCATGCCCCCGGTCGTCACCGGTTCGATCGTGGCGCTGATTGGTTTCAACCTGGCAAAGAGCGCTAAGGACAACTTCATGGTGGCACCGGTGACCGCACTGGTGACCCTGTGCTCCATCATCCTGATTTCGGTGCTCTTCAAGGGCATTATTGGTCGTCTGTCCATCCTGCTGGGTGTGGGTATCGGCTACATTACCGCTGTCATTCGCGGCGAGGTCGACTTCTCTAAGATTGATACGGCTGTGCAGACTCAGGGCATTATTGGCCTGCCGCACTTCCAGACCCCCGAGTTCCACTGGGAGCTTGCAGGCCTGTTCATCCCCGTGATTCTAGTGCTCGTCGCTGAGAACATCGGCCACGTGAAGTCTGTTGCTCTGATGAGCGGCAAGAACCTGGACGACTACTCCGGCCGCGCCCTCATGGCGGACGGCCTGGCAACCACCATCGCCGGTATGGGTGGCGGTTCCGGTACCACCACCTACGCTGAGAACATCGGCGTGATGGCTGCGACCAAGGTGTACTCCACCGCGGCGTACTGGGTGGCTGCTATCTTCGCGATTGCGCTGTCCATGTTCCCCGCATTCGGTGCGGCAATTGCGACCGTTCCCGCGGGTGTTCTGGGCGGTGCCGCAACCGTGCTGTACGGCATGATCGGTATGCTCGGTGCCCGTATTTGGAGCGAGAACCGTGTGAACTTCTCGAACCAGATTAACCTGACCACCGCAGCTGTGGCGCTGATTGTGGGTATTGCGGACTACACCTGGACCTTCGGTGAGCTGTCCTTCGCCGGTATTGCTCTGGGTACCGCTGCGACCCTGATTATCTTCCACCTGATGACCTTCATCGCGAAGTACACGAAGGCTGCTGGCGACCCGCTGGAGCCCTTCGACCCTGAGAAGAGCACTGAGGTGCACTAGGCGCCCGACCGCCCGCTGGAGTGATTCTCCTGAGGCGTAGGCTGTAAGAAAAGCGGCCCGGATGGATTGGTTTCCATCCGGGCCGCTTTTGCACGTTAGCCCGATGTTCGATTAGGCCAGGCGGTACACGGTGTTGCGGTTGCCTCGACCGCCTTCACGGGTAATAACTCCTTCTTGAAGGAGCTTCGTGAGGACGTACCGGACCTGCGGTTTCTGTAGCTCAGCAAAAGGCTCTGGAAGAGCACCCATGATGTCGTCGATACCGGCGGGGTGGCGTAGCGAGCGCAGAGCGAGGAGCACCGCCTCCTGACGGCTACTGGGAACCGTAGGTGACGATTGGCGCGGGTCTACGTCCGACTTCTGCTGCGGTAAACCGAGGTCGGCGGTATGAGCACCGTCCAAAGGCTCCCTGCTGATAATCGCGGTAAAACGAATGACCCCGTCAATGAACTGGATGGGTTTCAGCCCTGCCTGACGCACCGCCTCCTGTGCCGTGTAGATGCCGCTACCCTCACCCTCGATGACTCGGTATCCGTCGTCGGGGGTTGTTACGTGCGTGCACACGTCATACAGGCGGTCGTTCACGCGGGAACGTTCCCCGTACTCTTGCAGGCGCTGGAGAGTGATTCCGTATAGACCACCGGGGTTTTCTACAGAGATTCGGTCGGGGAAAATCCTGACGCGCACCTCTTTGGTATCTGCTTTGGGGTTGAGGCTGCGGTGCACGAGCGCATTCGACAGGATCTCGCGAAGGGCAATATCGGGCACTTCCTGCCCGTTGACGAGGTGCCCATTGGGCAGCTCGACAACCGGATGCGCCAGGTTCCGCTTGACCCATGCCAGGGTCTCTTCAAGCATGGCGGGGATGGGGCCGTCCGCTTCGAATTTGTCGAGGTTACGGGCTTTACCGCTTGGGTCGATGACGACTCCGGTGACTTTGAGCGAGGGCCTAAACTCTTGGGGGTAAGAACCCAAGGCGTACAAGCCCGCAAGGGAAAGGTTGTCGGTTCCGAGGGCAATAATTCCCTTGCGGCGGAGCACCTCTTTATCGGAGCTTGTAGCAAGGCGGCGTGATTTAGCGCGTACGTCTCGCAGATAGGCAGTTTTGAGGCCTTCATCTAGGTCAGCCAGGGAGGTGTATTCCACCGGCTCCTCATCGAATCCGGTGCGTGTCCGCTGAGCCACCATCAGGTCGGTTTCGTGGCGGCTCATTTCGTGGTCGCCATCGCCGGAACGCACGTACGCTTTACCGCCAATGTAGGCGGGGCGTTCGTAGGGAGGCAGCGGAGGAATTGCGGCAACAAAGATTTTGGCGTCTTCGTAGAGGATGGTGCCGGATTCCATGGTGTTCGGCGGTTTAAGGCCCCTGCGGAGCTTGTTGCCGAGGGTTTTTTCTAGGTCTGCAGGGTCGTATACGCCTACAGGTGCAAAGTCATTATTCTCGTCGAGGCCGCAGATAATGATTCCGCCCGTGGAACTATTGGAGAAGCTACTCAGGGTTGCATCTAGGCTTCCGGGGTAGCCTCCGTGGGCTTTTTTGACCTCAATGAACTGCGTATCGCTGCCGTGAGTACGCAGTAGTTTGATGGTTTCAGCAAGCCATTCGGGGGTCCATTCCACGTTGTTCATACAAAAAATTTTAGTCTAGACACAAATCAGATGTAAATCAGACACAAAAATTTGAGTCTAGACATAAATTTTTATGTCTAGACTCAAATTTTTTTTATGTGTAGACATAAAAGTTTATGTCTGAGTTATGTCTGTTATGTCTGTGGAGGCTCACCCAGCCGCAAGTGCTAGATGGCTAGCGCTGGATGGCTGGTGCTGGATAGCTAGCGGCTAGGACCGTTCGGCGAGCATCGCCTCAATCGTCTGCGCCACACCGTCCTCATGGAAGGACGGGCAGGTACGCCCCACCTTCGCAATGAGCGCCGGCTGGCCCGAGGCCATGGCGAAGCCCTCCCCCGCCCAGCAGAGCATCTCAGCATCGTTCGGCATGTCACCAAATGCCATCACCTCGTGCGCCTCAATGCCGTGGCGCGCCGCGAACTTCTCCAAAATCCGCCCCTTATTCACGGTCTTCGAGCCCATCTCCACGAGCGGCTCACCAACCACGCCGCGGGTCACCGACACCAACGAACCCACCGCCTGATGCACGCGTGCCTGCAGAATATCCGGGTCCATGCCGGGCACACGAATCAGGTACTTAATGACCGGGGTTGAACCAATACGTTCGAGCGCCTCGGCGATTTTCGCCTCCACCACGCGGGCGCCCTCAAGCACCTCACCGCCCTCGTGCGGGCCCTGAATGTAGACAGTGTCCACGGTTTCGAGGGTGTAGGTGGCGTCGGGGAACATGGGCTCCAGTAGCTCGTGAGTACGGGCAATCACCGCAGGATCAGCGCCGTTGACTTCTTCAACCTCGTTCGCGCCCAGGTGGTACACCACGGCACCGTTGGAGCAGATGGCGTAGGAGTCGAAATCGGTCTGCTCGCGCAGGGGCGTAAGCCAGCGGCTCGGGCGGCCGGTGACAAAGACAATATCGATCCCGGCGGCGCGGGCGGCCTCAAGGGCGCGCAAGGTACGCGGACGGAATCGGAAATCGTGCCCGATGAGGGTGCCGTCCAGGTCGCTGGCGATGAGTTTAATCATGCAGATATGCCTTTAGTGATGGGGTGTATCGGTGCTGGTCAGGGTGTAGGGCTGGTTAGGGCGCGGGTCTGGTGAGACTGCGCCGGCGTGCCGCTATGCCGCCGGTTCCGCGTAGGTGACGGTCAGGAACGCACGACCCAGACCGTGGCCGAGCAGGTTAAAGTTCACGACGGCGGGGCTGGCGTTCTCGTCAATGTCGAGCTTCTCCACATCCACGGCGGTGACGCAGAAGATGTAGCGGTGCGGGCCGTGACCAGCCGGAGGGGCAGCACCCAGGAAGCCCGCCACACCGGCGTCGTTGCGGTGCGTCAGGGCGCCGGCGGGTGCATCCGCGCCAGTGTCAATGCTGGTCACGTTGGCGGGAATATTGGAGACAGTCCAGTGCCAGAAACCGCTGGGGACCGGCGCATCCGGGTCGAAGCAGGTCAGCACGAAGGACTTGGTACCCTCGGGGAATCCGCTCCAGGACAGCTGCGGGGAGCGGTCCTGACCGCCCGCCACGCCGAAGAGGGCGGAGCGCATCCATTCGGGGGCGGTACCGCCGTCCTGAACGTCGGTGGAGGTCAGGGTAAATTCGGGCAGTTCGGGCAGGCCCGCGTAGGGTTCGCGGGGCAGGGGTGCGGTGCCGATGTTGGTCATGGTGCTCCTCAGCGTTGGGGTGCGGGTGGATATGGCGACGCCGGCGGACAGAGTGAGCTATCCGCCGGCGAGGCGTAGATTATTTAGCCGTTGAGTACGGCAGTCAGTTCTTCGCGGGTGGGCGGGTTAGCGCCCGCGCGGGAGACGGTGATGCCGGCTGCGGTTGCGGAGAAACGCAGCAGGTCGGCGATGTCTTCGGCGGTCAGTGCGGCGACCTTGGCGCGCGCCTCAGCACCGGCGATACCGCGGTCGAGCAGGCCCGCGATGAGCGCCGCCATGAGGGAGTCGCCGGCACCGACGGTGTCCGCAACCTCAACGCGGTGTGCGGGCTGGCTGACACCCTCGGGGTACTTCTTGGTGAAGGCGATGGGGCCGTCCTCGCCGCGGGTGATGACCATCAGCTCAGCGCCGAGGTCAAGCCATGCGCGTGCGGTGTCGTCGAGGGAGCGGTCGGGGTAGAGCCACTGCAGGTCCTCGTCGGATGCCTTCACGACGGTGGAGAGGGACACGAACTTTTCAGCCCAGGCGCGGCCCTCGTCGACGTTGTGGATGAGGGTGGGGCGGCAGTTCGGGTCGTAGCTGAGCAGGGCGCTGTCGCGAGCGGCTTCGAAGGCTGCTGCGACCACGTGCGCGCCGGGTTCGAGCATGGCGGCAATGGAGCCGGTGTGCACTGCATCGGAGGTGCGTGCCAGTTCGGTGAGCTTCTCAGCGATGGAGTCGAGGGACCAGGTGATGTCGAATTCGTACTCTGCCGCGCCGTCGGCACCGATGGTTGCCTGGGCGACGGAGGTGCGTTCAGCACTGTGCTCGAAGGGCAGAGTTACCTGGGATGCTTCCAGGTGTGCGTCAATGCTCTTGCCGTAGGCGTCGGGGCCGTAGTGGCCGACGAAGTTGGTGGGGTGGCCGAGGCGGCGTGCGCCGACGGCTACGTTCATGGGCGATCCGCCGGGGTAGGCGCGGGTTTCTCCGTCGTGCTGGTGGACGACGTCTACGAGTGCTTCACCGATTACAGTCAACATGGTTTCAATTCTACTCATGTTTTCCGGGCCGTGGAGTGTGTTTTTGTGGGTATTTAAAGTGGTTTTACTTTTCCTTTTGAGGGCTTATGTTGGCTTGTCGTGTGGGTTCACAAACTGCCTTCTGTCTCTTCTGACTTTTAGCCCCAATATCACTAATTTTGAGGCTCCGGAGGGGTTCGCACGGGTTAGACTTAAACCGACGCCGGGTCTTAACGCCCGGCACGGTATTGACGCGACAGCATCGTCGCGCCTACCCTCCAACGACGAAGTTAGGAAGAAGGTCATACGTGACGACTGCAACCGCTACCTGGGTTAACCGTGAGGCTACCGCAGAGGAGCTGATCCCCCTCATCGGTAAGCTGCACCGCGAGAACGGCGTGGTGCTGAGCATTCACGGCCGCAGCCTGGTCAACAAGTCTGTCATTGAGCTGCTGAAGCTGCACGATTTCGTATCCCACATCGACGGTGCGCCCCTGAACCCCGCGCACTCCCTCGAGCTGGTTCGCGCCCTGGTTGAGCTGAACCTGGGCGCGTGCTCGATTAACATTGCTGCTCTGCACAAGGCACACCACGAGGCGGGCTCCCCCGAGCTGTCCATGTGGCTGCCCGAGCAGCTGGGTTCCTCCGTGAACCACCAGGGTGACCAGCCGAAGGAGCAGGACGTTGTGCTGTACGGCTTTGGTCGTATTGGTCGCCTGCTGGCTCGTATTCTGCTGGAGCGTTCCTCCTCGCCGCTGGGTTCTGGCCTGAACCTGCGCGCTGTTGTGGTGCGTAAGAACGGCGATAAGGACCTGGTCAAGCGTGCATCCCTGCTGGAGCGCGACTCTGTTCACGGCCCCTTCAAGGGCGTTATTGAGGTGGACGAGGAGAACAGCACCATCATCGCTAACGGTGTTCCGGTTCGCTTCATTTACTCCTCTGACCCGACCACTGTCGACTACACCGAGTACGGCATCAAGGACGCTCTGCTGGTGGACAACACCGGCCGCTGGCGCGACGTTCCGGGCCTTGAGCAGCACCTGAACCGCCCCGGCATTTCTCGTGTTCTGCTGACCGCTCCCGGTAAGGGCGACATGAAGAACATCGTGTTCGGCGTGAACGACAACGTCATCACCGATGAGGACAAGATCCTCTCCGCAGCATCCTGCACCACCAACGCGATTACCCCGGCACTGAAGGTTCTGGATGACGCATACGGTGTTGAGCGCGGCCACGTTGAGACCGTTCACGCATTCACCAACGATCAGAACCTGATCGACAACTTCCACAAGGGTGACCGCCGCGGTCGCTCCGCTGTGCTGAACATGGTCATCACCGAGACCGGTGCTGCAAAGGCTGTTTCGAAGGCTCTGCCGCAGCTGGAAGGCAAGCTGACCGGTAACGCGATTCGCGTTCCCACCCCGGACGTCTCCATGGCGATCCTGAACGTGAAGCTGACCAAGCCCGCAGGTTCCGCTGAGGAACTGAACGAGCTGTTCCGCCGCGAGTCCATCGACGGCGAGCTGCGCCGCCAGGTGGGCTACTCAGATTCCCCCGAGGCTGTTTCCACCGACTTCGTGGGTTCCCGCACCGCAGGTGTTGTGGACTCGCTGGCTACCGTGGTGACCGATGACTCCGCAATTGTCTACGTCTGGTACGACAACGAGTTCGGTTACTCCTGCCAGGTGATTCGCGTTCTGGAGCGCATGGGCGGCTACGACGTGCCCTCCTACCCCGCTAAGTAAGCTACCCCAGCTCATCTAGCACACATATAACAAACCCACCGGTACATATAGCCATTTGGCTATATTGCCGGTGGGTTTGTTTATGAGGTTATATACGCAAATAAGCGGTAAATTACGCCTTACGGCGGTACACCACACCCTGATGCGCCCGCAGCGTGAAGCTCGAGGGCACCGGGCGGTTTGCCGCATCCACCAAGCCGGACGGGACCTTCACGATCACATCCTTCGAGCCGGTGTTCAGGGCAGCCCAGCCGCGCGTAAAGGCACGAGTCTGAGCGGTCTTCTGAGCAATAATGCCGCCGACCGGATCCCCCAGGTCATAGGAAAGCTCCGGGGCGTGCGGGATCTCGTCGTAGGCGTCGTGGTGGGTTGCGCTGATGCCGGTGAAGGTGCCTCCACCAAACACCCAGAAGCCCGCCAAACCGTAGAGGAAATTCTCATCCGTGCCGGTAATCGGAGCCTTGCGGTCGCTGAGCGGGGTACGCAGAATCGTCACCTTCTTCTGCGAGGCGGCGCTACGGCCACCCAGACCCGCAAAAGTAGCACCCAGGTTCACGTCGCCCGCCGAGCCGTTCGCAATCTCACGACCCTGCATCACGGCATACGGCGAAGACAGGTAGTCGTTCGGACCCCAGCCGAGCCACACCTCCTCAAAGCCGCCACCGTAGGCGCTGTGACGCTCCCACTTGCCGTAACGCAGACGAGACTCAGCAATATTGGGCACCAGAATCTTGCCGATTTTATTCAGCTCAATACCGGCGTACGCGACCAGAAAATCCAGGTGCTCACGAATCTTCGTCATAGACTCCACACCCTGGATGGGCAGGTTCAGGTCGTAGTAGTCGTTCTCGATGTCGTTATCCGCCATGACCCCGTCGAAGGGTGAGTTGCGCATTTCGCGCACCACAGCGTCCACCCACTGCCAACGGTAGTCGGCGTTCCACACCTGCATCTGGAAGTGCTTGGGGTAGCCCTTCCACTCGATACGGTCACCGTTGAGGCGGTGGGCGAAGAAATCCTTACCGGAGTTCGCCATCGACTGCGCCAGCGGGTAAGACACACCCGAAGAATAGATCGGGCCGGGCTCATAAGAGCGGGTGGAGGACAGGCACTTGTACGCCAGTACCACCATTTGAGGTGCACGCTTCTTCAGGTAGCGTGCCGCGTCCAGTTCCCAGGGCTGCAGGATTGCGACAGAGTAGTTCTTGACCGCAAAATCGAGCTGCTGCTGGGTAATGGGCTTGCCGCCGTAGCGGACCCAGGCACCAAACTTGCCGGGTCCGCCCAAGCGGTTGAGTTTATTCGCCATCGTACTCCGGGTCGAATTCGGGGGCGCGAGGAGGCAGCTTGCCCAGCTCGCGGTAGATCGTGTTGTAACGGTCCATGACCAGTCGCAGCTGGAAGAAGCTGATGATACGGTCGTAGGCGTTCACACAGTAGCGTTCGTAGATGCTGGGCTCCTCCATGAGGGTGCGCAGCGCCGCCGCGAAGCCGTGAATATCGCCGGGGATGGTCAAGATACCGCAGTTACCGATTTCGTGGCCGTCGGGGGCGACCAGCACATCATCGATGAGCTGGGACATACCGCCCACGTCGGTGCTGACCAGCGGGATGGACGCTGCCATCGCCTCGAGCGCCACAATCGGCTGGCCCTCATTGTAGCTGGGCATGAGCAGCAGGTCGAAGCGGTCGAGCATCGCACGCACGTTCACGGTGCCGTGGAAGGTGATGTACTCGCCCATGTTGAGCTCTTCGATGGTGCGCAGGCACAGCTCGTAGTACTCGGGCAGGTGGTCCTTGGGGCCGAGCACGTCCAGGTGGAAGTTCACCAGACCCTGATCGCGCAGCACCGCGAGGGAGCGAATCAGGTCGGTCAGGCCCTTAATGGGCACCACGCGGGCAATGAACACGAAGCGCCACACGTGGCCCCGACCCTCAGCGAGGATGCGGGCACGCGCCGCCTGGCGGGCGTAGTAGGCTTCCGCCACGGACTCGATGAGCATACCGTTAGGCAGAATGATTGCGCGGTCCTTCTCGCCCTCGTTCATCTGGTCGATGGGCGCGCCAATACCGCGTGCCTCTTCCAGAGCCTTGGGGTACAGGTAGGTTGCCATGTCGGCGCTGGGGTAGCAGAAGCGGCCCATTTCGACGAACCAGACGGACCAGGCACGCTCGTCGAGGGTGACCGGGCCCAGGCCGGGGTGCTCACGCTCTTCGTTGAGGAAGGCGTAGTCGGTGGTGACGGGCTTCGCCATGTTGCGTTCGAGCTTGGTGTTCACGGTGTCGCGAATGTAGAGGTTGTGCTCGGTCAGCAGGAAGCTGGTGCCGTGGTCACGTGCGGCGGCGGCGGCGATGAGTGACGCGTAGCCGGTGGTGTGGGCGTGGTAGACGCGGGCGTGCGGCATCCGCTCGTGCAGGAGCGCAAAGAGGATGGAGACGAAGTCGCGCACCTTCCAGAAGAGCTCACCGAAAGGCACCTCGGAGAGGAAGCCCAGGCCCGCAATCGCCTGCATGAACTCGCGGGTTCCGAAGAGGCCGAAGAGGTTGTAGCTGCGGGTTGCGGGGTTGATGCCCTCGTCGTAGAGCTTCCAGAGGGGGTTCACGTCGCCTGCAATGAGGGCGCTGAATCCGTCCATGAGGCGCTGGGTGAGCGCCTGACGCTCCGCAAAGTTCATGCGCAGTGCGGAGGGGTCGCAGGCTTCCGCGAAGGCGTCGCGGTTGACTTCCAAGCTCAGGTACAGCACCTTGACCCACTTGACGTTCTCGGGCATGCCGTAGAGGTCTTCGTGGGGGGAGTTCTTATCCCAGGCGATGTGAATAATGCCGTAGGTCAGATCCGGGTTTTCGCAGACGATATCGTGCACCACCGCGGACACCCCACCCTTGAGGTAGGGGTAGGTGGATTCCATGATGATGGCGACGTCAACGTCCGGGTATTCGGGGTCGCTGTAGTGGGGGCCGGGAGCCGGAAGCTGCAGCGGCGCGTAGTGGTTTCGGTACATCTGTTCAGTCATTGTCGTGTGTATCTTTCGCGGACCGTGCGGTTCTTACCAGGCGAGGGCTCGACGCCAGAAGAGGGAGTACTCGGGTGCAGCCCACGCCTGACGGTAGACGCGGTAGCATGCGAAGGCGAGCACTGTCTCGCCCACGATGATGGGCAGGTAGCCGGTCTCGTTGGGCAGGATCATGAAGGAGATGAAGAGCAGCACCAGGTGCGCTGCGGAGAGCAGCTGCACGGTGACGTACATGGTCATGTACTCGATCTGGTAAATCAGCAGTGCCACTGCAACGAAGAGGAACGCCACGACCAGGCCGGAGAGCGCCAGCGGGTAGGACTGCGGCAGGAAGATGAACATCAGGATGCCGGTGACAATAGCGCTGGCGATGTAAATCAGCAGGGAGTTACGGATAGCGTGGTTGGAGGTGCGCAGAGCCTTCGAGGACTCCTCCTGAACACCCTTGTAGGGCAGGCGGTCGAAGATGGTCCACAGGTGCTGGATGCTTGCGTTGACGCGGTCTGCCTCCACCACGAAGAAGTAGTTGTAGGCGATAACGCAGGGGATCAGGCTCAGGTAGATTGCCACGACGTTGATTTCACCGCCGGTGACCAGGAAGAGCATGTACTTATCAGCCCAGATGATGGAGCCGGTGAAGAAGCCGCGCAGGGCGTCGAGCGCAATGTCCTTGAGCGGGATGCGCGCGAAGTGCAGCAGGTGCACCAGGTCCTTACCGAGGCTCACAAGCAGGATGAGCGAACCAACCAGCGGCGGCAGGAACCAGATGACGGGGTAGCAGTACAAGGCAAGAGTGTAGCCAAGCCACGCGATGAACCAGATGATGCGGTTCTTCGCGAGGTTCGGGATGACCAGCAGCTGCGCGAACGCAATGTTGAGAACGCCCAGGACGAAGAACGCACCGAATGCAGTCGGGCTCCAGTGAAGAACGAGGGCGACCGGAATTGCGAAGAGCAGCACCAGCGGCATGGTCATGAAGAAGAGATAGAGCCAGTTGCGGGTGAACGCGGTCAGGTCGGTAATGTCCTGGAACTGCGGCTCGGACATGCGTGCGCGTACGGCTCGTGCTTCGGCACGCTTGAGCTGGTGCTCAAGGGTTTCAGCGTGAATACGCAGGCCTTCGCGGGCGTCCGCAATCTTCTTGTGCTCCATCTGGATAGCACGGTAAAGGGGCAGGCAGGCTGCCTGGCTGAGCCAAGGAACGGTAATGGACGCCGCCAGAATCACCTGAATCAGGGGTACACCATCAAGGTTGTACCGGTTAATGGTCGGGGTGACCATGGGGAAGACGGTGGTCAGCAGGGCGACCGGAGAGACGTAAAGCAGAAAGTTAATGAGGAGGCGCCATGCGCTGTTGCTTTTTTCCTCAGTACCGTGGTTGGTAGACAATCTTGCAGACTTTCAGTCGATAATCGTAAAGATTAGGGGCAGTGTGTTTGAACAGCACCATGTGACGCGCCAGGGGAAAGAGTCGTCGTACCGAGAAGTGCCGGGTCCCCATGGCTTGCGCTGATGCCGCCGTGAATCAATATACGGCATATATCAACTAAAACCTTTGGTTTCCTTAACCCTCTACTTGATATTTGGAGGGATTTAGGACACACCCACATAATGCGCGTCACACAAGAATGCAAAACATCTAGTGAGAGCAATATTCTATGCAATATACGCGGGGTGCAACAACCTTGATTTGGGTGCTCCACGCGAGGTGCTGACGCGCTGGCACACCGGCACAAGGTTCACCCAACCAAGGATCCCCCGCACTACCTGTGCATGCACCATGTGTCCCTGCGCAAAAGCATCCCGGCCCCTCCCACCGGGAGGGAACCGGGATGCTCTAAGCGACCCTAACGGGCCTTAGCTATTTAGGATGCACTCGAGAGAGTACGCAGTGCCACGGACACTACAGCCAGGCGCGGGTGACCCGTGACGTCCAGAGCGGCCTCGCCAATCTCCTTCAGGATGCGGTCGATGTTACCCACGCGGGTCGGGTGCTCTTCAATCCAGGTAGCCAGTGCCTTCTGCGCACCGTCCACGGTGGAGAAGTCACCCTTCGCACCCTCTGCCACAGACAGTGCCAGACCTGCAGCGGTCTCGTAGAGGCTGCCGCGCAGTGCCTGACGTGCCAGGATCTCCCAGCGGTCGCTGCGGGGCAGGTCGGAGATGAGGCCGAGCAGCTCGTCCACCTTGAAGCGGTCGTAGGTTGCGAAGTAGACCGGTGCCAGCGAGGTTGCCTCGAAGTCGTGGTCGCGTGCCGAACGGATGACGTCCAGCAGGGCGTAGCCCTCGAAACCGCGAATCCAGATGACGATGAGTTCCTCGGGCAGACCCCATGCCTCGCCTGCGTCGCGCTTTGCACGAACACGCTCGCGGGAGGTGCCGGAGAGGTACTCGGGCAGGTTGTGGCGCATCTCGACGACGGAGCCGAAGATCTCCAGCAGCTCAGAGATGCTGGTGCCAGCAACCACGCCACGCTCGGTGATGAACCAGCGGACAGCACGATCCAGAACGCGCTGGTTGTCGCGCAGAACGGTGAACCATGCATCCAGCGGGGTCTTCGGGGGCAGTTCGCGGTGCAGCTTAGCTGCAGTGCCCAGCTCGAAGAGCTCACGAGCGACGATGAAGGCACGTGCGACGGAATCGATACCGACGTTGAACTCCTCCATCACGCGGTATGCGAAGGTGATACCGCCGATGTTGACCAGCTCGTTAGCGACGCGGGTGCAGATGATTTCCTTGCGCAGCGGGTGCGAGTCCAGGTGCTGACCGAAGCGCTCAACCAGTGCTGCCGGGAAGTAGCTACGCAGAACGCCTTCCAGGTAGGGGTCGTCCGCGAAGTCGGTCTGCTCCAGTGCGTGGGTGAGGTAAATCTTCACGTACGCAGCCAGGACGGACAGCTCGGGGCGGGTCAGGCGGTCGCCGGTGGTCTCCAGACGCTCGTCCAGCTCCTCGTCGGTGGGCAGGAACTCGACGGCGCGGTTCAGGCCGGCGTGCTCTTCCAGGTCGTGCATGAGGCGCTTGTACAGGTTGGTGCCCAGGAAGGAACCGTGGAACTCACCCTGCAGCAGAACGTTCTGCTCAACGTTGGTCTCGAGGACCTTGCCGCCGACCTCGTCCTGCAGGGACTCGATGAAGGAAGCACGCTCTTCAACGGGCAGTTCGCCGCGTGCCACGAGGCGGTCCACCAGAATCTTGATGTTGACCTCACGGTCACTGGTTTCCACACCTGCGGAGTTGTCGATTGCGTCGGTGTTGAGGATAACACCGTTGAGTGCAGCCTCAATACGACCCAGCTGGGTGAAGCCGAGGTTACCGCCCTCGCCAACAATCTTGGCGCGCAGGTCCTTGCCGTTGACGCGCAGTGCGTCGTTAGCCTTGTCGCCAACCTGTGCGTTGGTCTCGGTGGAAGCCTTCACGTAGGTACCGATACCGCCGTTGTAAATCAGGTCGACCGGTGCCTTGAGGATGGCAGAAATCAGCTCGGTCGGTGCCAGCTCGGTGACGGACTCGTCCAGGCCCAGAACCTCGCGCACCTCGGGGGTGATCTCAATGGACTTCAGGCCGCGAGAGTACACGCCACCACCGGCGGAAATCAGGTCGCGGTTGTAGTCCTGCCAGGAGGAACGGGGCAGGTTGTACAGGCGCTGACGCTCATCGAAGGACTCTGCCGCGTTGGGGTTCGGGTCCAGGAAGATGTCGCGGTGGTCGAATGCTGCGACCAGGCGGGTTGCCTTGGAGCGGAGCAGACCGTTACCGAACACGTCACCGGACATGTCGCCGATGCCGACTGCGGTGAACTCTTCGGTCTGAGCGTCGTGGCCCAGCTCAGCGAAGTGACGCTTGACGGACTCCCATGCACCGCGTGCGGTGATGCCCATTGCCTTGTGGTCGTAGCCGACGGAGCCGCCGGATGCGAAGGCGTCGCCCAGCCAGAAGCCGCGCTCCAGGCTGATTGCGTTTGCGGTGTCGGAGAATGCTGCGGTGCCCTTATCCGCTGCAACCACCAGGTAGTAGTCGTCAGCGTCGCGTGCTACAACACCTTCGGGGCGGACAACGGTCTCGGAGCCGTCGGTGCCCACTGCGAGGTTGTCGGTGACGTCCAGCAGAGAGCCGATGAAGACCTTGTAGGACTCGCGGCCCTCGGTGATCCATGCGTCACGATCCACTGCGGGGTCGGGCAGCTGCTTGGGGTAGAAGCCACCCTTCGCGCCGGTGGGGATAATGACGGCGTTCTTCACCATCTGGGCCTTGACCAGGCCGAGCACCTCGGTGCGGAAGTCGTCACGACGATCCGACCAGCGCAGGCCACCACGTGCGACACTACCGAAGCGCAGGTGAACACCCTCAACGCGCGGGGAGTAGACGAAGATCTCGAACTTGGGGCGGGGCAGGGGTGCGAAGTCAATCTCCTGCGGTGCCACCTTGAACGCGAGTGCGGGGCGGTCAGCAAGGTATGCGTTGGTGCGCAGGATAGCGCGGATAACCTTGCCGAGGGAGCGCAGGTAGCGGTCAGCGTCCAGGGTGGGGATCTGGTTCAGTTCCTCAACCAGGGCTGCTTCGATTTCGTCACGGCGTGCATTGCGCTGCTCATCGTTGAGACCGTTGTTCGGGTCGAAGCTGACCTCGAAGAACTCGACCAAGTGCTTGGTGATGGCCGGGTTAGCGAGCAGGGTGTTCGACATGAAGGACGGGGTGTAGCCCAGGCCCAGCTGAATCAGGTAGTGGTTCAGGGCACGGAACAGACGTACTTCCTGCCAGGTCAGGCCCTCAGCCAGGATCAGGCGGTCCAGGGTATCGGACTCGCGCTCACCGAGCAGGTAGGCGTTCAGGGCATCCTCGTACAGGGAAGCCACAGCGTTTGCGTCCACGCCCTCGGGGAATTCAACTCCGAAGTCGTAGAGGTAACCGTAGTCTTCGCCATCCTCAGGCTTGAACTCGTAGGGCTTCTGATCAACAACGACCAGGCCCATATTCTGCATAACCGGCAGAAGCTCGGTGAGGGTGTGAGGTGCGGACAGGTAGGTCTTCAGTCGGGTGGTGTTGGCTTCGCCGGCTTCAACCTTGATTGCGGCGGGCTTCTGGCCCGAGAGAGATTCAAGAATCACGATATCCTCGATTGCTTGTTCTACTGTGTAATCGGCTCGGTAGGCTGCGCTAGTCGCATCTGCCCAGGCTGATGCGAGTCGGCGGCCTGCCGCTCCGGGTTTCCATGCCTCAATAGCAGCTGCGGTTGCTTCCACCCAGGAGCGGGCGGCTTCTTGCAGTTGCTTTTCGAGAGCTTGATGATCCGTCTTCGGCACATCGTTGGGGTTGGTGAGCCGAATGCGGAAAAATAGACGCGCCAACGATGAGGAGGACAGGTACACCTCATGGTCGATGGCACTAAGATCAAATTCCTGTTGGAACACCCGCTGGATACGGGAACACACGTTCGTGTTGTAGCGATCCCGAGGCAGGTACACCACGGCGGAAATAAACCGGTTGAACCGGTCAGCGCGCAGGAACAGGCGGGTCTTGCGGCGCTCCTCCAGGCCCATGATGCCGCCGAACGTATCGGTCAGATCATTAGCGGAAGCGTGCAGCAGCTCCAGGCGCGGGTAATCCTCCAAGGCACCCAGAAGCGCCTTGTCAGAGTAAGAACCGGGGTGGTAGCCGAGGCGGCGGCGCACCATCGCGATACGCTCACGCACCAGCGGAGTCTCAATAGCGGGCAGTGCGTACGCCTGGCGGGTGAACAGACCCAGAATGACGTACTCACCAATCACGCGGCCGTTCAGGTCGAAGCGGCGCACACCAATGTAGTCCAGGTAGTCGTTCCGTGCGACAGTGGAGCGGGAATTCGCCTTCGTGATGTACAGGGGGCGCGGGAACAGGGCACGCTCCAGGGTCTCACCCGAAAGGGGGATGCGGCTCTTACCCTCCGTGGTGCGCAGAATACCGAGCGCCGAACCGGGGCGGTCCACCAGAGAAATAGCGCCGGAGGTGCCGTCCAGCACACGCTCCTTAACACCCATGAACACGAAGTTGCCGCGGGCCAGCCAGCGCAGGAAGTCCTGTGCCACCTCCACACGGGATGCAGGCTCCACACCGCGCGGGTTGGCGGCATAGGATTCCTCACCATGACCCAGGGTTGCGCCGCGCAGGTCGTACATGGACTGCGCCAGGTCGAAAACGCGGGCGACCATGGCATCCAGGTCGGTGTGGCAGGCGCGAACGTCAGCGAGGACGCGCTCAACTTCCTTCTCGCAGCGGCGCTGCTCTTCCTCAGTGAGGTAGCGGGTCAGGCGAACCGCAATCCAGGATTCAATAGCGACAGTGGTACCCGCCGGGGCGTTCTCGCTGAGCTTGAGGGAGGGCACGCCAAGAGTGGCGGTATCACCGCTGGCAAGGTTGCCGCGCATGCCGGTGCCGCGCAGGCTCAGGAGGGTACCGTCCGGGCCGCGTTCGGCGAGGAAGGTGGGGTGAAGAATTGTGACGAAACCACCAAAGTGCGTGGCAAGGCATGCGGTCAGGGAGCTGACGATGTGCGGCATGTCGTCGGTCGCGACGTACAAGGTGGTGTTGTACTCGTCGTTGCGTGCGGCAACGACAGGGGTCTTGGGCAGGCGGATTTGAGCCAGCGCACGGTGGGTGCGAGCCAAATCCTCTAACTCTGCCGGGGTGAACTCTTCACGCTCATCTTCGGGGCTGTTCAGGAAATACTGCTCGACCCATGCATCGGCGCCAGCGAAGTGTGCCATAGCCTTGTCAGTCATTGACAATCTATCCTCCGAATATCGGTATCACTTCACTGTGACGGTGTCTGTGTGGTCTCATGTGCGCGCCGTGGCGCGCGAGCACTTATACCAAGCTTATACCTTCGAGGTGTTTCTGTCAGACATATCGCTCTTGTGGGCGTAGAAATTATTTTTATCTTCTTCCCAACTCCAGCGCGCATTTGGTACGGGTTCAAGAAAGTAGGTGCATCTTACGAGGCGGACACGTACAGTGAAACTATGAGTTTGCGTACTGAATCTTTCCTGGTGGGCCTCATTGGTGACGGCATCACCTCCTCCCTGACCCCTCCCATGCACGAGGCAGAGGCGGACGCGCACGGGGTGCGCTACCTGTACCGCCCCGTCGACCTGGACGCCCTGAACCTGGATGGTGCCTCCGCCCCGGCGCTACTGGATGCGGCGGCACTGCTCGGCTTTAACGCTTTCAACATCACGCACCCGTGCAAGCAGTCGGTCATGGAGCACCTGCACGAGCTTTCGGATGCGGCACGCGCCCTGGGCGCGGTCAATTGCGTGGTGATTGGCGAGGACGGCAGCTTCTACGGCGATAACACGGACTACTCCGGGTTCATCGCGGGATTGAAGCGCGGCCTGCCACAGGTGGCGGAGAATCCGGCGCGCCTGGAGCACGTGGTGCAGCTGGGTGCTGGCGGTGCCGGTAGCGCCACGGCATACGCCCTGTGCCGCCTGGGGGTGCGCCACCTGAGTCTCTTTGAGCGTGACGCGGCGAAGGCGCAGGGGCTTGCGGAGCAGCTGGGTGGGCTCTTCCCGCAGACCCGGGTCGAGGTGCTGAGCGACGATGAGCGCTTGATTGAAGCTCTACTGGAAGCTCGGGGTTTGGTGAACGCAACCCCGGTGGGCATGCACGTGCATCCGGGTATGCCGTTGAGCGAGTCGGCACTGAGCGCCGGGGTGCTGCGTGAGGGCCTGTGGGTTGCGGACGTCATCTACCTGCCGCAACAGACACAGCTGGTGCGCGCGGCGCGTGCCGCCGGGTGCGAGGTGCTGACGGGCGGCTACATGGCGGTGGGTCAGGCGGTGGATGCGTTCCGTCTCTTCACCGGACTGGAACCGAATGCTGAGCGTATGGCGGCGCATTTTGAGGCGCTGATTGCGGCTCAGCAGGGGGATTAGAAAGTTAAACACGCAGGTGGGGTTGGATAGGTATCTATCCAGCCCCACCTGTATTTATTCTATATTCGGAATATATTGTTCGGGTTATGCATCCAGTTCCGCAAGGGACTTCTTGTACCCTTCACGAGCCGTCAGCGCACCCAACGCCACGAGCACACACATGGCAACCGTGAACACGGCGGGCAGCACCGCATTATGCAGGTCGGCACCGGCGAGGCTCGTCGCCACGGCGGGCGCCACGCCTCCAGAAATTGCGAAGCCAATCTGGGTACCCAACGCCAGGCCGGTCACGCGCACGCGAGTCGGGAACATCTCCGCATAGAAGGCGGGCCAGACGCCGTTCGCCATGGAGTACAGCGCACCGTGCATGAGCACGCCGTAGGCGAAGATACCCACCCAGTTACCCTCGGTAATCGCGCCGAGGTACGGGAACATCACCAGGGACGATGCAACCGCACCGGCAATGAACACGGG
The DNA here is from genome assembly GCA_963534775.1 of Rothia mucilaginosa. Classification (GTDB taxonomy): domain Bacteria; phylum Actinomycetota; class Actinomycetes; order Actinomycetales; family Micrococcaceae; genus Rothia; species Rothia mucilaginosa_D. The sequence goes on along the minus strand of CAUSUH010000003.1, from coordinate 82,063 downwards.
CTTACGACCGATCCGGTCGGCAAGCATGGCGGCGAGCGGAATCGCAATCAGGCCGAGAGTGTTGGAGGCGACCGGCACCAGCAGCATGGTACTGCGGTCAAGGCCGTAACCCTTGGTGGCGAAGGAAAGCGCGAAGGTCGTGAAGACCATGTTCACGGTGTTGACCATGGCGCACACGGCAATGGTGAGCACGGCGCGCTTGTGGTGCTTGAAGACCAGCATGAGCGGGGATTCGGTGAGCTTTTCACGCTGCAGGTAGGCGGGCGGCTCGGAGAGCGTGCGGCGAATCAGCCAGGCGGTCACCACCACGAAGGCGGAGAGCCAGAAGGGTACGCGCCAGCCCCAGCTGAGCAGGTGCTCGTCCGGCAGGGCGGCGAAGGGGATGAACACGGCGGTTGCCAGTAGCGAGCCGAACTGGGTGCCTTGCAGGGTCCAGCTGGTCGTGAAGGCGCGCTGATGCTCGTTGGCGTGCTCCAGGGAGATGGAGATGGAGCTTGCCTGCTCACCGGCGGCGGAGAGGCCCTGAATCATGCGGCAGATGACCAGCAGGGTGGGGGCGAGGATACCCGCCTCGCTGTAGGTCGGCAGGCAACCGATTGCGAAGGTGGCAAAGCCCATCAGGAAGAGCGTGAGCATCAGGACAAATCGGCGGCCGTAGCGGTCACCGAGGGGTCCAACAATCATGGCGCCGAAGGGGCGCACAACGTAGGCGACGCCCACAACCACCATGGACTTGAGGATGCCGATGGCGGCAGTGTCTTCGGGAAAGAAAATACGGTTGAGCACGATGGCGGCGGCGGTGCCGTAGACGGCGAAGTCGTAGTATTCGAGGGCGGAGCCTATCCAGCTGGCGAGGGCGGCTCGTCGTGGTGATCGGGCGGGCGCGTCGGTGCGTCGGCTCATGGGTGGCTCCTTCGGTGCTATACCCGTTGGGAGGGGCGGGGCCGCGGTGTGGGCGGCCCGTGCGGTCTGTCAATGTGCCCTTCCAGTCTAGGGAGCGCACCGCCTGTTTTCCATAGGTTAACCTAAGTTCCCAGAGTGTGAAGTAAGAAGAAATACGGAGACGGAGTGAACGGTAAAGAAATTTGTAATTTCAAAAATACGCGACAGGACTTTCGCACCCCAACCCACGTAAAGTGAATATCACCTCGGCAGGAGTGTGCCTACCGAGCAGTCAAGCCGACCAAGATAAAGCTGGTCGGCATTTTTAGTGTCCAATTCATTTTGCGGTAGCCCCGCACTATGGACTTCCCGGGAGGTTCATAGTGCGGGGCTACCGCCTTTCCGAAAGGATTTTATTATGTCCAAGATTGATCAGGCGATTGCATGGATGGAGCAGCGTAAGGGCAAGGTGACCTATTCGATGGATTATCGAACTGGCCCGCATTCTTACGATTGTTCTTCGGCTGTCTATTCGGCCCTGCATGAGGCGGGACTTCTTCCGAAGAGTACGGGACTTGGTAGTACAGAGTCTCTGTTTAATGATTTGGAGAAGTACGGCTGGACTCAGGTTCGACCAGATGCATCGGGTAATTACCCGGCACGACGTGGTGATGTGTTTATTTGGGGTAAGCGTGGACAGAGTTATGGTGCTGCCGGTCATACTGGCATTTTCTATGATGATCACGACACGATTATCCATTGCAACGCTGGCCACAATGGTATTTCTATTAATCCGCACGACACGATTTGGTCGTACAACGGTGGTCCGGCGATCACGATTTATCGTCCCCCGGCAGAAGTAAACGAAGAAGAGGTTATCTACCGCGCGGCTAAGAATGCGATGAATGCAATCTATGATGAAGGTTTCATCCGCAAGGGAGAGCTCGCAGAAAAGGCATTCGGCAACCGCCTCACTGGCCTGCGCGGCGTGATTCACTGGTTCGACAACTCCATGTTGTACCTTCAGCAGCGTCTCGACGAGGCAGAAAAAGCCGTGCGTGCGCTCTAGTTAGATTTATCTACTGGAACAAAAGAGATAACCATCAGGGTGTTTGAGGTAGGGTCTCTAGGCCCTACCCCAAACACCCATAAAACTTTAAATATAACGCATTCAATAAATCATAAAATTTCACCTAATGAATATTTATCGATAAATAAACCAATATAAGTTGATTTACGGATTAAATAGCCTCATCTACCTTCAAATACACCCCCCTAACCTAAATATTAAAGGGCGATTTAGAACACTGAAAAGTATCTTCTTACTCTTTTGACTAGGCATAATATTCAGGAGAAACCATGAAACACCTACCCCGTCCCTGCGCAGGGTGCAGGGAGCCAACCAGTTCCTATAGAGAGGATTGCCGCACCTGTCAGGCGCGACGCCGTGCTATACAGACCCACGATAGTCCCTATCTAATGCAGGGGCACTCAATATGCCCCCGGTGTTGGCGTACAGCAGGTCTCTCCTTACCAGCAAGTAGCGTACGCCCGGAGAACTACGGGCAACCGCTCGTGATAGAGAATCAGTGGAATCCCATCTATTCCATCTGCCGTGCATGTATCCACGCACCAGAGGGTACCGTCCCTCTTGATTCACCGCGGGTCTATCTTCCTGTCAACCCTCGAGCTCGACGAACTTCAAAGCAGCGAATTTACCCTTCGCGAGCAAATCCGGTTCTTTTTCTTGCACTTTCTCATTGCACGCGTTGTGAGAAGCCAATAGATGCGGATTCTCGACATGCCGGGCACCCCTTATGCCGCAAGCACTACCGGCAACTGAAGCGACAGAATGCGCACCAGGATACTGAAGCTCCAATCGGCAAGAAGAGCGGACAGGATGAATGGGTCGTTCATGATACTGGCCTAGTGTCATTCCTACGCGCACGGAGAAAACGCCTGTCACATGCTTCAACTTCGCTGCCAAGAAGCAGAAGCAGGGCAACTCTTTGTAGAGCCAACACTATGGTTCACACACCTTCCGCACTGTAGCGGATATCAATAATTCACTCATTTAGCAGAGAGGCTACATCATATGGCTACCATTTCGTCTGGCGAGCAACTGCAGCAGCATCTAATCGCTCTAACCGTGGGCACGCCAGTGAAGGACGCAGACCGTCAATGTCTGCACCGCGCAAAGTTCCGTATTCCACGCCATCAGGCATTATTGGATGAGCTGGCAGATTATGTAGCCGGTGGTTCACGTACCGGAGGAGCATCCAGCACCAGCCGTTTTGGATGTCGTATACCTATTTCTGCTAATGCATTAGAAATTCAAGAGTCTATTCGTTCCGTTGTAATGCCCTCATTCCCAGGTGCACCGCTAAAAAATCAGGTTTCTGCATGGATTCGCAATCACCTACATCAGGAGCTTCATGATGAGGCGTTGGCTACGACGACCAGTTGGATTCGGGCCATTGTTGCGTTGCGCCATCCCAGTCATGATTTGCAGGGATTTTGTCCTAACTGCGGGGAGCAGGAAGTCATGAAAACAAGCTGCGACGGTTCAACATCAATACGCCGATCCGCACTGTATTACACCACTGAAAGGGCATCTTGTCGTTCTTGCTCTGCTGTGTGGGAAGGGCTAGAAGGCATGAAGGCCCTAGCCCTGCTACTTCATAGCCAGGACTAATATCGTCCCCATTAAACTTCTGCCTGTGAAAATAGGTAACCGTTCCAGTAGGATTACATCATTTTCCCGGGCAGATAAAGCTACCGCAGGAAGCTGTTATTTCACTGCTGTAGTTCACCCCGTCAGTTTTATCCTGGCGGGGTTATCTGTTAAACCGCAGCTATCATAGCTGCCCAACCGCCAAGGAGATTATCATGGCACCTATTTCTGAAGCATCCGCCTACCGCGCAGCACATCGAGCCCTAGCCGATGTGTATAACGAGCCCTTTGTTCGAGAAGGTAATCTTGCGGTTGCTAAATTTGGCAACGCTACTGTCAACACTCGAACCGTTGTGGAATGGTTCGATCATCAGATGATTCTCATTGCTAAGCGTATTGAAGATATCGAGAAGCTCGCAAAGTCAAAGCGCCGTGCTTAGACACCGTCCAGGATGGCGTAAGCAACTATACGCGGTTATTCCGGCTACCACTGCCGTCCTGCAGACATACGGAATCCTTACGCAGGAGCAGGCAAGTGTGTGGGCTGGTCTCGCGATAGCCCTCTGGGGTTTGTGGATGGCTTGGGCTAACACCGACCATACTCGCAAGCCCCACAATACTACGCATATTCCTCCCCACCAGTAGGTCCGTCATATATCGTGGGGGTGGTGGAACATATTTCGATTACCCACCACCCCCACCGTATGATGTATCTGTATGTAGTTCCGTCGCCAATGTTCTCTAAGGGGTACCATGTCTTCACCGCGCACCAGCATTATCATGCCGGTCTACAACACCGTAAACACTGTAGTTCGGGCTATCGACTCCGTACTCTCTCAAACCGACCCGGACTTTGAACTCATCATCATCAACGATCAAAGCCCGGATGATTCTCACCGTGTAATTCAGGAGTATCTCCAGAAACTCCAGGACTCACGCATCTCGTACCACCTTAACGAAAAGAATCTGGGACTAGCTGGTGCGCGCAACGTTGGAATTAGCCATGCGACCGGCGAATGGCTCGCTTACCTCGATTCTGACGACGCATACAAGCCCAACTTCCTTGAAACCATGCACGCTACAGCTACCGACGATGTCGATGTCGTCGGTTGTGCCCACGATATCTACTACCCGGACGGAACAACCCAGTACCGTCTCATGGGCGAGGCCGGTACCTTTAGCGGTGATGACGCGCTAGCACGGGTTCTTAGCAGCCGCATCGCGCCCTTCGCATGGGACAAAATTTTTCGTCGCACCACACTCAAAGACATCCGATTCCCTCTCTTTAACCGAGTGGAAGATGCCGGATACATCATCGCGGCCTGCACCGTAGCCCGCGCACTGAAGATTATCCCTGATTCCCTGAATCTCTACTCCGTTAACCCCGAATCTATCACCTGGGGTTCGACTCCTCCTTTCGAAGACCTAGTTGCTTTCATGGATTACGTGGATGCAACGGTAGATGCTCCCCACGCCGGCAAGAAGGTTCGGACCGCACTTGCCATCTCGCGCATCATCAATTTTGTGAACAGCGGTAACAGCATCCTGCGACAGAATCCTCCCGGGGGTAAAGAATTCTTACATCGCTGCCGTCAAGAAATTACACCCCATACCCTATACCTTGCGATGTCCACCGGTTCTGTCTATGGATTTGCGGGTGCGCTCTTCAAATATTTCCCCAAAATCTATTACCCCATCTATCGGGCATATATTAAGCGCACCTACAGCATATAGCCCAGTTCTTATCAGCCCCGTTCTCAAAGGTTCCCTTCTTTATGTCTGCTACCCCTCGCACGAGCATCATTATGCCGGTCTACAACACCGCCTCCACCGTCATTGCGGCGATTAAGTCGGTGCTGGCGCAGACCGACCCCAATTTTGAGCTGCTGGTCATGATTGACGGCTCCCCGGATCATTCGGCGCAACTGATTGCCGAGTATCTGCAGCAGAACCCGGATGAGCGCGTGCGCGTGTTCGATAACCCCAAGAATCAGGGCCTGTCCGCGATGCGTAACCAGGGCCTGGATGAGGCACGCGGCGAGTGGGTGACTTTCCCCGATTCTGACGATGCTCTCTACCCGACCTTCCTGGAGCGCCTGCACTACCACGCCGAGCGTACTGGTGCGCAGGTGGTCAATTGCGCCCACAACATGGTGTCGACCGACGGTTCGACCACCCAGCGCCTGAAGGGCACCCCCGGCACGCTGACCGGTCAGGAAGCGGCATTCGCCCTGCTCAAGGACGAGCTGTCTCCTTACGCCTGGGATAAGATCATTCGCCGCGAACTATTTGAAGGTGTTCGATACCCGCAGATTGAACGCGCTGAAGATGAGTGCGCGCTGTTGGACTGCTACCTGCGAGCGCAGAGCGTGACCGTCATTGACGAGCCGCTGTACGCCTACGCGGTGAGCGCGGGAAGCCTGACCTGGAGCCGTATTACTCCCCTGGATGAAACGCGCCGTCTGCTGGAGTATTTTGAGAAGTCTCTGCAGCGTACGAGCACGTATCATCTGCCTGCCGGTCAGGAGGCGCTGACGATTGCCCGGGTTATTGCGTACCTAAATAACGCGCAGCAGGCGCTGATTGTGGGCGGTGAGAGCGCACCGGCTGTGCTGGCGGGTTGCCGCACCGGTTTTACGGTGCGTGATGCGTTGCTTGCGTTGCGCATCCGCCCGGTGTTTGGTGCGGCGGGTCTGCTGTTGAAGACCAGCACGCCGCTGTACCGCCTGCTGTACGGCGCGTACGTTAAGCGGGTCTATAACCTCTAATCCCAGACACTTTAACGTTAGGCGTTAGTCATATATCTGCTGGAACAAAGCACGGGGATTCTACTCTCGGTTTCGTCTCTGCGCTAACCTAACGCTACACTCACACTGCATATTTATCCGCATATCCCCTAGAAACTTATGGCACATACAGCACCGGAGTATCCGTCCCTCTATTCCGCCGTTTTTGAGCGGCCAAATTCTCTCAACTTCATTCGCCTAGTCCTCGCGACCTTTGTGATTTTCTCCCACACGCCCTACATTGTGGCGGGTGTAAAGGTTGATGAAAACCCCCTGTGGAAAGAGTTCTATGTCTTTGGCGATTTTGCAGTCAATGCATTCTTCGCCATCTCGGGATTTTTAATTGCGCACAGCGCCTACCGGAGCTCCGCGGGATCATATCTGGTGAAGCGTATCTTGCGTATTTTCCCCGGTTACTGGGTCTCCATCCTTTTCGTAATTTTCATTGGTGGAACGCTCTCCGTCCTCACAGGCCACGCCCCCATGGGTTGGGACATCCCCAACGCCATCTTATATTTCCGCAACAACTGGGATCTCTCCCAATTGCAGTACGGACTCTTTAACGGACCGGCCGACGTGCCGTTTACCTCCCCTTCATGGAACGGTTCAGCATGGACGCTAGAATACGAGTTCTTCTGCTACCTTTTACTTCTCCCCATCTTCTATCTTCCGTTCATTCGCCGGCACCTAAAGGTTTTTATTCCTCTCGCTTACCTTGTGAGCCTCAGCTACTATGTACTCATTCAAGTACTTGGCTACGATTGGATGACCTGGGCGCTGGGCCTCGACCCTAGAAACCTCAAGGCTTCAGCACGCCTCTACCCCTTCTTTTTTGCCGGGGCTCTACTCTACCTCGTGAGCCGCCGTATCACGCTCCGTCCGTTAATCACTCCGCTCCTGGCTACAATCTGTACTCTCGCCGGGTTCTACTTCACCTGGCTCGTTCCTCACGCCAACATTATGCAGTGGACTCAGATTGTTCTGGCCTTCGGAATTATTGCTCTGGGCACCTGTCTTAACGTTCCTCTGGGGCAAACCAACGATATCTCTTACGGCGTGTATATCTACGCCTGGCCGGTACAACAGATTCTTGTACTCCTGGGAAGCGTTTCCCTCGGAATCTCGGTTAATATCATCCTCGACGCCATCATCACCTTCGGCCTAGCATGGCTTTCTTGGACCTTTGTTGAGAAGCGGGCCATGGCTCTCGCCCGTAACCCTTTGGTTTCGGGTAAGAAGCCTACAGTCCAGTCTGCAGCCTAGCCGCTACGCAGAGAATGCCCCTCCGCTGAATGTCAGCCGAGGGGCATTCTTAATGCAGGATTATCCTTTGGGGGCGGTGACAGATACACCCACCATATGCACCACGAAGCCGCAGACCGGGCCGACCGCCAGCGCCACGATAGCGCGCGGTACCAGCTGGGCGGGGGCCAGGAACGCCAGGCTCAGCGTCACCGCCGCGGCAACCACCCAACCGGCGAGGTAGATGCGGTGTTGGTTCACCGCGAGCGCCATATTGCCTGAGAGGGTCATGAGCGCCAGCAGTGCCGAGGCGAAGACCAGCGCACCCAGGGTGATGCCGGAGGCTGCCGCCTCGTACGCGGACTCTGCACCTGCGGCAGGCGGGTAAATCAGGCGGAACAGCAGCGGACCCACCAGGTACGCCGCCAACGCGCCCGCAGCGCCCACAGCCACCACTGCGGCGGCAGGCTTAATGAACGCCGCTACGGGGCGGTGGCGCTGCTTCAAGAAGGCGGAAACCGCCACACCCTGGAACGCCTGCAGGGGAATCATAATCGGCGAACGGGTAATGGAAATCGCCAGGATCAGGGTACCCAGCACGACCGGTTCGCTCTCCGCGGCGCCGCTCGCTTTCAGCACGTTCGGGAAGCCCATCATCAGCACCGCCGCGGCGGCAGAGGACAGGAACGACCAGAGGATATTTAAGCTCAGGCGGCGCGCGGGCACATCGGCGCGGGCAACCCACAGACGGCGACCCGAGACAGTCACGAACGCCAGGATAAGCCACAGACCCATCGGCACGACGGTTGCCACCTCAAGGCCGGCAAGGGAAGGAATCATGAGCGCAGCCGCAAGCATGAGGATGAGGCGCCCGGCAGATTCCAGACCGCCCACCGCAGCGAAAAGGTACCAGCGGTCCTCACCGGCGGTCACACCGCTCATAGTCGCCTGCAGGGCGTAGAGGAACACGCCCACCGCCATAACGGTCACGCCCACCGCCGCCGAATGCGGAATCTGATGGCCCGCCCACAGCGGGGAGCTCACCAACACCAGCGCACTGGCAATAGCACCCAAAGCCGTGGCCACCGTAACCACGCGAGCGCCCTGCGGCGCGGAACCCTCAGCAGATACAGTCCTGCCGGATGCAGCCCTGTCAGCTACAGCACGGGTGCGTGCCGTACCCACCGCGCGCGTAATCTCCGGCTGAATACCCGTGATAATACCCGTCACAGTGAAAAGCGCCGCCCAGAACAGCAGGAACTCCGTCAGCTCCGAACCGTTCAGGGCACGCTGAGCAATCATGGTCACCAACAGCGTGGAGACCGCCGCCAACAGGGACGAACCCAAAAGCGCCAGGGACTGGTAGCGGGTGACCGTACCCGAAGACTGGACCTCCCGAGAGGGGTGTTCCTCCACCCCGCTCTTATCGGGGTGCTGTACCGACTCGCTCACCGCGTCCTCCTCATTCCTAGCCGCCAATATAGCCGCCAACACAAACCATCATTACATACGCAGATGCGCCGCACATCCACCGCAGGATGTACGACGCACCGCACACAAATATAGGTTTACTTCACCACATGCTCGGCAAGGTTCTTAACACCCTGCCACTTCTTCGCCAGGGCTGCCTTCGGCAGCAGAGTCAGAGCGTGAGCACGCGAGGAGAAACGGATACGGGCCACGCGGGCAGCCTTCGTCCAGCCCAGGGCAATCATCTCATCAGCAATGGTGTTCATGTAGCGGCGCTCCTCATCAAAGCGGGTACCCTCCAGGGCACGCCAGGACGAGTCAGAACCACCGTGACGACGGTACATGAACGCAACCTGCGGATCGTAGTACAGGGAGCCGCCACGCATCGTAATGTCCAGAATCAGCGCCATATCCTGCACAACGTTCAGGCCCTCACGGAAGCCGGTGCCCACGATAGCGTCTTTACGCCAACCCAGGGACGGGAAGTAGAACCACGCGCCGCGCAGCAGGGAGGTAGCCAGCTCCTCACCCTGCAGAACAGCCTCACCCTTGGGACGGTAGAACGCCTTAGTCTGCTCCACCAGGGTATTCGACAGGCCGTTGTTCTCATCAATCACGACCACGCCGGGCTGGAAAATGGATGCCTCAGGGTGCTTCGCCGCCGAATCCACCAGCCACTGCACATAGTTGGGGAGCATGACATCATCAGCACCCATGACGGTGACCAGGTCATTCTCTACGAAGGTCAAGCACTTGCGGTAATTACCGTTCGCGCCCAAGTTCTTCTCGTTACGCATGTAGGTGATGCGCTCATCCTTGAGCGACTCGAACCAGCCGGGAATCGAGTCGTCCGGGTAGCCGTCATCAATAACAATCAGGCGCCAGTCCGGGTTGGTCTGACCGACCACAGACAGCACAGCCTGCTTCATCATGGCAACGTCGCCGTAGTAGGGGAACAGAATATCAACGGTCATGAGGTATTACTCCAAGCTCAAACGTGTAGAGACGTATAAAAATCAGGGGCTTTAGGGTTTCTTCTGCTCTCGCTCCGTAGCGCGGGAAGCGCCCTGCGGCTGACGCTGAAGAGCCTTCATAATCGCAACTTCTTCAGCGAGGGTACGCATATCATCCGTAATCTTCGAGATAGCCAGGGTCAAGTGCAAGCTAATACCCATCAGCATAATAATCGCCAGTAGGAACAGCAGGTTGACCGGGGTCTCAATACCCACCAGACGCGAGAGGGCATCCAAAAGCTTCGGGAAAAGCGCTAGCACAATCATGATGACGCCAACGATAAGCCACAGTGCGGCGTACTTTTCCTTCATCTTCTGGTTGCGTACCTGCGCCAGAACGAGAACCTCCATCACCACCACGATGAGAAGGAAGAAAATATTTGCACTCATTTACTTAGACCCCACATTCGTTTTCTGGCGAGTCATCGACATGCCAAACGAGAAGAAAGAACGAACCAGGTACACCGCAGACTTCCACGGGCTCGAAGAAGGAGTACCACCCTGACGCTCACGCATCTCAACCGGCACCTGCTTAACAGTCAAGCCAGAACGAATCGCCATCACGCAGGCATCAATACAGTCACCCAGATACTCAGCAGGTAGATGCTCGCAATACTGCTCAATCGCCTTGCGGTCTGCCGCACGGAAGCCGGAGGTGGCGTCGGTGAACTTCTCGCCTGAAATCATCGTAAACATACGGGCCAGAACCACCATCGCCCACTTACGCGGACCAGACACCTTATAGTTCGTCGCCTCAGCAAAGCGGGAACCGATCGAGATGTTGACATCCTCCAGGCCAGCAAGCACAGTGCGGATACCCTTCGGGTCATGCTGCCCATCAGCATCAACCTGAATCGCGCAATCATATCCGGCTTGGCGAGCATACTTGTAACCGGTGCGCAAAGCGCCACCGATACCCATGTTGTAGGGAAGATCAATCACGAAAGCGCCGGTAGCGCGCGCAATCTCAGAGGTGCGGTCGGTGGACCCGTCATTGACGACTACCAGGTCGACCTCAGGCATCATGCGGAAAAGTTCTTCAATTGTGCCCCCAATAACTTCCTCTTCATTCCACGCGGGCATAATGATGAGGGGCCGAGGGGTCTGCGTAAAAGTCTCTGATTCCATGCGGTGCTATCTCTTGTGTGTATGGCATACGGAAGTTAGTATGCGCACAAAGGCATACCGGTTTTACATCTTATCAGCACTCTCTTAACGACGCTCGAAGTAGCACCGCGGGGGTGGCCTAGTCTCCATGCCACCCCCGCAATACTTCAGGCAGCCCAAAAGTGCCAGATACTAGTTATTATCGCAAGCGCTAATGCGATACAGAGTCATCGGACCCGAGGAGTACACCGGGGTCAGAACGTCCGTGCCAATGGCAGCCACGAGGCCGTCGTAGTTTTTCTGTGCGTCTGGGCCGAAGTTCAACTGGTTCTCCAGGTGAACGTACCAGTGGGCCTTGTACTTGTTCACCTCGCGGCACACCTCCGGATTTGTACGAGCGTCCTTGAGGTTGTGCATAATTGCCGAGTACTTGGGTGAGGTCTCAAACTCGAAGTGGTATCCCGTCAGGTGACGATCTGCCAGCGCGTAAATATAGGCGCTACCGTCCCAGGGGTTGTTCACGATCACATCACCCTTCGGCACGATCTTCGGGATCTCGTTAATGACGTTCATCTCGTCCTGATTCAGCACCACAGAGGTCGGGGTCACTCGGTATTCCTGCGATACCGCCAGAGTTGTCTCCTGTACCGAAGGAACACGCGAAGAAAGACCAGCAACTACCAGTACCAGAACCATCGCAACGCCCATGCCGACGGTCGCAACCTTCAATCGTGCCGGGCGCGGCGCGCGGCGCGCAACCCAGGTAAGCAGACCTTCCACGAAGCCGCCCAAGCCGATACCAGCCAGAATCACCGAGGGGAATACCACCAGCGCCGCCAAGCGGAAATGATCCGTGTACCAGGGAGCAACCATCAACAAGCGGAACTCGCCGCGCGGCACCGAGGCGGACACAATCCATAGGTAACCAATCAGCACCCAGCTGGCAATCAGCCACAGGTTGCGGTGCTTGTACAGCAGGTACCCCGCGCCCCACAGAGCCAGGAAACCGGCCAGATACGAGGGATTGAACGTATCTCTCAACTGATTGGCGTTCTCCAGGCCCAAGAAGAGGAACTGGTAGAGCGCCTCACCTTCGGTGAGCATAGGCTCCCACGTGTTGCTGGCAGATGCGCCAGGACGCAGGAACCACCAGGCACCCACACACCCAAGAATTACCAGCCCGAGTAGAGCGGATCTCACCCACTTCTGGCGAGAGGCCAGCTCGCGCGAGCGCACTACCCACGCCACCCCGGCCAGCACCAGCGGCAGAGCAAAGACCACAGCAGACACCACCGCGTTCGGATGCACAAGCGCTAGACCCGCGACACCCACCAGGGCGGCAAGACACAGGGAAAGCAGAGCTGCGTACTCGCCGCGCACCATCACCTGCACCAGGCATACCATGAGTGCCACAAATGATGGCACCAGAGCGTAACCCAGCAGATTCGGGAAGAGCACACCCCAACGCAGGAGGAGACCGGGAAACGCTGCAAAACCACAGGTCAGCGCAGGGATTGCCAACGCCTGCAGGCGACGCAGCTTCGGGATGCTCAGGCTTAGCGCCACCAGCGAGCAGGGCCACAAAATGCCGGCAGCCAGTAACACGGTCACGATGGTGGCAGTCGCAATGCTCGTACCCATAGTGCTATAAATCAGGGACACAAAATCATGCCAACCCGCCGGGTAAAATGCCGGTTGCTGGTCTGCCGCAGATACCGCGCCCAGGGTCAGGCTCGACGCGTCACCGTGCTCCTGAATCCATCGGATTGCATTCATATGGAATGAGTTATCCAGGCTCTGCGAGAACGCCTCAGGCCCGTAGACCATGTCCTCAGTCATGTGCAGCACCAGGAATCCGCCTAAAACAGCACCCACCACCGGCCACGCCACAGGAACATCATTACCCGGCCACGAGGCAGACGCCAGGGCAGGCCAACGGCGACCCACCAGCCACATGAGACCAGCAGCCGCAGCCACCAACACGACAGCGACCGACACAAAAGAAATCAGGCTCCACGCAATGCCGGTCTTACCCAGCACAATCGCAGAGACAGCCACCAGGGCAAAAGTCAACAGCGGCGCATAAAAAACGCGCAAACGTGCAGGAACACGCAACGCCCAGCCCATCGCATAGCCGGGACCGAAAGCCAACACGACCGCAAAAAGTAGCAGCGGAATAGTTGCCAACCAGCTCATTAGCCCTCTTCTCCCCACAGTTCACACACCGAAAAACCCCTCAAATACGGGGCGCGGCGCGCTTTCGAGTACCTAGCAAGGATACCCCAGAGGCTTCTTTAACCCGGCGAAACCCCGCAGAAGAGAGAGGGACAGCACCCGCAACCCGCCGTTCGGAACTTTTCACCGGGAACCCCATGGGACACCACCGGCACATCCCCCAAACGGCGAAGAATATGACGTAATGTTTCACGCTCAATGTCACGAAAGGTTCACCTAAGAAACATAGGGCAATAAATAAGGTGTTCACCACCCTTTAGCTTTACCCTGAAACATATCTCCCCTTAACAAAGGGTCGCCCAACGCATACACATCTGGACGAACCCTAAACGCAGCCGCAGAAGAAAGGGTCGATCATGACCGAAACCATTGCAGCACAGGCACCCATCGCCGACACCTCCGAGCAGTTCAAGCTCGCCTTCGGCCACCAGCCCGCCGGTGTCGCCATCATCACCGCCACCGACGAAAACGGCGAACCCGCAGGCTTCACCGCCTCCTCGCTGACCTCCGTCGCCGCAGAACCGCCCATCATCGCCTTCTCCCTCAAGGCCAACAGCGGCTCCGCAGCAAAGATCGCGGCAGCGTCCTCCTTCCTCGTGCACATGCTCGACGCTGAGAATGTCACCCTCGCGAAGAACTTCGCAACCCACGACTACCCCCGCTTCGACGACCCCAGCACCTGGGAATTCGTCCACACCGGCGAGCCTCTCGTCCACGGCGTGCGCCGCGTACTGCGCGCAACCCCGCTCAGCCGTGTTGAGGCTGGCCCCGCACTCGTCTTCACCGCGCAGGTTGAAGAGTTCATCCGCAACGATTGCGAAGGCACCCCGCTGGTCTACCACTCGCGTAACTTCCACGCGCTGGGTGACCACTCGAACGTGAACAACTACATCATCTAACCCCGCGCAGGGGTCACGGGGCGGTATTCGACGACCATGAGGCGACGAATGCCGCCCCGCGGCGTACCCTGAACATAAAAGCGCACGCGGCACACAACAGTAACCGGCGCGCAACAGCGCACGGCAACACAGCTCAGCGCACCCAATACAGCTCAGAAGGAACAGTCATGACGGCTCAAACCACCCAGCCCGCATCCCTCCCCTGGCTCGAAAAGCTCATCGCGATCCCCACCGTCTCCGGAACCTCCAACCTGGAACTCATTGAGCTCATCGAAGCCGAATTTGCCCGTTACGGCTACAGCGGCGTGCGCACCTACAACGAGGACCGCACCCGCGCTAACCTGCTGGTCACCATTCCTGCCGCTGACGGCACCACCCGCGGCGGCCTCATCCTCTCCGGTCACACGGACGTCGTGCCCGTTGCCGGTCAGGCGTGGGACGCCGACCCGTTCACCCTGCGTGTGGAGGGTACCCGCGCCTACGGCCGCGGTGTCTGCGATATGAAGGGCTTCCTCGCCGTCGCGCTCTGGCTGCTGCCGCGCGTTGCCGAGGCGAAGCTGCGCACTCCCCTGCACTTCGCGTTCTCCTACGATGAAGAAATCGGTTGCGTCGGTGCCCCCTCCCTCATCGAGGAGTTCGTGGCGCGCGACCTCGCCCCCGACTACGCGATTGTTGGTGAGCCTTCCAGCATGCGCATTATCTCCGCGCACAAGGGTGCACACCGCGGCCGCGTCACCTTCACCGGCGTGCCCAAGCACGGCTCCCTGGCAACCCACGGCGTGAACGCGGTCGCCGCAGCCGGCGAATTCATCACCTTCTTCACCGACATGGCGGACCAGTGGGAAGAAGAAGGCCCGTTCGACGAGTCGTTCATCATTCCCCACTCCACCGGTAGCGTGAACCTGGCAACCGGCGGCCTGCAGTACAACATCGTCGCCGAGCAGGCGGTCGTGGAGTACGATGTGCGCACCCTGCCGCAGGTGACCACCGAGTCCTTCGTGGAGCGCATTGACCGCGAGCTTTCGGAGGTGATTCTGCCCGATCTGCAGGCGCGCGCCGCACGCGCCGAAAAGCTGACCGGCGCGGAGCCCGGTAGCCTCACCTCCCGCGTGGGCGTGAAGCATGAGCTGCTCGCCGCCGTGCCGGGCCTGGGTACCGCCGATGACGCGCCGCTCATCCACCTGGCGCACGAGTGGCTGGGCAACGACGACGCACCGCAGAAGGTCACCTACGGCACCGAGGCGGGCCAGTTCCAGCGCGCCGGCGTGCAGAGCATCATCTGCGGCCCTGGCGATATTGCCCAGGCGCACACTCCGAACGAATGGATTGAGCTGGAGCAGCTGAGCGAATGCGAGCGCTTCTTCGAGGCGATTCTCGACTGGGCGAGCGCGAAGTAGCGGCCGAGTAGCAGCCAAGTAGCGGCGTAACAGCCCACGCACAGCGGCTCGCGCAAGCCGCCCAGAAGCCGCCACAACCTGAAAACCATAGAATCTGCCCGGGTCCCCCGTATGGGGCGCCCGGGCATTCTGTGCTGGCGGAAGGTGGTGTAGGCGGGGTTCACGTGTTGATCGATCTACGGGTTTATTCGTGAGTTTATGCGTGAGTTTATCCGTGGATTTATTCATAAATTTACCCACGGGTTCAACCGCGAGTTGAGGTACGAGTCCAAGGTGTGGACTATGCCCGGTTTTCCCCTCATTTTCCACATTTATTTTTAAACGAAAAACCCGAAAAACCGCTTATGTCTAAGGGTGAAATAACACCAAAGTATTGCCCTTCTAGGGGATTCAAGGTTCCATAGATGCCAAAGGGTAAACACGCCACCCAGGCGGCATAATCCACACAAAACCACACCTCCCTCACGCTCGGCACTGCACCACCCCGCAGTTCACTATCTGAAGGACACCCCGTGTACACCATTAGCCCCTACCTCGCCGAATTCTTCGGTACGCTCATCATGTGCACCATCGGTTGCGGCGTCATCGCCAACGTCGAACTTCGCCGCTCCAAAGGCCACGGCGACAACTTCTTCACCATCGCCTTCGGTTGGGGTTTCGCCGTCACCTTCGGTGTCTACGCCTCCCACGCATACTCCGGCGGCCACCTCAACCCCGCCGTGTCCATCGGCCTGGCAGCCTACGGCGAATTCCCCTGGGAGAAAGTCCCCGGCTACATCATCGCCCAGGTCCTCGGCGCAATGGTTGGTGCCGGGCTGGTCTACCTCAACTACCTGCCGCACTGGAAAGCAACCGCCGACAAGAAAATTAAGCTCGGCGTTTTCGGCACCGTGCCCGCTATTCATAACTACTTCACCAACACCCTCTCCGAAATGATCGGCACGTTCATGCTGGTCTTCTCGGCACTGTACACCGGTGTGAACTTCAAGCCGTCCATCAGCGGCGGTGTAGAACTCTCTCTCAACCTCAACGACGTGCTCAAGCCCCTCGCCTTCGGTTTCATGGTCACCGTACTCGTTATCGGTCTGGGTGGTCAGACCGGCTACGCACTGAACCCCGCCCGTGACTTCGGTCCGCGCCTCATGCACGCCCTGCTGCCCATCCACGATAAGGGCACTTCGCGCTGGTTCTACGCGTGGGTTCCGATCTGCGGCCCGATTGCCGGCGGTTTCATGGGTGGCGCGTTCTTCAAGCTCTACTACGAGGGTCAGATCAGCCCGTGGCTGTTCGTTTCCAGCGCCCTGGCGGTTGTGGTTCTGCTCTTCGCGTGGTGGGCTAATAGCCACCTGTACCGCGCACCCAGCGCCGAGGTCATTCCCGAGTTTGAGGACACCCACGCTACCGCGGCGGCACGCGCGGCAACCTACACGCCGACCGGTTCCATGCCGATCCTGCTGCCCGAAGAAATCAAGGGCAACCGCAGCACCCGCGTCGTGAACCGGGTGACCGACGAGTAGTCTTCCCGTCTGGGAACTTCCCTGTATAGGGTTTCATCTAGCCGGGTTGGATCTGAATAGATTTATCCGGCGAGGTTTCATCTAAAACAGCGAACCCCTCATTTTCATAACCTGCACAACATGAGTCAGGTTATGAAAATGAGGGGTTCGTTGCGGTCGACCTCACGGAAGAAATTTGGGGGCTTTCAGAGGCTCCTACGCGGAGGCGGTAGCCATTGCCAGCACCCGGTCACGCTTAGCCGCGCGGCGCTTCTGAATCGCGCGCACCACCCAGATGCAGACCGCACCGAGGACCGCGCCGGCAGTGTTATTCACAATGTCATCCACATCGAAGGTGCGGTAGGTGAAACCAGCCAGACCCCAGTTACCGGTCAACTGGCTCAACTCAATAAAACTTGAGAGTGCGAAGCCACTCAGCGCCGTGGCGCGCAGACCCCAGCGCAAGCAACCCGCAGTAAAGAAGCCCAGGGGGATGAACATCGCAATATTGAAGAAGAGCTGCGCATACACGGTGGTTGCGAAGCGACGCAGACCCATGCCGCTAGTCAGATCCCACGCCTGTTGCCAACTCCAACCCACATAGAAACGCGGGTAGTACAGCTCAGGGTTCGTGACGCTATTTGCGCTACCAATCGGGGTCAGCGTCAAAGAAAGAATCGAAGCAAGGAACAACGCGAAGGAGGCGGTCAGCAGGTACTGGCGGATGCTGTGCGGTCGACCGGTCTTCTTGGCACGCAGGCGCATACCAATAAATCCGATGATGGAGAGCGCGACTGTGAGTACCGCAATCTCGATGGCGAAAGTGCCAATCATGTGTTTACTGAGCAGTTCCTGCATGCTGCGTGTTCCTTGGGTCGTGAGAGTGAGTTATATGAACTCCACCTGCATATATGCCTTTTCTAGCATATGTTCTTGGTGGTATATAGCGGGTTAGTGTTCATACCCGCCGCATATCGTTCACCACCAGTGTAAAAGACCGCCCTATGGCTCACCCTAGGTGAAACTGTGAAAAAGCTGTACACGCACCCAACACGCCACAAGAATCATCGCAGCCGGTGCCGTCAGTACAGAACATCCGGCGGGAACACTGGCGCAATATACCGACCAAACAGCAACACAAACAAGAGTGCACCCACAATCGCAGCCACCATCGCACCAAGCACCTGCACTAGCCAGAGCATCAGGAACTTCACCGTCTTGCCCTCAGAGCGGGCGGTCAGCGCCTCCACCATGGCGGTCGAGAACGTCGTAAAACCACCTAGCAGACCGGTCGTAATCACCGTGCACCAGAACGCCACCTCTTCCGTAGCGTTATAGTGAACCCCCAGCGCGCGCGGATTAGACACCGGCATAATCAGCAGCCCGTACAGAAACGAGCCCACCAGGTTAATGACGAACACCGGGCTAATAATCGACGACTCCGTACGCAAGCGAGGCGACATCGCCTTATCCACGAAGAAGCGGGTCATCGCACCCAAACCGCCGCAGAGGAAAACCATCAGAGCAAAAAACATTAGCGACCCTCCTCACCATCACGAGCAGGCACCAGGCGGGACGCCACAAAACGACCCGTCAGCATGCCCGCCGCGGCGGCAACCAAACCACCCACGAGCAACACCAAAAGAGCAAGCGCCATGTACCCTTCGTGCACCGTGTACGGCAGAAAAATCGTCTGCGCCAAAACCGCCGCAATCGACGAATACGTCGTGTAGCCACCCATCATGCCGGCACCAAAAAGCAGGCGGATCGAATGAATCCGCTCCTCACCATCACGGCGCGCGTAAGCATTCCACACTACCGTCAACAGACCCAGCGTGAACGAGCCCAGCAGGTTCGCCACCAGCACGCCGCCGGGAGTGTTCACGCGGCACAGCGCACCCGTACCGCCACCCAAAAAGACAAGAAAAGGGGCAGGCACACGGCTCAGAACGGCTCCTATCCACTGTTGGATACTCGCGAGGTTCCTCATCACCGTGCACCTGCCCTTTCACATCGCATAAGTCTTTAGAGAGCGCCGTAGCGCACACTAAATACTTTACCCTTACCCGAGTTTGTTACCCGAGTCAGTAGCGACAGACTCGCGCTCATGCTGAATCTTCTCGCTCATCTTCTCACTCAGCGCGGCGCCCTCAACATCCATATTCGGAGTGAGGCGATCGAGCCACTTCGGCATCCACCACGCCCTATCGCCCAGCAGAGCCATAATCGCCGGGGTCAGCGTCATACGCACAATGAACGCATCCACGAGCACGCCGAACGCCAGGCCGAAGCCCATCGGGCGGATCATCGTCGAATCAGCAAAGATGAAGCCACCAAACACCGAAATCATGATGATCGCGGCAGCCACCACCACACGCACCGCATGGTTGTAGCCGCTCACAATGGCGGTCGCCGCATCCTTGCCGTGTACGTACGCTTCACGCATGCCGGTCACCAGGAACATCTGATAATCCATGGCAAGACCAAAAAGAATACCAATCAGCAGGGTCGGCAGGAAGGACAGCACCGGGCCCGGGTGGTCCACGCCGAAGAGGGAGCTCATAAAGCCCAACTGGTAAATCGACACCACGGCGCCGAAGCTCGCCAGTACCGAGAAGAGGAAGCCCACCGAGGCAACCAGCGGCACCATAATCGAACGGAACACCAGGATCAGCACCAGGAAGGACAGCCCCATCACCACACCCAGGTACAGGGGCAGCTTCTGCGCGAGCACCTCGGAGACGTCAATATTGCCGCTGGTCTGACCCGCAATGCCCAGAGACACCTCAGAGCCCTGAACCGGAACGGTCACCGAGCGCAGCTCGTGGACAAGATTTTCAGTCTCCACGGAGCTTGCACTGTGGGCAGGAATCACCTGGAAAATCATGAGCGTGCGGTCATCAGTCATGCCGCCGGGAACCACAGCCTGCACGTTCGCGCCGCCGCGTTCCTTCACCGCAGAAGCGATATCAATCTGCGCCTGCTGAGCCTGCTCCTCGCTCATGTTCGCGGGCGTGTGCGCGACCGCAACCAGCGGAGCGCTCATGCCCTCACCGAACTTCTCCTTGACCAGCGCGTACGACTTGTACGCAGCGCTATCGGAAGGGTAGTTCGAGGCATCCGGCAGGCCCAGGCGCATCTGCGACATGGGGGCGGCAACCGCCAGCAGCACCAGCGTACCGGCCACCAGAGTCAGTAGCGGACGCGCCAGCACGAGGCGCAACCAGCCGTTCGGCTTCTCGGTGCGTTCGGCATCCTGGGCGCGGCGTTCCGCAATTTTCTGCGGGGTGTCGATGGAAGCCCACAGCTTCTTCGACATGATTTTGGTACCCGCCAGGGACAGCACCGCCGGGGTGAGAGTCACCGCAATCAGGGCGGCAACAACCACGCAGAACGCGGCGGCATTACCCATCACACCCAGGAAGGGAATACCGGTCACATTCAGCGCCACCAGCGCAATAATCACGGTGCTCGCCGCGAAAACCACGGCGTTACCGCTCGTGCCGTTCGCCAGGGCAATCGCCTGAACCTTCGGCATGCCGTCCAGCAGGTTCGTGCGGTAGCGATTCAGAATGAACAGCGAATAGTCGATACCGACCGCCAGACCGAGCATCAGACCCAGAGTGTAGGCGGTGGAGCTCATCTCCACGACAGAAGAGAGCGAAAGCGTGCCGAGCACACCCACCACCACACCCACCAGAGACATGAGAATCGGCAAGCCGGCAGCCACCAGGGTGCCGAGCATAATCATCAGCACGATGAAGGCGATGACCATACCCGCAACCTCACCGGTATGCGAACCGCCACCAAGCGCGGACTCACTCAGGTTCGCGTCAAACTGGACAGTCGCACCGTGCAGGTCCGCCGACTCGATATCAGACATAACCTTCTGCAAATCAGCGGACGGAACCTCAAAAATCTTCTTCTTAAACGAGACCGTCGCAATCGCCGTGGACTGATCCTCAGAGACCATACGGTAGCCGGAAGCGAAGTCGTAGAGCTTCTGCTGACGCTCCAACTGCTCACGCTGCGCCGGCAGCTCACTCTCGGTCTTCTGCAACTGGTTGCGCTGCTCCTCCAGCTTCTTCTGACCCTCAGCCAGCTCGTCCTTCTTCGAGGCGATTTCTGCACGGCCCGCATCAACCTGCTTCTGGCTCTCGGTCAGGGTCTCACGCTGCTGATTGAGGGCATTCTGCTGTTCAGTCAGCTGCGCCTGCTGGGCGTTGAGCTGCTCGATCATGGCGGCGGGTGAGCCTGCTGCCTCCGCCTGGGCGTAGCCGTCCTTCAGCTGTGCCTGCGCGTCGTCCACCTGCTTCTGCGCGGAGGCGAGCTGCTCCTGACCTGCACTAATCTGCACCTGTGAGTCGTCGAGCTTCTTCTCGTTGTCGGCAATCTGCTTCATGCCGTCCTCAATCTGCGAGGCGGCGGCATTCAGCCGCTTTTTACCGTCCTCAATCTGGGAGGGGGCGGCGTCAATCTTGGCGTGCGCCTCGTCAAGCTGGGTTTTTGCTTCTGCAAGCTTGGAGGTGGTGGTGAACGGGTCGGTGACCGCATCCACGGAAGGCACCTCACTGGGCAGCGCGCTCAGAGCGGCGGAGAATGCCTGCTTCTGCTCTTCGGTGAGGGCGGTGCCGTCACCGGTCGTAAGAATGATCTGGCCGGAGCCACGGTTGGCGCTGGGGAAGCGCTGTGCAAGCTCATCAGAGAGCTGCTGGGTCTGCGTTCCGGGCATGGTGAAGGTATTGCTGAGCTTGCCGTGGAACGCGGTGTAGGCACCCGCTACACCCGCAAGGATGAGTGCCCAGATGAGGCTGACAGCCCATGCGCGACGGGCGGCGGCTTCACCGATGCGGTAGAGCCATGTAGCCATAAATTAGTCCTTTTGAAGTTGAGTGAGTGAAGAGTAGGGAGTGGCGTATTGGGTGTGCGGTGTTTGCCCTGTAGTTTTGCCCTGCGTGACGAACACTATTGCCTGTTTTTGGGCAAAAAACACCCCGCCCCGGGCACCTGCAGATGAGGTGCCCGAAGCGAGAGTGTTTGAGCGTTGACGCTATGGGGCTTAGCTTGCGAATTCGCCCTGAACCAGACGGCCCAGGTAGTCGAGTGCTTCGAGGACGCACTGGCGCATCGCTTCGATGGCGAGTGCTTCGGGGTGGGTGCCCTCGGGGGCTTCTGCTGCAACCTTGACCGTCATTTCTTCGGCGCGGGTGAGGTAGTAGTAGACGCCTTCACCGATGGTTTCGGCGAGGTTGGAGGCGAAGACTGCCACGCGCAGGTAGGGCAGGTCGGGGTATGCCGCGAGGTACCGCTCGAGGAAGATGTCGTAGGTGCGCTCGAGGATGACGTGCGAGTATTCTTCGAACTTCGCGGGGCTGTCCATTTCGAGGGCGTAGAGCAGGTGCGCGAAGGGTGCGATGTACTCTTCGAGGGTGTTGCTCATGAAGACCTTGCGGGCGATGGAGAGCATTTCGGCTTCCATGCTTGCGTTTTCGCCAGAGACGGTGAAGTCGCATTCTTCGAAGATGCGGTTGAAGTACTGGTTCATGCGGGTGACCAGTACGTCGTCTACGGAGGCGAAGTGGTTGAAGATGGTGCGGCGGGAGACGCCTGCGCGTTCTGCGAGTGCTTCTGCGTTGAGGGCGCCGTAGCCGCCCTCGAGGATGAGGGATTCTGCTGCCTCAACGATTGCGATGCGGTTCTCTGCCTTGCGGGCGGAGCGCTTGTCCGCGATGTTTGCGGGGGATTCAACAAGATTAGCCATGCTTTTTACAATACGCGCAATGTTTCACCGGGAGTAACTATTTGGGGGTTAGATTCACCACATATTTGCACTCTAGGCAATAAACTTGAAGTGCAGATTTAACGTTTACTCAACAAGTAATTTAGCGTTTTAGCACGTCAAGGCACTATAAACCCTCAAAACACCGCGGGGAGCAGAGTGTGCACACAGCACACCCCCTCGAATACTCACCCAAACTACCCGCCAAGCGAGTCGCTCAGCGAACCACAAATCAAGCGCACTAGGCGCGCGCCGCCTCCAAAGGCAGACGCACCGTAAAGACCGTATGCCCAGGCTGACTCTGCACCTGAATCGAACCGCCGTGCGCCTGCACAATCGCCTGCACAATCGCCAGCCCCAGACCGGTCGTTCCGTCCGAACCGGAACGCGCCTTATCGGCACGGGTGAAGCGGTCAAAAATCTTCGGCAAGAAGTCCGGGGCAATACCCGGACCATTATCGGTCACGGTTACTACAGCCTCACGGCGTGCAGCATCCACGGCCAGGCCAGCGGTCACACGCGTACCCTCATCGGTGTGCTTACGGGCATTTGAGAGCAGGTTCAGAATCACGCGCTGAATCTGGGAGCGATCGGCAACAACCTCAACCGGCTCGTCGGGCAGATTCAGGTGCCATTCGTGGGTGCGCGCTGCCGCCTGCATATCGGAGGTGCATTCAAGCACCAGCTCGGTCAGGTCAACCTGCTCCAGCTTGGGTTCGCGACCCTCGTCCAGGCGGGCAAGGGTCAGCAGGTCCTCCACGAGGCGGGACATACGCTCGGTCTGCGAATCGATACGCGCCAGGGAGGACTGGCCGGATTCGCTCAGCGGCTCGGTCCAGCGGAGCATATCGGAGTACCCCTTAATGGCGGCAAGGGGCGTGCGTAGCTCGTGGGAGGCGTCCGCAATAAAGGCGCGAATCTGGTGTTCGGTGCGTTCGCGCACCTCCAGGGCGGAGTTCACGTTATCGAGCAGCTGATTGAGGGCGTAGCCTACGGCACCCACTTCGGTGCGCGGGTCGGAATCTCTCGGATCCACGCGCACCGCCGAGGAGATAGTGTGCTCTTCCAGGTCCAGGTGCGCCACATCGGTTGCCACCGCGGAGACTCGCTCCAGGGGCTTCATGGTGCCGCGAATAATGTAGGAGCCCGCCACGCCGGCACCAACCATGACGGCAATAGACCCGAGGGACACCACAATCACGAAGATGGTGAGGGTCTGCTGCACGTTGGCGAGCGGAATACCAACCACCTGGGCATCGGCGCTGCTATTAGCCTTCGGGGTGATTTTGATGAGGTACAGTCCGGATTCCAGTTTGACCTCTCGGACTTCTTCTTTGGTGGCGTTCAGCGCCATGGTTCCGAGGGTTACCTGGTCGTTGGCGGAGAGGGTTTGTACGGTGCCGTCCTTGGCGAGCTTGCTGGCAATTTCTACGGCACCTTCGGACTCGACACAGGTAATGATGGTTCCGGACGCCTGACCGGGTGCAAAAAGGGAGCTACTCTTCTGCAGGTCGCTGCAGTCCACTTCTTCTCGCTTGCCGTCTCGAGAAGTTGGCTGCACTACACGGTGGCTGGTTTCTTTGAGGTCACTTTGTGCCTGCTGGTAGAGGGAGTTCTGCAGAGTCACGTAGGTGGACAGGCCAATAATGAGGCAGGCAATGCCGAGGGCTACCACGAGGATTGCAATGAGGCGTGAACGCAGGTGGGGTACGTAGCCCAGTTCTTCGGGGGATGCTTCGGGGTTCCGCATGCTCTTCCAGGCGGCGCGTAGGCGCACGAAGGGGTTCCCCGGGGAGCGCGTGGCGCCGTCCTGTGCGGGGGCACCCGCGCGCAGGGGGCGGGTTGCTTCGTTATCCGGGGAGGCGGGTTCACCGGGTGAGTAGGAGCCCACGAGCATCCCTTCTTTCTATATTCGAAATACGGAATATAACTGATATGGCGCGGTATAACCGGGTGTTATACCGCGCCACATAAAGAGCAGAGAATAAACTTAGACGGCGGGACGTAGCACGTAACCAGCGCCGCGCACGGTGTGAATCATCGGTTCGCGGCCCACGTCAATCTTCTTACGCAGGTACGAGATGTACAGCTCCACAATATTTGCCTGACCACCAAAATCGTAGTTCCAGACATTATCAAGAATCTGGCTCTTGGAGACCACGCGCTTCGCGTTCTCCATGAGGTAGCGCAGCAGGTCGAACTGGGTTGCGGTGAGGTTAATCTGCTCGCCACCGCGGGTCACCTCGCGAGTGTCCTGGTTCAGCACCAGGTCGCCGACGACCAGCTCAGCGTCGTCAATGGCGGCAACGCCGGAGCGCTGCACCAGGCGGTGCAGGCGAATCATGACTTCTTCCATGGAGAAAGGCTTGGTCACGTAGTCGTCCGCGCCGGCGGCAAGGCCTTCGATACGGTTATCGACCGAGTCCTTAGCGGTCAGGAAGAGGCAGGGAACTTCGGGGTAGAACTTACGTATACGGGAGAGCAACTCCAGGCCGTCGAAGCCGGGCATCATAATGTCCAGAACGAGCACGTCGGGGCGCCAATCGCGGGCAATCGCGAGCGCGGAGGGGCCGTCGCCTGCGGACTGCACCTCCCAGCCGATCATTTTCAGACCCATGCTGACGAGTTCTTTGAGCATTTCCTCGTCATCAACAACGAGGGCGCGGATGGGGCTGCCGTCCGGGTGCTCTAGCGCGGGAAGGTTCTTTGCGATTTCGGTTGCTTTGCTGCTCATGTGATTAAGAGTATCGCGATTTAGGGTTCACGGCGGGGCGGGAGCCGGTTTTCAGCCGCAAACTTATGGAATGCTTGCCCGCATCACAGCTGGGGCACAGCTTTACCCCGGATTTGCGCGTTAACCCTTCATGGCGGCTTCAAACTTTCGGTAGAATTTGTACTAGCTTAGGTAACGCTCAATCGCCTTTGCGTATCTTTTGATTTTGCCGTTTCTGTTCCGGCGACCCAACAACCGTGAAGGAGGACGACGAATGCGCATTAGCCGTATTTATAACAATAATGTTGTCCTCACGGTGGATCATCACGGCAAGGAGTCCGTGATGATTGGTCGCGGCATTGCTTTTGGTAAGCGTAAGGGTCAGCTGGTTGACCCGTCTGCGGTGGAGCAGACCTTTGTGCCGGAGCAGGGCATGTCGGGTGAGCGTCTGAGTATGACTCTGTCTGAGATTCCGGCGGAGATCCTGTCGATTGCCACTCTTCTGGAGTCGAAGGTGCGCGCCGAGGGTGCACTGGAGCTGTCGAACTCGTTTATTCTTCCGCTGGCCGATCACCTGCACTATGCGGTGGTTCGTGCGCGTGATGGGGTACGGGTGGAGTATCCGCTCGCACCGGAGGTGACTGTTCTCTACCCGCGCGAGGTGGAGTACGGCCGCGCGGTTTTGCAGATGGTTCGCGAGCGCCTGCAGGTTGAACTGGACCCGAATGAGGCTATTCCTTTGGCGTTGCACCTGGTCAACGCGCAATTTGCGACGGCGGATATGTCTCAGGCATTCCGCATGACTGAGGTTTTCGCGCAGGTTTTTGAAATTATTGAGGCGAGCTATGAGCGGAAGATCGACCCGGATTCAATGAGTGCGGCACGTTTTGTGACGCATCTGCGGTACCTGTTTGTGCGGGCGAGCCGCGCCTCCGCGAATCGCACGGAGGATATTGATGAGGTGTCGCAGCCAAGTTTGTTGGCGGCTCTTCGTGCGGATGCACCGCGCGCCTACGCGTGTGCGCAGAAGGTTTTGCTGGTGCTGCAGATGCAGTTGAAGCATAGCCTCACTCGTGATGAGTTGACGTATTTGACGATTCATATTGCACGTCTGGCGCGGGATATGTGGGGCATTAACGCGTAGCGCATGTTTGACAGGAAGCGACCGGGAGGGTTCTCGGTCGCTTTTTCTGTATCCGCCGCTTCCCTGTATCCAGGTTTGGGTAGGGCGCGCCGGGCGGAACGTGGCCGTTAAAGGTGGGTTGCTATTTATATATACAACCTGTCACTAAATTGTCATTTTCCCGGGTTTTCCTTCGCGCGTTAGCGCGTCGATTTAAATTTTGAAATGACGGTTTATAACGGCGTATTCCAGAAATACCATTCTGTGGACAGACCACAGGCAAATGTGGGTTTTTTTATAAATCCCACATTTTTGATCCGTGCACCCATTTTTTTGTTCGGTATTTTTCGTGTAAATCATTTTCTCACACTCTCGCGATTCAAATATTCCGCATCAAACACCCCGTCAGCCCACGTGTAAGATGCCAACACTCCCGATTTTTCGCAAAAATAACCCCTCACCCTTCGCGTCGGCAAGCCTTTTTCGGTATTTTGTTTAAATTTTTTACGCCCCGGCAATAAATACGTGTTTTGACATCAAAAACCCATATTCCAACACTTGAAAAAATGTCACCAGCACCTAAAGTGTGCATGGCCAAAAGAAACCCACAAAACACACAATATGCGTGTTACTATCTGAGAATTATGAGGCTCCTCACGGGGCCACTACACACCATGTCACGAACACGAGAGGACCACTATGGTCACTATCATTGTGGCGGCACACGGCGAGTCGGCTCCGGCTCTGCTGAAGACCGCCGGCATGATCCTCGGTAACTTCGAAAACGTCCACCCGGTCACGTTCCTGCCGGGTCAGGGCCCCGAAGATCTCGTCGAAGAGTACACCCGCATCGTTGAGGCGTCCGAAGCAGAAGAAACCCTGCTGCTGGTCGACCTCTTCGGCGGTAGCCCCTACAACGCCGGTGCGCAGTTCGCAGCCACCCGCGAGGGCGTCGACGTCGTCTCCGGTGTCAACGTACCGATGCTTATTGAGGTCATCTCCGGCGCAGGCCGTAAGAACGCAACCCTCAAGTCCCTGGTCGCCAAGGCACACAAGGCGGGCACTAAGGGTATTCGCTCCTTCCAGGAGGCGAACCAGCCCGCAGCCGCCAAGCCCGCCGAGGCGAAGCCCGCAGAGACCAAGGCGGTCGAGGTTCCGGCTGCTCAGCAGGTTCCCGGCGGCACCATGGACGCTATCTTCACCCGCATCGACTCCCGCCTGATTCACGGTCAAGTGGCAGGCACCTGGGTTCCGCATATCGCACCGCAGACCTTCATTGCGGCATCAGATAATGCGGCACACGATCCGCTGCGCAAGTCCCTGCTGCTGCAGGTCGCGCCGACCAGCGTGAAGACCAACGTCCTGGACATCGCTAAGGCGGGCCGCGTGTACAACAACCCCAAGTACACCGGCATGAAGACCATGTTCGTCGTGGAATCCCCCGTTGACGTGGTGCGACTGCTCGACGAAGGCGTCAAGATCAACGAAGTGAACGTTGGTGGCGTCACCTTCAAGACCGGCATGGTTCAGCTTTCGGACGCAGTGTACGCCTCCGAAGAGCACCTGGAAGCATACCGCGAACTCATTAGGCGCGGTGTGAAGCTGACGGTGCAGCAGCTGCCCAACCACTCCCCGGTTGATTTGGAAAAGATTCTTAAGCAGAAAGGCCTGGACGCATGAGCGCCCTGACGTTTATTCTCGTTGTTCTCGTGGCGTTCATTGCGGGCGTCGCATCCGTGGTGGACGAGCGTCAGTTCCACCGCCCCCTGGTCGCTTGTACCCTGATGGGCCTCGCACTGGGTGACCTGACTACCGGCATCATACTCGGTGGTTTCCTGGAGCTCATCGCCCTGGGCTGGATGAACGTTGGTGCCGCTATGGCTCCCGACTCGGCTCTGGCGTCCACCATCTCCGCTGTTGTTGTGATTCAGGGTCACCAGAACATCGAAACCGGTATTGCTATTGCTGTGCCGCTGGCTGCAGCAGGTCAGGTTCTGACCATTTTCGTTCGTACCATTACGGTGTTCTTCCAGCATCAGGCGGATAATTTCGCGAAGACCGCGAACTTCCGCGGTATTGAGTTGATGCACATCAGCGGTATGGCTCTGCAGGGTCTGCGTGTGGCTATCCCGACCGCTATTGTGGCTCTGATTAGCTCCGAAGAGCTGACCCGCCTGCTGAACATGATTCCCACAGAGGTGACCGTTGGCCTGCGTATCGCCGGTGGCATGATCACCGTGGTCGGTTTCGCAATGGTCATCAACATGATGCGTTCGAAGGCTCTCATGCCCTTCTTCTTCCTCGGCTTCATTGCCGCCGCCGCTATCCCGGCAACCCAGTCGATTTCGATTGCTGGCACCGAAGGCGCGAAGGACCTCGTCGCAACCCTGTCCGGTCAGGCACAGTTCAACCTGGTTGCTATCGGTATTGTGGGCGCCTGCCTGGGTCTGCTGTACACCCAGCTGAACCCGCTCTTCCATAAGAGCGAGGCACCCGCCGTAGCACCGGCAGCCGCAGCAAACAACCTCGATAACGAGCTCGAGTAAGGAGCATCATCATGACTGAGAACAAGAACGTCGAGCTCGTTGAAGTTCCCGAGCTCACCCAGCGCGATAAGGTCGAAACCTACTTCCGCTCCACTTTCCTGCTTGGTTCGTTTAACTTCGAGCGTATGCAGTCCATCGGTTTCGCGGTTTCCATGATTCCGGCGATTAAGCGCTTCTACACCAAGAAGGAAGACCAGGCGGAGGCGCTGACCCGCCACCTGGAGTTCTTCAACACCCAGCCGTGGGTTGCATCCTCGATTATGGGTGTGACCGCTGCAATGGAGCGTGAGAAGGCAGCCGGTAAGGACATTGACGAGGCCGCTATCACCAACGTGAAGGTGGGTCTGATGGGCCCGCTGGCTGGTGTGGGCGACCCGATTTACTGGGGTACCGCACGTATTGTGCTGGCTGCTCTGGGTGCATCCCTGGCGGTGACCGGTAATATTCTGGGCCCGCTGCTGTTCTTCTTCGGCCTGACCGCGATTCGCTGGGCGACCCGCTGGTATGGCTTCAAGTACGGTTACGAGAAGGGTACCCAGATTGTGACTGAGGCGGGCGGTAACACCCTGCAGAAGATCACTCAGGGTGCGTCCGTGATGGGTCTGTTCGTGATGGGTGCGCTGGTGTACCGCTGGACGAGCGTGAACATTCCGTTGCCGCTAACCAGCTACAAGAACCAGGCTGGCGCGATGGTGGATGTGACCGTTCAGTCGGTGCTGAACGATCTGCTACCGGGCCTTGCGTCGCTGGGTCTGTGCTTCCTGTGCATGTGGCTGCTGAAGAAGAAGGTCAACGCTATCTGGTTGATTTTCGCTCTGTTTGCCGTGGGTATCCTCGGTTCGTACCTGGGCTTCCTGGCTCTCTAAAAAATCTGGAGGATGAGCCCTTTCACCCTTCAGTGAAGGTGTGAGATTCAGGGGCTATATCTCAAGTGGGGGGTGCGGTCGGTACACTTAAAAGTACCGGCGGCACCCCCGTTTTTCATGGGCGTTTTCTATCGGTTGCGGCGTACAATTCGCGGCAATGCAGCCCTCCCGCGAAGGAGTTTCTATGACCAAGTTGATGGCTTTCGACCTGGACGGCACGATCCTGTTTAACCGTGCCGTGGAGCCTGCCAATGAGCGGGCGATTGCCCGCTGGCAGGCGGAGGGTAACCTGGCGGTCTCGTGCACGGGTAAGAGCATTTTTGCTACGCAGCTGGCGTTGAACCCGACCGCCATCCGTTTTGATTACCACGTGCTGTACACGGGTGCGGTGATTACCGACCGGGAGTACCGGGTGATTTACCATCAGCCTCTTCCGGTGAGTGTTGTGCAGGCGTGCTACGAGCATTTCAGCACCGTGGACGGCGTCGCCCTGTTCGCGACCACCCTGGATAACGATTACAGCCTCTGCGATAGGGTGGGCTCCTCGACGAATATTCTGCCGGAGTTCACTCCCCTGCCGGCTGATGACCTGCAGAACCACGAGTACGTGGGTGTGCCCCTGTGGATTCCGGATGCGCAGGTCCGCGAGGCGGCGTACGCCTGGATTCTGGAGCGTTTTGGTGACTCGGTGGACTGCCATAAGAACCAGGATTTCCTGGACATTGTGCCGCCCGCCTGCACGAAGGGCACCGGTCTGCAGCACCTGGTGGAGTACCTGCAGGCGGAGCATCCGGGTAGCTCCTATGAAGTGCATACAATCGGGGATTCATGGAACGATATCGACATGCACCGCTACGCCGACCGTTCGGCGTCTTTCAGCTACTCCCCCGATGAGGTTAAGGCTGTCACCACCGATTGCGTGGATAAGGCGTACGAGTTTATTGAGGCTTCCCTGTAGAAGCTGTCAAGGCGGCGTTCAGGCGCGGCGAGCGCTGAGCCTGCCGCCCCGCGTACTCGCCAATCCTCTCGCCCGTACTCGCCGCCTACTCCCCCGTTTCACGTGAAACACCCACTTTCCCGTTACTCCCTGTGACCGATACTCCCCGTGAGGTTTCTATGTGCCCTTCCGCTTCTCAACCCCGTAAGAATCAGTCTCCGAAAAGCCAGTCTCCTAAGAGCCCGCAAGCCGATTCTGCCCCGTCTTACGACCCGTCCAGCTTCTCTGACACCTTCCGCGCAATGGCGCGTGAATCACTCGTGAAGAACCAGAAGAGCCGCCCGGACTCCCCCATCGTCTCGATTTCCCCGGTGCTGATTGTTTTGGGTGCCATTGCGGCGGCGCTGTACGGGCTGTGGCAGAGCTGGGCGTGCCTCATTCCGCTGGTGCTGATTCTGGTGCTCATGTGGGTGCGGTACACGATGCAGCGTCAGGCGCTCAATGATTTTGCGGAGCTGGAGGCGGCACGCACCGCGTGGAAGAAGACCCGCGACCGCCAGTACCTGGAGCTGATGGCGGCGCAGTCGGTGCGCATCCTGGGTGAGAATAAGGCGCTGACTAAGCAGGCTCGCGCGCACGTGCAGGAGTACGCGGACTTCGCGGCACAGAAGCTGGGTACTCAGCGCTAAAGACTCAGTTGCTCTCGCTCGTCCCTCCATCCCCCCCAAAAGTATTCGACGAGCGTTGATTGAGCTGAATGTTTAGGAACAATACAGCATTTAGGCGCAACACAACGGTTAGGCACAACACAAAAGACCGTAACCACTCCCCCATGCGGGGGCGGTTACGGTCTTTACGTCTTAGGGGGACACCCTAGTTGGTCTTCTACCTAATTGGTCTTCTACCTAGTTGACCTTCTGCATAGGTGCTTCAGCGGGCTCCCCTGCAGCTTCCTCGACGGGCTCCGCAGATTCTTCGCCTGCTTCGTCAGTGACCGGAGCGTCGTCAGTAGCAGTAGCGTCCAGGCGCTGCACCACAGCGGGGCGGTCATCAAAGCCGCGGCGGGTGCCTCGGGCAGCCTTCGCGTCAAGGGTGTACAGCTGCTCGCGGTTCGTCAGCACCACCAGAGTCATGGCATTCAGGCAGACACCCACAATGCACAGAATCCAGCCAATCAGCATGAACCGGCCACCGGAAAGCACCGCACCGGAAAGCATCAGAGCAACAGAGGTGAGGTACGCCGGGGAGAGCAAAAACTTCGTATTCACTACCGACCTACCTAGCGTGCGTTGGAGCGGGGCTTAGGGGTGCGACCCGAACAGGGGCGCGAGGGCAGAACGCTCATGCGGCCGGAGGCACGCTCAACAATCGGCTGGGACTCGGTCGGTTCTTCCTCACGAACCTCGGTAGCCTCAGCGGGCTCAGCGGTTTCAGTAGGCTCAGTTGCTTCAACAGCCTCAGGTGCTTCAGCGGGAGCTACTTCCTGCTCAGAAGCTTCGTGCTCAGCTGCTTCTCGTTCTTCGCGGCGGTGCTCTGCGCGCTCGCGGATGCGGTTCTCCACGGAGGACTCGAGACCGTCCAGGTTGGCAACCAGCGCGGGGGTCGGGTTACCCTTCGCCTTACCCACGGACAGCACAAAGGCGAGGACGTTCAGACCCAGCGCAAGAATCAGAAGGATCCAGCCGAGCCACAGGAGCCAGGGGTTGGAGGTTCCGATCAAGAGCGCGCCGCAAAAAATTACGCCGAGGGAGGTCAGGTACGCAGGCGAGAGAGTCTTGAAGTCCATGTCTACTTTCAATGTGTTCGTGAGTTTGAGAGAGCTAACGTATGTTCACTACGTTTCCTGTCTCATTTTAGGTGATAGTTGAGGCTTAATCTGCTTCTGCCCCTGTCTCTCGCCTGTGAGCTAAAGACCAGAGGGCTTATCTCGGTGGCGTAGGCAGGGGCAGAAACGTAGCGTTCGTGCACGAGGGTACCGACTATGATTTGGGGGGTACCTCGTTGGTGACCAGGGGCGAGGCGGGCGCGTTCTCCACCACGGGGATTGCGCGGGTGCTCAGGGTGCCCTGGTGCTTCTTCCAGAGGTTGTAGCGTTCCAGTGCGACCGCACCGGCGGTCATGGCGGGCAGAATGAACATGCCGGAGGCGCGGATGCTTTCAGCCTGCGCCAGGATGTCCAGCTTACGCACCACGCGGGTCACGTCGTGGGAGTCGTAGCGGTCTTGCGCGGCAATGACCTCGTTCTGCGCGGCGACGAGGGCGGCGTCGCGCAGGCGTACGAAGTCGTTCCTCTTGTCCTTAAGTTTCTCCACATGCTGCTTGTACTCTTCAGGCAGCGCCTCGCTGATTTCGTCGCGGCGGGTAATCGCGGAGCACATTTCCTTCACGCGAGCGTAGGTCTCAGGGTCGGTGGTTGCCTTCGCCTCAGCCTGCAGCGCTTCAAGGGCGGCGTCCTGCGCAATCTTGAGCAGTTCAGGTACGGCGGTTTCTTCTTCGTGGTTAGCCCGCACGCCAAGGACCTTCACGAGCATGGGCAGGGTCAGGCCGGGCAGCACGAGGGTGAAGAAGAGCACGGAGAGCATCATGACGATGGCGTCCTCGCGGACTTGTTCGGTGCCGTTGACCACGGGGATGGACAGGGCAAGAATCAGTGTCACGAGGCCTCGCATGCCGGACCAGGTCATGACGATAACTTCGGCGAAGCTTTCGGGAGCACCCTCGTGGATGGGGTTCTTGCGTCCGGCAAGCCTGACCATGGTGAACCAGATGAGGCGCACCAGGATGGCGACCATTGCGACCAGGGCGCCGTCAGCGAAGAGGCCTGCGGTACGGGAGGGGTCGGCGGTGGCGATGATGCTACTTGCCTGCAGGCCGATGAGGCCGAAGGCAACACCGGTCATGAGCAGCTCAATAATCTGCCAGAAGGAGGTGGAGGAGAGGCGTTCTTCAGCTTCGAGTGCCGCCATGTATTTGGTGCTGGTGAACTGGATAGCGCCGATGACCACGGCAATAACGCCGGAGGCGTGCACGCTTTCAGCGGCGAGGTAGGCGCCGAAGGGGATCACGAGGGTCACGGCGTTGCTGGTGACCACGTCGTGGGCGCGCTGGCGAACGTAGCCGCCGAGCCAGCCGAAGATGTAACCGATAATGACCGCCAGGATCGAGCCGAGCACGAAGTCCTTAGCGACGGAGAGCGGGTCGATGTGGTGGCCGCTGGTCATGGAGTGGATTGCGGCGTGGAAGAGAACGATTGCGATAGCGTCGTTGAAGCTACCTTCGGTCTGCAGGGTGCCGATGAGTCGGCGGGGAATACCGACGGGCTCTGCGACTGCTTCCACGGCGACGGGGTCGGGCGGGGAGACGGCAGCGCCGACGGCAAGGGCGACGGCGACGGTCATGCCGGGGACCCACCACATGGCTGCGCCGGCAATTGCCAGGGCGGAGACGGTGGTGAGCAGGACCGAGTAGAGCAGTACGGATTTCCAGCGGCGGCGCAGGGTACCCCAGGAGAATTTAACGCCGATGGCCCATAGTAGCGGCGGAAGGAAGATCGGCAGGATGATGTCGCTGTCGATCGTAAGGTCCGGTCGGTTGGGGATGAAGAGCGCGGCGGCACCGAGCAGGGTCATCATGACCGGCCAGGGGAGGTTGAGTCGATCACCGACGCTGACCATGAACACGGTCGCAATCAGGATCATGACGATAACGGAGAGGTAAAGCATTAGTCCGGTGTTGTTCCTTTCGTGCGGCCACGATTAGTCGGCTACGTCTTTCTACTCTACCGGAGCGGCGCATACCGCTTTCGGGATATGGGGGCTCTGTAGCGTTTATTATGGTGTTGTTTACCTCTAAGCCTAATGCCCAGTGTGGAATATAGAGCTTTCCCCTGAATATCCTTGCTTTTCAGTAGGTTATTCAGGGGAAAATTCTATATTTGGAATATAAAGTTTGAGGCAGTCACTACCCTAGCGGGCTACTTGGAGCCGCAACCGCCAGCACCACAGCCGCAACCACCTGCGGGAGCTTCCTCCACGACCGGCTCGGGCTCATCGTGGCCACCACAGCAGCCACCCTTTTCTTCCGTCGGTTTGTCATGGCCACCACAGCAGCCACCCTTTTCTTCCTTCGGTTCGTCATGGCCGCCACAGCAACCGCCACCACCGTGGGAGTGGCCGTGAGCCTCGGCCGGAGCTTCAGCGGAGGAACCGCATCCGCCCGAACCGCAACCGCAACCACCCGCGGAAGGTGCCGGCTCCTCGTGGCTACCACAGCCACCCGAACCACAGCCACAGCCGCCACCGTCAACCGAGCCGCAGGCGGAGCCGCGTGCGTCGCGGTGACCCATGAGGTCCACGCCCAGGTCGGAGAGGTAACGCAGGTAGCCTGCGAGGGCATCGCGGCCACCGGTGCCGGAGATGACGATACCGCCGTGGCGCAGTGCCTTGAGTACCTCGTTAACCATCGGCCACTGCTCAATGTCGTCAGTAATGGTGATGGCGCTGACCACGTGCATTGCGAGGGAGGTCAGCGAGCGCAGGGACTGTTCGTAGCCTTCGGGCAGGTGGATGACCTTGGCGGGTGCCGCCAGGCGCAGGATGGACAGTACGCGCATCAGCATCATGGGTACTGCATTTTCGGGCAGTAGTACGGTCACGCCGATGGCGGAGGATTCAGCAATACGTTCAATGCTTGCCGCGAGTTCTTCGGAGTCGATATCGCGGGAGATATCCAGTACTTCGTAGGAGTCCACGGCGATGGAGCGGGTGCCCAGGGCGTCGGCGAGTGCTTCGTCTTCGGTGTGGATTGCAATCATGTTGCGGAATTCGTTGCGGCGCACGACGGAGGCTGCCTCGATGAGGGCGAAGTCCTGTCCGTCACCGTCCACGAGGAGGGTGTGGATTTCTTCGCGGTTGAGGCCTTCGCCTGCGGTGGCGCGCTCGATTAGTTCAGAAAATGCATTGCTCATACCGAATATTAAACACCCCCTTTTACTCTGTGCGCCCGCGAGGTTTACCTGTCTTGGCGGTTTTGGGCGGTTTAAGACGTGTTTTTATGCCGAGAGCGTGGGCGGCTACCTATTCTGCGTGTGCTGGAGCGTTTTTGGTAGCAAAAGTGCTCGTGAAACGCGAAACGTTCGCTCTGATTGAGTGAGAATCGACATTCATTTTTGAGGCTGTGCCGCGTATTTGCGCGGTTTTTGTTTGCCGCGGGGTGCATCTTGCTCACGTTACAGATTTGAACACCCTAAAATGAAAGGGTGGTACTTTCCCGTGAAAAGATTCTAGATACCGCCTACGAGGTCTTGGCGACCTACGGTTTGGCGGACCTTTCCATGCGCCGACTTGCTCAGGAGCTTCACGTGGCTCCCGGCGCTCTGTACTACCACGTGAAGAATAAGCAGCAGCTTCTCATTCTGTTGGCGGATTACATTCTGGCTCGTGCCCCGAAGTCGATGTCTGAGGAGGCTGAGCCGAATCCGGAGGCTATTCGTGCTTCGATGATTCGCCGCGGTGATCTTCTGTTCTCTCTGCTGTACCCGATTCGTGAGTGCCCTGAGGTGGTGCGTTTGAGCTTGGCTCTGCATCCTCGTGAGTTGAAGCCTGTGGTGGCTATGGCTCATGAGTTCCAGGCACTTGGTTTGGGTCATGCGGAGGCGCTGCGTCGTGCTCGTTTGTTGACTCATATTGCGTTGAGCCTGGTGGAGGAGTATCAGACTCTGCCGCTGATTTCGCCTCAGGAGGCTGTGGCGAGTGGCGATGTTCCTCTGATTGAGAATGCGTTTAACCGTTACCGTCAGGATCTGCTGTCTGCGATTGATTCGATGATGGTGGTGCAGGAGCCTTATACGCAGGATGCGTAATCGCTTGGCCCTTCTTTTGGTTTATTAGTTATGTATGGTGCCCCGTGCCCCCTCGTGGGGGTGCGGGGCTTTTGCGTGCGTGGCCGCCCTGCCGTGCTCCGATACCGGTGCGGTTTGGCGGCTGAGTCGATGTTCGCTGGTTTTCTGCTTTAGTCTAGAGGTGACACGTGCTTGTATCCGGGGTGTATCGGGTGCGGGTGGGGTGTCGTTGATGTCTTAGTGCCCTGTTGGGCTTTATCAGAGGTGTTCCATGTCGATGACCGCTACCGCCCAGTGGGCGGCTCTTCCGGACCATAGCGCGGAGATTGCCCGCGTTCGTGAGGAGTTTATTACTGCGTATGGTTATGAGCCGGATGGCGTGTGGTCGGCGCCTGGGCGTCTGAATCTTTTGGGCGAGTACATCGATTTTTTGGGTGGCTCGTGCCTGCCGATGCCGCTGCCGTACCGCACCTATGTGGCGGGTGCGTTGCGTCGTGATGGTGTATTGCGTGCGGCTTCTTTGCAGATGCCCGGCGATGAGCGCACGGTTGTGATTCGCGATATTCAGCCGGGTCATTTGAAGGGCTGGTTCACCTATGTGGCGGGTGTTGCGTGGGCGATGAATCAGGAGGGCGGCAGGGATATTATGCTGCCTGATGAGTTTGGCGCTGACCTGCTGATTAATTCTCGTGTTCCGGTGGGTGGCGGTTTGTCGTCTTCGGCGGCTTTGGAGTGTTCGACAGCGTTGGCGCTGTTGGAGCTTTCGTGTCCGGTGCGTAAGGATTGCCCGGAGGTGGATGCTACCCCGGCTGATAGTGATGCGTTGCGTGCACGTCTGGCTCAGGTGTGTATTACGGCTGAGAATAAGGTGGCTGGTGCGCAGACGGGTGGTCTGGATCAGACGGCGTCGTTGCGTTCGCATCCTGAGCAGGCGCTGGTGGTTGATTTCCGTGATTTTTCGATTGAGCCGGTTGCGGTGGATATTGCCCAGCACGGCCTGAGTTTTTTGGTGATTGACACGAACACTCCGCATGAGCTGACGGATGGCGGTTTTGCGGCTCGTCGTGCGGCGTCTGAGGCGTGCGCTGAGGCTTTGGGTCTGCGTTTTTTGCGTGATGCGTTGCCGGAGGATTTGTCCTGTGCGGGTATGGATGCGCGCGCGGCGAAGGCGTGGCGTGCTGATTTGGTGGATTCTTCGGTGAATCGTGCCCTGGATGCTCTGGAGGATGCGGGTCGTCCGTGTTCGTTCCCGCGCGGTTGGGTGCGTCATGCGTTCCACGACATGACTCTGGTGGGTCGTGCGAGCTATCTGCTGCAGCATGCTGATGAGCTTGGTTTCGCGGCGTTTGAGGAGGCGGGCCGTATTTTCACGGAGTCGTTTGTGTCGATGCGTGATGAGTTGCGTGTTTCTCGCCCTGAGATTGATGTTGCGGTGCAGGTGTGCCTGGATCAGGGCGCGCTGGGTGCCCGTATTGTGGGTGGCGGTTTTGGTGGCGCGGTGATGGCGTTGATTCCAACCTCTCAGCTGGAGGCTGCCGCGGATGCGGTGGCGACTGCGTATGCTGTACGCGGCTATGCGGCGCCTCGTTTTTTGCCGATGGTTGCTGGTTTTGCGGCGTCTCATGATTGGGCTGCGGGCGCTGATCCTACGGATATTCCGGTGTTTTAGGGTTGGGCGCTGAGGTTTGTCATAAATCGTCCATAAATCGTCGGGTGTCATGCTGAAAATCACCGGGGTATCATAGGGGCGTTTTTCGGGGTTTGAACGATATTCATAGCTGGAAGTTTCCTGCGAGTTTCTGCAAATTTCTTCCGCTGATCCCCCGTAATAACGCGCTGATAAGCCACAATTTTTTGGTCATTGATCAAAAGTGACGCCACGTTTTCTGAGGGTGGTTTTTCTTGCCCTCGCGGGTATGTACACTTATCGACGAACGCAATCCGTGAGCTGTAAAGTTTCGATGCGCACAGTCCGGCATATGGATGGCATCTACACTGGGTTCGACCGTCACATACAAGCCCAGCTTGCAGGTTTCGTCTACCAAAGCATCACACTCCAGTTTTCTGTCCACCCCCGGGCAGACCCCCTCACTCAGAGTGAGGCTTTAGAGCGCGAAAGCGCAGAAAGGAGGCCCCCGTGGGCTTCGATATCAAGGGCACCGTTGAGCAGGGCCTCGACAAGGCTCAGGAAGTCATCAACGAGAAGGCTGGCAAGGAGGTCGTCACCGACGAGCACGTTGCCAAGGTTGAAGAGGTCGTGACCGAGAACGTCTCCAAGCTGACCGAGAAGTTCGGCAAGTAAGGCGACAGCCTCCTTTGGATTGGCGTCCTGCCTCGCCTTCTCGTGGGGTAGGGCGCCATTTCCCTGGGTTTGCATTACAGGCTTTCACTCAACGGCTTTCACTCAACATCTCTCTCGAATAATGGGGCGTTCTGCCCCGCCTGGGTTCTTTCATTCACTGACTCACTCGGCATATTGCTCAGCTTCGGTTACCGCCTGGTAGCCTGTTTTCACTCTTCTTTTACTCTTACTCAGCACAAGTACTCGCGCTTTCTCGCGAACTGTATACGCCCCGCATCATTGGTCCGGCAACCTTGGTGTGGGGCGTATGCCGTTAATGCGCAGACGTTCGTCCTATGAGGATCTCTCCCCCACGCCTGCACCCTCGGCTATGCTTGATATGTCAACCTATTGAGCTACGCCCTCAGGCAGGCTTCAGTGCCTCCCGAGGACCGCGGAGCACCCCGTCTATGGAGGAACCACATGTTTGAACGTCAGCAGTCCGATCAGCAGAAGGCACGCGAGGTTATGAAGGATGGCGGCGTCGTCATTTATTGGCGCCCCGGCTGCCCCTACTGCGAGGCTCTGGATTCTAAGCTGGGCGAGCTGGGCGACCACGCTACCTGGGTCAACATTTGGGAGGATCCGCAGGCTGAGGCGCACGTGAAGTCCCTCAACGACGGCAACGCAACCGTTCCCACCGTGGACACCGGCGACACTCACTTTGTGGTCGCTGACCTGGTGAGCCGCAACAAGGTAAAGAAGCTGATTGAGAACACTCTCAACTCTGGCGGCGAGGCTTAAAATGGCTCGCCCGGCACTGAACCGCGATACGACGGTCTGCATTTCTCTGTCTGGTCGCCCGTCGAATCACGGTATTAAGTTCCATAATTACCTGTACGAGAAGCACGGTCTGGATTACCTGTACAAGGCGATGACCACCACCGATATTGAGGGTGCTATCGCCGGCGTGCGCGCGCTGGGTATTCGCGGCTGCTCGGTGTCTATGC
This sequence comes from Rothia mucilaginosa, assembly GCA_963534775.1. Classification (GTDB taxonomy): domain Bacteria; phylum Actinomycetota; class Actinomycetes; order Actinomycetales; family Micrococcaceae; genus Rothia; species Rothia mucilaginosa_D. The sequence goes on along the minus strand of CAUSUH010000003.1, from coordinate 41,768 downwards.
CGTTCAAGCAGGCTGTTATCCCGCTGATGGACGACATGGACCACTCGGCTGCGGTCATTGGTGCGGTGAACACGATTGTGAACACTGACGGCTTCTTGAAGGCGTACAACACGGATGTGATTGCGGTGGCTTCCCTGCTGCGTTCGCATAACGTGGATCCGTCGCTGCCGTTCCTGCTGCGCGGTTCGGGCGGCATGGCGGCTGCTGTGGCTGGCGCGTTCTTTGACGCGGGCTTCTCGCAGGGCATGATTATTGCCCGCAACGAGGAGACCGGCCGTGCGCTGGCTGAGCGTTACGAGTACGCCTGGGCACCGGAGGTGGGCAACCTGCGAGCGCCGATTCTGGTGAACGTGACCCCGATTGGCATGGCGGGCGGTGAGGAGAGCGAGGAGCTGTCCTACCCGCAGGAGGCTATTGCTGAGGCGCAGGTGGTCTTTGACGTGGTGGCGATGCCCGTTGAGACTCCGCTGATTCGTGCGGCTCGCGCGGCGAGTAAGGAAGTTATTCACGGCGGTGAGGTGATTGCTCTGCAGGCTGCTGAGCAGTTCCGCCTGTACACCGGCGTGGAGCTCACCCCCGAGGAGGTTGAGGAGGCGGAGGCTCAGGCGAACTAGGTTCGCACCCGCTGCTTCTTCGCCCCGTGAGGGGCTCGATATGTGAAAGTGCCCGGAAGGTTAATCCTTCCGGGCACTTCTGTTGTATCCGGTGCGTAGCACCGGAATTTTTTGTAATTACACACACCCTGGTATTTAAGGTTTTCCACATCTGTGGAGAAATCTGGGGAAAACTCTTACACCCGTGTAATTCACTCTGTGTAATTCGGTTGTCTTAGCCTGTATCCACAGGTTTTTAACATGTACTCACACTCGTGGAATTACACGAATGTAGTTATACACAGTGTGGAAAACTATTGTGGATAACTCTCTTCTGTGGCGGATTCTCGCGGTTTTCCAGGCTCAATACCTGCCGTTGAGCCACCGTTGCGGGCTCTGCGGCGGCGGACTCGAGAACTCAGGCTTCGAGGACTCAGGCTTCGAGGACTCGGGCTTCTTCACGAACGGGATGATCAGCAGGGTTGCTAGTGCACCGCCGACAAGACCACCAAAGTGTCCCGCGTGGGAAATATGCGGGATGAAGAGGTTCTGCACCACACCAATACCGATGAGCAGCATAAAGAGGCGTGCGGTGTCCTTTTGCCTCCTGAGGAGCAGGATTACGAAGAAGGCGCCGTAGAGGCCGTACACGCCGCCTGATGCGCCCACGGCGCCACGGTAGTAGGCGAAGATGTACACGCTGAGACCAGCACTCACAGTAGCCGCCATATATACGAAGAGGAACTTCCAGCGCCCCATCATGCGTTCGAGAGATACACCGAAGATGAAGAGGTAAATCATGTTCCACACCAGGTGCATCGGGTCATTCTGCGAGTGCACAAACCCGTGCGTAATCAAGCGGTAGTACTCACCGCTGTGAACACGGGGACCCGACATCATACCGAGGTTATACACCCAACGGAATGGAATGATCTGTTGCAGGCCGTACACCACGACATTAATGAGAATGATGGTATACGTAATATGCCAGTGGCGCGCCAGGAACGAGCCTTTCGCCTTCGAGCGGCCGCCCGTGAGTTCACGGTAGCAATCGGGGCAGACCATACCCGCATCCTGTGCCGTCTGACATTCGCCGCAGATAATTCGGCCGCAGCGCCCACACTGGGTGTAGCTGACACGGTCGGGGTGGTTGGCGCAGACCGTGGGACTCTGCCCGTAGCCTGCGTAGTTGGGAAAGTTCTCCACTGACCCTCCAAAGATTTTTGTGCCGGATTTTCCGAAGATTTTCCACGTGTTTTCAGGCTTAGTACCTGCCGTTTTGCCACTGCTGCGGGCTCTGCTGCTGAGGAGGCTCGGGCTTATCCACAAGCGGGACGAACAGCAGAGTCAGCAGCACACCACCCACAAAACCACCCGCGTGGCAGGCGTGGGAAATATTCGACGGGTTCATCAGGCTATAGATGACGTTCACTGCGGTAATCATGGCGAACACTCGTGCAGTGTCCTTCTGCTTCATGATGATCAGCAGGGTCATGAACGAGCCCATGAGGCCGAAAATACCTCCGGAGGCGCCCACCACGCCGGTCCCGGGAGTCAGCACGTACACGCCGAGGGCACCAAAGACGATAGAGCCCAGGTACACGAAGAGGAACTTCCAGCGCCCCATCATGCGCTCAAGGGACACACCGTAGATGAAGAGGTTAATCATGTTCCACACCAGGTGCATCGGGTCATTTTGCGCGTGCAGAAAACCGTAGCTGATGATGCGGTAGTACTCGCCATGCTGGACGTAGGGCCACCAGATCACTCCATGCCTCACCACCCATTCGTTGGGAATAAGCTGCTGCAACCCGTACATCGCGACGGTAATCAGAATGAGCGTGTAGCTAATATGCCAGTGGCGCGCCAGGAACGAGCCTTTTGCCTTCGAACCCTGTGCTTTCGAGCTACCGCCCGTGAGTTCGCGGTAGCAATCGGGGCAGACCATGCCCACATCCAGCGCCACCTGACATTCGCCGCAGACGGTGCGGTTGCAGCGCTTGCACTGGGCGTAGCTAACGCGGTTGGGGTGGTTGACGCAGACGGTGGGGCTCTGCCCGTATCCTGCGTAATTGGGAAAGTTCTCCACTGAACCTCCAGGGGGTGTGCCGGATCAACCGGGGTGGTGTGCTAGGGACGGCGCGCGTGGGCATATAAGCGCAGGGGCCCACCGGAAGAATCCTGGCGGGCCCCTGAACTATACGTGTTTTCTCAACACCTTCAGCAGAATGCTCGTATGAGCCTTCTGAAGGGGTTTATGAGAGCTTTTCGATGTCGATCGAGGAGATGACAACGTCCTTGACCGGGCGGTCCTGGAAGCCGGTCTCAACGCCCTCAATAGCGTCAACAACCTTCTTGGATGCCTCGTCGGTAACCTCACCGAAGATGGTGTGGCGGCCGTTCAGCCAGGGGGTCTCAACGGTGGTGATGAAGAACTGAGAACCGTTGGTGCCGGGGCCTGCATTAGCCATTGCCAGCAGGTAGGGCTTGGAGAAGGAGAGCTCGGGGTGAATCTCGTCCTTGAACTGGTAGCCGGGGCCACCAACGCCCATGCCCAGGGGGTCGCCACCCTGAATCATGAAGTCCTTGATGATGCGGTGGAACACGACGTCCTTGTACAGGGGGGTGTTCATGATTTCACCGGTGCGGGGGTGCTTCCACTGACGGGAGCCGTCAGCGAGGCCGATGAAGTTCTCAACAGTCAGCGGTGCGTGGTTGCCGAAGAGCTCGACGACGATGTCACCGTAGTTAGTGTGGATAGTTGCCTTAGCAGTTGCATTAGTCATGGCTCTATTGTGGCACGGGGCGGCGCTCATTCGCCATCTAACATGTTTTTTCGCCCCGGGCGCACCGTTGGGCGGGCTTTTTGGGCGGGAATTGAATATCCTGAGAGGTGAACACTACGCGCGCGGCGGCGTTTTCTGGCTGCTGGCGCATTTCAACCGATGGAGGTCACCCCATGTTCTGCTGCAAGAAGCGTAAGGCACGCAAGGCTGCTAAGGCTCAGGCTATTGTCTCTTCTCTGGCTGCTGTTGAGTCCGCGCTGGAAGGCAAGACCGCTGAGATGTTCGCTGAGAAGCTGACCGGCAACAAGAAGGCTCTAAAGAAGGCTCGTAAGGCTACCGCAAAGACCGTTCGCGCCGCTGAGAAGGAACTGGCTCGTATTGAGCGTAACGGCGGCAAGCGCCCCCGTAAGGGCCTGGCATTCCTGGGTCTGCTGGTTGCTCTGGGTGTTGCAGGCGCCGCAGCCTACAACGCAGCTCGTCCTGTGGAGGACCCCTGGAAGAACGCATAAGCGCTTATTCCCCGCTTTTCTTCTCTACACTTTCTGAGGCGCCGCTAGCGGCGTAAGAGAGCGCTTTATGAAAAATAGCCGCCCGCTAGAGTTTTACTCTAGCGGGCGGCTATTGTTTTGGGTGTTTCTCTTGTTTGGGGGGAGGGGGAGTGCAGCTGTGATGCTGAATCTCCTGTGTATACCCCAGACACCTGATATACCCAGACATATTCCCGGATATACAAAGAACCCCATGTCTTTCGACATGGGGTTCTCGGTTCAAAAATAAACCGGCGATGACCTACTCTCCCACACCCACAAAAGTGCAGTACCATCGGCGCGAAGAGTCTTAGCTTCTGGGTTCGGAATGGAACCAGGCGTTTCCCTCTTGCTATAATCACCGGAAAGTGGAGGCGAGGGGACTCGAACCCCTAACCCTCTGCTTGCAAAGCAGATGCGCTACCAATTGCGCCACGCCCCCGTGGTGCTCTACTAGTCTATAACACCTTTTGCGGCTTTACCAAATCCTCAGGCGCATTTTTTTAGTTAGACCCGTCACACCACTGAGGGGCTTAGGTAATCACCTCACCCGGCACTGTCGCCTCCCGCTTCGTTAGAGCCTGCAGGGGGCCACTCACTTCCTGCAGATATTTACGAATCGCGGTACGTTGCGCCTCCTTCGCAGACTCCTCCTTCGACTCCGGTCCCTTGAAGCCCAGCTTGAACGCATCCCACTGGCTCGCTGAGGGGTACTTTTCACGGGCATTCCACACCAGCGAGAACGATGCCAGGGTATTCAGCTCCTTCCTCGTGGCGGCCTTCGATAGCACATCAGCCACCGTTGCCACACGCGAAGACTCCGCAACACTCACCGAAACCTTCGACTGCGCACCCGAGGGCAGGGTTACTGCCTTCTCCGGAGCCAACTGAATATTCAGGTGAATCTGCTGCACCTGCTCATTCTTCAGATCCAGCTCAGCCAGGGAGCGGAAACGCTTCAGCAGGGATTCATAGTTCTCATCAATCACAACGGCATTCAGGCGCAGTTCATCCGCCAGCAGACCCACCTGGGCGTAGCTCGCATTAGTCCCCAATACCGCGTTGGCAGCCAGCACCTTCAGCCACTGCTCTTCCTTCAGGGGCGCTGAATCATTGACACGCAGCGGGCTCACCGGAGCATCCGTCACCGTATTGGCAACATTCTGCGGGTCATTCGCCAAATCCACGCCACCGTAGGTGACGCTCAGCCGGTGCAGAGAACCGTAAACGGACAGATTAGTCAGAGCCGTAGCTGCCGCCGCCAAATCGGCCTGCGCCGCCTCCGTGAGGGAGAAAGAACCCACCAGGCGCAGGTCCTGTTCACTACGCCCCTTATCCACATAGATACGCCCCAGCGACTCAATCTTCAGGTAGCGGGTATCAATATTCTCGCGAACCAGACGCTCACGGCGTGCCAGTAGCTTCTCGTTTGAAACCACCACCGCGGCGTCCTCACCCAACACACCGGTGGCGGCAATCTGCGGCATCGCGGCAAGCACCCCGGCGGCAGCAATCACGCCACCGGTCAGAAGCAGGGAACGGCGAGGAACCACGAGGCGGCGCACCTGCCCTACAAGAGCCTCTTTAGCGGCATCTACGCGGGGTGAAGAGCCCTTAGCGGAGGATTCCTCAGCGGCGACGGATACCGTCTCAGAAACACCCTGAGAGGCTTCTTGAGTAGAAGCATCGGGAATGTGAGAGTTCTCGGGTTCAGGAGTAGGTGAAGAAGACACAGATTCTCCAGTTTTAGGGCGAGCACAAAGCCCGCCATTAGTTTGAGGGAGTGAGTCTCTCTAGGATACCGCCCGCACCTATGCGCGGGCTGGCAACCCGCGGCACATCCATCGGAGGGCATAAAGAAAACCTATGGGGTGGACTCAGTCCACCCCATAGGTCACAAACTTCATGAGAGCTCTCAACTCTCACCGCAGGCTATTTAGTTATCCTGCGCAGCCGTAGCGTTCGGAGCCGGAATATTAGCCGATTCAGCAGCCAACTCAGCAATACGGATTTCGCCGGTCGTCGGATCATCGTAGGTCACGTACTCGGTACCGCCAGCCGTAGGCTCAGCGTCCTCGTTCACGTGGTTCTCCGCAATCAGGAAGCCGTGCGCACCCAGAATCTTAGCGACGCGGTCAATATCCTGCGGAGTCGGGGTATGATCCACCACTCGACGAATGTACTCGTTAATGCGCTGGTCGCTCACGTACGCCTCGCCACGAGCAGCACGAGACTGCATGAGCTGGCGAACAACTTCCTGCAGCTGCTCATCGGTCAGACGCATCTTCAAAATAGCCATCACTGCCGCACGGTCCTGCACCGGAACATCCTTGGGATACCCGACGCTCAGCCAGTCGATTACTCGAGAGATCATGCTCTTATCAGGCATCGAGCCCCTCCTTCGAAGCAGTCATTATATGCAATTTAGTGTTCACGGGATTAGTGGCCTCCACCGGTTACGCCGAAGATATTCCAGCCGAAAGTGTGGTCGATAAAGTCCTTAGCGACCCAGAGAATACCGATGATTACGATTGCTACGATGATAGCAAAAATGCAGAACGCAGCAATCTTCGCCGCCGTTCCCGGAGGCTCAATTTCAACCAGCTTGCCGTCCGCGGTGTACTCGGTACGACCAGCCAGCATACGCAGACCCAGCGCATAGAGCGCCGGAAGGCCCGCACCAAAGAACAAACCGGCAATCAGCACCGGAATAACCTTGTTCACAATGTCAATCAGATATTCCACGACTACGAACCTGCCTTCTCAGTAGCAAGGGTCTGGGCTTCTGCGGATGCCTCAGCGCTGGTGACTGCAGCGCCTTCCTTTTCATCCCAGTCGCCAGTCACGTTCGAAGCGTCAATGTTGTCCTTCTGGGAATGACGCCACATCAGGAAGCAGAAGACTACCAACAAAGCGAACACGGTCATTTCGCCAATGAACTGGGTACCGGTCAGAGCATTCAGGCCGTGACCAATCAGCCAGGTCAGAGCACCCACAATCGCGGCAGCCGGCAGAGTAATCAGCCAAGCAACCACCATGCGGCCAGCAACAGACCAGCGCACCTCAGCACCCTTACGGCCCAGGCCACTACCCAGAATCGAACCGGATGCCACGTGAGTGGTCGACAGAGCCATACCGAAGTGGGAAGAGGTCAGAATAATCGCAGCGGATGCACCATCAGCGGCAACGCCCTGCGGGGTGTCAACCTCAACGATGCCCTTACCGAGGGTGCGGATAATACGCCAACCACCCAGGTAAGTACCCAGCGCAATAGCAAGCGCGCAGGAAGCCTTCACCCAGAAGGGAATCGCGTCATCGTTGCTCAGGGTACCCGAAGCAACCAGAGCCAGGAAGATTACGCCCATGGTCTTCTGCGCGTCGTTAGTACCGTGCGCCAGAGACATCAGGGATGCGGTCGCGACCTGTCCCTTGCGGAAGCCGCCGTGCTTGCGATCATCAGCCACCGGAGCAGCGATACGGTAGACCAGCCAGGTGCCGGTTGCCGCCACAATAGCCGCAATGACGGGGGAGAGGACCGCGGGAACAATAATCTTGGACAGAACGCCCATCCACTGCACGCCGTCAAAGCCGATCGCAACAATAGCCGAACCAATCAGGCCACCAAACAGAGCGTGCGACGAGGAGGAGGGCAAACCCAGAAGCCAGGTCAAAACATTCCAGAGGATACCGCCAACCAGGCCGGTAAAGACGATAAGCATCAATGCCGGGCCGTCCGTTGTTACATCGATACGGTCCAGGTTCACGATGCCGCTACCGACCGAACGCGCCACTTCAACAGAGAGGAACGCGCCGACGAGGTTCAGGGACGCAGACAGCGCCACGGCGGTCTTAGGCTTCAGTGCACCGGTGGCGATGGAGGTTGCCATCGCGTTGCCGGTGTCGTGGAAGCCATTCGTAAAGTCGAAGGCGAGCGCGGTCAGCACCACGATCACGAGAATAATGAGTTCTGTAGTCACAAGAAAATTATCTGTCGGTTTTCGCGAAATCTAAAGTATTCCGAATTAACACGAAATAACAGATAAACCCACAGTATTGAGCGGGTTTCCGTGAGGGTTTTACTATAGAGCCCATATTTTAGGGGAAACTCTCCCGATATTCCGCGGAAAAAAGGGTGCACCTATCGGAATGCTTAAGTTGGTTTATGTGGCTTATGTGAGAGCGCAGGGGAGAGGGGTGATTATATCCATCAAGAGGCTAAAGTGTGTTCACCAAGTGTTCACTTTCAGGAACCTCCCAGCTTTCTTTTTGTGACACACCTTTATTATTCAGACCTCATTTAGGTCGCCGAGCTACCCACACGGGACACCCCTGTGGGTTTTACGGCGCGGGGCTTTCTGCGGAGCACATTCTCCACAGTAGGGGTTTCCTACAGCCGTGCGCATTCGAATATCACGAAGAATTGAATCTATACCCGCGGCGCACGCAGCACATCAGCTTCGCGAGGTATTCGCACCTATTCCCCCGCATCACATCAGCAGATACAACAACTTTGGCGAATATAACAAAAGACCCCGCATCTTTCGATACGGGGCCTTTTTCAAAAATAAACCGGCGATGACCTACTCTCCCACACCCACAAAAGTGCAGTACCATCGGCGCGAAGAGTCTTAGCTTCTGGGTTCGGAATGGAACCAGGCGTTTCCCTCTTGCTATAATCACCGGAAAGTGGAGGCGAGGGGACTCGAACCCCTAACCCTCTGCTTGCAAAGCAGATGCGCTACCAATTGCGCCACGCCCCCGTCTCAGCGGAAACCACTGTTTAGTTATTTTTCCAAGCCTTCACGACTTCATTGCTCTGATACTTTTTCAAGACCATCACAGTGACACACGAAAGAACAGCAAGAATCAATAATTTCTTCATTATTGCCTTTCATAGTGTGGAGTGGGCGTACCAAGAATCGAACTTGGGACCTCTTCGTTATCAGCGAAGCGCTCTAACCGTCTGAGCTATACGCCCTCCCTCTGCGGAATTTCTTCCGTAGAACGAGATATAACTATACAGGTATTTACAGGCAACACCAAATCGAAAAAGCATGTTCTGCATCACATTTTAATACCGTGGGTTCCCATGCACGCAAAACAGGCGGCATGCAGAACGGGCGGCACCACCTCCATCCAGAGGGGCACCGCCCGCACACAAAGCTCAAAAAGCTACAGACTAGGACTCATCGCTCAGAGTCAAGGTCACGCCACCAACCAGCTTCGCAGCCAGGTTGTACAGAATCGCGCCAATCATACCCAGCAGAGTAAAGACCACAGTGTTGACCACAGCAAAAATAGTAGTCACCAAAGCAACCTGACCCAGCGAAATCATCTGCGAAATATCCACAGCGGTCGAACCGGTACCCAGCGAGCTAATCAGCTGGTTCACACCGGTAAACGCACCAGAAGCCTGCAGGAACAGCCAGAGAATCACCGACGCCACGACGGTCACGATACCCAGGGCAATAGACAGCAGGAAGATCAGCTTAGCAACCGACCACGTATCAACCTTCTGAACCACCAGACGCGCACGACGAATCTTCGAACGCGGCGCCGGACGCACCAGCTGACGGCGCGAACCGGTCGGACGCTTAGCGTTTACAGGGCGCTTGCCGGCAGGACGCTTAGCGGTACCGCCAGGACGAGCCTGGCCCGAACGCGCCTGAGCCGGGCGACGCGCGCCAGCCTTAGCCGCACCCGAAGACTTAGATGCACCAGCCGACGCCGAACGCTGTGCCGACGCAGGAGAGGAGCTCGCGGGAGTGCTGCTCATTAGTTACCTCCAGTAGCGGTGAGATCGGCAGCCGCCGCTTCACCCTCGTTGTCCGTACCGGGCGCCTCAGAAGACTCCGAAGCCTCGGTGTTCTCAGTGGTTTCATCGTCGCTATCATCCAGCTGACGATCCTGGTTGCGTGCAACACCAATAATAGAATCGCCCTTACCGGGCTTTGCAAAGATAACACCCATAGTATCGCGTCCCTTCGCAGGAACCTCATTCACATTCGAACGAACGACCTTGCCGCTGGCCATAACCACCAGCACCTCGTCCTCTTCGTCCACGATGAGGCCACTCACCAGGGCGCCACGATCCTCAACTAGCTTAGCAACCTTAATGCCGAAACCGTTACGGCCCTGCACGCGGTACTCATCCACGCTCGTACGCTTCGCGTAACCACCCTCAGTGACCACGAAGACGAAGGAGCCCTCAGTAACCACGTTCGCAGAAATCAGCTCATCGCCCTCACGGAACTTCATACCGGTCACACCCGAGGTCGAACGACCCATCGGGCGCAACGACGCATCATCAGCGTGGAAGCGCAGCGACATACCGTTACGCGACACCAGCAGAATATCGTCCTTATCCGAAACGGTGAACGCCGAAACAACCTCATCGCCCTCACGCAGGTTAATCGCAATCAGGCCGGCAGTACGGTTCGTATCGTAATCGCTCAGACGGCTCTTCTTCACCATGCCACCGCGAGTAGCAAGCACCAGGTACTCAGCATCCTCGTAGCTCTTCAGCTCCATGACCTGAGCAATATGCTCACCGCCCTGGAACTCCAGCAGGTTCGCAATGTGCTGACCCTTCGCGTCACGACCGGCTTCCTGCAGCTCGTAACCCTTCGCACGGTACACGCGACCCAGGTTCGTGAAGAACAGAATCCAGCTGTGCGTAGTGGTCACAAAGAAGTGCTCCACCACGTCATCACCGCGCAGCGAGGCACCCTTAATGCCCTTACCGCCGCGGTGCTGGCTACGGTACTGATCACTGCGGGTGCGCTTAATGTAGCCGCCGCGAGTAATCGTAACCACGACCTCTTCCTCGGGGATGAGGTCTTCCATGGACATGTCGCCGTTGTAGCCGTACATAATCTGGGTGCGACGCTCATCGCCGTAGCGGTTCACAATCTCGCCCAGCTCCTCAGAGATAATCTCGCGCTGGCGAGTCTCCGAAGCAATAATCGCGTTGTACTCAGCGATCATGCGCATCAGCTCATCGTGACGATCCTGAATCTTCTGACGCTCCAAAGCAGCCAAACGACGCAGCTGCATGTTCAGAATTGCCTGAGCCTGAGCCTCATCAATCTGCAGGAACTCCATCAGGCCGCTACGCGCCTCATCAGCAGTGGGGGAGCGGCGAATCAGGGCAATAACCTCATCCAGAGCATCCAGAGCCTTCAGCAGGCCACGCAGGATGTGCGCCTCTTCCTCCGCCTGACGCAGACGGTAACGGGTACGACGAACGATAACGTCCATCTGGTGATCCACCCAGTGACGCACAAACGCATCCAGGGACAGGGTACGCGGCACGCCATCCACAATGGCGAGCATATTCGCGGAGAAGTTCTCCTGCAACTGGGTGTGCTTGTACAGGTTGTTCAGCACAACCTTCGGGGAAGCATCACGCTTGAGCACAATCACCAGACGCTGACCGGTACGGCCCGAAGTCTCATCGCGCAGATCCGCGATGCCGGTGACCTTACCGTCCTTGATGAGCTCAGCAATCTTAATCGCCAGGTTATCCGGGTTCGCCTGGTACGGCAGCTCGGTAACCACCAGGCAGGTACGACCGTGGATTTCCTCCACGTTGACCACCGCGCGCATGGTGATAGAGCCGCGGCCAGTACGGTACGCATCCTCAATGCCCTTGGTGCCCAGAATCTGCGCACCGGTCGGGAAATCGGGGCCCTTAATGCGCGCCATCAGAGCGTTTAGCAGCTCCTCGTTGGTGGCGTGCGGGTTCTTCAGGAACCACTCCACACCCTCGGCAACCTCACGCAGGTTATGCGGCGGAATATTGGTCGCCATACCCACAGCAATACCCGAAGAACCGTTGACCAGCAGGTTCGGGATGCGCGCGGGTAGAACGGTAGGCTCCAGGGACTTGCCGTCATAGTTGGGCTGGAAATCAACGGTGTCTTCGTTGATGTCACGCACCATCTCAAGAGCAATGGGAGCCATCTTGGTCTCGGTGTATCGAGGCGCTGCAGCACCGTCGTTACCGGGGGAGCCGAAGTTACCCTGACCCAGAGCCAGCGGGTAACGCATAATCCAGCTCTGAATCAGACGCACCAGAGTGTCGTAGATAGCTCTATCGCCGTGGGGGTGGAACTGACCCATCACGTCGCCAACCACGCGGGCGCACTTATTGAAGGATCGGTCCGGGCGGTAGCCGCCGTCGTACATCGCGTAGATCACGCGGCGGTGCACGGGCTTGAGACCATCACGCACATCCGGCAGGGCGCGGCCAATAATAACCGCCATTGCGTAGTCCAGGTAGGAACGCTGCATTTCAGTCTGCAGGTCCACCTGTTCAATGTGACCGTGGTGGTCTACGCTTTCAGCGCCACCGTTGCTGACTACGTCAACCTCAGTGGATTTATTCTGCTGTTCTTCGCTCATTACTTTCTCATTCCTCAATGACTCGCTCGGCTATATAGCTCATTTGGCATATTCCATACGGGGTATATGCCGTTTCGGGCTAGATATCGAGGAATCGAATGTCCTTTGCGTTCTGCTGGATAAACTCACGACGAGCCTCAACGTCCTCGCCCATCAGAACAGAGAAGATCTGGTCAGCCGCTGCTGCGTCTTCCATCTTCACCTGCAACAGGGTGCGGCGAGCCGGGTCCATGGTGGTATCCCACAGCTCGGTGTAGTCCATCTCGCCCAGACCCTTGTAACGCTGAATGCCGTTGTCCTTAGGCAGGCGCAGGTTCTTCGCCGCGCCACGAGCCAGAGCCTCATCACGCTCAGCATCCGAGTACACGTAGTCGTGCGGAGCGTTCGACCACTTGATGCGGTACAGCGGCGGCTGAGCCAGGTACACATAACCCGCCTCAATCAGCGGACGCATAAAGCGGAAGAGCAGAGTTAGCAGCAGAGTCGTAATATGCTGACCATCGACGTCCGCATCCGCCATCAGAACGATCTTGTGGTAGCGTGCCTTCTCAATATCGAAGTCGTCACCAATGCCGGTACCGAAAGCGGTAATCATCGCCTGAATTTCAGCATTGGACAGGGCACGGTCCAGGCGAGCGCGCTCAACGTTCAGGATCTTACCGCGCAGCGGCAGAATAGCCTGAGTGTTCGGGTCGCGTCCCTGAACAGCCGAACCACCCGCGGAGTCACCCTCCACCAGGTAAATCTCAGAGATCGACGGATCCTTCGAGGAGCAGTCCTTGAGCTTACCGGGCATGGAGCTGGTTTCCAGCAGGCCCTTACGGCGGGTCGTCTCGCGTGCCTTACGGGCTGCAATACGCGCCTGAGCGGCGGTGATTGCGCGGCGCACAATATCCTTCGCCACCGCGGGGTTACGACCGAACCAGTCACCGAGGTGATCGTTCACCTCACGCTGGGTGAAGGACTTAGCCTCCGAGTTACCCAGCTTGGTCTTGGTCTGACCCTCGAACTGCGGCTCAGAAATCTTAATCGAAATCACCGCGGTCAGGCCCTCACGCACGTCTTCACCGGTGAGGTTATCGTCCTTATCGCGCAACAGCTTGTTCTCACGCGCGTAACGGTTCACCAGCGAGGTCAGAGCGGCACGGAAACCCTCTTCGTGAGTACCGCCCTCGTGGGTGTTAATCGTGTTCGCGTACGAGTAGACGGACTCCTTGTAGGCGCCAGTCCACTGCATCGCCACTTCCAGGCTCATATTGCGCTCAGTGTCTTCGGCTTCAAAGGAGACAATCTCCTCGTTCACGATGGTCTTCGCGCCTGCGTTGAGGAAGTGTACGTAGTCGAACAGGCCGTTGTCGTAACGGTAGGTGACAGTCGTGAAACCCTCAGCGTTCGCGTGCACGCGGTTGAGGATGTTTTCCTTCTTTTCGCTCTCTTCAGCAACCTCGTCACCGACGAACTTCTCGCGCTCATCGGTCAGGGTGATGGTCAGGCCCTTGTTCAGGAACGCCATCTGCTGGAAACGGGCGCGCAGAGTCTCAAAGTCGAACTCGACGGTCTCGAAAATCTCGGGGTCCGGGTAGAAGGTCTGAATGGTACCGGTCTTATCGGACGGTTCACCCTTACGCAGGGGGCCGTCCGGCACACCGCCATTAGAGAAAGAAATGTGCCATGCGTAGCCCTGGCGGTGCACCTCGGTAATCACGCGGGTGGACAGCGCGTTCACCACGGAGATACCCACACCGTGCAGACCACCAGAAACAGAGTAGCCGCCGCCGCCAAACTTACCGCCAGCGTGCAGCACGGTCATGACGACCTCAACAGTGGACTTGTGCTCGGTGGGGTGCTCATCCACGGGAATACCGCGGCCATCATCCTCTACGCGAACAGCACCATCAGCCTGAATGATCACGTCAATTTTGGAGGCGTAACCGGCGAGCGCCTCGTCAACCGAGTTATCTACAACCTCGTAGACCAGGTGGTGCAGACCGCGCTCAGTGGTCGAGCCAATGTACATGCCGGGGCGCTTGCGAACCGCTTCCAGACCTTCCAGCACGGTAATATCGGATGCACCGTATTCATGCTGCTGTTCAGATGCATTCTGTTCAGATGCCACGAGGCAGAACTCCTTGAGTAGATGATGCAACCGGCGAAGAAAAATGGCGGGCCGCTCAGAGGGGAGCCTAGAACGCCTCACAGAGGGCACAAGAAAGTGCCCGTACAACCCGCGTTGCCGGTGGTGCCCATAGGTGGGCACACTTTACGCATTGTCTCTTTTATTTTACCGAGCAAGAGAGCATAAAACCATCTACGGGCGTCATTTATTGAGCTTTTTGAGAGCTATCACCCGCTCAAAAGCCCGCAAAGGCGGTTTAGAGTGGTTCAACCCCCTCTTGAGGTAGGGGGTACAGTTCACAGCCTCGTGGGGGTTGCCGGCGATTCTATAGCTTTCATAGCGTGCAGAAAAAAGCTTATTTTGACCTAACACCGTTCAATCAGCAGGTGATCGAGAGCCAGAGGCGCCCAGAAGGCTACCCGTAGGTGTCGCGCACACCGCGCATACCTGTGGCACGCCGATAGCCTCGCTGATTCCAGCGTCCGTTGTTCGGACCCAGCACGCGAACCTGAGCCACGACACCATCACCCAATTCGCGGCGGAAAAGTTCAATGAGGTGCCCGTGCATCAGGCGCAGCTGAGTCGTCCAGGCGGTAGAGTCGCACTGGACTTCAACAATGGAGTTTTCGAAGCTGATAGGGCGGGTGTGTGCCGCGATTTCAGGGCCCACGAGCTCAGCCCAGCGAGCCAGCACGCTAGAGACCGCCACAGGCTCTTTCCAGCCGCGAGAACGAATCAGGGCGCTGACGATGCCGCCGAGGGGTTTGGGGTCGCGAGAGCTCTCTCCGGGGCCGCTATAGCCACCCATGACGCGGGGATCCCAGCCCTGCGCTCGCCGCGATTTCTTCTTCGAGGCGGCACCGGACATGACCGCCCCAAAATCACGCATGATTTTATTCGCCGAGAAGACATTCAGGGGCGCCTCGCCGCGTTCTTGAGCCGCCACTCGCATGCGGGTTAGCAGGGCGGAGGGGGCGTCCACCTCGTCACGGTAGAACTCATCCACGCCGTCAACCTCGTGCGGGTTTTGAGGCTCCGCAAACTGCGATTCCGCGAACTCATCGAATGTTTCACGTGAAACATGGTTTTGAGGGTGGACGGGGCTACTCATCGCCGCCACCTTCCGCGAGCGCAGAAACGGTCGAGTTCGACTGCCCCACAGAGTCAGTGACAGAGTCGCCGGCGGGTTGCACATACTCGGCGTGCCCCGCCGTCACCGACACCAGGCGGTAGTCGCCCAGCTCCTCCGGAATATCGCTAAGTACTGCGCAGGTAATCAGCACCTGCTCCGCGTTGGCGACCATCGCACCCAGGCGGTGGCGGCGCGCAGAATCAAGCTCCGCAAACACATCATCAAGAATCAGAATCGGCGAAGAACCCACCGAGGAGTCATCCTCAACATGCACAAACCAGGACGCCAACTTCAGAGCCAGAGCAAAAGACCAGCTCTCGCCGTGCGAGGCAAAATGCTTCACCGGCATGCCACCGAGCAGCAGGGTAATATCCTCACGGTGCGGACCCACCAGGGTCACGCCACGCTCAATCTCGTCGCGTCGGCGCTCCGTAAAACCACGCATCAAAGCCTCCTTGAGATCCTCAATGCGCATCAGTGCCGCATGCTCGATTGAGCGCTCGCCCATGCTCGAAAAAACAGTCGACTCATAGTTGAAACCAACCTCTTTAGAGCCGTCTGTCAGCCCCGTGTAGGCGCGGCGAAGCTGCGGCAAAAAACGCTGTAACAGACGAAAACGCGCTGAAAGCAGCTGAGCACCCAGAGTCGACAGCTGCTCATCCCATACCGAGAGCGTGCTCAAGGCGTTCTCGTCCCGCGCCTTACGCTGCATGGATTTCAGCAGTGAATTACGCTGCCGCAAAATCCGCTCGTACTCGCTACGGTAGCCAGCAACCACCGGACGCAAAGAGCTGGCCAAATCATCCACAAAACGACGACGACCGGCGGGATCCCCCTTCACCAGTTGCAGATCCTCCGGGGAAAACAGCACCGTGCGGGCAATGCCCAGCGCCTCCTTGGCGCGCACTGGCGCGGCACGATTAATGCGCACCCGATTACTCTGCCCCGGAGCAATCTCAAACTCGGTCACTGTCTGCTGCGAACCGCGCACCGTACGGGTGCGAATATAGGCGCGCGAAGCACCCGCTCGAACCAGCGGCCCGTCATGGCTCACACGGTGCGAAGAGAGCGACGCCGCATAGTCGATTGCCTCAACAATATTGGTTTTCCCCACACCATTAGAGCCCAGAAACACCGTAACTCCCGCCGAAAGAGGCAGGCTCAGCAGGGCGTAGGTACGGTAATCCAACAACGAAATATGGTCAATATACACCGGAGCAGCTCCTTTCACGGGGTTTCACATACGGGGTCGCAGGGGTTCACAGCGCCAGCTGGCGGGCACAGTGCGCAGGCCAAAATACTGTGGTTTTCCGCACGGATGAGCGCAGAAAAAAACAGCGCAACCCCGCACATACCCACGATGCATAGGGCACCGAAAGACGTGCGGGGCGGCAAACACTGAAACTAGTTCGACGGCAGGCGAACCGGCATCAGCAGGTAACGGTAGTTACGGTCATCCTCAGCCAGAGGCTCATCCTGACCGGAAATCACGGCGGGCTTCGGCGCATCGGTAAAGGAGAAACGAACGAACTCAGTACCGAAAACCTTCAAACCATCCGAGAGGTAGGCGGGGTTGTACGCAACGGTGATGTCATCACCGGACAGGTGAGCCTGCAGAGTCTCGGAAGCCTGAGCCTCATCACCGCGGCCGGCATCAATAGCAACCGAACCCTGAGTGAACTTCAGACGCAGGGGAGTGTTGCGCTCCGCCACGAGGGAGATACGGCGAGCAGCCTCAGCCAGGTCGGAGGTGCGAACCACCGCGTGAATCGGGGTCTGTTCGGGGAACAGCGCACGGATGTTGGGGTAGTCGCCGTCCATCAGAACGCTGGTGGTGCGGCGGGTACCCGCTGCGAAGCCGATCAGCTCACCCGCTGCGGGCAGGGCGATAGACAGATCGCCGGAACCGGAGAGGGTGCTACCGACCTCAGAGACGGTCTTAGCCTTCAGCAGCACAGCCGCCTGAACGTCAGGGTTGGTCGGGTTCCACTTGATTTCGCGCATTGCCAGGCGGTAGCGGTCGGTGGCGAGCAGGGTCATGGTATCGCCATTGATTTCTACGCGGATACCGGTCAGCAGCGGCAGGGTCTCATCCTTGGACACCGCAATCTGAACCTGCTTGACGGCTTCAGCGAATTCGGCGCCGTCCACGGTACCGGAAATTTCGGGAAGCTCGGGAAGCTCGGGGTAGTCCACGACCGGCATGCCAGCGAGCTGGAAGTTAGCGGAACGGCAGTGAATACGAATCACGGACTCATCTGCGGTGAACTCGACGGGTGCGTTCGGTAGGGAGCGGCAAATTTCTGCCAGGATCTTGCCGGGAACCAGGCACACGCCTTCTGCTTCAACATCGGCTGCAATGACCTGGCGGGCGCTGGTCTCGTGATCGAAGCTTGCGATGCTGACCTCACCTGCGGAGGCGGTAATCAGCAGACCGTTGAGTACGGGGGAGGTGGGACGCAGCGGAAGTGAGCGTGCCGTCCAGCCGACTGCTTCGGCAAGGACATCGCGTTCAACGGTGAATTTCATCGAGAAGGCGCCTTTCACGGAATTGGAGAGTCATTTTGGGGCGCACGTAAAGCTTATGGGCGAAAGAGCCGGAAATATCGCGTGCTCTGGTGCGCAGTACATCTTCCCGCGCGCGCGTCTATCCATCCTACCGGATTTTGTAATTACACAGAGACACAGAGGTCGCTCCTGCAGCGAAAAATCGGGTGAAATGAGGCATGTAGGGTCACTGTATTTTTGTAATTACAAAGATAGTCGGAAGGGGTATCAAACCTAGTCGAAAACAGGTTCGAATTAGGCGATGGTTTGGTGTTGGTTTCTTCTTCAAACCCAACCTTCAAATCCAACCCAAAAGATAGCGTGCAGCCATCTATCCAAATCTGCGAAAATCTACATTTTCAGTAGGGGCACACAGAAAAATCTGAACCAGCTCGGTTGGTCGAGCAGAACTACTTGTTATGGGGAGGATTTTTTCTTTAAGTACAGTAGTATTGTTAACGCTTGTGGAAACGGTGGAAAACCCCTTCCTTGCCTGCAATGACGCGGAAGTAGCCTGTGGACATTAAGTGGAAGAAACCACTCAACACTGAGGATGCATTGTGTATGGATATTTATGCATTTCCTCAATTCCACACCTTTTGAATATTCATGCACTTAACGTCCACACGAATGCATAAGTTAAAGCACAGCTTATCCACACCCCGAAAATCCAGCGTTGAGAGTCGCTAAAATCCTTGAATCCAGCGTGAAGACCCTGCCCCGAAGCCTATAAAACATCTAGTCGAGGCGCAAAATAAGCTACGGGACAGGGATAAAAGCGCATCTAGCCGGCGGCGCGCTGCTCCTGGCGGATCAAATTCGTCAGCTCAGTCACCTGATTGAAAATCGTCTGACGCTCCGCCATCTGCGCGCTCACCTTACGTACCGCGTGCATCACCGTCGTATGGTCGCGGCCGCCCAAATCGTTACCAATACGCGGCAGGGACATCTCCGTCAGCTCACGCAGAAGATACATCGCCACCTGACGCGCATTCGTGAGCGTACGGGTGCGAGACTTCGACTGCATATCCTCAATGGACACATCAAAATACTTCGCCACCGTCGCCAAAACCAGCGCCGACGTAATCTCCGCACCACCGGTATCAGAGAGCAAGTCCTTCAGATAGGTCTCAGCCTCAGCCAGGGTAATAGGCTCCGGCGGCTTCTTCATCGAGGCGGCAGCGCTCGCACGAATCAGAGCACCCTCCAACTCGCGAATATTGGCCGTGACATGGGAAGCAATGTACTCCATGACATCATCGCGCACCGGCAAAATCTCGTTCTGAGCCTTCTTCCGCAGAATCGCGATACGAGTCTCCAGCTCCGGAGGCTGCACATCCACATTCAGGCCCGAGCCGAAACGCGAACGCATACGCTCAGCGAAACCGGTCAACTGCTTCGGCGGCAAATCAGAGGTAATCACGATCTGCTTCTGGTGGTTGTACAGGGCGTTAAACGTATGGAAGAACTCCTCCATCGTCGCCTCTTTACCCGCCAAAAACTGGATATCGTCAATCAGAAGAACGTCAACATTGCGGTAAATCTGCTTGAACGACGAACCCTCATCGTCACGAATCGAGTTAATGAAGTCATTCGTGAACTCCTCAGAATTCACGTAGCGCACCCGCAAATTCGGGTACAGATACTTGGTGTAGTGGCCGATCGCGTGCAGCAGGTGGGTCTTACCCAGACCCGAACCGCCGTAGATGAACAGCGGGTTATAGACAATGCCGGGCTGCTCCGCCACCGCGAAAGCGCTCGCGTGCGCAAAGCGGTTGGACTGACCAATCACGAAGGTGTCGAAGGTATAGTTCGGGTTCAGTCGGGCAGAGCTATCCCAAGTCGGCGCGTTTTCCGGGTCTTCATGCGGATGCACCTGCTGGGCCTCCGGTACCGCCGGGGCGTCCGGAACGAAAGTGGGTGCCGGGTACTCGCGAGGCGCCGGCGCACCCGCAGTAGGAGTAGCAGGAGCGGGCGCAGTAGGAGTAGCAGGAGCGGGCTGCTGTGCGGAGGGGAATCCGGCACGCTCCGCCTCCAAGTCGTGTAGGGAGGGGCGGGTGACCTGCTCATCAGCGGGCACCTCGTAGTGGTCAGGACCCGGATGCGGCTCCGTGTAGTACTCAAAAGCACGCGAGCCGGCAGGCGCCTCGGGATGCACAGAAGCCGTCGCTACCGAAGGGGCGGGCTGGTGCTCAACAGGCACCTCACGCTCACCCTGGAAAACGTCCTGACTTGCAGGTTCAACCGGAATCATCGACTCATTCACATCGAAAAGCGCGGTGGTCGACGGACCAAAAGCCTCGTGCAGAGCCGCACGGAACGAAGCGCTAATCTGCTCCTCGAAGACCGCACGGGTGAGCTTATTCGGCACCTCAATGATGAGGCGAGAAGAACCCATCAGTCCCTGAGGCTGCGCAAGATTCACGAAACCGCGCTGACGTGCCGTCACCGCCGGATCGGCGGCAAGAATGGAGAGCAGATGCGCCCAGCGCGCCTGAAGGGAGTCGGTCATGGAATTCTTTACTTTCACTCGATGTGAAGCGGTGGTGCAGTAAAGAAATCATGCCGGAAACCACCGCGAGGTCATTAAGATTCTACCCGCTTAATACACAGGGAGAGAAAGTTATCCACAAGAGTTTTCCACACAGTGGAAAACTTGTAATTACAGAGGTGGATAAGCGGTGGATTTAAGTGCACAATGGGGCTTCTTCCTTGATATTTAGCGGAACAGTCCGGTGGTTCACGGGTGTGGATAACTCAGAGGTGGCAGAAGTTTTAGGGGGATATGCACCGCGGTGGATATCGTGCCGCCGTAAATATCCCCAGGTTTACGCCCCTCTGAGACAGTGGTGTCTCCACACCCTGTATACCTGTCGCAATCACCGCCTCCACACCACAAACGAGCCCGGAATCACGCGGAAAAAAGCGTCAAGAACTTGATTTACGCTCTCCACTCTTCTAGAGTTGTGCTGTTGTGTGTGCACCGCCTACTGCGAATAGTCGCGGTACCTCCGTGCACCAAGAAGCGTACGGTTCCGATACCCCGTGAGGGCACGAACCGCAAAAATCAAGGAGACAAAGTATGAGCAAGCGTACTTTCCAGCCGAACAACCGCCGTCGCGCCAAGAAGCACGGCTTCCGTCTGCGTATGCGTACCCGTGCAGGCCGCGCGATTCTGTCGAACCGCCGCGGTAAGGGCCGCGCAAAGCTCTCGGCCTAATCACGGCATATAGTTCGCCCGCCGATGCACACGCATCGGCGGGCGAACTATCATTAAGCGTGAAATACACGCGGAGATCAGCTCGCCACACGAGCCGAATCTCCCACACTACGTAAAGGGGAACACGTGCTGCCTCAACGGCACCGTATGCGCACCAGCGCAGAATTCTCCCACGCCTTCCGTTCCGGCATCCGTACAGGACGTCGGAACATCGTTGTATCTACGGCGAAAAATCCTGGAAAAACAACCCAGGTAGGTTTCATTGTGTCGAAGGCGGTGGGCAACGCAGTCACACGCAACCTGGTCAAGCGCCGGTTGCGTGAACTTGCTGCGTTCACCTGCGCCGCGCATCCGGAAGGCTACGCCATCGCGGTGCGAGCGCTTCCCGCCTCCGCGAACGCCAGCTGGGAGCAGCTGCGTCGCGACTACGAATCGGCACTCGAGGCTGCATTCGCTAAGCTCGATTTGCCTCAGAGCAAGGAGAAGCCGTGAGTCGTCCCCAGCGTGAGCGCTGTGAAGAACGCTTCCACGCGCATCACAGCGGCACCTATAACGCTTCTGCTGAGACTCTGGGCCCCGACGAGTTGCTGGCTCTAGCACCTAACGAATTCGTGAGGCCTGAAACGTTCCTGCAGGCACTCTACGTTCTACCGCAGAACCTGCTGATTGCGTGCATGAAGGCCTACCGCAAGGTCGTCTCCCCCCTCTACGGGGACGTGTGCCGCTACTACCCGACCTGCTCAGCCTACGCCCTGGAGGCGCTGACCACCCACGGTGCGATGGGCGGGCTTTCCCTGACGGTGCGCCGCATTCTGCGGTGTGTTCCCTGGGCGACCGGAGGTATCGACCCAGTTCCGGCGGGGAAGCGTACTTTCGCTCCCGGAGCAGAACCGAAAATTATTCTGCTCAATCACCCCCATCTTTACACCCCTCACACCGGTGGTGACGCCCGCCCTGAGTAGGCGGCGCCTCCCACGCAATGACTTAGCCGAGTCCTTAAGGAGTATTCCCGCGTGAATATTTTTGATTTGATTCTTTGGCCATTTAAATGGATCGTCTCCGTGGTCCTGTGGCTGTTCCACACTCTTTTCACCTCGCTGGGCATGGACCCGGCTTCGGGTCTGACTTGGGTTCTGTGCATTATCTTCCTGACCCTGGTGATGCGTACCCTGACCATTCCGCTGTTCGTCAAGCAGATTAAGGCTATGCGCGGTATGACCGCGATGCAGGGCGATATGGCGAAGCTGCAGGAGAAGTACAAGGGCAAGAAGGACCAGCTCTCCCGCCAGGCTATGGCTCAGGAGCAGATGGAAATGTACCGTAAGCACGGTACGAACCCCTTCGCCTCCTGCCTGCCGATTCTGGCTCAGATGCCGATCTTCTTCGGTCTGTACCAGGTGCTGATGGGCGTTCCCACCGCAGCGCAGAGCAATGAGAGCGTGCTCATGCTGCCGGCTGATCTGGTGCATCAGTTCAATGACTCGCAGATTTTCGGTGCTCAGCTGTTCGCGACCATGCTGCACCCGGGTGCTGGCGATGCTACCGCGACTGTTGTTCAGGCGGTCATCATGATCGTTCTGATGAGTGCGACCCAGTTCTACATTCAGAAGCAGCTGAGTGTGAAGAACATGTCGGAGGCGGCTCTGAACTCTCCGATGTTCCGTCAGCAGCAGATGATCATGTACATCTTCCCGATTATCTTCGCTGTTTCCGGTATTAACTTCCCGCTGGGTGTTATGTACTACTGGACCGTGTCGAACCTCTGGTCGTTGGGTCAGCAGTGGTGGGTTATCCGCAATAACCCGACCCCCGGTTCTCAGGCGGAGCGTGAGCTGAACGCTCGCCGCGCGGAAAAGGGCCTGCCTCCGATTGGTAAGACCCGTGAGCAGCACGAGAAGGATCTGCAGGAGGCTCGTGAGCGTGCCGCTGCGGGTCAGCGTCAGCAGCCGGTCAGCAAGAAGCGCCAGAAGCAGCAACGCAATAAGCAGAACGGAAAGAAGTAGTTTTCTTCCGTGATTCGGGCCGGGTTCTCGCCATGTGTGGCGCGGGCCCGGCGCCGTGTATGAGATACTTTTTACCCCTAGGACACCCCTCCGAACATCCCGAGGATTATTGTGACTGAAGCTATGGAATATGAGGACGAGCAGCTCGTTGAGGAGCAGCTGGTAGAGGAGCCCCTTGAGGGCGAAGAAGACGATTTTGAGGACATCGACGAGGAAGGCGATATTGCCGCTGACTACCTCGAGGAGCTCCTCGATATTGTCGATATGGACGGCGACATTGATATTGAGGTGCGTAATAACCGCATCTACCTGTCGGTCGTCAATGACGATGATGACAATGAGGAGCTGCGCCACCTGGTTGGTCGCCACGGCGAGGTTCTGGAGGCTCTGCAGGAGCTGGTGCGCCTCTCCGTCCTGGCTGGTAACGGCACCCGTTCCCGCCTGATTCTGGACATCGCTGGTTACCGTGCTGAGCGTCGTGAGCAGCTGGAGAAGATTGCTGCTGAGGCGATTGAGAAGGTGCGCGCTACTGGTCGTGATGAGCACATGAAGCCGCTGAGCCCGTACGAGCGTAAGGTCGTGCACGATGTGGTGGCTGCTGCTGGCCTGTACAGTGAGTCTGAGGGCGAGGGTCCCCGCCGTCACGTGGTGATTTCTCTTCCCGAGGTAGGAGCCTAGTATGGAGACTTCGATGGTTGCTCTCAATGAGAGCGAGCGCGCCGCTGCGGAGGCTGTGTTCGGTGAGCGTCTGCCCCTGGCGGAGCGCTACGTGCAGCACCTGGCGACGACCGGTATTGAGCGTGGCCTGATTGGTCCGCGTGAGGTGCCGCGCCTGTGGGCTCGCCACGTGCTGAACTGTGCCGTGGTGCAGGAGTACATTGCGCCGAACGCGTCGGTGGCTGATGTTGGCTCTGGTGCCGGCCTGCCCGGTCTGTGCCTGGCGATTGCCCGCCTGGATTTGAAGCTGACCCTGATTGAGCCTCTGGAGCGCCGCGTGATTTGGCTGAATGAGGTTGTTGAGGACCTGGGTCTGGAGAACGTGACCGTGCTGCGCTCGCGTGCTGAGCAGGCCGTGGGTACCGTGGAGGCCGATGTGGTGACTGCGCGCGCTGTGTCCGCTCTGGTGGGCCTGCTGGACATCACTCTGCCGATCCTGCGTGGCACCGGTGAGCTGCTGGCCCTGAAGGGTCGTAGCGCCGCGGAGGAGATTACTAAGGCGAAGAAGAAGCTGAACCGTTACGGTGCGCGTGAGACCGAGATTCTCACCGCCGGCGGCGACCTGCTGGAAGAGCCGACGACGGTGGTTCGAGTTCGCCTCTAAAGGTTTCGTCCTGAATGGGCGGTACCGCAACGAGCTAGTGACTATGCATAGCTTGCGCGGTACCGCCCATTTTTTGTGCGCCGGCTCGGGTGTGTGGAGCAATTGCATCCATAGAGTACATAGAATGACCTCTCGCGTGGAGTATTGACCTGATGCCGGGTACCCTTAAGGAAGGATTGAAACCTTAGACTCTTCCGCATCAAAGCCTGCCGGTTCACTATGGGGTGCTGAGCCCTTCATAAACCATTCAGGTGGCGCCAATGTTTCACGTGAAACACTGCAGGCTTCACCACCTCACGGAGCATGTTTCACGTGAAACATGCTGGTATGAGTGAACGGTGGGGGAGTGGAGGCTGAATCCTCCTCACGCGCACATGCCGCAGAGTATTGCCACGCGCGAGGCACCAGAAGACGCATCACCGTAGACACACCACCCGGAATATGGAAGGCACCCGATGACTCCTCAAGCTCAGAAATCTGTTGCAGATTTGCTCCCCAAGCCTGTGCATACGCGTGTCTTCACCGTGTCGAACCAGAAGGGTGGCGTGGGTAAAACCAGCACCGCCGTGAACCTCGCAGCTGCGCTCGCGGAGGCTGGGCTCAACGTCCTGGTAATCGATAACGACCCGCAGGGTAACGCCTCGACCGCACTGGGTATTGAGCACGGCGTGGATGTTCCCAGTGTTTACAATGTCCTGATTGAAGATAAGCCGCTTTCTGAAATTGTTCAGGAATGCCCCGATATGCCCGGCCTATTCTGCGCCCCCGCCAATATTGACCTTGCAGGTGCTGAGATTGAACTGGTCTCCCTAGTGGCACGCGAGACTCGCCTCAAGAACGCCCTGATGGACTACACCGAGTGGCGCGAGAAGCAGGGCATGGAACGACTGGACTACGTCTTCATCGACTGCCCGCCGAGCCTCGGCCTGCTGACCGTCAACGCCTTCGTCGCAGCAGAAGAGATCCTGATTCCGATCCAGTGCGAGTACTACGCCCTGGAAGGCCTGAGCCAGCTGCTGAAGAATATTCAGATGATTCAGAAGCACCTGAACTCTAAGCTGCGCATCAGCACGATCCTGCTGACCATGTACGATGCCCGCACCAACCTGGCATTCCAGGTGGCAGAGGAGGTGCGCGAGCACTTCCCGGAGGAAACCCTGAGTGTGAAGATTCCCCGCTCGGTTCGTATCTCTGAGGCTCCCAGCTATCAGCAGACCGTCATCACCTACGATTCTTCGTCGACCGGCGCTCGCGCCTACCGTGAGGCGGCACAGGAACTCTCGCGCCGATCCGCATAGTTTAAATCTTTTGAAATGAGCTCTTTTGAATTGTCTATTGATGATTCAAAAGAGCTCATTTTATGCGATATTTTCTGGGTAAAACCCGCTAAAACAGCCTGAGTAAATTAATTATCAGGAATAATTCGGATGATGTGCCATGAAGTTTTCACTCCTGCTCTCGAGTGCTTATTTCGTTTACACTAGATGAAGAAGAAAAAATGAGCGGGCTCGTCCGGGAGTCCTAAGGAGTAACGATGGCTGAAAAGCGACGCGGCTTGGGTCGTGGCCTGGGGGCACTGATCCCTCAGAGTACGAAGAATTCTGGTAATGCTGAGGCGAAGGCAACCGAAAAGACTGCTGACGTAAAGACTGCACCCAAGAAGGTATCTGCTCCGATTGAAGAGCCGATGACTGACGGCCTCTTCGAAATGGCTCACGAGGCCAAGCCGGAGAAGCAGCGCAAGAGCACTAAAGCTGAGTCTGCAGAAGATAAGCCTGCTGAAACTGCACCCGCTCAGGAAAAGCCTGCAGAAGCCCAGAAGGTAGAGGAGAAGGTCGAAGCTCCCGCCTCCTCGCAGAATGTTTCACGTGAAACATCGAAGAAGAAGTCCCGCGTGGACATGGGCGCGGCACTGCGTAACACCACTCTGACTCGCCGCCCGGTGGACTTCTTCTTTGGTGAAGATGTCTCCACTCCGCAGTCCGCTTCCGAAGAGCAGGGCGGTCTGGTTCCGGTTCCCGGTGCCCAGTTTGCTGAGCTGAACGTTCGCGATATCCATCCGAACCGCAAGCAGCCTCGAACCGACTTTGATGAGCAGGACATGGAAGAGCTCATCCACTCGGTGCGTGAGATTGGCGTTCTGCAGCCGATCGTCGTGCGTCCCTCGCGCGAAAACGGTGCCGAAAAGTATGAGCTGGTCATGGGTGAGCGCCGCTGGCGTGCAACCCAGGCGGCTGGTCTGAGCACCATCCCGGCAATTGTTCGTGAGACTGAAGACGGCGATCTGCTCCGTGACGCCCTGCTGGAGAACCTGCACCGCAGCCAGCTGAACCCCATTGAAGAAGCAGCGGCATACCAGCAGCTCATGGAAGAGTTCGACACTACTCAGGAGCAGCTGGCTAAGCGCATTGGTCGTTCTCGCCCCCAGATTTCGAATACGATTCGTCTGCTGAAGCTGCCTGCTCTGGTGCAGCGTCGCGTTGCGGCGGGTATTCTCTCCGCTGGTCACGCTCGTGCCCTGCTGGCTCTGACTGACCAGGCTCAGATTGAGACTCTCGCGCAGAAGATTGTGAATGAGGGTCTGTCGGTTCGTGCGACTGAGGAGCTGGTGAACCATTCATCCGGCGCTGCGGAGGTGAAGGAACGTAAGGCTCCTCAGCCTCAGAAGCACCGTGAGCGTCTGGACTATATTGCGGAGGCTTTTGCTGACAAGCTCGATACTTCGGTGAAGATTTCGCTGGGTGCCCGCAAAGGTAAGATGACCATCGAGTTTGCGAATGTTGAGGATCTGAACCGTATTATCCGCGTTTTGGATTCTGATTTCTCAGGCTAGATTCTCACCTAAAATAATATTTAGCAACTGAAATTAGTTGTATATACAAAAAACCCTCGGTGATGTTTCACGTGAAACATCACCGAGGGTTTTTCTCTAGCTTCTCGAAAGATTAGCCCAGGTGCTCGGAGAACTCAGCCAGCAGAGCAGACTTCGCCTTAGCGCCTACGGTCTTCTTGACGACCTCGCCACCCTTGAAAAGGTAAATGGCGGGAATAGAGGTAATGCCGTACTTCATGGCGGTATCACCATTTGCCTCAACATCCACCTTGACCACGTCGACCTGACCGGCGTACTCACCAGCGATCTCGTCAATCACGGGGCCAACCATACGGCAGGGGCCGCACCATTCAGCCCAGAAGTCCACGATAACGGGCTTGTCGTTCTTCAGAACCAGTTCGTCAAAAGTGGCATCAGTTGCCTGCTGTGCACTGCTCACGGAGTGCTCCTTTCTGACACGGGGCGGATTCCCCAGTGAGTAATACGAATAGTTTAGAGGTTTTCGAGGTAGTGCTGCGCGTCCAGGGCGGCAACAGCACCGGAACCGGCGGCAATAATTGCCTGGCGGTAGGTCGGGTCAATCACGTCACCGGCAGCAAAAACGCCGGGAACGGAGGTCTTCGAGGAACGACCCTGAACCGCGATGGTGTGGTTCTCGGTAATCTCCAGCTGGTCACGCACGAGCTCTACGCGAGGATCGGAGCCAATAGCGATGAACAGGCCCTGAACAGCCAGCTGACGCTCAGAACCGTCCTTGGTGTTGGTCAGGGTAATCGACTCGAGGTTGCTCTCACCGTGAACTGCGGTGACAGCGGAGTCCCAGACAACCTCAATCTTCGGGTTGTTGAAAACGCGGGTCTGCATGATTTCCGAAGCGCGGAAAGAATCGCGGCGGTGCACCAGGTACACCTTGGAGGCGAAGGTCGTCAGGAACAGTGCCTCCTCCAGTGCGGAGTCGCCACCGCCGACCACTGCGATTTCCTTGTCCTTGAAGAAGAAGCCATCGCAGGTTGCGCACCAGGAGACGCCGTAACCGGAGAGTCGATCTTCACCCTCGATGTTGAGCTTGCGGACCTGAGAGCCGGTGGTCATGATGACGGTCTTCGCCAGGTGAACGGCGCCGTCTGCGGTGTAGACCTTCTTCACGTCGCCGGTGAGTTCGACCTTTTCTACGTCCTGGTAGCGGATGTCTGCACCGAAACGCTCAGCCTGCTGGCCAATGTTCTCCATCAGCTCGGGGCCCTGGATGCCCTGAATGAAGCCGGGGAAGTTCTCTACCTCGGTGGTGTTCATGAGGGCGCCGCCGGGTGCCAGGGAGCTGGCGAAGAGGACGGGCTTCAGCTCGGCGCGTGCCGCGTAGATTGCCGCGGTGTAGCCGGCGGGGCCGGAGCCCACAATAATGACGTTGTGCACGGTTGCGTCAGCCTCAACCTCGGTTGCCGGTGCCGCATTGGTAGCGGGTGCGGATGCGAGGTTCAGGTTGCCCAGGGCGGCGCCTCCGAAGAGGCCTCCCAGATTCTCAGTCATCGGATATGTCTTTCCGTTGTAGGTCTTTCGTTCTGCCCCTATAACGGGGCTTTATTCTCGATTATTCCATCTTGGGGGACCCTTATCCAGATAGTCCGCGCACTGTGAATCTTTGAGTAGCGCCCCTGCCATAAAGAGTCATAAATGGACATCAAAAGGGTGGGGCTTCTGAACCGTTGAGTTCAGAAGCCCCACCCTTTTACCTGGGGTGTGTCTGGGGTGTATCTGTGGTGCGAGCGCCCTGTCGGCGTCGCGTTATGGGGTGGTTAGTCCACCTTGATTTCGTTGATACGCAGACCGTAATTCCAACTTCCAATCGGCAGGGAGAGACGGGGCAGCTCGTTGACCACGATGATCACGTAGGCGCCCTTTTCTGCGTTCTGCTTGGAGGTGTCCAGGGTGACGACTGCGTCCTTGCCTTCGAAGGTGCCTTTGCCAACCTCAACCGCACCGTCCAGGGATGCGGAGCTGTTGGTGTAGACGGTAAAGGAGCCGCCGGTGCCGGTGTTCTGCTGGATGGTCAGCTTGGAGACGACGGTGGGGGTCTGCAGCTTCAGTGCCAGGCCGAATTCCTTGATGGTGCCGGCGTAGTTGGCGGTGCCGAAGCCGTAGCTGATCCATGCGGTGTTGGCGTTACCGTCGGTCAGGTTCGGAATCAAGCTGTCCATGTCGTTCATGAACGTGGGGTTCGAGGGCGCGAAGCGAGCCACGGACGCGATTTTAGCCGGTGCGTTCGATGCCTTAGCGGTCGGAGATGCCGATGCGCTGGCGCTTGCCGCAGCCGATTCGGATGCCGACATAGAAGACTTGGGGGTGTGCGGTGCAGCTGCCTGGTTGGAGCCGATTGCACCCAGGGAGGTGAGGATACCGCCTGCGACGATGACGAGCAGCAGGACTGCTGCCAGGGCGACTGCCCAGGTGCCGCGGCTGCCGTCTTCTTCGTCTTCGTCATCTTCGTAGATGCTGGTGGGTTCGGAGTATGCGGTCACTGCCGCGCCGTCGGATGCGTTCCAGTTCTTGGCGGCGGTGATGCTCTCCTGGTTCGCGGTGGAGGAGGAGACCTTCTCGTAGCTGTTGGGGGAGCTGCCGCTTTCGGAGTCGCCGAAGATTTCGGTGCCCAGTGCGTCTTCTGCGTTGGAGAGTGCGTGGTTTTCGACCAGCAGGGTGTCCAGCAGGGTGTCGGGACGGGTGTGGGAGGTGACGAGGTAGCGGCTACCTTCGGGGGTGATGCCTAGGTCGAGGATCTGGATGTTGCCGCGTGCGTTGGTTGCGAGCGCGCGGGAGTTTGCTTCCAGCAGTGCGCTGCGGCTGGGCGATGCGACGACGACCGAGACCTTACGGTTGAGAATCTGGTCGGTGCCTTCAAGCACCATGTCGGATTCTGCCGTAATAATGATGTGTGCGGTGATCTCGTAGCGGCCTCCGAGGACCGATCCGACCGGAATCTGTTGCGACAACGTGTTCTCCCGAGGTGGTTTCATAGTGCCTGCCGTGTGGCGGGCCCTGACTATTAGATTCTACCCGGCATTGAAGGATGCTGGGGCTGAGTGATAGTTTGTGGCGTCCGGGTGGTTGCCTGTGCCTTTTGCGGGCCCCGGTGTGGGGTGCGGTGGGTGCGCGGGCAGCTACCCGGGTTGGGCGTTGTGTGCCGCTTTAGCGGCGGGCAAAACGCTCAAGTTTGGAGGTGAGGGGTGCCAGTAGTGCGTTGGCTTCCTTGACGCGGAAGATTTGTATACCGGCGAGGTATGCGAGGCCCATGACGGTGCCGCATACAGCGAGGGTAATGATTGCGGTGAGCTTGGATGCCCAGGCGAATCCGTCGAGCTGGTAGCCTCCGAGCAGCCAGAGTGCGATGGCTGCGATGCCGCCGGCGAAGAGGGAGGCGAGGGTGGTGCGGGCGTAGGTGCTGACGATGCCGCGCTGGCCGTAGTAGCCGAGGCGGCGGCGGACCATGTGGTGGCTGATGAGCAGGATCAGGATGTTGTGCACCGGGTAGATGAAGGCGAGCATGTACACGGTGTACTGGGCGTCGAGCAGGGATGCTGCGAAGCTCATGATGACCATGATGATGGCGGAGTACACCTGGATTCGGAAGGGGGTGCGTGCGTCTTCGCGGGCGTAGAGCACGCGGCTGTAGAGGTAGTTGATGGTGAGGGTGGGGGTGCCGAGCGCGGTGATGACGATGAGCTTGGCGATGATGGTTGCTGCGATGGGGTCGCCACCGCTGAAGAGTACGGCGATGGGGCCTGCGAGTACCATGAGTGCGACCATGCAGAAGACGGTGGCTACGGCTGCGTTGCGCAGGCCGTGGGAGAGCGCGTAGATGACGCTGTCGCTGTCGTCGGCGATGGCGGAGGCGCTCATGCGGTTGAAGAGCACGGTGGCGATGGAGATGCCGATGACGCCGTGCGGGAGCATGTACAGCATGGAGGCGTAGTTGAGTGCCTGCAGGCCGGGGATTTGGATGCCGAGGGCGGCGTAGTGTTCGCGCTGACCGACGATGCCTGCGGCGACCTTGGTCATGTAGAGGAACGCGAGGTTGGAGATGATGCCGGAGGCGAGGGTCCAGGCGGCGAGCTTGGAGGCTGCGCGCAGGCCGATGCCTCGCCATGCGAAGTCTGGCTTGAGGCGCAGACCGAGCTTGCGTAGGGGGATGAACAGGACGAGTGCCTGCATGATGACGCCGAAGGTGGAGGAGCCTGCGAGCACGAGGGTTTGTGCGTTGGTCCAGCTTGCTACGGTGTGGATGGGGTTGGGGTTGGGGGTCTGTGCGCCGAAGAGGAAGATGAACAGGAACAGCGACAGGATGGTGATGACGTTGTTGAGTACGGGCGACCACATGTAGGCGCCGAACGCGTCTTTGGCGTTGAGGACCTGTCCGATGACGGTGTAGAGGCCGTAGAAGAAGATTTGGGGTAGGCACCAGAGGGAGAAGATGAAGCCGAGCTGTCGTTGTTCGGGGCTCCATCCTGAGCCCATGATGCTGATGATGGGCCAGGCGCAGGCGACGGTGATGAGGGTGATGAGGCCGATTGCGGTGACGGTGAGGGTGACGAGTTTGGAGATGTATCGTGCGCCGCCGTCTTGTGCTTTGGCTGCCTTGATGATTTGCGGTACGAGGACTGCGTTGAACACGCCGCCTGCTACGAGGACATAGATGAGGTTGGGTAGGGTGTTGGCGGTTTCGAAGACGTCGCCGACGGTTGAGAGTGAGCCGATGGCTACGGTGAGCAGGATGGTCTTGACGAATCCGAGGATGCGCGAGACGAGGGTGCCTGCTGCCATGATTGCGCTTGAGCGGGCGTCGTTACGTGCCACGTAGGTCTCTCCTGTGTCGGCGGGTGATTGCTTCTTTTAGTTTTGGGGCTCTTTGGTGGGTGTTTAGAGCTGGGTGGTGATGTATTCGCGCGCACTGCGGGCTATGTGTTGCTCGTTGGCGAATGAGAGGCGGGTGGGGAGCTCTTCGAGGGGGACCCAGGCGACGTCGATTGCTTCGTGGTCGGGGTCGTTGTCGATGCTGAGTTCGCCGCCGGTTGCTGCGAAGAGGTAGTGGTGCACGGTCTTGTGGATGCGCGTGCCGTTGGAGGTGAACCAGTAGGCGATGGTGCCGAGGGAGGCTACGGGGTAGCCGGCGATTCCGGTTTCTTCGCTGATTTCGCGTTGTGCGGCTTCGACGGTGGTTTCGCCGTGTTCGATGTGGCCTTTGGGTAGGCACCATTCGCGTTGTCCGTTGCGGTTGATGCGGGCGATGATGGCTACGGGCAGCTGTTCGGGTCGGTCGAAGTCGATGATGAGCCCGCCTGCGGAGACTTCTTCGGGGGCGGGTACCGCTCGCGCGGGCGCGGTGAAGCGCGTTTTGGGGGCGCGGGGTACGGGAATGCTCATGGTTCTACCTTAACCGATAGGCTGAGGTTTTTGTGCCTCGGTTTGGGGTGAGATAGCTGTCTTTGGTGGGGTGTTGCGGGTGTGAGGTGGGCGCATGGGTGGTTTTTCTGGCACGATTAAAGGATTATGTCGCTGATTATTGATGTTGTGTCGAAGTACCCGGATGCCGCCGAGCTGGGAGAACTGTACCGTGCGGCGGGTTTTGAGCTGTACTTGGTGGGCGGTATTGTCCGCGATAATCTGCGGGTTGAGGATGGTCTCTTCACCGATTTTGATTTGACGACGGATGCTACTCCGGAGCAGAGCGAGCAGATTCTGCGTGGGTGGGGTGAGCATACGTGGGATATCGGTAAGGAGTACGGCACGATTAGTGCGCGTAAGAATGGCGTGGTGTATGAGGTGACCACGTACCGTGCTGAGGTGTATGTTTCGGATTCGCGTAAGCCGACGGTTGAGTTCGGCACGGATTTGAGCGCTGATTTGGTGCGTCGTGATTTCACGATTAATGCGATGGCGGCGGCTTTGCCCAGTGGTGAGGTTGTTGACTTGTTTGGTGGCGTTGAGGATTTGCGTGCGGGTGTTTTGCGTACTCCGCGCTCGCCGGAGGAGTCTTTTTCTGAGGATCCGCTGCGTATGATGCGTGCGGCTCGTTTTGCTGCGCGTTTTAATCTTGAGGTTGCCCCGGAGGTTTTCGAGGCGATGCGTGAGATGGCTGGCCGTATTGAGATTATTTCGGCTGAGCGTGTGCGTGATGAGTTGGTGAAGCTGATTGAGGCTGATTATCCGCGGGTGGGTTTGAACCTGCTGGTGGATACGGGTCTGGCGGATTATGTATTGCCGGAGCTTCCTGCGTTGCGTATGGAGATGGATCCTGCGCATCACCATAAGGATGTGTATGCGCATTCGTTGAAGGTGATGGAGCAGGCGATGGAGAAGGAGACGGACGAGGACGGTCCGTGCCCGGCTCCTGATTTTATTCTGCGTTTTGCGGCGTTGATGCACGATATTGGTAAGCCGAAGACTCGTAAGTTTGAGAAGGACGGCTCTGTCTCGTTCCTGCACCATGAGGTGGTGGGCGCGAAGATGGTGAAGAAGCGTATGCGTGCTCTGCGTTTTGATAATGACACGATTAAGGCTGTGGCTCGTCTGGTGGAGCTGCATATGCGGTTCTATGGTTACCGCGAGTCGGGTTGGACTGATTCTGCGGTGCGCCGCTATGTGCGTGATGCGGGGGACCAGTTGGAGCGTCTGCATCGTGTGTCGCGTTCTGATGTGACGACTCGTAATCGTCGTCTGTCGCGCTCGCTGGCTGAGGCGTATGACGATTTGGAGCGTCGTATTGCTGAGTTGGCTGCTCAGGAGGAGCTGGATGCGATTCGTCCGGATCTGGATGGCGGTCAGATTATGCAGATTCTTGGTATTGCGCCGGGCCCGGTGGTGGGTGAGGCGTATAAGTTCTTGTTGAATGTGCGTCTGGATGAGGGTTCGCTTCCTGAGGAGGAGGCGAAGGCTCGTCTGGTGCAGTGGTGGGAGCAGCGTCAGCAGGCGTAGCTTCTGCGGTTTTCAGTACCGCATCGCATGGTTGAGGTCACGCGGTGCGGTACTGTTCTATCTGCTTTTTCTCGTGTATTGTTAAGAAATCTATGCGTGTTCCCCGCCCGGTGTGTTTCACGTGTAGGGCACAATGAATCTCCTGCTATGGAAATCCCATAGCCGTTTAGCCCAAAGGAGGGGTTTAATCATGCGTGCATATGAACTGATGGTTATCCTCAGCCCCGAGGTTGAGGACCGTGCGGTTGAGCCGTCGCTGTCCAAGTTCCTCGAGATCGTGACCAACGAGGGTGGTTCTATCGACAACGTCGATATCTGGGGCCGTCGTCGCCTGGCATACGAGATCCAGAAGAAGTCTGAGGGTATCTACGCAGTGGTGAACTTCACCGCTACCCCCGAGACCGCAGCTGAGCTCGATCGTGTTCTGAACCTGAACGAGTCCGTCATGCGTACCAAGATCATCCGCCCGGAGGATCAGAAGATCTCCAGCAAGTAGTTGGTCTTGCCGGTCGGCTGACCCCCTAAAAATGTCAGGGGGTTGCGCTGTACTGGATTCAACATACTTGTAACTCTTATCGAGGAGGCATCAAATGGCAGGCGATACCGTTATTACCGTTATTGGTAATCTGACTGGCGATCCGGAGCTTCGTTACACCCCTGCGGGTGCGGCGGTTGCTAATTTCACGATCGCATCGACTCCGCGTACTTTTAACCGCCAGACGAACCAGTGGGAGGATGGGGAGACCCTGTTCCTGCGTGCGTCGGTGTGGCGTGGTTACGCTGAGAATGTTGCAGAGACCCTGAAGAAGGGTACTCAGGTTATCGCGCAGGGCCGTCTGAAGTCTCGCTCGTACGAGACCAAGGAAGGCGAGCGTCGTACTTCGTTTGAGCTTGAGGTCGAGGAGATCGGCCCGACTCTGCGTTTTGCTACTGCTCAGGTGACTCGCGCACAGCGTTCTGCCGGAGGTAATAACTTCGGTGGCGGTGCGCAGGGTGGCTTTGGCGGTGGCGCTGGGTACAACGCTGCTGCTCAGGGCGGTTTCTCCGCTCCTCAGCAGAATAATTTTGCTGCTGCTCAGGGTAATGGTTACTCTGGCCAGTCTGGCTACTCCGCTCCGGCTGCTCCGGCGGCCCCCGCAGCTCCTGCTGCTGATCCGTGGAGTTCTCAGTCCGGCGGTAACTATGACTGGGGTAGCGGCGCCGACGACGAACCTCCGTTCTAAGCCGGTTTCGTTTTCCGAATAGTAATTTATCAATCCATCCCGCGGTTATCCGCCGCGGGCTCCCAACTCTAAGGAGCACCACGATGGCTAAGGCTGAAATCCGTAAGCCCAAACCCAAGCAGAACCCCCTCAAGGCTGCTGACGTCACCGTTATCGACTACAAGGACGTCGCACTTCTGCGCAAGTTCATCTCCGACCGCGGCAAGATCCGCGCTCGCCGCGTGACTGGCGTGACCGTTCAGGAGCAGCGCAAGATCGCTCAGGCTATTAAGAACGCCCGCGAAGTTGCACTGCTGCCCTACTCCGGCGCTGGCCGCTAAAGAGAAGGAGAGACAGTAACATGGCTAAGATCATTCTGACTCAGGAAGTTTCCGGCCTCGGTGCAGCTGGCGATGTTGTCACCGTTAAGGACGGTTACGCACGTAACTACCTGCTGCCCCGCGGCTTCGCCGTGACCTGGACCCAGGGTGGCGAGAAGCAGGTTGAGTCCATCCGTGCCGCTCGTGCGGCTCGTGCTAAGGCTTCTCTGGAAGAGGCTCAGGCAATTGCTGCGGCTCTGGCTGCTAAGCCGGTTGTCGTTGCACACAAGGCTGGCGCTGACGGCCGCCTGTTCGGTACCGTCAAGGCTGAGGCTATTGCTGAGGCTATTGAGGCTGCTGGCATTGGCTCCGTTGACAAGCGCACCATCCACCTGGGTTCCGCTATCAAGCGCACCGGTGAGTACAAGGTGACTGTCCGCCTGCACGCTGACGTTGTTGCTAACGTTGTCCTGGACGTCGTTGCTGCTGCGTAAGTAGATTTTTAGATATTTGACGCTGGTGCTTTGATGCTGCGGCGTTGAGTGTCGGACGGGGTGTCCCTCTTGATGAGGGGCACCCCGTTTGTTTTACCCTTTTGCTTTGTCCTTTTGGGCACTCTTCGGGGTGCGTTGTAGGCACAGAAAACCGCGATGTTTCACGTGAAACATCGCGGTTTTTCTCGTTATCGCGCCGATTGCGTAGATATTATCCCCCCTTATGCGGGGGATTTTTGATGGGCCGTCTCTATATACCTCTATATAGGAAGCACCTCGAAACTCTCGGGGCACTCCACTCTGGCCTGCACATTCGACATTCTCTGTGTGCTCCGTAGTTTGGTAGACCCCGTAGACTGGTATACATGGCTCGATCTTTTTCACGTTTGTCTTCTAGCGCTCAGCTTCTGTTCACGGGTGTGGCGTTGGAGTGCATCAATTTGCTACTGTGCGTTCTAGCGGTTATCCCATTTGCGGACGCTAATGTCGCTACTGCTCTTCTGCTTCTTTTGCTGATTGTTGGCGGCCTTGCATCCAGTATTGCGCTGGTGTGCGCACTGGTGGGTCTGGTGAAGTTCCGCCAGTATCGTGTGGCTAATATTTGCCTGGTGGTTATTTCTGTAGTGGCGAACCCGTTGGTGCTGCTGGGGCTGTATATGGCGGTTTATTAGCCCGGTTTGGAGTCCGCAAACTGCACAATATCAAAGCTCTCAGGGTTCTGTTGGTTTTCTCCCAGCTTGTTTCCAGCGAAATTCAACCCTCCCATAAGGTTGGGGGTGTTTACTATAAGTGTTGGTTCGAGAGGACTGCGATGTGAATGTGTGTGTTTCGTGTAGCGGGGTCGCCCGCTAGCGAAAGAAGGATGGCAAGGCAAAAGCGCCTTGCCTTTCTTCTTTTAATACGACTTGTAGTTTCCGTGTGAGGTCCGGGATGCTGCACCCTGATTTTCTCCCCGAGTTTGAGGAAAAATCTATTCCCAGCTTTCTTACAGCTTTAACCTACAGGGAATAAAGGTTTACGCGTAATACTTTATATAGATGGTTCGAGAGGACCAGCAGAAAGTTGGACTTTCCTTGCGGAAGTGGCTCTGATTTTCGTATGTAT
Source organism: Rothia mucilaginosa (assembly GCA_963534775.1). Taxonomy (GTDB): domain Bacteria; phylum Actinomycetota; class Actinomycetes; order Actinomycetales; family Micrococcaceae; genus Rothia; species Rothia mucilaginosa_D. The sequence continues at coordinate 4,201 of CAUSUH010000003.1, read as the reverse complement.
GTGTGTGTGATGAGACTGGGGTTGGACCGAGAGGTTCAGCTCCAGTTTCTGTTTAATCTCTAGGGTGTGCCGTAAGGGCGGCTGTAGTGGTGTTGCGGCATTCTGTAATAAAGGGCAACCATACTTCTATATAACGTCATATTTCCTTTCTTGGGGTGGCGGGTCTAGAATTGGGAAAGATAAATTTTGCATATTAAATACAAGTATTGAGGAGTTGTCTTCCGTGTCTAAGACCCCTTCCGTTCCCGGTACCGACCGCCCCGCCGACAAGGCGGCGGGTCACTGGCTGCTGGCTCAGCTGGGCAAGAAGGTTCTGCGCCCCGGCGGCCGAGAGACCACTAACTGGCTGCTGGCTCGTGCCCTGGGCGGCGACATTGATGTCGTGGAGTTTGCGCCGGGCCTGGGTATTACCGCCCTGGAGATTGTGAAGCGTTCCCCCAAGAGCTACACCGGTGTGGATCTTGACCCCAAGGCTGCTGAAATCGTGACCGAGCGTATCGGCGCATCGACTAAGCCGAACTACCGTGTGGTGAACGCTAGCGCTCAGGAGACCGGTCTGCCCTCGGAAAACTACGACGCCGTGGTGGGCGAGGCGATGCTGACCATGCAGACCGATAAGCACAAGCTGGAGATTATGCGTGAGGCGGCTCGTCTGCTGCGTCCGGGCGGCTACTACGCTATTCACGAGATGTCGCTGGTTCCCGATTACCTGCGCCCCGAGCTGAAGGAAGAGATTCAGAAGGATTTGGCGCGTACTATCCGTGTGAATGCTCGCCCGCTGACTGTTGCCGAGTGGACTGCTCTGGCGGAAGAGGCTGGCTTTGAGGTGCTGGATGTGTACCAGACCGATATGGCTCTGCTGGAGCCGAAGCGTCTGCTGGCTGATGAGGGCCCCGCTGGCGTTGCGAAGATTGCGTTCAACCTGGCTCGTAAGCCGCAGATTCGTGAGCGTGTGCTGGGTATGCGCGGTGTGTTCCGCCGTCACGCGGACCATATTGGCGCTATCGGCATGATTCTGCGTAAGAAGTAGAAGAAGCTTATACAGCGAAACAGAGCCCCAGTATTCCTCTCTATCCGAGGGAATACTGGGGCTCCGTTTTACACTGAGGTGTATGAGCCGCGGTGTATGAGCCGCAGAACCGGCTCAGTCACGTGTGCGCCTGCCGGAGTTTGTTATGAGCCGTATTCTTTTCTCTCCCGAAAGCTTCAATATGGGTGAAACCACGCGCTGTATTGAGATAGCGCGTGTGGCTCGGGAGCGAGGTCATACGGTCTTGTTCCATGTGTATTCCCCTAAGTACTTGGGACTGCTGGAAAATGCGGGGCTTCCTGTGCATCTTCGCGAGCCAATCATGAGCGATGCTGAGGCGGAGCAGATTATGGCGCTGGATCAGGGCAGGGGAGTCCGGCATCCTTTCACGACCGATATGGTGCGTCGGCGGGTCAATGCTGAGCTCGCGGCTATTCGTGACTTTAGCGCGGACGCTGTGGTGATTGGTTCTAACCTGACGATGCTGCTGTCTGCGCGTATTGCGGGTGTCCCTATTTTCTATGCGCGCCCGTACGCTTACTCGTCGACGTACTTTTCGAAGAAGCCTGTAGGCGGCGAGCTCGCGGCACCGGGGTGGTTGCGGGCGGTGGCGCGGGTGTTGTCGTATAAGCCGGCTTCTTTTACCCGTGTGGCACGTGAGTATGGGCTGAGGCTTCCTCGCCGTACCGTGGATATGCTCAGCGCCGATGTGAATCTTATCTGTTCTCTGTTTACGCAGCTGCGCGGGGATTCTTTGGTAGAGCCTGATGTTGGTGTGGGTCCTATTTATTACCGTGCGCCCGGTGAGTTGCCGCAGATTGTTCGCGAGCCCAGAGAACGACCCCTGATTTACGTGGGAATGGGCTCATCTGGCTCTGCAGATATTTTGGCGCAGGTGCTGCAACAGTTGTCAGCCGCTCCGGTGGATGTGCTGGTCGGCGGCGGGGTGCAGCTCTCGGATACCAGACTGCTGGGCAGCAATATCCATTTCGCCGGGACTGTTCCGGCGCATCTGCTCGCCGGCCATATTGATGCCTCGATAACCCATGGCGGTGAGGGGACGGTACAGACGGCGTGCCTGGCGGGTGTGCCGTTTGCCGGTATTGCGATGCAGGCGGAGCAGAGCTGGAATATTGAGGAGTGCGTGCGCTACGGTAACGCCCTGCGCTTTACGAAAAATGATGTGCGCCGCGGCAATGTGCGCGATATTCTGGACCGTCTGCTCAGCGATGAGGGTCTGCGTGCTAGGGCGCGGCAGCTGGGTGAAGCAATGCGCACTATGGATGGCGCGGCGCTCGCCGTTGAGAAGATTGAGGATTATCTGCGCGCTCCCCGTTAGGCGTGTATGTGTTTCGCGTGTGCCTTCGTGAGAAACTAGCATAGGAGTTCTGCAGAAATTGTTTCTGGAACGTCGTAGATATCGGATTGAAACGCGAGGATAAGCATGTCTGAAACTGCCATTGATTATGGTTCCCGCACTATGCCTCATGATGATGTGGCTGAGCAGTCGGTGCTCGGTGGCATGCTCCTGTCAAAGGACGCTATTGCGGATGTGGTTGAGAGCCTGCGTGCGTCTGATTTCTATAAGCCTGCGCACGAGACGATTTATGAGGCGATTCTTTCTCTTTACGGTCACGGTAGCCCTGCGGATGCGATTACGGTTGCTGATGAGCTGAAGAAGCGCGGCGAGCTGACTCGTGTGGGCGGCGCGGCCTATATTCATACGCTGATTGCGTCGGTTCCGACTGCTGCTAACGCTCAGTATTACGCTGAGATTGTTAAGGAGCACGCGATTATGCGCCGCCTGATTGAGGCGGGTACGAAGATTGCTCAGCTGGGTTACGCCAATGAGACTGAGGTCGATACTTTGGTCGATCAGGCGCAGGCTGAGATTTATGCGGTGACTGATGGTAACGCGAAGGAAGATTATGTGTCTTTCTCTGAGGCGTTGGAGGAGACCATCAATGAGATTGATGCGAACTCGAACCGCCCCGATGGCGTGTACGGTGTGCCGACTGACTTTATTGAGTTTGATGAGCTGACTGGTGGTCTGCACGGTGGCCAGATGATTGTTATTGCGGCTCGTCCGGGTGTGGGTAAGTCGACTCTGGCTCTTGATATTGCTCGTTCTGCGTCTATTCATCATCAGATGACGACTGTGTTTTTCTCGCTGGAGATGAGTCGTACTGAGTTGGCGATGCGTATTCTCTCTGCGGAGGGCAAGATTTCGATGGGTCGTTTGAAGAAGGGCGACCTGGATACTGAGGGCTGGACGAACCTGGCGACTCTGCAGGGTCGTATTGATTCTGCGCCTCTCTTTATTGATGATTCGCCGAATATGACTCTGATGGAGATTCGCGCGAAGTGCCGTCGCCTCAAGCAGCGTAATGATTTGAAGCTTGTGGTGCTGGACTACCTGCAGCTGATGAGTTCGGGTAAGAAGGTTGAGTCGCGTCAGCAGGAGGTTTCGGAGTTCTCTCGTAGCCTGAAGCTGTTGGCTAAGGAGCTGGATGTTCCGGTGATTGCGCTGTCTCAGTTGAATCGTGGTTCGGAGCAGCGTACTGATAAGCGTCCGATGGTTTCGGATCTGCGTGAGTCGGGTTCTATTGAGCAAGATGCGGATATGGTGATTCTGCTGCATCGTGAGGATATGTATAACCCGGATAGTGAGCGCGTGGGTGAGGCGGACATGATTATTGCTAAGCACCGTGGTGGTCCGACTCGTACTATCCCGTTGGCGTTTAGCGGTAAGTACTCGCGTTTCAACAATATGGCGAATGAGGCGCCTCCCCAGTACTAACCAGCTCAGCACTAAGCGTTTCAGTACTAAGCTTCAGCACTCTGTAGCTGTACCCCTCTTCTTCTGTTCCTTTCGGAGTGGAAGGGGAGGGGCTTTCTGTACCTATAGGTATGGGTGCCTAGGGGCGGCTCAGGAGCTGGGGGAGTAGGAATAGGGGCAGCGGAGGGGGTTCTAGAGGGCATTCTGCGAGGGTTTGAGTGGTTTCTCCTGCGTTTATAAGGTTTTTTGGAAGTTTTTTAAAGATTTTTTAGCACCCGTAAAACGTACTGACTAGGTAGTTTGGTGTTTGTGAGGGTGTTTGAGACCCTTTCAAAGTCCTGTTTGTGTCCCACTTCACCCTATTTCGGGTTGCAGACCCATTTCGGCATCTG
>CAUSUH010000002.1:0-316751 GCA_963534775.1 Rothia mucilaginosa | reverse complement strand
CCACCGATGCACCCACCGTGGCACCCCTGCCCGAGGCAACCATCGGCGTGAACCCCACCGATGCACCCACCGTAGCGCCCCTGCCGGAAGCAACCGTGGGTGTAAACCCGACCGATGCACCCACCGTAGCGCCCCTGCCCGAGGCAACCGTGGGTGTAAACCCGACCGACGCGCCGACCGTAGCGCCCCTGCCCGAGGCAACCGTGGGTGTGAACCCGACCGACGCGCCGACCGTTCCCGCACTGCCGGAAGCAACGGTCGCTCCGGAGCCGGTTGCCGATAAGACCCCCAACGCTGACAAGCTGGAGGACGCAACCGTGGCGCATCCTAAGAGCAAGCCAGCTCAGAGCAAGCCCGCTCAGGAGGCTCCGGTGACCGCCGCCCGCTCGTCTCAGGACACGCTGGCAATGAACACCCCGGCAAAGGACAGCCCCAAGAAGGCTACCCTGGCGAATACCGGTGCATCCAGCGTTGGTGTGATTGTTGGCATTGGTGTTGCTGCAATCTGTGCTGGTCTTGGCCTGAGCGTTCTGCGCTCGCGCCGCCACTCCTAAGAGCTGCAGGGCATACAGCCTAGCTCACCCGTGCGGAATAAACTGCGGATAGCAAAGAGCCGCCGGCTCCCCTCAATCAGGGGAACCGGCGGCTCTTCACGTATCAGCTCATTCAATCAGCTGGCGCAATCGTTCGCGTTACTTCGAAGCCTTAACCTCGATGCCGCTCACGTCAATCTGCTCCAGCGGAATCAGGCGGTCACGAGTGACCACGCGGTGCACCAGCCAGACCGCAATAATCACGGGCAGACCAATGTAGGAGCTGAGCACGCCAGCCCAGTCACCGCTCAGGAACGCCTCGTAGTTCTGGCCACCAATAACAACCAGGCACATGAGGAAAGCGATAATCGGGCCTGCGGGGAAGAACGGCGCCACGTAAGGCAGGTCCTTCAGGCTATTGCCCTGCTTCAGGTACGCGCGGCGGAAACGGTAGTGAGCCACGGCGATACCCACCCAGGTGATGAAGCCAGCCAGACCGGACACGTTCACCAGCCACAGGTACGCGCCGTCCGGCGAGAGCAGTGCGGCGATGAAGCCGACCGCGCCGATAGCTGCGGTTGCCAGCAGCGCGTTCATGGGCACGCCGCCGGAGTTGATGCGGGTGAACATCTTCGGTGCCTTACCCTCCTGGGCGAGCGCGAAGAGCATACGAGCCGAAACGTACAGGCCCGAGTTACCGGCAGAGAGCACTGCGGAGAGGATCACGGCGTTCATGATGGCTGCCGCGAAGGCGATGCCCGCACGCTCAAAGATGAGGGTGAACGGGGAGATGTTGATGTTGCCGTCCGCTGCGGTGAGCAGGTTCGGGTCGGAGTAAGGAATCAGGAAGCCGATGACGACCATCGCACCAATGTAGAAGAGCATGATGCGCCAGAACACGCTGGTCAGCGCGCGGGGCACGTCGCGGCGGGGGTTCTCAGATTCGCCGGCAGCCACACCGATCATTTCGGTGCCCTGGAAGGAGAAGCCTGCCACCATGAAGATGGCGAGTACGGCGGGTGCGCCGCCGACGAAGGGTGCCTCACCGACGGTCCAGTTGGAGACGCCCGGGGAGCTACCACCCAGGATGCCGAAAATCATGGCGATACCGGCGATGAGGAAGACGACCACGGTGACGACCTTGATGGTGGCGAGCCAGAATTCGCTTTCACCGTAGGAGCGTGCCGAGAGGGCGTTGATGCCGGTCAGCAACACGAGGAATCCTGCCGCCCACACCCAGGATGGGATGTCCGGGAACCAGTACCTCATCACCTCGCCGACGGCGACGAGTTCGGCGGCGACGGTAATCGCCCAGTTGAACCAGTAGTTCCAGCCCATGGCGAAGCCGAAGGACGGGGACACGTAGCGTGCCGCGTAGGTCTGGAATGCGCCGGGGACGGGCAGGTGCGCAGCCATCTCGCCGAGGGACTGCATGAGGAACAGCACCATGACGCCGATGAGGGCGTAGGCGAGGATTGCGCCGCCGGGGCCTGCGGTGGAGATGGTCTTACCGGAGGCGACGAAGAGGCCGGTGCCGATTGCGCCGCCGATTGCGATCATCTGCATGTGGCGGGCGGAGAGGCCTCGCTTCAGTTCACCCTCTGCGGGGGTGGCTTCCGATGCAGCGCCGGAAGTCTCTGTAGGCTGTGCCATGTCAGGTCTTCTTTCTGAGGCTATTGCTTCGTGCGTTTGCTAGCGGTCTAGTCTGTGGTGTCCAGTCTAGTCCTGCTGCTGGTGGTGCCGCCGAAGGTTTGTGCCTGGGTCAAGAAATTCTTTAATCATAAGGATTTCTTACGTACCGTAAGTTTTTCTAATCTGAGGGTCAATCCTACCCGCTTTCCCCACCCTTTTCCACCCCAAAACCACAAAAACACAGAAAAACACAGGAAAACCCTCCCGCACCGTCTCATGACAAGCGGTACAGGAGGGTTCCATCTCAGGCGATATCTCAGGCGAGTTCGCCCGGTTTATTTAGTTCACCCGGCTTTAGTCAGCCAGGTTGTGGAAGGACACGTTCGTGGGGTGCTCCACGGTACGGGAAACGGTGCAGTCCTTCTGCTCGCTGAGCTGAATCAGACGATCCACCATCTTCTGCGCCTTGGCGCCCTGCTCGTCCTCGGGGAATCGCACATCAAAGTCCACCTCAACGTCGTCGAGGCGCACCGCGCCGTCTTCGTTCTGCTTCAGCGCCGAGGCGAGCACCTCGAACACCTCGGGGGTGGCCCGGCGGGAGGTGCCGGCGTCCACGTCCACGGAGGAGCAACCGGCAATTGCGGCGAGCAGCAGCTCGACGGGGGTCAGCAGCCCCTCACCCACACCGAAGTCGAGGGTTGCGCCGTTGGCACCGTAGGCACGGTAGTGCAGGCGGTCGATGCGCTCGATCTTGGTCTGGCGGTAGTTTTCGAGCTCGCGGCGTTCCTGCTGGCGCGAGTACACCTTCTTCTGCTCTTCTGCGGTGTTCTGGGAGGCATTCTGCTCAGCCATTGAGGTTCCTTTCGGGGGTACCCTTTCGGGTGGTTCTTTGCTTAGTGTCATTCACTATAAGCGTGCTTCTCATATTTTATTCCCGGACTCTTTTTCTCGTCGGTCAGCCGCTTGCTCCTATACACTGGAAAGCCGCGGCGGGCGTTATCTTGACCCGCGCACAGGCAGACGAGGCATTTCGCAGAACGTAACGCATACGAGGAACCCACTTATGGCACAGACTCCCAAGCATCAGGGCGCTAAACTTCAGCGCGCTAAGCTTCAGGGCACTCGATTTACGGGAACCGGCGCGCAGAATGATTTCCGCTTGGCTGTTGCGGATTCTTCCGTGGTGATGCTCGGTATCGCTGTGCTGGGTTTGGGTTTGGGTATTATCCTCAACGCGCACGGCCTGCCGATCTGGACTGCGCCGCTGCTATCTGCTCTAGTTTTTGCCGGTTCGGTGGAGTTTTTGATGGTGGGTATGGTCAGCGCTGGCACGCCCCTGGCGTCGATTGCGTTGACGGTGTTCCTGGTGAATGCGCGCCATCTGGTGTACGGTCTTCCCTACCCGTTGCACAATGTGAAGGGTTTCTGGGCTAAGGCTCTGGCGATTCACACTCTTTGCGATGAGGCGTTTGCGCTTAACTCCGGTCCCGATCGTTATGAGCGTTCGGGGGCGCGCATTCTGTGGGTGAACGTGCTGATTTACGTCTCGTGGATTCTGAGCGTAATCCTCGGGTATGTGCTGGGTGCGAGTTTCCTGAGCAGCTTGAAGGGTGTGGACTTTGTGATGGTGGCTATCTTCACGGTTCTTGCGATGGACGGCTACCGCGCCAACCCGGATCGCGTGACGGCGCTCTTTGTGGCGGTTTCAGCTGCGGTGGCACTGATTTTTGCGCCGTCCTCGTTCCTGGTGGTGGCTCTGGGTTCGTATGTGGTGCTGCTGCTGGCGCGCTTTCCGGTGGCGAAGCGCCGCGGTACTCTGCCGCATCGTGCGGGGCATGAGGTAGCGGCTGAAGCTGAAAGCGCCGCAGAGAGCCCAATCGCCACAGCAGAGAGCCCAGCCACCGCCGCTACCGCTGATGCGCCCGCTTCCACACAGCGGTAAGAACGTTACATACGTGTTCAAAACCGGTTAGGATAGATGAGTGGAGCTTTGCTCTCCCCTCTTTCTATTTCTAGGATTCGCATAATGCCTCCCGCGTGAACCTGCGCGGAGGCTCCCAGAGGTTGAGGTACCCCATGACTCAGATGAAAGACACCGCTAAGGAAACTAGCGACGCAGAACGCTGTGCCGCCCCGGAGTAACACCGCACCGGGAGCGGCATCACCCGAGGTCACGCACGAGAACTACTGACGCGCACAACTACCCACGCAGAAAAACTTGCGCTGAAAAACCCGCGCAGAAAACTCGTGCAGGAGGAACGGCCCTCCGCCTCCATGTTTCGCGGCTTTCATCAACTCACGTACCTACCGCACTACTTAGCACCCTGCCTCTCTTCGGCTGGGTTCTCCCTACCCTTTTCGCGGATGCGTTCACGGCTTCATCCGCACGCCTTGTTCAGGGTTCTTCCGCTCTTTTCGGGTTCTTTCGCTGAGTATGTGCAGAAAGAGAAAATCTTCATGAATAGTGAAGTGACCACCGGTTATATTCTTGCCGCAATACTTGTGGCTGCAGGTATTACGTTCCTGCTTCGTTTGCTGCCTTTCGGTTTGAAGAAGGCGCTGGCTGGCTCCGAACTTTTGGATGCGCTCAGCCACTGGATTCCGCTCGGCGCAGTCGCGCTGCTTGCCATCTATGCGGTGGCGAAGATTGATTATTCTTCGTTCGCTACGGCGGCACCGTACCTGGCGGGTCTGGTGGTGACCGTGGCGGTGCACCTGTGGCGTAAGAATATGGTGTTGAGTATGGTGGCGGGTACCGTCACCTGCGTTGTGCTGGCTAACTGGGTTTTCTAGGGGGTTACGATGAGCATCTCTAAGGATCATGAAAACAACGCTGTTTCTTCTCAGCCCACACCGCAGCAGGCGAGCCAGACGGCGCCTCACCAGGCGAGCCCGGAGCAGGTTGAGCAGGTTATTGCCTCTGCTCTTCCGCTGACCGGCATGATTCCGGTAGTGGAGGCGACCGCCTCCCCCAATGCCCAGGGCTCTCAGCAACCGAGCGAGAGCGGTTTTGCGGAGGCGATTCGCGTTGCCGGTGTCATCATGCTGGGTCTGTTCTTTGTCGGCATTGGTCTGGGCGTGATGGTGCACAGTTACGGTCTGCCGTTCTGGGTGGCTCCCCTGCTGCCGGTGCTGGTGTTTGCCGGTTCGGTGGAGTTCGTGCTGATTGACATGGTCTCGAATCATGCGTCGCTGTTCTCTATTGCGGTGATGACTCTGCTCATTAATTCGCGCCACCTCATGTACGGCCTGTCATACCCGATTGAGCGTGTGCGCGGTGGGTTGGCGAAGTTCTACACCGTGTACACCCTCATTGATGAGGCGTACGCGCTGAACACCGGACCGGACCGCCATAAGCTGCGTGGTTCCCGCATCCTGTGGATTCATGCTGGCCTGCACCTGAGTGTTCTGGCGAGCGCAACGCTTGGTTACGTGCTGGGTGCGAGTTTCTTGAGTGACCTCAAGGGCGTGGATTTTGTGATGACCGCGCTTTTTGCGGTGCTCGCTATTGATGCTTATCATGCGTCGAAGGATCATGTGATTGGCGTGATGGCTGCCGTGTCTGCGGCGGTTGGTCTGGTGTTGGCGCCGCAGTCGATGCTGCTGATTTCGATGGTGGTGTACATTCTGCTGTTGGTGTCGCGTTTTGTGGTGGCTAAGCGCCGCGGCACCCTGCCGGAGCATATGCTGGTCGCGGATGAGGAGCCCGCCGGAGCCGCCGAAACCTCCGAAACTTCCGACGCTGCCGGTCATCCCGGCGCCTCCGCGCACTAAGTCTGAATCGCGCACTAGCGCCTGGATATAGTAAAGCGCCCCGCCCACCCGAAATACCGGGTGGGCGGGGCGTTATGCTGTCGCCAGCCGCATGTGTGGGTGAACCCTAGATCATGCGCTGTAGACGTTCAGTATCTGCTGTGCTGGTACCGCCAGGTGTCCCTGACGGAAGTATGTGCGGGTGCCGGGATTGCGTCCGGCTCCCGTACTAAGCTTACTTGATAGCTGCTTACTTGATAGCTGCCAGGGCTGCTTCGTAGTTGGGCTCGTTGGTGGTTTCGGGAACCAGCTCGGTGTAGACAACCTCACCGGCGGGGTTCACGACGACCACGGAGCGTGCCAGCAGACCAGCCAGGGGGCCGTCAATCAGCTTCACGCCGAAGTCCTCACCGAAGGAGGAGCGGAAAGCCGAGGAGGTGACGACGTTCTCAATGCCCTCGGCTGCGCAGAAGCGGCCGATTGCGAAGGGCAGGTCGTTGGAGACGCACAGCACGACGGTGTTCTCCAGGCTTGCAGCCTGCTTGTTGAAGGTGCGGACGCTGGTTGCGCACACACCGGTGTCGATGGAGGGGAAGATGTTCAGCACCAGGTTCTTACCTGCGAAATCTGCGGAGGAAATCTCGGAGAGATCAGCCGCGAGAACCGAGAATTCGGGCAGCTTTGCGCCGACTGCGGGCAGGTCGCCGTTGGTGTGGATTACGAGTTCGTTATGTAGAGTTACTTCAGCCATGCCTTCATTGTCCCCTGGATAGGGCGGGTGTGCAAGGAGACACAGGCACTAGTGGGTGGAGTTTCCGCATAGCTGATTTCCTGCGGTGCCATTATGCCCCAGCGGCACCTTTACAATGGGCTGGTGAGCATTTTGAGGCATGTATCTTCCCGCCTTGCGCCGCTGGCGCATCCCGTGACGAACTTCAGGGCACTCCGTCAGGACCTGCGCCGTCAACGGGTGAAGGGTCGTGCCCTCATTGATCCGCATAATACGTACCGCCCGAGTGTGCGCGCTGAGCTGCGCCGCATGTTCACGCGCCCCCTCCCCGTGGAAACGCAGACGCTCATATGTAACGCCCTGCTGGCGGCAATCTGCTGGTACCTACTCCCGGAAGCCTGGCGTTCGTGGCTGTTTAGCGAGTTTAAGGGCCCGGCTGGTTTTGCGCTGGTGATGGTCGGCTGGATGGTTGCGGACGTCACCTCAACGAATCTGATGGGCCACGATGAGAAGCATGCGCTGCGTGCCTTGCGCAGTAGCGACCCGCACGCCCTGCGCCTGTTCGTGCGCACGAAGGCTATTGCAATCGGTCTGATCACGGGTATTTCCGGTACCCTACTGGCGCTGATTCTGCACAGCCAGGACAAGCACCTGACCCCCACGCTCATGATGTCCTTATCGTTCTTTGTGGTGCCGGCTATTGTAGTGTCCCTGGGCTCGATTCTGGGTGTGGTGTATCCGTACCGTCTGCGCGGCTGGCAGTTCCGCTGGGCGCACCGCAAGAACCTGCGGATGACTGCCCGCTGGGTTCTGCTCTGTTTTGGGCCGGGCTGGGTGCTGGGTACGGTGCTGATGTCGCTGATGTTCCCGTCGATTTTCCTATCGGATGCGCTCGCGCACCTTCTCAACCCCGGCGTGGATCCGCGTGATGTTGCGTTCCGGCCGCTGCTGTTTTCGCTGATTTTGTGGGCTCAGGGCGCTATTAGTCTGTGGGTTTTTCCGCGGATTACGGCGCGTATTGCGACCGCGCGGCGTGCCTGGCTGGTGCATTATCTGACGGACGATAAGGTCTGCTAGCCGGTTTTTGTTGCCGAGGGTTCTGTTGCCGGGGTTTTGTTGCAGGGCAGATGCAGCCGGGCAGACGTAGCGCGCATGCCACGGTAACGACATGCCACGGTAACGAGCGGCGCTGACCGCGCGCCCTGCGTGCCCGCCTCTTTTTCCCTATACTGGACGAGTTCACTATTCGCTTCTTGACCAGCACCGATGCGCGCTGTCGCGCATCTTCAGGAGTATTCATGTCTTCTACTCGCCGCCGCTTTACCGGCCGCACCGCTTTGGCTCTACCCGCACTGGGCGCCGCTCTAGCTCTTGTTGTCACGTCCTGCTCGGCAAGCACTGATTCTGCTGTTTCGGGTACCGTGGTGTCTTCTTCTGGTAGTGCTTCTGCCTCCGCGAGCGCTACTTCTACGCAGGAGCTGTTCCCCACCCCGTCGGCGAGCCCGAGCGCATCCGCGAGCGCTTCCCCGAGTGCTTCGTCGCCTGCTCCGGTGCCGTCGGTGGTGACGATTACGGTTCATGCTGAGCCGACCGCATCCGAGTCGAAGACCTCTGAGTCGAAGTCGGATTCCAAGTCTGAGTCGAAGAAGGACTCCACCTGCGCGTCTGATTCTGCGTCGGCCGTGGTGTCTAAGGCTCTGCGCGATTTGAAGAATAAGAGCAAGTGGGCTCAGTGGACGAACACTTCAGAAACCTATGAAGGCTATGACCCCTGTGCTGAGCTGTCGTGGATTGACGCTATTCCCGGAAGCTCTCATAAGGATTGTTGTATCTCCTCGATGGTGCACCATATTCTGCTGTTCCACCGCGGCAAGTTCATTGGTACCGCAACCTACGAGCCGTACTCTTTCCCCCCGGTGATTACCCGCACCTCCGACAGCTCGATTAGCGTGACCTACCGCTACGTGAAGGGTGATGAGAGCTCCGCCAGTGCGAGCGGCCGCACGACCGTTGAATTCACTTGGAATCCGGCAAAGAACCAAGTCGATATGGAAGGCACCCCTCCTCCGAGCTATAACTCTTAGGCTACGTGTTTGATGCCCGGGAGGTTGGGCGTACGAGAAACCCGCCGTCTCGCATATGGTGCATATGTGAGACGGCGGGTTTTCGTTGCTTAAGGATATGTAGGGTGCCCGAGGGCTAGCTATTTAGGCAACGAACTTCTTGTAACCGAAGTATGCGGCGCCTGCCAGGATAGCGATGCACAGAATCTTCTTCACGGTATTACTCCTTTGATTGTTCCGGTAGGCACCCGGTGTTTTACCCCATCCGACGACTCACCTAAAGGCGAGGGACAGGCGGGGCGTCATCCGCGCGTGGTGCCGTTGTTCCCTATCTTACCTGCTTTTGAACAACGTTTTTCCGTTTGGCGCGCTGAGTCCGCATTCTAGACAGTCAAACACGCGCAAACACGCAGCGGTTCAGGGTGCCATTGAGCTAAGGAATACGCCTCTGACAGGCGCATAATGGGAGCATGAGTATTTTTAAGAAGAAAGAGTACAGCGCTGAGCGCTCGGCTACTCGCATGGCTCGCGCCCTCGCTGTGATGGGTGCGCTGCACTTCATCATCCCGGATCCCTTCGACTCGATTGTGCCGAAGTACCTGCCGGGCCCTGCCCACGCGTACACTCACGCTTCGGGTGCGGCTGAGCTGGGCACCGCCGCCCTGCTGGCTAATGACAAGACCCGCCGCGCCGGCGGTCTGCTGGCGGCTCTGCTGTTTGTGGCCGTGTTCCCCGCGAACATTCAGATGGCTCTGGATGCCCGTAACCAGTCCACTCAGCGTAAGGCTATTGCGTACGGTCGCCTGCCCCTGCAGCTACCGATGATTTGTAGCGCTCTGAAGATTTGGCGTAAGTCGAAGTAGCCAATATATTCATCATTCGATACATTCGACGCTCATCTCATTGATGAGAAAAGCACCTTAGCGTTTTAGAGATAAAACGTTAAGGTGCTTTTAGCTTAATAAAAGCTCATATAAGCTCTTCTTACATCATATTTACGTATAATTGAAAACAACATACTATCTGCCAACGTGGCAGATATATAAACCCAAGGAGATTACAATGGGTACTTTTATTGGCACCATTATTACCGGCGCAATTATTGGTGCACTTGCACGCTTCTTCATGCGAGGCCGCCAGAACATTTCGATTCTTTGGACCATTATCTGCGGTGCTGTCGGCGCGGCTATCGGTACCTGGGCAGCGACCCAGCTGGGTGTAGCGGACACCAGCGGCATTGACTGGATCCGCTGGATTATTTCGATTTTCGCAGCAATGCTGACTATTTCCGTCTACCTGGGCCTTACCGGCAGGAAGTAACGATCCGACCTATTGAGGGCTCGCGGAGTCCCTCATATGCAAAGGCGGCACCTCCCCTAGCGTGAGCTAGTGCGGGAGGTGCCGCCTTTTCTGCGCCTCACAGGAGGCGTTTTATGCCTTCTTGACGACGGAGGACTTCAGGTACATCTGGCCTGCACCGGGAACCTTCGCCTCAATGTCGTGGCCGTTGACGGGGGATTCGAGCAGGCGGATGCCGCGCACCTTGGTGCCTGCCTTGATGTCTGCGCCACCCTTGACCTTCAGGCCCTTGACGATGGTGACGGAGTCGCCGTCGACGAGCTCGTTACCGACGGAGTCGAGAACCTTGGAGCCTGCTTCTTCTTCGGTTTCGCCTGCTGCGGTGCGTTCCCATTCGTGGCCGCACATGGGGCATGCCCAGAGTTCGCCCATTTCGTAGGTGTAGTTTTCGTTGCATTCGGGGCAGGCGGGTGCTTCGATTTCGTTGAGGTTTTCGCTCATGGTTCCTTCTTCGATCTGTGCGGATGCGCCGCTCCCCTGTTTCCGCGGTGTTACTGCGGTGGTGCTGCGGCGTGTGGGCGCGCGTCAGCGAGGGCGGGGTGCGACGGTGGAGGGTGCGAGGATTCTCGCGTTCGTGCTGACTATACCATTTGGCGGGTGTGAACCGCATGTGCGGGGCTGGTTTTTGCTGGTCTTTTTGGGGTGGGTTCGGGGCGTGGGTGAAGCCGAAAATAAAATTCGCATGGTTCGTGCGTAATATTTACGAAAAATCGGGTTTTTGCTCATTATGCAGAAGATAAGGCGTGTAAAGTATCTAGAGCATTTGTACGTTTATTGAGTGAAAGGCACGGCTTCATGAAGCTTTCTGCACGTAACCAGTTCGCTGGCAAGGTTGTTGAGATCACCGAGGGTGCAACCAACGGCATCGTTAAGATTGAGATTGCTCCCGAGGTTGTTATCTCCGCTTCGATTACCAACGAGTCCATTAAGGAACTGGGCCTGAAGGTTGGCGAGACCGCGTACGCAGTCATCAAGGCGTCCAACGTTATGGTTGGTGCTGACCACTAATCCCGGTCGATAAGGCTTATACCCGGGCGGCTGCCTTGTGTGGCGCGCGAGGGTTAATAGGGCGGAGCCCCGCACTGTGGATGCACAGTGCGGGGCTCCGCTTTTATGTTTTATCGCTTAGACACCAGTGGACGCACCATGCAATTTATCAACGTTCAGTAGCCTACGACGAATCCTCTGTGGTGCGCGTCCTCCACGGTGGCGCATACGATGCAACCTCTGAGTTTCCCCCAACGTGCTCATAGCAGTAACTATTTTGGGGCTTTTTAGAACATCTTTAGTTAGATTATCCAATTCCCCAACAATTTTAAGGACGCTTTTCCCCTCCCCTTTATATTTCTTCATACGCCACGCAATATGCCGCGGAGCAATAATATGCATACAGCATACAATGTTTTTTACAAAATCTTCATACGGCTTACCATCCAAAGTAGGCGTAAGATACAGGTTTCCATTCATAACTTGACTCTTTGAGTGTGAATCACTATTTATAAAAAGTTGAGGAATGAATATTCTAATAAATCTCTCGATTTTCTCATCTTTCGAGAAGGACTCACTCAGTTTCTTCATTGCCCCCATTTCGGCAATAGAAGTCTCCCCCAGCTCAAACGATAAAAATGCCTCCCATACACGTCGAACATCATTCGGCGCAGGAACCACCGCACCCTTTTGACTCGGCACCGCAAAATCATACATGACTCTAAGCATGTCAGCATACCTGTCAATATCTTCAAATTTTGATTTTATAAGCACATCTGAAGAATCTTTTTGCAGCTCCCAGCAGGACAATTTACTATCATCGATAGCTTTTATCATTTTACTCATGTTGAGTGCAAAAGATAAATCATGCGTCATGATTATAAGTTTTGTCTTGGACTCTTTATCCAATATTGATTGACACAAATATCCTAGAAGGGATGTCACACCATATTTATTATCGTCATCAAAACTTGAGACAGGATCATCAAGAATAACAATTTGATTTTTCGTAAATAATCTATCAAAATTTTCATCTTCGCATAAACTTGCAAAAAAATAGCACAAAGATAGAATATTTTGCTCTCCCACAGAGAGACGACTAGGGGGAATTTCTCCATCATCACCTATTATCTTATATCCAAAATCATGGTCAGCCTCCAGGTATATACCTTTCTTACCGAAGACAAGAAGCAACCACTGATTCATATATTGAATCACAGAATCCACAGATTCCTTCTTTTGGTCAATAATCAGCCCCTCACATTCATTCTTGTATTGGATCTCTATGGATAATTTTTTTTGATTTAAACTCTGAAATTCCTGACACTCTTCTTCGGTGGTAATTCCATGCTGAGATTTATTATGTAAATCTGGATATTTACTATAAATAAAGCATGATATCAGCCTAGCAGTCTCCCACCGTTTATTCTGGAGCAATTCCATATTTCCAATAGCTTCATAGTTACCACTAGCAGAATAAATAGCATCCAGAAGGCGATTAAGCTCTTGATTACAAGATATCATATCCGACTCTATCCCCTCTAGATATTCCACATATTCTTCTATCTCTTCTATTTCATGTATTTCATCTATTTCATCTATTTCATCTATTTCACCTCTTTCTTCTTCCACGGCATTCCATACACTAAAATATTCCTGCGCAACCCATCTAAGATATGACTTTAGATTGTATTCGTTCCCCTCAAAAACATTCATATACCCTTCTGGATCATCAGGATCAAACCTATTAAAATTCTTGTAATTCTCTAACTCATTCTCAATACAAGAATCTATATATTCGCCTACCGTAAAATCACAAACCGCATCATTTTGCACGGAAGGATCCCCACAAAATACCCTATCTAAAATATTTTTCTTCAAAGAAGAAATTTCCTTTTTACAACTTTCGAGTTCTTCTCGAAGCTTATCAATTTTATCCATCCGCTCACTGTGGTCACCCAATAAAACCACCGGCTCAAGGCTTAAATTTTTAGAAATGCGGAAATTGTTAATAACATAAGATTCATTAAATACGTGAATATTTGAGCAGTCATTCCCCAGAGAATTTTTATCACTGTCAAAAAACTCAGTAAATTTAGCATCAATACTAAGAGCCCGAGCAAGCGTTGATTTACCCGAACCATTTTTGCCAAGAATAATTGCGCATTGAGTTTCTGTATTATTAACAACATCAAATATTAAATATTTTTTTCACCTGCATGATTTGTTTTAATCTTTATTGATGATACTTCCATTGCATCAACCATTTGTTCCTCCTAGAACCAATAGATTTCCTACATTGAATAGATATAATAAAATCCCCTTGAGTATCAGTTCATCAAAGATATAACTGTCTCAAGGGGATCTTTTAACTTCACTGTTACTCAGATATTAATTTATTTAATTATTCTAAGATTAGACGTTGAAACGGAACTCGACCACGTCGCCGTCCTGCATGATGTAGTCCTTGCCCTCCATGCGGACCTTACCGCGAGCCTTCGCCTCCGCCATGGAGCCAGCCTCGTCCAGGTCCTTGAAAGACACAACCTCAGCCTTAATGAAGCCGCGCTCAAAATCAGAGTGAATCACGCCAGCAGCCTGCGGCGCAGTATCACCCTTGTAAATCGTCCAAGCGCGAGCCTCCTTCGGGCCAGCAGTCAGATAAGTCTGCAGACCCAGGGTCGAGAAGCCCACGCGAGCCAGCTGGTCCAGGCCGGACTCATCCTGACCGTTCATCTCCAGCATCTCGCGAGCCTCCTCCTCAGACAGCTCCACCAGATCAGCCTCCAGCTTCGCATCCAAGAACACAGCCTCAGCCGGCGCCACCATGTCACGCAGCTCCTGCTGCTTCTCCTCAGACGCCAGAATGCCCTCATCCGCGTTGAACACGTAAATGAACGGCTTAGCAGTCAGCAGGTTCAGCTCCTTCAGGTGAGCCAGCTCCAGCTTCGCGTCCTTCGCACGAGAAATGATGGTGTCACCATCCTCCAGGATCTTCTGCGCAGCCTTATAAGTCTCCAGCTGAGCGGCGTCACCCTTCTTAATCTTCACAGCCTTCTCCAGACGCGGAATAGCGTTCTCCAGAGTCTGCAGGTCAGCCAGAATCAGCTCAGTGTTAATGGTCTCCATATCGGAGGCGGGGTCAACCTTGCCGTCCACGTGAATGACGTCCGGGTCATCAAACGCACGCACCACCTGGGCGATAGCGTGCGCCTCACGAATGTTCGCGAGGAACTTGTTACCCAGGCCCTCACCCTCAGAAGCGCCCTTCACAATACCCGCAATATCAACGAACGAAACAGTCGCAGGCAGAATACGCTCCGAACCAAAAATCTCAGCCAGACGGTTCAGACGCGCATCCGGCAGGTTCACCACGCCCACGTTCGGGTCAATGGTCGCGAACGGGTAGTTAGCCGCCAGCACAGTGTTGCCGGTCAAAGCGTTGAACAGGGTGGACTTGCCCACGTTAGGCAGGCCAACAATGCCGATAGTTAGAGCCACAAGTTTTCCTTCGAATCATGTACCCCGCCAAACACTCAGGATGCGCCGCGTAAGTGATGCGGCGGGTGCGGGTGGGCACAGGGCGAAAATGGTGCCCGCTTCCAAGCGCGATACCGCCAGTCTCAGGAAGAAACGGGTGCGGGGCGCCTGCGGGCATAGACACTACCATTCTACCGTGTTCGCGCAGGAGCCGCCCGTGTTGATGAGAGCAGGGGGCTAGAGCCAGCCGTTCTCCGTGGCGATACGCACCGCATCCTGACGAGTCGACGCACCCGTCTTCGCCATCGCCGCCGACAAATAATTACGCACCGTACCCGCCGACAAAAACAACGCCGCCGCAATCTGCTGAGCCGTACCACCCGACGCCGCCTCACGCAGCACCTGCGCCTCACGCTCCGTCAACGGAGAAGCACCCGTCACCAAAGAATCCGCCGCCAACGACGGATCCACCACACGCAACCCCGCATGCACACGACGAATCGCCTCCGCCAACTGGCGAGCGCCCGTATCCTTCACCACAAAACCACTCGCACCAGCCTCCAGGGCACGGCGCACATAGCCCGGGCGGCCAAACGTCGTCACAATCAGCGTGCGCACCGGCTCACCCGACTCACTCACCGCACCCGCATCACGCAGCGCCGCAGCCGCCTCAATACCATCAGCCAGCAAAGTACCGGGCATCTGCACATCCAACAGCACCACGTCGGGCTTCAGTAGGGCGACAGCGCCCAACACCTCGTCACCGCTACCGACCTGACCCACAATCTGCAGGTCAACCTCCAGGCCCAACAGCGCGGCAAGAGCCTCACGGATGAGCTGCTGATCGTCAGCGAGCAGAACACGAATCATGGGAGCCTCCCAGGGGCGAAGACGGGTGATAACGGCGGGTGGAACAACCGCGTGAGGTTGTCTACCACCACCATACAGGGGCGGGTAGCTCCCCCGTCCAGGGCGCGGCGCTAAGTTCCACAATCTGCAGAACCTATTTACAGCAGTGAGGTATCGCCGTCCATGCTCACACGGATGCGCGTACCCACCCCACCGCCAGGGTTCTCCGCCAGCCACTGCTCGGGCGCCGCCTCAATCACCACGCTACCGCCGGACGCCGCCACACGCTGAGTCATACCCGTCAGACCGTTACCGCGAGCATCGCCCACACCCACACCGTTATCGAGGATGTCCAGGCCGGTTGCGCTCAGACGCACTCGCGCCGCGTTCGCGCCCGAGTGGCGCACCATGTTCGTGACCGCCTCACGCAGAACCCAGGAGAACAGCTTCGCGTTCACACCGGCCACCGCGAGCGCGTTCTGAGCTTCCGGCAGTTCGGCGCGAATACCGGCGGTCTGCAGGGCACGACCCGCGCCCTCAATCTCACCCGAGAAGTCGGGCACACGCAGGCGCGTCACGGTTGAACGAACCTCCGCCAGGGATGCGCGGGACAGCTGCGCGATAGCCTCCATCTCGGCGCCGGCGCGGGCGGGGTCAATCTCCAGCAGGCGCTGGGCCAGCTCCGCTTTGAGGGTGATGACGGTCAGGGAGTGGCCCAGCACGTCGTGCACGTCGCGGGCGATCTCTTCACGTTCCTCGGAGAGCGCCAGGGAGGCACGCGCCACGTCCGCGCGTTCGCCCAGCTCAATCAGGTAGGAGAAGCCCAGCATGCCCACCATCGGCGCACCGATAAAGAGGGCCATACCACCGCGCGCGGTGACATCAAAGCCGATGCTCGCCATAAAAATTAGCCAGCAGGCCAGGGCAATCGTCGCCGCTACACCCAAGCGCAGGCGGTACGGGGCGATTGTGCCAAAAATCCAGAACGCCACAAAGTACATGCTGAACGACAAGAACACCATATACGCCGATTCCAGCCGCAGCGCCGTCAGGCCAGCCACAGGCAGCGCCATCAGTAGCGTCCAGATGACGCTTCGACGCACCGTGGAGGCGACCGGCACCAGCCACGGCACCGCGTACGCCGAGCAGTTCACCACCGCGAACAGCGCCACCAGCGCCACACCGGCCCAGCGCACCGGCCCCAACTCCGGGGTGGTGAGGAAGCTGTCCAGCGGCATGAGCAGAAACACCAGCCACGGGGCGCTGAAGCCCAGCGCCAGCCAGTTCACGTTGCCGCGGCGTTCACGGTAGAGGAAGCGGAAGCGGTGCTTGCCCAGGGTGCGCTTCGCGGCGGAGGGTACCGCCTCATTCTCCGTATGGGGGTGTTCGTTCTCGTAGGAATGGGTGTGGGTGTGGGTTTCGGTCATGGTTCTAGCCTAACGTGCGGGTGCCGCGGGTGCAGATACCACCGGCGCGGCGGTGTCAGTAGCGGCAGTGTTAGTAGGAGCAGCGTGAGTGGATACGGCTTCCGCCGCAGCCTCGGAAGCCCCTGATACTACGGAACCCTTGAGACTGCGGCGGGAAGAAGCATTTAGCGGCGGGTTGCGCGGCGCATCAGCAGGGCAGAAACACCCAGGAAGATAGCCGCCCACACAACCAGGCTCACCACTGCGTACCAGAGCGGCTCGGTCACGAACCAGTCCTCACCACCACCCAGAATAATGGTCTGACCTGCGGCGAAGGGGTAGCGGGCAATCTCGGCAGCACCGTACAGCGGGGTGAAGCGAGCGTACTTCAGCAGGTCGGTGCTCAGCGGGGAGAACACGGTACCGAAGAAGCTCATAATCACCAGCAGACCGTTCGCAATGGACACGGCGTTCTCGTTACGAATCAGCAGACCCATCATGATGCCGTAGAAGGCGAACACCAGACCGCACAGCACCGTCAGCGCGCCGGCGGCAAGCTGCTGGTTCACGGGGATCTCAACACCGGTGAACATGCCCACAATGTTCACCGCAATCACCGGCAGCGCAGAAATCACCAGGGCGGTCAGCGCCTTCGCGCCCAGGTACTTGCCGGTGGTCAGCGGGGTCAGCGCCAGCTGGCGGTTCCAGCCGCTGGAGAGCTCGGTGACGGTGCTGCCGCTAATCGCCACGGTGTTCTGCACGGCACCGTACAGCGCCATGCCAATCATGACGTACGCTGCTACGTTGCCGTCGCCCATCGGCTGGGAGGAGTAGTCCTGCATCGCGCCGAAGAGCAGGAAGAAGACGATGGGCAGTGCCACGCCGAAGAAGAAACGGTCGGTCGAGAGGATAGAAGCGCGGATGTCGTAGAGTGCATAGCGGAGCATGATGTTTTCCTTGAGGTGTGTAGCGGCGGCGAAGCGTTTAGATAGTGTGGTGTTTAGGCAGTCTGATGTTTAGGCGTCGGATGCCTTGGAGGCGGCGGCCTGCTCGGTCAGCAGGGTGAAGGACTCGTCCAGGGAGGGCTTGGTGACCTCCAGGTCGCTGATGCTGTAGTTGTTCAGCAGAGTGCGCAGTACCTGCTCAATCTCCAGCACGGAGATGCGGTGGCGGTACCCGCCGGACTCTTCGGTGACCTCAACCGGCACATCCAGGTCGGTGATGGGTGCGGGTGCGAGGAAGGAAAGGTGGCGGTGGCCGGTCAGGGCGCGAATCTCGTCGGAGGAGCCGTCAGCGATGATGGAGCCGGATTCCATGAGCACGATGCGCTGGGCGAAGTTCTGTGCTTCTTCCAGGTAGTGCGTCGCAAAAAGAATGGTCGTTCCACGTTCTGCGATGGCTTCCATACGCTCCCAGAAGGTGCGGCGTGCATTCACGTCCATGCCGGCGGTCGGCTCATCCAGAATCAGCAGTTCCGGCGAGTGCATGGTCGCCAGGGCGTAACGCAGACGCTGCTGCTGGCCGCCCGAGCACTTGCCGACCTTACGCTTAGCAATATCGGTCAGGTCGGCACCGGCGAGTACCTCATCCACGTCAATGGGCTTGGGGTACAGCGCCGCAATCATCTCGACCGTGGCGCGGATCGTCAGGTCCTTGAGCAGACCACCGGTCTGCTGAACCGCACCGAGCAGACCGGCGCGTGCCGCCTCGGAGGCGTTGCGGCCGAAGACGCTCAACTCGCCGCCGCTGGGCTGGGTCAGACCAAGAATCATGTCGATGAGGGTGGTCTTGCCTGCGCCGTTGGGGCCGAGCAGGGCGATGATTTCGCCGCGCTTGACGGTCAGGTCAATCGAGTCGACGGCGACCACGGTGCCTGCCGCACGGGTGGAGAAAACCTGGCGGAGGGAGCGGGCGGAAATAACGGTTTCTGCGGTGTTGTGCTTGCTGTTCTGAAGTGCTGCGGTGTTCATGTTTCTATTACACCGCCGGTTTTCGCGCCGGTGCGGTACAGAGTGTCATGACCTGCACATGACAAATGTCATGAGTTCGTGCAGTGGCTGTTCTAACGAGGGTTTTTCAGCGGTAATAGAGCGTGGCGACGAGGTAATCTCCGCAGCGGAGGCGGTCACGCGAAGCGGGGGCTCCGTCCTCAGGCGCCTGTGTCAATCGTTGTTGGGGCGCCGCGGAGGGGGCACTGCCCGCGGCGGAGGTTGCCGGTTACGCGGAGCGGGGGCTCCGTCCTCAAGGCGCCCCAGCGCCGCAGAGGGGGCACTCCCCCGCGAGCGGAAACCGGCGCGTACCGCCATCCCTACCCATGCATCCTCAGACGCAAAAACCCCGTGTCTTCTCCCCACACGGGGGAAGAGGACACGGGGTCATCAGCTAAAAGTCTTAGCGAGTGGGCTTAGCGCCGCGGCCACCGAGCTGGCGGCCCACGTTCTCGTCATTCTTGAGGGCGGAACGCAGTTCCTTCGGCAGGGAGAAGAGAATATCTTCCTTTGCGGTCTCCACCTCTTCGATGGTGCTGTAGCCGTACTCGGCGAGCAGAGCCAGCACCTCCTGAACCAGAACCTCGGGCACGGACGCGCCGGAGGTCAGGCCCACGGTTGCCACGCCCTCGAACCAGGACTCGTCCACCTGGTGTGCGAAGTCCACACGCTCGGCACGCTTAGCGCCGTATTCGAGTGCTACTTCCTTCAGGCGCACGGAGTTCGAGGAGTTTGCCGAACCAACCACGATGACCAGGTCGGCGCGCGGAGCGATCTCCTTGATGGCGCCCTGGCGGTTGGAGGTTGCGTAGCAGATGTCGTCCGAGGGCGGGTCCTGCAGGGAGGGGAAACGCTCACGCAGACGCGCCACGGTTTCCAGGGTTTCGTCCACGGACAGGGTGGTCTGAGAAATCCAGACGACCTTCTCCGGGTTGCGGACGGTCACCTGATCCACCTCGTCGGGCGAGTTCACGATCTGGATGTGCTCGGGCGCCTCACCGGCGGTACCCTCAACCTCTTCGTGGCCGGTGTGACCGATGAGCAGAATGTCGTAGTCCTGCTTGGCGAAGCGCACGGCCTCGCGGTGCACCTTGTTCACCAGCGGGCAGGTCGCGTCAATGGTGTTCAGGGAGCGGTCGCCAGCTGCGGAAACCACCGCCGGGGACACGCCGTGGGCGGAGAACACGGTCACGGAGCCTTCGGGAACCTCGTCCACTTCATCAACGAAGATGGCGCCCTGCTTTTCCAGGGTCTCCACCACGTGGCGGTTGTGAACAATCTGCTTGCGCACGTAGACGGGCGCGCCGTAGTGCTCTAGCGCCTTCTCAACAGCGATCACGGCACGGTCAACGCCCGCGCAGTAACCGCGCGGGGTGGCGAGCAGGACTTTCTTCTCACCGGTGACGGGTGCGGCGGCTTCAACGTCGGCGCGGCTGCGGCGCTCGCGGGGTACGGGCGGCAGGCCCAGGGCAATAGTTTCAGTGGACATGGTTACTATCCTACGTTGTTCGGACTTTTAGTGTGTGATGACTGTGGCACCGCTCGCAGGGCTACGTCCCAGGGCGATGAGGCGAATCAGAATACCGAGCAGCAGGGCGAGGATTGCCATGACCAGCCCGTAGCTTGCCGCCGCCTGCAAGTGCCCGGTCAGTGACGGCGCAAGCTGGTTCCATGCCCCGGTAATCAGCGCCGTTCCGGCGGTGCTGTGGCTGGTAATTCCCAGGGATTCAGGGCTTTGGCCGCCAAACCAGGCTGCGGCGCCCCAACCCAGCAGGGCGTAGAGCAGAGCCGTGACCACCGGCACCAGGATGCGGTGCCTGGGTGCCAGCAACGTAGCCAGCAACAGGCTCAGCACCGAGATGATGGTCAGCGGCACGGTGGATTTGCCCAGCGCGGCGGCACGGTTAATGCCGGCATGCAGGTACCATTCCTGCTGCTCCTGCTGGTTGTTGCCGTCCTTTACCCGGTCAATGTTGAGGGTTTCAGGGCCGAGCTTCGTCAGGTCCGGGTCGAAGGAACCGATAGAACCGACCTTCGCATCCAGCGCACGGTAGAAGGGGGTGAGCACAATGACGGCGGGGCCGTCCTGGTGTTCGAGGTTGTAGCGGCGAGTTTCCTCGGCTATTTCCTTCCAGAGGCTTCGATATTCTTCAGTTTTTGACAGCTCAGCCGCGGAACGGTTGAGCAAGGAACGTATGCCGTCTTGTGTCGGCTTTACAAGAATGGAGTATAAGCCGCTTTGTTTGGTGCCGTCGAGGAAGGTTGTCATAGCCTCGGAGTTCATGAGATCTTCAACCGCACCATCCGCGATGCGCGAGGCGAGCTGCGAATCTTCCGCCAGGTTGGAGGAAATCTGCGAGAAACCGCGCTCTGACATGAGCTTGGAGTTCACCCAGGCACCCGTGGTTGCACCCAGAGCGGTCACCAGGGCCAGGGCGCACAGCACAACGGTCAGGAACCTCCGCAGACCCGCCGCAAAGGGAGGCTCGGGGGCGGCATGCAGTTCAGCCTTGGTGGGGGCTGCAGCGTGGCCGAGCGTACGCGTGGGCTGTAGCAGGGTGGTGTCTTCATCCGCTGTGTAGTAACCGTCCGTGCGGGTAATCCGGGTGTCGACGACTCGGGTCGCGTCCGCCGGGTAGTTTTGCGCGCCAGTACCCGCCGCTGACGAAGCCGCGGCGGTGTTGAGGGCGTTGTTCTGATGTGCTGACTGATCGGGTGAGCGCATGAGCCTAGGGTACCCGCTCACAGTGTTCAAAGCCGATTCGGACCCGCAGAATGCGCCAGAAGCTAAGTTCTGCCTGCACTGCGTGCAAGCTACCCGAGTCGCCAGGCTGACCTGTGCGCAGGCGCATAACCGACCAATCAGGGACAATAGAAGGTATGAACTTCTACAACCCCTCCGCAGCGCAGCCGGCACCCGCACTGGTGGTGCCGCCCGTGCACGAGCGGCAGCTTCCCGGGAAGTCTCAGGAAACCACCGCCACCAACCCCTGGCCCCTCGCCCTGCTCGCGCAGAACCTCAAAAACTATGTAGACAAGGTTCCCGAGCTCTGGGTGGAAGCGCAGGTCGCCTCCCTCAACGGCCGCGGTGGCAACGTCTTCATGGAGCTCAAAGACCTCAACGAAGACTTCTCCTTCACCCTCGCGCTCTTCGGGCGTGCCGGTAGCGGCCTAGCGGCTGATGTGACCGTAGGCGCTCGCATCGTCACCCGCGCCAAACCGAGCCTGTGGAAGAACGGCAAGCTCTCCCTCATCGGCAAGGAAGTGTACGCGGTCGGCACCGGCAACCTGCACGAGCAGCTGCAGCGTCTACGTGAAGCTCTCGCCGCTGAGGGGCTGTTCTCTGACGCGCGGAAGAAGCCGCTGCCCATGCTGCCGAATCGTGTGGGTCTGATTACCGGTCGCGATTCTGACGCGGAGAAGGACGTTATCCGCAACGCCTCCCTGCGCTGGCCCGGCGTGGTCTTCGAGGTGCGCAATACCCGCGTGCAGGGTGAAGGCGCGGCGGCTGAGGTCATTGCCGCGCTCGCCGAACTGGACGCCCACCCGGAGGTGGACGTCATCGTCATCGCCCGAGGCGGCGGCTCCTTCGAAGACCTGCTGCCTTTCTCCGAGGAGGCGCTCATCCGCGCCGTCGCGGCGGCCACCACCCCGGTGGTCTCGGCAATCGGTCACGAGGCGGACTCCCCCATCCTCGATGCGGTCGCCGATCTGCGCGCTTCCACCCCCACCGATGCGGGTAAGCGCATTGTGCCCGATATTTCGGAGGAAACCGCCCGTATCACCGAGGCCCGTGCCCGCCTGGACCGTGCGGTGCTCGGCTACGTGGGCATGCAGATGAACTACATTGCGCAGCTGCGTAGCCGCCCGGTGCTCACCCACCCGGAATCCTCCCTGCTCATGCGTGTGGAGGAGCTGAGCCAGCTACGCGAGCGCGCTCACCGTTCGGTGCAGCACCGTCTGGAGCGTGAGTCGGCGACTCTGTCGCATACGTTGGCGCGGGTGCGTTCGCTCTCGCCTGCGCAGACGCTCAACCGCGGCTACTCCATCGTTCAGGATGCCGCGGGCGCTATTGTGCGTGACGCTTCGGGGCTGAGCGAGGGCGAGCAGATTACGGTGCGTGCGGCGACCGGTTCGGCGCAGGCAACCGTAACTTCTACGGATCCCTCAAACATCTCCTAAACCCCGATACCTACGTTTTACCCCTAGTTTTTACCCCTAAGTTTTACCCCTGAAAGGTTCCTCAATGAGCGAGAACATTAGCTTCAACAGCGCCGAGCTGGGCGCACCCGTCGAAACCCTCGGCTACGAGCAGGCGCGTGCCGAGCTGGAGCAGGTCGTGCGCCAGCTGGAGTCCGGCGCCAGTGACCTGGAGACCTCTATCACCCTGTGGGAGCGTGGCGAGGCGCTTGCCGCCCGCTGCGAGGCGTGGCTGCAGGGCGCGCAGGAGCGCCTGAACGCGGCACGCGGCGCACAGGCTGGTCAGGAGAACCTGGCAAACTAAAGCCCTTCCAGCACCCGCTCTGGCACATCCGCCAGCCGTCAAACAAAAATAGCCTGCCCCGCAGCTCATCAGAACTGCGGGGCAGGCTATTTCTGTCTATATGTAGCAGAGGCGGGAAGGCTAGTGCTTCTGCTTGTAGTCAGCCATGAAGTTACCCAGGCGCTCCAGGGCGCTGGTGAGGGTCTGCGTATCGGGCAGGAACACCAGGCGGAAGTGATCCGGGTCCTTCCAATTGAACGCGCGGCCGTGGCTGAAGAGAATCTTCTGGCTCTTGAGCAGGTCCAGGGCGAACTGTTCATCGTCGGTAATGTCGAAGCGCTCAACATCAATCTTCGGGAACAGGTAGAGCGCGCCGTCCGCGCTGGTGCAGCTGATGCCGTCAATCTCGTTGAGCATCTTGTGCGCCAGGGTGCGCTGCTCGTACAGGCGGCCGCCGGGAACAATCAGCTCGTTAATGGACTGGTAGCCGCCGAGCGCGGTCTGGATGGCGTGCTGTGCCGGAACGTTGGCGCACAGGCGCATGGAGGCGAGCAGGTGAATGCCTTCCAGGTAGCTGGAAGCGTCCTTCTTCGGGCCGGTGATAGCGACCCAACCCGCACGGTAACCGCAGACGCGGTATGCCTTGGACAGGCCGGAGAAGGTCAGGCAGAGCACGTCGTCGCCGGTGAGGGTCGCCATGTTGATGGCCTCTGCGCCATCGTAGGTAATCTTTTCGTAAATCTCATCAGAGAACACGACCAGACCGTGTTCGCGTGCCACATCCACAATCTGCTTAAGCACGGAACGCGGGTAGACGGCACCGGTGGGGTTGTTCGGGTTAATAACCACGATGCCCTTGGTACGCTCGGTAATCTTCGACTTAATGTCTTCGATGTCCGGGTACCAGTTGTTTTCCTCATCGCAGAGGTAGTGCACGGGCTTGCCGCCGACCAGCGCGGTGGCTGCGGTCCACAGCGGGTAGTCGGGCATGGGGACCAGGATTTCGTCGCCGGTCTCGCACAGTGCCTGCAGGGTCATCGGAATCAGCTCAGACACACCGTTACCCAAGTAGATAGATTCGGTGTCGAGGTTCATGATGCCGCGGTTCTGGTAGTGGTGCACAATGGCGGTACGTGCCGAGTAGAGGCCGCGGGAGTCAGAGTAGCCCTGAGTTTCGGGCAGGTGACGAATGATATCCATCATGATGGCATCCGGCGCCTCAAAGCCGAAGGGCGCGGGGTTACCAATGTTCAGCTTGAGGATGCGGTGGCCCATCGCTTCCATGCGATTGGCTTCATCCAGAATGGGGCCGCGGATGTCGTACAGGACGTTGCTCAACTTTGAGGACTGACGGTACTTCGTCATGATGATTTACTTTCTAGGGTGATCCAAAATGAATTGTGCTGCGTCATCATCTGCGATGGGGTTGGAACCGCTAGTCAGACGCAACAGGAACGAGAGGTTACCCGTGTCTAATGTAGATGATACGCGGTTAATTGCCGTCCGGGCGCTATCTGGCAGGGTACGGCGAATAATGGGCACCAGTTGCTGCTGCAAAAGTGCCGTTGACGGGTCTTCCAGGGTGACCAGGCGATTCTCTTCAATCGCCGAGTCGCTGCTGTGCAGCAGGGTCACCTGCACGGTGTCTGCGGTGAGGGCGTTGACGCGCTCGGCGGGGTCGTCCTGAATCTTCGGGTCGTGCACACGGTAACGGTAGAGGCTACGCAAAGAATCCACGCCGTAGGTGCCGCTGGAGTACCCGGTCGGGATGGAGAACGCCAGGCTCGACTGCACATCGCGCAGGTTCGCGAGGGAGTTGAGCTTGTGGCGGGCGCTCACGGCGCGGGTAGTGACCAGCACATCCTTGTTGGTGGCGCTAGCACCGTTGAGAAGCATGAGCTCTTCGGGCAGGATGCGCGAGATGGCGTTGGTCATGTCGGTGGTGCTCATGGCGCGCAGGTTGATGGGGTCTGCGGAGCGGGTGGAGCTTGCGGTGGGGCTCGCGGTACCGTCCGTAGCATGTGCGGAGGCGGTGCTCTCCTCCGTGGTGGGGGTGGCCACCGGGGGCAGGGTCACGCCTGCGGCTTGAGCGGAGGCACTCACGGAGGCGGCAATACGTTCGTTCTGTGCGGCGGCAGGGCTGATTTTGCCGTCGTCGGTCAGGTAGAGCAGCAGGTCGCCGCTGTAGTCGATGACCAGGTCCAACGATTCAGAGGCGGCGGCAGTGGTGCTGCCGGTTTCCTCGTCGTCGGGCAGAGTTGCGGTAGGGGTGGCAGAGTTAGCCGAAGGAACCATGAGCCCGCGCAGGGCGGCGGCGCGGCTGTTGTCGGTGTCGACAAGTTCAACGGAGTAGCCAATCTGTCGCAGGGCGCGCGCGTACACGTTCGCTACGGCGCGCATCTCACGCAGAGCACCGTAGCCGATACGCAGAGTACCGTAGCTGGATGCGGAAGGGTCCACCTGCGGGGTTGCGTCATTATTCCCGCAAGCGGCGAGCAGCGGCATGAGCGCCAGGGAGGTGAGCGCCGCACGGCGGGTGAGGGTCAGTCGGTTCATTAGGGAAGCTTCCGTGCGTTTTCATCGGCAAGAAATTCGCGGTATTCGCGTGCCCAGCTAGCGGCGTTGGAGTAGCCCATCATGGAGGCTACCTCGTCGATGAGGGTGCCGTAGCGGATGGTGTCTAGCTCAGCGATGGGTACCCAGCGTGCCGTGTCGGAGGAGCCATTGATTTCGTGGCGCAGTTCGCCGGTGACAATGTGGGCACGGAAAACCACCCGCAGGGCGCAGAAGGGTAGCGCTTGCGGGTCTTTCTGGGTGGAGCGCACGGGGAAGTGTCCGGCGTGCACGCCCAGAATGTCTTCAATGGCGACGCTGTAACCGGTCTCTTCGAGGGTCTCTCGCAGCGCGGTTTCGTCGGCCTGTTCGCCGGGTTCCATGCCGCCGCCGGGCAGGGACCAGAGGGGGCTGAGTGCGCGGTCTTCGGGTACCCAACGGGTCATGAGCAGCTTGCCCTGTTCAATGATCACTGCGTAGGCTGCGGGTCGGGTTTCCATTGCTAATGCCATGGTTTGATTTTACCGTCTATCGTTCGTTAGCGTTTCTTGCCGCGGCGTGCACTGGCGGCTTTGGCGGACTGTCGAGCGTGCTGGCGCGCGTTACCGTTTTTCTTGGCGTTGGCGCGCTTTTTATCGCGTGCTTCGCGGCGGGCGTTGGCGGCTCGTGCCTTCGCTTTTTCCTTTGCCTTTTCAGCGGCGATGCGTTCGGCGCGTGCCTGCCGGGTTTCGCTACCACGCTCACTGGTTGCGGTGCGGCCACGCACAATGCCGATGAAGTCCTGCAGGAGCGCTTCGAGCTCTTCGCTACGCGGCTCGCCCTTGGGGGCACGCGGCCAGACCAGGTGCACCGGGTAGGTGTCCAGACCCGCAACGGGGCGGTAGGTAAGGTCCTTGCGGTGGTAAAAACGCGCAATGGACATGGGCACAATGTACAGGCCCACACCGGCGGCAACCAGCTCGATGGTTTCCTTATCGGTCAGGCCCTCGGGCACGATGCGACCGGCACTCTCACGCCATGCGCGGGAGACTTCCTCATAAGCGGGAATATCGGAGGCGGGCCGCAGCAGGAACTCTTCGGCAAGCTCCTCCACGGGCACCTCATCAAGCACGGTGAGCACGTGGTCCACCGGCAGAATGACCACGGGCAGCTCCTCGTAGAGGCGGATGCTGTGGTACTTCTCGCCGTCGGTGCTTGCCGGTTCGCGGTCGGGGCGCACAATGCTCATGTGTGCGAAGGGGTTCTCGGGTACGTCCTTACGCTCAATGGGGGCGTGCTCGGTAGCCTCGGCGCTATCCTCAGCGGGCGCCTCGGAGGGGGCGGTTCCCTCTTCTGCTGACCCAGCGGCGGATTCAACGGAGGATCCAGCGGCGGGGTTATCGGCGGGATCAATCAGGCACAGGTTCTGATGCAGGGAGTCCAGGCCGCGCGCCTCACGCACGGGCACCTCCGCCAGCTGCACGCGGTCGCCGTAACGCTCGTGCCAGCGGTTGAACCACTTGCCGGGCATAATCGCGGGCACGTAGCTAATGCGCAGCATAGAACGCTGCAGCACGGGGATGGGCAGAGCCTCCGGGGTCTGGATCATCGCCAGCTGCTCGGGATGCAGGTACACGCGGGTGGGAGCTTCGCTTTCTACCTGGTCGGTAGCGTTTTCGGGCGCGCTCTGCTCGGGGTCGATTGCGGTGAGGGCAGAGTCGTTGACGGGCTGCTCTTCGGGGGTGCCTGCGGTGGAGGATGCGGATGAACTCATCCCTCCACGCTAGCACATCTTGGGCGGGGGTATTGGGGCCTGGCGAGCGGCCTCAACCCGGAGAGATAGTGCACCTATCCCCCACTGAAGGTAGGACTAGTTCTCGGCGATGTTATCCGCAGTGTTCTCAACGGCTTCACGGTTAATGCGGCGTTCGCGCAGCTGAGTCACAATGACCAGCACCGTAATAACGATGGCAAGGGCGAGCGGGAACATCCACGGTTCCAGGCCGAGGGCCGCAAGAATTGCGAAGCCGATTGTGGTGTAAATACACGCCCACATGAAGGTTCCAACCAGCATCGCGGGAGCCCAGCGGCGCAGAGGCATTTTCGTGAAGCCGGTCGTGATGATGACCGCGGTTTGCAGACCCACGGTGAGAAAGCAGAGGGGCACGGCAATAACGCCCCACCGGTTAATCAAGCGGCGCGCTTTACGGTAGAGCGGGCTGCCCATGGCTTTGCGGATGCGGTCGAGGCGGGCGCCGCCTTCAGCAGCAAGCGCACCAAGAGCGTACACGATGCTGGTGCGGACGATACCAACCACCCACATGAAAGCTAGGGCAACCTCAATCGGGAGTGCGTCAAACCAATCTTTCACCCGGCTATTCTCTCATGAGTGGGCGATATTAACCTGATTGAAGGTTCTTTGAGGCTTCTTATTCGACTTATGGAGGGGTCAGAAAATTTTTTTAAATTTTTTTCAGCCGGGGTTATTACCTCTTGTCGCCTGCAATGGCGCGGATTTCACTTAGGTAAACCTTAGTTTATTGACAGGGTGTCGCTATTTTCGGCTTGTCACCCACACGGGAATTAGGATATATTTTTATTACCGAATAGGGCAGGCCTTGTGGGAAGGCCTTCCTAATCGGTCTAGAAGACTTTCTTCCTGTGTGTGATGCTAGAAAAGGAACCCCATGGACGGGGTTCCTTTTCTTTTTAACCACCCAGCATCCCCAGACCACCCAGCACCACCTGGGAAAGCAAAACCCCCGACAGCGTAAACTGTCGGGGGTTTTGCACATAGTGAAAGCTAAAGCTTACTTCTTATCCTGACGGTGCAGAGCGCTCAGCGGTTTGGGCAGCTGAACCGGGTTCCAGGTGTTACTCACAGCCTCAAAGGAGGAGCCGGCACCGGGGTGACGGTTCGTCGAACGAACACCGCCGGTCGCAGTAGCACCGGTCGAAAGAACCGAATCGTTCAGCGAGGCGATATCCAGCGCATCGAACTCGGAATCGTCCAGGACATCCGGCAGAGGAATCTCTTCGGGAATCGGCTGAGCGGGAGCCTGAGTAGCAGGTGCCGCAGGTGCCTGGCGGACGGGCGAACCGTCACGCAGAGCCTGGCGAGCCACCGGCTGATCCGGGTGAATTGCCGGCTGCTGTGCGGGAGCCGCTACCGGCTGCACAGGTGCCTGAGCGGGAGCCTGCTGAGTCTGAGCAGGCTGAACGGGCTGTGCAGGCTGAGCGGGAACCGCAGGTGCCTGAGCGGGCCGACTCGGAACTACCGGAGCCTGCTCTACCCGCTGAGGTTGTGCCGCAGTACGCGGCGCACCGGAGGAAGTAGCGGAACCGCTCTCCTGATCAAAGAGCACGCTACCGCGGCGAATCGGTTGGAATCGACTCGGACGCTGCTGGCGACGCTCCTGACGGTGTGCGACGGGCGCCTCCGCCGGGCGGGCAGAACGGGCAGGTACGGCACGAGAAGAATGAGCAGGTGCCGCAGCAGGCGCTTCCACACGAGGAGCCGCCTCGGGAGCCTCATCGGAGGACTCCACCGCGATGTGCGCGCGGCTCGGGCGTGCCACCTCGCGGTTCACACCGTGTACAGGCTTGCGGGTAGTAGCCTCACGGGTGGCGGGGCGAGCATGATGCGCAGGCTCTTCAGCAACTTCAGGCTCCACACCCTCAGCCGCCGAGTCCTCTACAGGCTCAGAAGCGTCATCGCCGGCTTCTTCATGTTCATCGGACTCTTCATAGGCTTCGTCCTCAGCTTCGTCATCCTCATCATCTTCTGCCTTAGCATGGCGTGCATCACGGCTTGCCTTGACCTGGTTAGCAACAGACTCCAGCAGACCAAAACGGCTCACAGCCCATGCACCGCCGGCAAGAATCAGGAAGAGAACAGCCCAACCCCACGCCAGCACATCAAAGAGCGCCAGAAGACCGGTGACCAGGGCAACCGCACCCAAACCGGCAGCAACCAGCAGGGCAATACCGCTCGGACTCGAAGTATCAAAGTAGGACAGCGGCGAGGGCTTCGCGTCCTCCACGACCGGAATCTCATCGGTGTAGGGGGCAGTCGGGGAAGATTCGCGAATCTGCGAAATAGAAGCCGTATCCGGGGCAGACTGAACAGCATCCTCTACGGCGTGAGAGGAACGAGAAGAAGCCTGCGGAAGAGCAGAAGAGGGCAGGGAGGTGCCCGGCGCCACCGCATGATCGGAGGACTGGTACGCCTCCGACTCGTTCAGCAGCACACCCGCGGAGGCGAGAATATCCTCTGCTGTACGCTCGGCACTAATCAGGGGACGTTCAGGCTCCATGACAGGGCCAGCGGGCGCGCGACGCAGGCTCCTGGGCACAAACCACAGCAGCAAAATCACGGTCAGAATTACCAACACGCCGGAGGTGTTCAAAAGCGTCATATTCAGGTCGCCCTCTATCGTCCCTTTATCCCTAGACTTTAATCATACCCTTATATTCCCAATGCTTTCCATAAGCGGCAAGAATCGGGCTGGATATGCACATATATCCCAGACGGAATATGCACACTACAACGTCGTCGCGTCCCTGCACAAGGCACACCCTGGGCCCTCACCCAGTAGCATTCCAAGCACATAATAGACACATACGACGCAAAGGAAGGCGCCCTCCCTTGGGGCTAAAACGCCCCACCGGAAAGAACGCCTTCCTCAGCGTGGTTGGTATTTATCGGTTGCCCTCTTTAGAGAGCGGATGCAGAGTAATTAGCAGTTCTCTGCGACAAAGTCCTTCAGCCATGCGCGCAGGTCGTCACCGAACTCGGGGCGCTCAGCAGCAAGAATAACGTTTGCCTTCAGGTAGGACAGCTTGTCACCGGTGTCGAAACGGCGGCCGGAGAAGACCACACCGTAGACACCTTCGCCTTCGCCCTCACCCTGAGCCAGGGTCTGCAGAGCGTCGGTCAGCTGAATCTCGCCGCCGCGGCCCGGAGCGGTGTTCTCCAGAACTTCGAAGACCTTCGGGCTCAGAACGTAACGGCCGATCACAGCGTAGTTCGAGGGAGCCTCATCAGCCGCAGGCTTCTCAACCAGACCGGTAATCTTAACGAAACCGTCCTCGCCCTCAACAGCCTCAATAGCAGCTGCACCGTAAGCAGAAATAGCCTCGCGGGGAACCTCCATCAGAGCAACGACGGAACCGCCGGTGCGCTCCTGGACCTCCACCATACGAGCGAGCAGGTCTTCCTTCTCGTCAATCAGGTCATCGCCGAGCAGAACAGCGAATGCTTCGTCACCAACGTGGCGCTTTGCGCGCAGAACAGCGTGGCCCAGACCCTTGGGGTCGCCCTGACGCACGTAGTGCAGGTCGCCACCCATCTCATTGGTAGCTACCACGGACGCGAGTAGGGCGTCCTTACCCTGCTCAGCGAGCTGCTGCTCCAGAACGGGAACGCGGTCGAAGTGATCCTCGAGAGCGCGCTTGTTACGGCCGGTAATCATCAGAACGTCGTTCAGACCGGCACGGATTGCTTCCTCCACCACGTACTGAATCGCGGGGCGATCAACGACGGGGAGCATTTCCTTGGGGGTTGCCTTCGTTGCGGGCAGGAATCGGGTGCCCAGACCAGCAGCAGGAATAACTGCCTTAGTAACAGACTTAATTTCAGTAGCCATGCCACAAGAATACCCTAATTTGTAAAGTACTTAAGGCGATTTATAGACACTATGACATGAAAAAATCTTCAACGTGACTAACTGCATATCCACAGCGGCACATTCTTCGGTGTGCAAAGAAAATGCACCCCACAGAACTCAGCACTATTTTTCTCAAACCCTATACTAAAAAGTGGAATCCATGTCCCCGCAGATATAGGTCAATTTTCACCACCCACCAGGGCAGTTTTACCCTGCGCACGGATACCTCTCAGCATAGAGTGAACGCACCTTACTTCCTACGGGACGCGCCACTCCCCCCAACCCTTCACACAAGACCCGCAACGACGATGGGACACACCATGCACCTCAACACAACCCCCGCCACCAGCAACTCTGACGCCGGTGCCAGCGCAGACGATATCTCCCTAGACAAAGACATTCTCCGCTCTCAGATTCGCCCGCGCCGCCTCACCGCACGCAGCCACCGCGGCGAACAAGGTCAGCAGCAGATGCAGGAGCTCTTCACCGCCCACATCCTCGAAGCAGTCGCACAGCGGGTCCACTCCCCCGGTACCATCGCGGCGTACCTGCCCACCAAGTCCGAACCTCCCATTGTCCAAGCACTAAACGCTCTCCTTGAGCAGGGACACCGCATCCTCGTGCCCGTCGTACGCCCCGGTCGCAAACTCGCCTGGGTGCACTGGGACCCCACCGTTGAGCATCCGCTCAGCCCCATGGGCATCCCCGAACCCGAAGGCGAAGAACAAGACACGCAAGCATTCATTGACGCCGACCTGCGTCTCATCCCCGCCCTTGCTTTTGATGCTGGCGGGCACCGCCTCGGTCAAGGAGGCGGCTACTACGACCGCATTATCCCCCTGCTCAGCGACCAGCAGCTCACCGGCCGGAGCATCGGCATTGTCTTCAGCGACGAAATCTACGAAGCCATTCCCTACGACCAGTGGGACGCTATTCTGCCGGTGATTCTCACCGAGCGGGGTATTTTCCGTGCTCACCAGCAGAGCTAAAAGCACCCGAATCCCCCATGCCCGGTTCGCTCTTGATTGACACCCCGAATCTTTATGCAAAACGCAAAGATATGCAGGAACACACCAACAAAATCACTCACGAAAAAGGTAAAAAGAAACAGAAATAGCTATTTGAGAAGAAAACGCAAATAGCTCCCAACCTTTCAAAAGCGGTACACTCAAACCACGTTAATAAACCATCCCAGCGAAAACGGATACAGAAGGACAAAATGCCGGTCTACGTTTACCAGTGCAAGAATTGCAACCATGTCTTTGAACAGCGCCAGTCCTTTAGCGACGATGCACTGCGCATCTGCCCGCAGTGCGGCGAAGAAACCCTGCGCAAGCGCTACAACACCGTCGGAGTGACCTTCAAAGGTTCCGGCTTCTACAGCACCGACAAGGGCAACTCCTAAACGGGGTCCCACACCAGCCCAAAAGAGGGGCGGGGCAACACACGTTGCCCCGCCCCTCGGCGTTTTAATAAGTGCTCTCCCTCAGGAAGACGCTACACGATATTGTTACCCCAATGCGGAGGACGCTGCTGACGCATCCATTCCAGACGCTCACGCTCCTCCGGGGTCAGCGGCTGCGCAGAAGCAGCCACCTTCTGAGAACTCGCCTTCTGGGAGTTCTGGTTCTGAGCATCAGTTTTCTTCGCGGAAGCCCCCGCAGCAGACGATGCACCCGAAGCCACCACCGGAGGCGTAGTCACGCCCACCAGCAGAGGCTCAGCCCCGCTCACCGAACCGCCGCCGCTCACACGGCGGTGACCGCGGCGAGGCTTCGGCGTCGACGAATAACTAGCCACGGACCTCAGCGCCCTCATCCATATCCAGGTAGTGCAGCACGCGCGCCACCACGGCGTCCGGATCAGCAAATACTTCCAGGGTGCCCAGCGTAATGTAGTTCCAGCCCGTGCGGCTCAGACGCTCCGGCAGCAGACGGGTACGCTCACGCACCGAAGCACGCGCATAATTCTGCTCGCCATCAGAGCACGCCACCAGCGGCATAGCCGCCGGAACACTCGGGTTCGAAGAGACCACGGGAGCCACACCCAGCGCGGGAACCGGCTCAGCCGCCAGCTTCTCCGGGGCGTGCGCAATCAGAGCGATATCGCCCTCACCGCGGGTCACACGCACACCGCGAGCCTGCAGACGCGCCACCAAATCGTTCAAAAGCCAGTCGCCCAAATCCGGGGTGTCCGCGTCGTCGGCGGCCAAGAACGCGTTACGCGGCAGGGTCTCCGGCACGCGCTGTGCCTTCGCTTCCACCTCTTCACGCGCCTGACGTTCCGCGTGTTCACGCAGCAGGTGGTAGAAGTCCACCGCACCATGATGCAACTTCTGCGGGTCCAGCTCCGACGGGTCAATGCACGAAACGATGCGCAGGGCGCGGCGGGCGCGGGTCAACGCAACCACAAAGCCCTGGCGACCGTGCTCGGCAGACAGCTGACCCAAATCATACGACGCCTGACCCAGGCGGGCACGGCCCACACCCAGGGAGAAAATCACGGTATCGCGCTCGAGGCTCTCGGCGCGGGTCAGGTCGACCACGCGGAAAGACTCCTCACCGGCGGCGAAGAACGGCGCCAGCTGCGGGTACAGGCTCAGGGCGTGACGCACCGACTCAGCCACACGCTGAGCGTGCTTCGGGCTAGCCGTCACAACCGCCAGCGAACGGTCCGGGGTGCGGTACGCGTGCTCGAGCACCAGGTTCGTGACGCGCTCCACCTCAACACCGGGCGAATCCAGGTTCGCGTTATCGCTGACCTTACCGCGAGTATCAATGTACTCAACGGTCAGCGAACCGGCAGGCTGGGCGGAGGCGCGGCTCACCGGAGCCGCATGCAGCTGCGAACCGTAGAACTCACGGTTCAGGTAGTCGAGAATCACCGGGTCCATGCTGCGGTGCAGCATCGCCAGGGTGCGGTTGGGCAGTATGGTGGCAAGCACATCGAAGGTGCTATCCAGCTGCTCGTCGGTCGGCTCAGGCGCACCGAAAGTCGGCGCAGACACGATGAACGGCGAGGGGTAACCCGAATGCGGGTCGCCCAGGGCAATCACCTGGTCGGCGCGGGTAATCGCCGGCAGGTTCGCCGCCAGCGGGGTCGACTCGGAGTCCAGCAGCAGCACCGTGTCAAAACGCATGGAGGCGGGAACCTTACGCGCCAGGGCGAAGGGGCTCGCAGTCCACAGCGGAAACAGGGTACGCGCCATGACCGGGGCGTGAGTCAGCAGCTCTTCGAGCACGAACTCGTAGCCGCGTAGCTGACTCTTCAGGTACGCCGCCTGGTCGTGCTCAGACTCAATACGTTCAGTCCACACGCGGGCCATCTTCGCCAGCAGACGCGCCGGGGCGCTGGTCATGTGGGCGTAGTCGGCACGGCGGAAACGGGACTCCGTATCGCGCAGGCGGTCACCGTCCAGCAGCTTACCCTCGTGATGCTGCAACAAGAACTCCAGGGCAGACTGCCACCAGGCAAGCTCCAGCTCAGCGGCAACAACCTCGGTTGGAACCTGACGTGCGTACAGGTCATCGAGTAGCTCCGACAGGCCGCGCTCACGCAGCTTCTGGGTCAGGGCGTCACGCTCCGGCAGGGTCATCAGCAGCACGCGGTCCGCCATGAGGGCGTCCAGGCGGGCGTCCAGCACATCCAGGTCGGTGCGCACAAAATCGATGCCTTCGACAGTGTCCGCCAGGACAATGCCCAGGCCCGCCAGCTCAGAAACCAGGGAGTTCAGGGCGGCAGCCAGCTGATCCAG
The DNA here is from genome assembly GCA_963534775.1 of Rothia mucilaginosa. GTDB lineage: Bacteria > Actinomycetota > Actinomycetes > Actinomycetales > Micrococcaceae > Rothia > Rothia mucilaginosa_D. The sequence continues at coordinate 281,533 of CAUSUH010000002.1, read as the reverse complement.
GTTCTCCGGAATCTGCGGGGTGCGGGGCGCCTCAATGTGGCGAATCCACTCGGCGCGCTCCGCCTGGACCACCTTCAGCTGCTCGTGCAGGTCACCAATATTCACGCCGGGCAGGATGTACTCCTTCGCCGCGCGGCGCAGACGAGAACGCTGCATACTGCTCATCTCGATGCCGTTCTCACGGCGCCACGCACCCGAGGCGGTCGCCGCAATCAGGTCGGTCACCGGGCGGTCGTAAACATCCGCGCGGAAACGCTTGAGCGTCTCACGGATGCGCATCAGAATCGCCAGCTGCGACTCCCACTCGGCGATGGTACGACCCGGGCGCAGACCCAACATAGCACTGGTGTGGTTCATCGCCTCACGCAGGTTCAGCAGGGAAGACTTGAGGGTAATGACCAGGGCGTATGCCTCTGCGGCTTCCTCATCATTGACCAGGCGGGCGCGGTACCACGGGGAGGTACGCGAAGCCGCCGCAAAACCATCAATCTCACCCAGACGCACCAGCTCGGCACGCACCTGCTCACGCTCCATGAGCGAATCGAGCATGGGGCGGTCAAAACGCACGCGGGTTGCCGGGCCGTCCTCGGAGGCGGTCAGCTCAGCCAGACGCTGCAGTGCAGAGTAGACAGAAATCTGCCAGTTCGAGTCCTTGTTCAGCAGGGCACGAGTGTGGTCGAGCAGCGCGGCACGGGTCGCCACGAGCTCTTCGTTCAGGTCCTCAGAGTTCGGCTCTTCGGCGCTCTCATTGCGCACGATTGCGCGAATGAACTCGGCGCGCTGAGCCTCAGCATCGTGCTCGGCAAGCAGGTCGTAGCGCAGGCTCTCAATGCCGGTGCGCTTGAGCAGCGCCGAGAACTCAGCGAGGGTGGAGCGCTTCTCGCCCACCACGAGCACGGACTTACCGCGACCCATCAGGGCGGATGCAATGTTCACGGCGGTACGCAGCGGCTCGGTGCCGGGCGCCGCAGTGATGGTGAAGGAGAATCCGCTGACCGCGGTGTCGATAATTTCCTGGGCGTTCGCGTCCGCATCCAGCAGGAGCATTTCCTCTGCCGGGTCACGCTGGTCCAGGGGCGGCTGTAGGTTGTGGGCGTTGAGCTCGCGCGGCTTCACGCCGGGCACCTTCAGCGCCGCCAGGTCACGAACCAGCGGGGTGATGGCGGTGTGCGGCAGTTCGCCCAGGCTTTCCTTCAGGTCAGCAAAGGTTGAGATGAAGTACTTCGATTCAATGGTCATGCCCGGAATACGGCCCGCGGAGGCGCGCATACGTTCGATGACCGGCTCAGGGTCCAGGCGGGACATGGAGTTCGCCAGCTGCGCCACATCCATGGTGCCCAGGTCGATGCCGTACTCCTGCTTAATCTGTCGGACCATCGCCGGGTTCAGGCGTGCGGAACCGGCAAGGCGCAGCTCGAAGTCGTCGTCCTTAGGGTGCGGGGTGATGCTCAGCGGCGCCATGAGAATCGGCGCGATGAAGCGCTTCTCGTAGGCGGCGGCATCCTCGCGGGTGTCGTGCGAAAGCCAGGAGGCGGTACCCGCCACGAAGTAGCCGGAGTCCAGGCCGTGGTCGGTGGCAAGCTCGTAAATCTTGGTGCGCAGGGTGCGTGCGGAGCGCATGCCTGCCTCCAGCTGCGACTTGTCGCGCAGAATCGTGGAGAGGCGGGTCTTGCGTCCGGCGAGTAGCTGAGCCAGGCCGGAGGGGTTCGCCTCGGACAGGTCGATGTGCACGTAGTCGACCTGGTTGAAGTCGAGCATCGCGTCGGGGCCGGTGTAGACGTCCATCTGTTCTGCCCAGCGCTCAAGCCCCGCCGAGGGGTCGAAGTCCTCGTGGGCGGGGTTCAGGTGTGCGGGCAGCTCGGCGATGTTGATTTCGTCGGCTACTTCGTGGGTTTCCTCTGCTGAGGTCGCGGCGGCTGCGGGGGGCTGAACGGTGCCAGCCGGGGTGCCGGGTGCGTGCTGCGCGTCGGTAGGCTCGGGAATCTGGTTCACGTCGTGAGTGTCCTTGTGGGTCAGTGCGGTGTACGTTTGCGCGTACACACCGAAGATGGTGGTTCTTCCGGGGTCCTCTGCCCGGGTGTGCCTCAAGCGGGGCGGGTGTCAGTGTGCGCCTGTGTGCTTACTTCGACCACATCGCGATATTGACGGCGAGCAGCACTACGGTCACCAATACGTAGAAGACCAGGGCAGGCAGAAGCGCCCAACGGTACTTGGGTGCCAATTCACCTTCCAGGTTGCCGAAGCGCAGGGAGCGGAAGAGGAAGAAGCTCAGGATTGCGCCGGGCAGGTTACCGATAATGACCAGCAGTATGGTCAGGTACAGGGCGTAGGCTCGTTCGGTGCGTTCGTTCTCTGCACCTGCGAGTTTGAGGGTGCCACCCAGCAGCAGGCTGAGGCAGGCGTTTAGGAACGCCACGGTGAAGAAGGGAATCTTCAGGGCTGCTTGGAAGTCCATCTGGGAGTTCGCTGCGCCCAGGGCAATCCACAGCAGCAGCAGCGCGGGGATGATCATGAGGTACCAGAACAGGTACTTACGCATCTTCTCGGTGTTTTCGATGAGCGCGAAAATTGCGGTCACAGGGTGTCTCTTTCAGATGGTCTCAGGCGGATTCGGTCGGGTTCAGGAAGAGTGAGTGAAGGAGCAGGTGGGCACAGTCGCGCCTTGTCAGGCGTCGATTTCGCCCCCGCTGTTGAGGGCGTCATCCACCTGGTCCTGCAGGGTTTCGCGGCGCTCATGTTCAACGTGCTCAATGTAGCGGCGCACGATGTAGTCCAGCAGCACCGACAGCGCCACGAAGGAGTAGTAGGGCTTGCGCTGGGTGCTGATGTGGGTGGGGGTGGTCTGGTAGTGCAGGGAGTACTCGGCGTGCGAGGACATGTAGTTCACACCAATGGCGGTCACCGCAATCATGGGGATGCGGCGTAGCGCCAGCATCTTAATGTGTTCGCGCATGTTCTCGGTCTGACCGGAGAAGGACACAATGATGACCACGTCGTCCTGGGTCATATTGTTCATGGCGCTTTCGAACTCATTACGTGCCGGAATGACGTGGCAGAACTTACCGCAAACCTGCATGGACTTGGCAAATTCCTGCACGGCGTTGCGCTGAGCGTAGCCGGTACCGAAGCAGTACACAGTGCGAGCCTCATGGATGCGCTTGAGCAGTCCGCTCAGCTCCATGTGCTCGAGGTAGTCGTAGGTGCGCTGAATGTCTTCGCGGCCGCTCTCAATGAACCGCGGGTTGAAGGGTTCGCTACGGTTCAGAGAGGACTTAATGAAGTACTTCAACTCAGCAAATCCGGAGAAGTTCAGCTTCTTCGTCAGGCGGATAATTGAGCTGGTCGAAGTATAAGTTTTATGTGCCAGAGAGTTGATCGTTGATTCTGCAACGAACTCTTCGTTTTCTAGCATGAATGCCAAAATTTCCCGTTCAGTTTCACTGAATCGGTGCTGGTTCGCATTCACGACGTCTTGTAAATCCACTCAAAGCTCCTGAATCCGATGGTGAGCAATATATAAATAGTACACGCTCTAGGGTTATCGGCCAGGGTGGGTGAGGAGGGTCTTCTCTCACTTTGGGTGAGTGTATCTACAGATTTGAGTTGGGTATGTGTCCGGGTACAGCTTCGCCGGCGGCATCGGTGTTATCCGATACCGCCGGCGAAGTCTATACCTTATGAGGCGTCATACCATCAGACGGTTGAACGCTGAATCCTCTTAGGAGAGGGTCTTAGCTTCGTTCACCATGGTCTCGAAACGCTCGCGAACCTGGGGAACGTCCATGCCGACGATAACCTGGAATGCCTTGCCCTTACGGACCAGACCCAGAGCACCTGCGCTCTTGAAGTCTGCATCCGAGGGGCTGACGAGGGACTCATCAGCAACGGAGACACGCAGGCGGGTTGCGCAGTTGTTCACGGTGGTGATGTTCTCTGCGCCGCCGAGCAGCTCGAGGAAGCCTGCTGCGCGGGGTGCGTAGAGGTCGCCATCAGCGGACTCAGCAGCTGCGCCGCCGTCCTTCTCAGCAGCCTTAGCAGCCTTGTACTCTGCCTTGCTGTAGAGCTTGGTCTCGCCGCCGTCTTCTTCACGACCGGGGGTCTTGAAGTCGAACTTCAGAATCATGAAGCGGAAGATCACGAAGTACAGGACGGTGAAGCACAGGCCCACACCAATCTGCATGAGGTAGGTGCCGGAGTGGTTTGCCCACAGCGGGATCCAGTTCTGGAACAGGAAGTCCAGCAGACCGCCACCCATGTAACCAACCAGACCCAGCTGGTACATGATTGCTGCCATGGATGCTGCCAGGATTGCGTGGACCAGGAACAGCGGGGGTGCCAGGAACAGGAAGGTGAACTCGAGGGGCTCGGTGATACCGATCAGGATTGCGGTGAGGCTGACGGGGATCAGCAGAGCGAGAACTTCCTTGCGCTTCTCGGGGCGAGCGGTGGTGTAGAACGCCGCTGCGATACCGATGGGTGCGAAGACCTTGGAGTTACCGTGCAGTGCGAAGCCGCCGCCGGGGAACAGTTCCTTCAGGGGCTTGTCGCTCTTAGCGAACTCGGTCAGGTGGCTCGGCCAGTCCTTAGCGATACCGTTCGGGGTAACAACGTTACCGAAGACGAACGGGGAGTAGATGAAGTGGTGCAGACCGGTCGGAATCAGGAAGCGCTCGAGGAAGGTGTAAACCCACACGCCGAGTGCGCCGGATGCGATGAAGAAGCCCTGCAGGGAGGAGATGCCGTGCTGAGCGTAGGGCCACAGCCAGGAGAACAGGAATGCCACGGGCATCATCAGGAAGAAGCAGACGCCGTAGACGTACTGGGAACCCTGGAAGATACCGAGGAAGTCGGGCAGCTTCTTGTCGAACCAGCGGTTGTGTGCCCACACCACGATTGCGGAGATGATAATGGCACCGAAGATACCGGTGTCCATGGTCTTGATACCGGCAATCATCTTCAGACCGGTACCTGCCGCGCTCTCAGAGATGTCGGTGGTGTAGTCCAGGTCGAAGAAACCGGTGCCGCCCTTGCCCCATACCTTGAGCATGGTGCCGACGAAGTAGTTGAAGGTCAGGTAGACCATTGCAGCTTCCATCACTGCACGTGCGTTAGCGGTCTTTGCCAGTGCAATGGGCAGACCGATCACGAAGAGCAGTTCCATCTGGTTGAAGACGGTCCATGCGCCGGACTCCCAAACAGACCAGAAGTGGTTCCACGCGCTTTCCTTGTCAGCAGCGAGGGGAATCAGTTCGCCGTTCTGTGCAATGATCGCAATACCGACCGCGAGGCCAGCGAATGCGAAGAGAAGAACGGGTGCCAGCATGGCAGAGCCGAACCTCTGTACTTTTTCCATCATGAGGCTATACGCCCTTTCGGGTTGTCGAGTGAGCGGACGCAGGGGTTGGCGCTCATTGCCAGCCTGCTGTTCATGCATTCGAACGCCGTATCTTTATACCCCCAAATGGAAGTGTATGAGAGCGGCGCCACATAACCTGCGTGCGCTAAATGCCGAATGTGTTTTAGACAAAAACAATAATGCCAGGTCATACCTGCCCACACATACCAAAAATAGAAGTTTTGAAAGAGTTTTTCAGAACCTGAAACATCTCCCGGCACTGGTTAAAAATACTGACCGCAGATGAGACTTTTCCTCTATTACCCAGCCCACAGAATCGATAGCATAAACAGTGCACCCGTAGGTTGAGAGCCCATACAACGCTCCCAACCTTCACCAACGGGGTGCTTCCCTCAAGCTTCTTTCTCACGCACTACCCCGGACTTAGTTTTATGCGCTTCCTTACCCTCAACACCCACAGCTGGTGCGAAATCCACCAGATTTTGAAAATCCGTACCCTCGCAAAGTTCATCATTGAACAGCAGGTGGATGTCATTGCACTGCAGGAAGTCAACCAGCTCACCTCCACCCCCGTGGTGAAGGCCCCCCTGAACTACCGCGGCGGCGCAGGCGTGCCGGTCCGCGAAGACAACTACGCCCTGCTCCTCGTACAGGCGCTCAACGAAATGGGTGCCACCTATGAGTGGACCCTCACCGAAACCCACATCGGCTGGGACCTCTACGACGAATGCGTCGCCATCCTCTCGCGCCTGCCGATTCGCGGCATCAAGCCCATCGAGATGTCCCCCGACTACGACTACCACCAGGTGCAGCGCCGCGCCGCGCAGGCAGCCCTCATCGAAACTGAGACGGGTACCTTCTGGTGCGCCACCACCCACATGTCCTGGTGGGACTTCGACGGCGAACCCCTCTTCGCGCAGGAATACACCCGCCTCTCGCAGGCACTCGCAGAATGCGCCCTCACCGCACCCGTACTGCTCGGCGGCGACTTTAACTCCGCCGCGCATCTGAGCGATGAAGGCTACGCGCTGGTCACCTCCAGCGGAATGGTTGATACCCGCTCGCTGGCGGAGCACACCGACGGCGAGAACACCGTCCACCGCGAAATCGCCGGTTGGGAAGGTAGCACGGACGCCAAGCGCATCGACTTCGTGTTCACCGACCGCCTCGTCGACGTGGCCTCCCACGAGGTGGTCTTCCGAGATAACTCCCCCGAGGCGATTTCCGATCACAGCGGCCTGCTCCTCGAGCTCGACCCCGCAAGCTGGGCACCGCAGAGCCTCCTTACGCCCCTCACCGACCAGCGCTAAAGGGCGCCAGACTTTATAGCCGCCCAATACGGCGGCACCTATCGCAACACCCGTTACGACCTCCAAGGAAAGGAACAATCATGACGACCCAAACCCAGTGGTGGCAGGAACCGGTGGTCTACCAGATTTACCCCCGCTCCTTCAACGATTCCAATGGCGACGGCATCGGCGATCTGCCCGGCATTACCGAGAAGATTCCGTACCTCGCCAAGCTGGGTATTCAGGTGCTGTGGCTCTCCCCCATCTACGCTTCCCCGAACGATGACAACGGTTACGACATCTCCGACTACCGCGCCATCATGACCGAGTTCGGCACCATGGAAGACTTCGATGAGCTGCTCGAAACCGCGCACAAGCACGGCATCAAGCTCATGATGGACCTGGTCGTCAACCACAGCTCCGACGAGCACGAATGGTTCAAGCAGGCACGCTCCTCCAAGGACAACCCCTACCGCGACTACTACATCTGGCGCGACCCCAAGGGCTTCGACGAGGATGGCAAGCCGATTCCGCCGAACAACTGGATTTCCTGCTTCAGCCCCTCCGTGTGGGAATGGGACGAGGCGACCGGCCAGTTCTACCTGCACTACTTCTCTATCAAGCAGCCCGACCTGAACTGGGAGAACCCGAAGGTCCGCGAAGAGGTCTACGACATCATGCGCTTCTGGCTGGACAAGGGTGTGGACGGCTTCCGTATGGACGTCATCAACCTGATTTCTAAGGACCTCTCCTTCCCCGATGACCCGGCAGTCCTCGCTGGCGGCCTCGACAACTGCCTGGCTGTCGCAGCTAACGGCCCGCGCGTGCACGAATTCCTGCAGGAGATGAACCGCGAGGTCCTCAGCAAGTACCCGGTCATGACCGTGGGCGAAACCCCCTGCGTGACCGTGGACGACGCCGCGCTCTACACCGGTTTCGACCGCAACGAGCTGCAGATGGTGTTCCAGTTTGAACACATGGACGTAGATGCCTCCGAAGGTGGCGTAACCGGCAAGTGGTCCGACCGCCGCTTCAACCTGGTTGACCTCAAGAAGGTCCTCACCCACTGGCAGGAGGGCCTGCACGGCCGCGGCTGGAACTCCCTGTACTGGAACAACCACGACCAGCCGCGCACCGTCTCCCGCTTCGGCAACGACTCCCCCGAGTACCGCACCGTCAGCGCCAAGATGCTGGGCACCGTACTGCACTTGATGCAGGGCACCCCCTACATCTACCAGGGCGAAGAGCTGGGCATGACCAACGTCTTCTTCGACGATGTGAAGGACTACAACGACCTGGAGATTCACGACTCCTGGCGCAAGTACGTTGAAGAGTCGGGCCGCGTCTCCGCGGAGGATATGCTGCGCTACATCAGCGCTTCCGGTCGCGACAACGCCCGCACCCCCATGCAGTGGACCGCCGGCGAGAACGCCGGATTCACCTCCGGCACCCCGTGGCTGAAGCTGAACCCGCGCTACACCGAAGTCAACGCGGAGGCAGAACTCGCCAACTCGGATTCGGTGTTCTACCACTACCGCGACCTGATTAGCCTGCGCCGCGAGCACCCGATCGTCCTGACCGGCGAGTACCGCCTGCTGGATGAAGAAGACGAGCAGGTCTACGCCTACCTGCGCGTGAACTCCGATGAGGACGCCGCAGCAACCGGCGAGCGCGCCCTGCTGGTCGTCGCTAACTTCACCGATGACACCGTTCAGCTGAACTATGCGGGCGGCAACCTGGATTCGGTGGTGCTGACCAATTCGCAGGCTCTCTCCTCGACTGAGCTGAAGGCCATCGAGAACACCCCGAAGCTGATCAGCTCGAACTACCGCGATGAGAACCGCGAGTTCACCGATGAAGGCACCCTGTTGCGTCCTTACGAGGCGAAGGTGTACCTCTTCGGTAACGCGTAAGTAAGCACACCCCAAAATGTAATGCGCGAGGGGGATCCGGTACAGACATTCCGGTCCCCCTCGCCCTATACTTCAATCACAGACACAATTTGTTCCTCTTTTCGGCTGGATAGCCAGTACAGAAAGGCAATTATGAGCAACTCCGAGGCATACGAGGTTCCCTCCTACGAGGGCCGCCAGTGGTGGAAGGAAGCCGTGGTGTACCAGGTGTACCCCCGCTCCTTCAACGACGCGAACGGCGACGGTATCGGTGACCTGAAGGGCATCACCGAGAAGCTGCCCTACCTGGCTAAGCTGGGTATCAACGTCATCTGGCTCTCCCCCGTGTTCGACTCGCCGAACGTGGACAACGGCTACGACATCTCTGACTACTTCGCCATCATGAGTGACTTCGGCACCATGGAAGACTTCGACGAGATGCTCGAAACCGCCCACAAGCACGGCATCAAGATCCTGATGGACCTGGTCGCAAACCACACCTCCGATGAGCACCCCTGGTTCAAGGAGTCCCGCTCTTCCAAGGACAACCCCTACCGTGACTACTACATTTGGAAGGACCCGAAGGGCTTCGACGAGGACGGCAACCCGATTCCTCCGAACAACTGGGCGTCCGAGTTCGGCGGCCCGGCGTGGGAGTGGGACGAGGCGACCGGCCAGTTCTACCTGCACATCTTCTTCAAGGAACAGCCCGACCTGAACTGGGAGAACGAGAAGGTTCGCGAGGACCTGTACTCCATGGTCCGCTGGTGGCTGGACAAGGGCGTTGACGGCTTCCGCCTGGACGCTATCAACATCATCTCCAAACCCGAGGGCTTCCCGGATGACCCCTCCACCGACTTTGAGAAGCACACTTCCTCGATTCCGTTCGTCATCTCTAACGGCACCATGGTGCACCCGTGGATGAAGGAGCTCACCCGCGAGACCTTCAGCCGCTACGACGTGATGACCGTGGGCGAGACCAGCGCAACCAGCCCCCAGGACGCTAAGCTGTGGGCTGGCTACCACACCGGTGAGCTGAACATGATCTTCCACTTCGATCACATGGGTGTGGATAACGACCCGAACGGCAAGCTGGGCGGCAAGTGGTCCTACGCGCCGTACAAGCTGACCGAGCTCAAGCGCATCCTGAACGAGTGGCAGACCACTCTGGAGGGTAACGCCTGGGGTTCGCTGTACTGGAACAACCACGACCAGCCGCGCGTTGTCTCCCGCTTCGGTAACGACTCGGATGAGTTCCGCACCCTGTCCGCTAAGCAGCTGGCAACCACCCTGCACTTCATGCAGGGCACCCCGTACATTTACCAGGGTGAAGAGCTGGGCATGACCAACGTGAAGTTCGATTCGATTGAGGATTACCGCGATGGCGACTCGATCCGCTTCTACGAGGATATGCACGTTGACCACAAGCGTCTGAGCCACGAAGAGGCGATGCAGGCGATCTACATTAAGGGCCGCGACAACGCTCGCACCCCGGTTCAGTGGGATGCCTCCGCTAACGCTGGTTTCAGCCCCGAGGGTGTTACCCCGTGGATTGCTGTGAACCCGAACTACCCGTCGATTAACGCTGAGGCTGTTCTGGCTGATGAGGATTCGATCTTCTACCACTACCAGCAGCTGGTGGCTCTGCGCCGCGGCAAGCTGAAGGACCTGATGGTTTACGCGTCCTTCGCTCCGGTGGATTCGGTTCAGGTTCCGCACAACGAGGACGAGGCTGTGTACGCGTACACCCGTACCGGTGGTGCGGACGGCAGCCCCGAGAACGAGTCTTTGCTGGTTGTTTCGAACTTTACCGCCGAGGAGCAGGAGCGCGACTTCGCTGTGCTGAATGAAGCTCGTGAGGCTGGTGCTCGTGTTGAGCTGGTGAGCTCGAACTACAAGGACGATGCGGGTTCGACCCTGCGCCCCTACGAGGCGAAGGTGTACCACATCGTTCGCTAAGCGTTGTAGCTCGTTGAGTGCTACGGCGTGCCGATAAGGTGATAGACAGCAGAAGGAGGGTGAGGCTTATGCCCCGCCCTCCTTTTGTGTTGCCCTCTTTGTTCTCCCCTGTGTTGTCCCGGGTTGTTGTCCCGGCGTGCTTTCTTGGCTCTGCTTAGCTAGATTCTCGGCTTAGCTGGAGGCTCTGCTTAGCCGGAGAGAACCAGCTGCAGGATCGGCACGGTGAGCGCTATCATTCCCAGGCTGACGACTGCTCCGGAGGCGATAATGGGTGCGGCTGTTCCTTCGTGCCGGTAGTGGGTTTCTAGAATGACGATATTAGCGGCTGGCGGTAGCACTCCGAGGATAAAAAGTACCTACGGGTGTGCCAGTAGCTGGTCGAGGTGCACCCCGGTGTGCGTGTGCATCCAGTGTGCGGCGGTTAGTATGCCGACGCTGTAGACGCTCACGAGCACAACACGGAGTACGGCCCAGCGGAGGGCCTGTTTTAGGTCGGTTCGGTGCAGGCGGGCGGTGCTCAGCCACATGCCTAGCACCATGAGCCCTACGAAGCTGAAGACCCAGGTGATGAGCCGGTAGATACCGGCGGCGTGGGTGTTGAGGAACGGTCCGGCGGGCAGGCATATCAGCCCGATAGCTACGGCGATAATGGGGCGGTTCGTGAGCAGGGACCGCAGTACTGCACCGACGGCAGCTTTGTGTGTGACAGCTTGTCGTGTGGGCTTGGCTCGGCTAGTCGTGAGTCCGTCTGTATTGGTTTCTCTGCGCATGAGTGAGGTGCCGAGGATATTACCCATGACGGAGTTGCCGATATACGCGCCAATGTACACACGCACGGCTTCCTCACCCCAGAATCCAGCAACCACGGGGATGCCAAAGAGCCCCGCATTCAGGTAGACGAAGGCGAGCTTCTGCACGGGGTCGCCGGTGATGCGTCCGGCACCGAGCACGCCAAGGAGCATCAACACCATGGTGGATGCGGCAACAAAGAAAAGCTCAGGGCGGCTAGTTGCGACGGTGTAGATGATGACGGTGGGGATAATCCAGCGGGTCAGCAGAGCGGAGGCGCTTTCTTTCAGGCGATTGCTCCAGTGCTCGGGTAGCAACATTGCGAGCCCGAAACCTACCCCTAAGTAGAGGAGTGGGAGGATCATTCCCATGCTCGTTCCTTTCGCTGTTGCTGTGTCTGTGCCGTTGTTTTACGGCTAAGGTCCCTGTCTAATAACCCTACCCTGAACCTTCAGGTTGAGGTTTATTGATTTTTCGTTGTATTTTTCGAAATTTTCGCGTCATATTGCATCTTATTCGCTGATGCCCTCGTTTTTTATACGGTTCGCTTCTAATCTTGAAATATAGAGAGAGAATATATTTTCCACCACATTCTTTCGTTCTATCACAGACACTCATTTCTTACGAGATGAGGAACTAGGCTGTTTCTTCTCCCGTAAGACTAAATATGCAGGAGCCCGCAATGCAGCAACCGTATCAATCTCCCCCTCCCGAATCCGGTGGCATCCCCCAGCAATCTGCAAAGCGTCCTGCGCAGGCTTCTAGCCAGCATGCTGATGCGCATATTCCGCGGCGCTCTTCTGCTCTGCTTACTGCCCCTGCTACAGCTTCTATAGCCACTGTACCCGCCTCTGAGAGCCCTGAGCAGACCTTTAGGGTGCCTCACCCGGTGTTGAGTGTTATCTCGTGGCTGATTGCGGCTGCGAGCGCTGTGTGGCTTGTCATTCTGGGCATCTCATTGGTGTTGAATGTCGCCTCGGGAGTGAGTCATGATTCTGAGTTTATGATGCTGACCTACGGCGTGTATATGGCGTGCGCGTTTGGGTTCTGCTGTTTTGGTACGTTTTTTGCTCTGCATTTTGGGTTGGGTTCGAGCGCTCATTGGCGTGATTCGATTCGTCACCCGAATCACCCGCATTAAAGGTTTTTCTTTTCCCCGTGTGGTTTTGTGGAGAGTTTTTAGTTCTTTTATTTGAACTCTCGTTTTAAATATTTTGGTGTTTTTCTTTAAAATTCATGCGAAAAATCTAGGCTACGGAGTATTTTCAGAAACGCTTACATGAAAGAAGCCGCCTGGCGCATCCACATTCGGATGCACCGGGCGGCTTCTTTATAGGCTCCCCGCTACAAAGCTAGGTAGCCCACAGCGGGATTACTCCCACTCAATGGTTCCCGGGGGCTTGGAGGTAACGTCCAGCACCACTCGGTTAACGTCCTTGACCTCGTTGGTAATACGGTTCGAGATCTTAGCCAGCAGGTCGTACGGCAGGCGCGACCAGTCAGCGGTCATTGCGTCTTCCGAAGAGACCGGGCGCAGAACAATCGGGTGACCGTAAGTACGGCCGTCACCCTGAACGCCCACGGAACGAACGCCAGCCAGCAAAACCACGGGGCACTGCCAAATGTGCTCGTCCTGACCTGCTGCGGTCAGCTCTTCACGCACGATAGCATCAGCGGCACGCAGGGTCTCCAGGTTCTCGCGGGTAACCTCGCCGACAATGCGGATGCCCAGGCCGGGGCCGGGGAACGGCTGACGTGCCACGATCTTCTCGGGAACACCGAGCTCACGACCGATAGCGCGGACCTCGTCCTTGAACAGGGTGCGCAGCGGCTCCACCAGTTCGAAGGTCAGGTCGTCGGGAAGGCCGCCCACGTTGTGGTGGCTCTTAATGTTTGCGGTGCCGTCGCCGCCGCCGGACTCAACAACGTCCGGGTACAGGGTGCCCTGGACCAGGAACTTGATGTCTGCGCCCTCTTCGCCCGCTTCGGCAATCAGCTTGCGCTGTGCTTCTTCGAAGGAGCGGATGAACTCGCGGCCGATAGCCTTACGCTTCGCCTCAGGCTCGGTGACACCCTCGAGTGCGGAGAGGAAACGCTCCGACTCGTCAATGGTGATGACCTTGATGCCCATGGATGCTGCGTAGTCCTGCTCGACCTGTTCACGCTCGCCCTCACGGAGCAGACCGTGGTCGATGAAGAAGCAGGTGAGCTGGTCGCCAACAGCCTTGTGCACGAGTGCTGCTGCCACGGAGGAGTCAACGCCGCCGGAGAGCGCGCAGATGACGCGGTCGTTACCGACCTGCTCGCGGATCTTAGCGACCTGCTCTTCGATGATGTTGTTGGTGGACCAGGTGGGCTTCAGGCCTGCCACATTGTAGAGGAAGTTCTCCAGGGCGACCTGGCCGTAGTCGGAGTGCTTCACCTCGGGGTGCCACTGCACGCCGCCGAGCTTGCGGGACTCGTCCACGAATGCTGCCACGGATGCGCCGGGGGTCTTTGCCAGCACCTCAAAGCCTTCGGGGGCTTCGGTCACGGAGTCACCGTGAGACATCCACACGTTCTGAGTGGTAGGGGTGCCGGTGAGGAAGGAGGAGTTCTCAGCGCAGACCACAGCGTCGGTTGCACCGTATTCGCGCAGACCGGTCTGGGCGACGGTGCCGCCGAGGGTCTGGGCCATCACCTGGAAGCCGTAGCAGATACCGAAGATCGGCACGCCAGCTTCGAAGAGGGCCTTGTCGCCCTTGGGTGCGCCATCGGCGTAGACCGAGGAGGGGCCACCGGAGAGCACGATGGCTGCCGGATTCTTGGCGAGCATCTTCTCGGTGCTCATGGAGTGGGGGACGATTTCGGAGTAGATGCCGGCTTCACGCACGCGACGAGCGATGAGCTGCGCGTACTGTGCACCGTAATCTACCACCAGGACGGGACGCTCTTCGAGCTGGTCCAGGTTCACAGAGTTGGTCACGAAAATTACCTCAACGTGTTGGTACTAATCCGCGCACTTGCGCGGGGATATATCTATTTTACGCTATCGCTGTACGCCGCCGACGGTACGTAGCCGCTCCCCCATCCGGAGGTGCCGCTACATGCTCTAACGAGGGTAGAGCGTGCGTATAGAAAGCACCGCCCGGCGACCGACAGGCCACAACCTGCCAACCGCCAAGCGGTGATTCATGAAGCTACATTAGCCGCGGTACGCAGGAACCACGGTCAGGTCAGCCTTCTGGAACTTCTTCAGGTCCAGGTAACCGCAGTTAGCCATTGCGCGCTTGAGCGCACCGACAATGTTGCTGGTGCCGTTCACGTGGTGCGAAGGACCGTACAGGACCTCCTCCAGGGAGCCGACAACACCCAGCGGGGTGCGCACGCCGCGCGGGAAGTCCAGCGAGTGCGCCTCGTTGCCCCAGTACCAGCCCTGGCCGGGAGCCTCGGATGCGCGAGCCAGCGGAGCGCCCAGCATGACGGCGTCAGCGCCCAGTGCGAGCGCCTTCACCATGTCGCCGGAGCGGCCCAGGGAGCCGTCAGCGATCACGTGTACGTAGCGGCCGCCGGACTCATCCAGGTAGTCCGAACGTGCCGCAGCCACGTCGGCGATAGCGGTTGCCATGGGTGCGGAGATGCCCAGGCCCTGGCGGGTGGTCTGTGCGGAACCGCCGCCGAAGCCCACCAGCACGCCGGCTGCGCCGGTACGCATCAGGTGCTTAGCCTGCGAGTAGCCAGCAACGCCACCAACGATGACCGGAACGTCGAGCTCGTAGATGAACTTCTTCAGGTTCAGCGGCTCGTGCGAGGTGGAAATGTGCTCAGCAGAGACGGACGCGCCACGGATGACGAACAGCTCAACGCCCGCCTTCACCACGGTCTCGTAGTGCTCCTGGGTGTTCTGCGGGCTCAGGGAGCCTGCAACGACCACGCCGGAGTCACGAATCTCTTCCAGGCGTGCAGTGATCAGTTCCGGCTTAATCGGCTCGGAGTAAATCTGCTGCATGCGGGTGGTTGCGGAGGCGGGGTCCGCCTCGGGCAACTCAACAATCTCGTCGAGCAGCGGCTGCGGGTCCTCGTAGCGGGTCCACAGGCCCTCGAGGTTCAGCACGCCCAGGCCACCCAGCTTACCCAGTGCAATGGCGGTCGCCGGGGACATGACCGAGTCCATGGGCGCGCCAATGATGGGGGTGTCGAACTTGAAGGCGTCAATCTGCCAGGAGGTGTCGACGTCGCGGCGGTCGCGGGTACGGCGGGTGGGCACCAGCGCCACATCGTCCAGGGAGTAGGTGGGGCGGGCGTTCTTGGAGAGGCCAATCTGAATTTCAGACATGGGGTGAATCCTTTCGAATTCGGTTTGAGGGGTGCCGCTGGGCGTTATTCGCGCCGATGCCCGCCCGATACCTGAACGGGTATGGGGCGGGCTCAACGGCGCATGGTGTGCACACCATGCGGCGAATCATCGTTGGTGAGGCGTTTTAGCGGCGGTAGTTCGGTGCCTCAACGGTCATCATGATGTCGTGCGGGTGCGATTCCTTCAGACCTGCGGGGGTGATGCGCACGAACTGACCCTTGTACTTGAGCTCCTCGATGGTGCGGGAACCGACGTAGAACATGGTCTGGCGCAGGCCGCCTTCGAGCTGGTGAATCACTGCGGAGAGCGGGCCGCGGAAGGGAACCTGACCCTCAATACCCTCGGGGATCAGCTTCTCTTCGCTGGAGACATCAGCCTGGAAGTAGCGGTCCTTGGAGAAGGACTTGTGGCGGCCGCGAGTCTGCATTGCGCCCAGCGAACCCATGCCGCGGTATGCCTTGTACTGCTTACCGTTCATGAAGATCAGCTCACCGGGGGACTCGGTGGTACCAGCCAGCAGGGAGCCGAGCATCACGGAGTCAGCGCCTGCAACCAGTGCCTTGCCGATCTCGCCGGAGTGCTGCATACCGCCGTCAGCGATCAGCGGCACGCCTGCCGGGATTGCTGCCTTAGCGGACTCGTTGATAGCGGTCACCTGGGGAACGCCAACACCGGCGATGATGCGGGTGGTGCAGATGGAGCCGGGGCCAACGCCGACCTTCACGCCGTCAGCGCCGGCGTCGATGATTGCCTGTGCGCCCAGGCGGGTTGCAGCCTGGCCACCGATGACGTCCACGTGTGCTGCGGCGGGGTCCTTCTTCAGGCGGGCGATCATGTCGAGCACGCCCTGGGAGTGGCCATTTGCGGTGTCCACGAACAGTGCGTCAACGCCTGCCTCGACCAGGGTCATTGCACGCTCGTAGCCGTCACCGAAGAAGCCGATAGCGGCGCCGGCACGCAGGCGGCCGTCCTCGTCCTTGGTGGCGTTGGGGTACTGCTCAGTCTTGACGAAGTCCTTGAGGGTAATCAGACCGGCGAGCTTGCCTGCGTCGTCGACCAGGGGCAGACGCTCAATCTTGTTGTTAGACAGCAGTGCGAATGCTTCGTCCTTGGTGACGCTGGGGTGCGCGGTGACCAGCGGCATGGGGGTCATGATGTCGCGGACGCGAATTCCCTCGTAGTCGGAACGGGAGATGTAGCGGATATCGCGGTTGGTGATAATACCTTCCAGCACGCCCTCTTCGCTGACGACGGGCAGACCGGAGACCCTGTAGTAGCCGCAGATCTCATCGTATTCGGCGATGGTTGCGTCAGCACCGATGGTGACGGGGTTAATGATCATGCCGGACTCGGAGCGCTTGACGCGGTCCACGTGTGCAGCCTGGTCCTCGATGGAGAGGTTGCGGTGGATAACGCCCATACCGCCCAGACGTGCCATAGCGATTGCCATAGCGGAGTCGGTCACGGTGTCCATTGCGGCGGAAATGATGGGGGTGTTCAGGGTGATGCGCTTGGACAGGCGGGTGGAGGTGTCCGCATCGGAGGGGATGACGTCGGTGTTGCCGGGCAGCAGCAGCACGTCATCGTAGGTCAGGCCGGTGAAGCCGAAGGGATCCTCGGACAGAGCGGTGGGAATGGTCATTGTCTACCTTTCGGATGCTGGCTTCATCGGTGAGAAGCTCAGCCTATACGTTGCGTATGTCAAGATGCGGTACGACCCGTCTGCTCGCACCCCACAAGGTGGTTTGAGCGCAAACGGGAACAGCTTACCTTCTATAGTAAACCGCTAAAGGTTTCTTTGCTGAGAAGCACTCATAGTAAGCGCCCCTCAGCGGGAGGCTGTCGGCAGGTTCTAACGTCCCCACGAACGCGAGCGCATCCGAGCCTACCGACAGCGAGTGCCCGGTACCGCCTCCATGGTGGAGGGGGCGGCACCGGGCACACACACTATTTAGTCTTCTTCAGTTTCTTCGGGCTTCTCAACCACCAGGGTCTCGGTGGTCAGCACCAGAGCCGCGATGGAGGATGCGTTCTGCAGAGCCGAACGGGTCACCTTCACCGGGTCAATCACACCGGCTTCGATGAGGTCCACGTACTCGCCGGTCTTGGCGTTGAAGCCGTGGCCCACGGGCAGTTCGGAGACCTTGGAGACGATGACGTAGCCGTCTTCGCCAGCGTTCTCAGCGATCCAGCGCAGCGGCTGAACCAGGGCGCGGCGAACAATCTGTACACCCACGTTTGCGTCGTGGTTACCCAGGTCCATGCCGTCCAATGCCTTCAGAGCGTGAACCAGTGCGGAACCGCCGCCGGAGACGATGCCCTCTTCCAGGGCCGCACGGGTGGAGGACACAGCGTCCTCGATGCGGTGCTTGCGTTCCTTCGCCTCAACCTCGGTTGCGGCACCAACCTTGATGACACCCACGCCTCCGGCGAGCTTAGCGAGGCGCTCCTTGAGCTTCTCGCGGTCCCATTCGGAATCCACGCGCTCAATTTCGCGGCGCAGCTGCTGCACGCGGTCCTCGATTGCCTCGGGGTCGCCGCCGCCATCCACGATGGTGGTGTGGGACTTGGTGACGGTCACGCGGCGTGCCGAGCCCAGATGCTCCAGGGTGACCTGCGGCAGGTCAATACCGAGCTCTCCGGTCACGACGGTGCCGCCGGTCAGAATTGCCAGGTCCTGCATGATTGCCTTGCGGCGGTCACCGAAACCGGGAGCCTTCAGAGCGACCACGTTGATGGTGCCGCGCAGCTTGTTCACGACCAGCGCGGAGAGCGCCTCACCGTCAACGTCTTCTGCGATGATGGTCAGCGGCTTCTTCGCCTGAACAATCTTCTCGAGCACGGGCATGATTTCTGCGATGGTGGAAATCTTGCCCTGGTAGAGCAGCACGAGGCTGTTCTCCAGCACTGCTTCGCCGCGCTCAGCGTCGGTGACGAAGGAGGGCGAGAGGTAGCCCTTGTCGAACTGCATACCTTCGGTGATGTCCAGTTCGATTTCAGTGGAGGAGCCGTCTTCGATGGTGATGACGCCGTCCTGGCCGACCTTCTCGAAGGCGCGAGCCAGCAGCTCACCGATCTGCTCGGACTGCGCGGAGATAGCGGCAACGTGCGCAACCTCGGGGCCCTGCACGGGGCGTGCGTTCTCGAGCAGGCGTGCAGAAACAGCCTCCACAGCAGCCTCAATGCCGCGCTTGACGTCGGCGGGTGCCGCGCCGCTGGTGACATTGCGCAGGCCCTCGTTGACCAGTGCCTGTGCGAGCACGGTTGCGGTGGTGGTGCCGTCACCGGCTACGTCGTTGGTCTTGGTGGCGACTTCCTTCGCCAGCTGGGCGCCCAGATTCTCGTACGGGTCGTCCAGTTCAATTTCGCGGGCAATGGACACGCCGTCATTGGTGATGACGGGTGCGCCCCACTGCTTGTCGAGCACAACGTTGCGCCCGCGCGGGCCGAGGGTTACCTTGACCGCGTTTGCCAGCTTATCGACGCCAGCCTGCAGGGACTTGCGGGCGGCATCGTTGAATTCAAGCTGCTTAGCCATGTGTTCGCTACTCCTAGTGCGTCACAGAAAGGAAAATTTGAGGGGCAGATGATAGCTCATGCGCCGTACCGGATGAGCGGTACGGCGCATGAGCATCTGAAAGTATTAGTCGACGATTGCCAGAACGTCGCGTGCGGAGAGAATCAGGTACTCTTCGCCCTGGTACTTGACCTCGGTGCCACCGTAGCGGGAGAACACGACAACGTCGCCTTCCTTGATGTCTACGGGGATGCGGTTGCCCTTCTCATCCACGCGGCCCGGGCCAACGGCGACAACGCGTGCTTCCTGCGGCTTTTCCTTCGCAGTTTCGGGGATGACCAGACCGGATGCGGTGGTCTGCTCAGCCTGCTCGATCTTGATAACGACGCGGTCTTCCAGGGGCTTGATAGCCATAATCGGTTCCTCCGGGTTGTGGATTTACGTTTGATACGAGACAGCGGCGCAGTGGCGCGCCCGATGACTGTCTCGAGTGCTACCTCAACTCTAGTTTCACCTGTGCTTTCGGTCAAGAAAAGCGCCCCTCTGCCGGGGTGTTTCACCGCAAGGCGAACGCTGAGCAAAAAGCTGGGCAAATCGGGCTCCTCACCTCTCAAAACCGGCACCCCGTAAAATGAGGAGCATGCCTATTCCCGCATCCCCTTTTACACCCGCCGCCGAGCTTCCGTTCAGCCCCGAAGCGCTCGCGGCAGCCGATGAGCTCTACCCGCTGGGTTCGGATACGCTCAGCGCCGTTACTTCTTTGCGTTCGCGAGGTTTTAGCCCCGAGGAGTCTGCGCAGATTATTTCGCTGGCGCAGGCTCGTACCCGTGCGCGCGCCAAGTTCGGCGAACGCGCCCGCACGCTCATGCTGACTCAGGAGGCTGCGGAGCAGGCGACCCGCCCGGTGATTGCGCACTATCGTGCTCAGCGTCTGCGCCCGGTTGTCGGCACGGTGGCTGATTTGGGGTGCGGTATCGCCTCGGATTCTGCCGTGTATGCGGCAGATCGCGGTGCCGTGGTTGCGGTGGAGCTGGACCCGTTGACGGCTTCTTTTGCGGCGAAGAACCTAGAGTTTTGCCCGCAGGCGCGCGTTTATTCGGGGGATGTGACCGATTATGTGCACGGTGAGCTTCTGGACGCTGCCGGTGAGCCGGTGGGCGTTGTGTGGATGGACCCGGCACGCCGCGAGTTGCGCGGTGCGAAGAAGGCTCAGACGGAGCGTCTTTTTGATCCGGAGGCGTTCTCTCCTCCGTTCTCGTTCGTGCTGAATCTGGCACGTACGGGCGTGCCGATGGGCGTGAAGTTGGGTCCCGGTTTTCCGCATGAGGGCATCCCTTCGCCCGAAGATATTGCGTCGGAGGCGAACCCCGCCCCGCGCGTTGAAGCGGAGTGGATCCAATCGGAGGGTTCCCTCGCCGAGTTGGTGCTCTGGTTTAACGCGCTAGCTCAGGAGGGGGTGGCTCGCACGGCGACCTCTGTACGCGAGCTGTCTGACGAAGAGGCTGCCCCTAACGAAGAATCAACCGAAGGCTCAACCAAAACCGGCGCCCTGCTGCCTCCCTATGAGGCGGTGAGCTTCCGCAGCCCCTTGACGGCGGAAGAGGCGCAGCAGAGCGCTGAAGTTCCGGCATCTTTGCCGCAGCCGGGTGAATACCTGTTGGAGCCTGCCCCGGCGATTGTGCGCTCGCATCTGGTCGCTGAGTTTGCGCAGAGTATTGGCGCGCATCTGCTGGATGAGCACCTGGCGTACCTGTGTTCTGCCGAGCCGGTGGAGCATCCGCTGGTTGCCTGCTACGAGGTGCTGGAGGAGATTCCCCTGCAGGAGAAGCAGCTGAAGCGTTGGGTGCGTGAGCAGGGCTTTACGGCGTTGACGATTAAGAAGCGTGGCGTGGATATTGTTCCGGAGCAGTTGCGTGCGCGCCTGCTGGGTTCTGCGGGTTCTAAGCCTTCCAAGAAGAAACAGAAAAAGAACGCTAATTCTTCTTTGGGTGCACAGGAGGGTACGCAGGAGTCCTCGTACCGTCCGGCAACGCTGGTCTTTACCCGCATCGGTTCGGGCAGGGATTCACGCCGCATCGGCTGGCATGTGCGCCCGCTCTAACCTCACCAGCCCCGGCCGCCCATCCCTAACTACCCAGCACTGACGACCCAGACCCGACTGCCCAGACCCGAGGACGGGTTACCGTTCGTGACGATTCATGACGTTTCCGTTCCGGATTCTGCACTCGACAGGGCACCGAGCACCGCAAGACCGTACACTAGATACGGTGCCCGATAAAGACGCTAGGCCGGATAAAGATACTATGCCTGATCAAAGATACGCGGCCTAGTAGAGGCACTCCCCCAAGGAGCCGGCTCCCACCAGCTAGCGCACAGCCGGGCAGAGCCCACCGATAATAACTTCCACAGTCGGCACCATGCACGACCCTATTTCCAGACGCAGGAAAGGCAATATGATCGACTTTGCTACCTCCCCGCAGTCCACTCTCGGCGTGGAATGGGAGATTGCGCTCATCGACCGTGAAAGCGGCGCACTGACCCAGCGCGCCAGCGAGGTGCTATCCATCCTGCGCGAGCGCCGCCCCGAACTGCTCGAACCCGCCTCCGACCGCGCGCATGTGACCGGCGAATTCCTGGAGAACACCGTCGAGGTGGTGACCGGCATCTGCCGTACCGTCGCTGAGGCGTGCCGTCAGCTGCAGGATTTGGCGGATACCCTGCGCGAAATCACCGATGAGCTCAGCATTGAGTTCTACCCCGCCGGTACCCACCCCTTCTCCCACTGGGCTGACCAGCCGGTCGTGGCGAAGGAACGCTACCAGCGTGTGGTCGAGCGCGCCCAGTATTGGGGCCGCCACATGGTCATTTACGGTGTGCACGTGCACGTGGGCATTGACTCCCGCGATAAGGTCCTGCCGCTCATTGACGCGCTGACCAACTACGGCCCGCACCTGCTGGCACTTTCGTGCTCCTCCCCCTACTGGGACGGAATCGACACCGGGTACGCTTCGCACCGCACCCAGCTCTACCAGCAGCTGCCCACGAACGGTCTGCCCTTCCACTTTGATACCTGGGAGCAGTACAGCGAGTACCTGGAGTCACTCGTGGCAACCGACGTGATTAACGATCCGAGCGAGGACCGTTGGGATGTTCGCCCGGTTCCGCGTTACGGCACCATCGAGATGCGCTATTGCGATGGCCTCGCCTCCCTGCCGGATGTTGCGGCGATCGTGGCGTTCACGCAGTGCCTGGTGGAGTACTTTTCCCGCCAGATTGAGGCGGGCGAAAGCGTTGAGGTGCTCGCCCCCTGGCACGCTCAGGAGAATAAGTGGCGCGTCGCCCGCTACGGCCTGGAGGCTAAGATCGTGGTCTCTAACGAGCCGGTGCAGCGTACCCTGCGTGAAGATTTTGAGTTGCTTCTGCCCAAGCTGGAGCCGGTGGCACGCGACCTTGACTGCGAGGTAGAGCTGGCGCAGGTACGCCGCATCCTCGCCGAGGGTACGGGTGCGGATCGTCAGCGTGCGGTCTTTGAGAAGACCGGCTCTCTGCGTGAGGTGGCGCTGGATGTTGCCGCGCAGTCTCGTGCGCGAGCGCTGCGTTAGAGCCGCCCCCCCCCCCCCCGTAGCTAAAGCTTGAATACAGAAAATGCCTCGGCGCAGTCCTTTGTGAGACTGTGCCGAGGCATTTCTATAAGCATTTTCGAGGCGAGCCGCATCAACGGGATCGCGCTAATAATCCCTGCGGAAGTAGCTATTTCAGAGGCAGCCCGCCTAGAAACAGACCGTGGTCACCGGCAGCGAGGAGTCCGTCGTGAAGTCCACACCCGAGGGCTCACGACCGGCGGCGACCAGGCGGGCACCCAGCGCCGCAACCATCGCGCCGTTATCGGTGCACAGGGTGAACTTCGGGATAATCAGGCGCACCCCCTCGGAGGCGCATCGGGCAGCAAGCAGCTCACGCAGACGCGAGTTAGCCGCCACGCCACCACCGAGTAGCAGGGTCTTCATGCCCTGCTCGCGGCAGGCAAGCATCGCCTTCTTGGTGATGACGTCCACGACCGCCTCCTGGAAGGACGCGGCAATATCGGCAACCGGGACCTCTTCACCGGCTGCCTCAAAGCTTTCAATCACGCGCGCCACGGCGGTCTTCAGACCGGAGAAGGAGAAATCGTAGCGGTGCGCACCAGGCTCCTCGGCGGTGCCCATGAACTTGCGGTTCGACAGGCCGCGCGGGAACACGAAGGCGTTGCGGTTACCCTCGGCGGCGGCGCGGTCAATCGCGGGGCCGCCCGGGTAATCCAGACCCAGCAGTCGGGCGACCTTGTCGTAGGCCTCGCCTGCGGCATCGTCGAGGGTCGCGCCGAGCAGGCGCACATCGGAGGTAATGTCTCGCACCTGCAGGATTTCGGTATGACCGCCAGAGACCAGTAGCGCACCCAGACCACCGGAACCGGCATTCGCCAGCAGGTCGGAGCCGTCTTCGGTGCCGTTGTCCTCCAGCAGGCCAACGCCAACATGGGCGACCAGGTGGTTAATGCCGTAGAGGGGCTTGCCGGTGGCAATAGCGAGCGCCTTCGCCGCGGAGACACCCACCATGAGTGCGCCCGCCAGGCCGGGGCCAGCGGTGACGGCGATAGCGTCCACCTGATCGAGGGTGATGTCCGCTTCGGCAAGTGCCGCCTTGAGGGCGGGGATCATGGCGTCCAGGTGAGCGCGGGAGGCGATTTCGGGGATCACACCGCCAAAGCGCACGTGCTCTTCCATGGAGGAGGAGATGGTGTTGCTGAGCAGCTGTGCACCGTGCACAATGCCGATACCGGTCTCATCGCAGGAGGATTCGATGCCCAGAACGAGGGGTTCGCGAGTGCTCATAGTTCGTCTTTCTGTTGCGCTGTCTGCGCGTAGTGCTTCTAGTTGCAGTGATGTAGGGATGCCGTGGCGTTGGGATGCCGTGGCGTAGAGGGCGGCGAAAGCCCGCCCCTATTGCAGGAGCCGTTTAGCTCAACGGAGTATTTAGAACGTACATTCCATAATGATGGCGTCGGTTCCGTCATCGTAGTAGCCGCGGCGTACGTGAATCGCACGGTAGCCGTTGCGTTCGTAGAGGCGCTGGGCGCGCGGGTTGTCGGCACGCACCTCCAGCAGGATGCGCTCGGCACCCTGCTCGCGGGCGCGCTCGTGCATCTGCTCGAGCATGGCGCGACCGAAGCCGTGGCCCTCGTACTCGGGGAGCACGCCGATGGTTTGAACGTCGGCGGTGTCGGCTACGACCATGGTTCCGCAGTAGCCGATACCGCGCCAGCCACCCTCGTTATCTTCCGAGCCTTCTGCAGGCAATTCGAGCATGTAGTAGGTGCGGGTTGGGTGGGTCAGCTCTTCGAGGAACATGTCGATATGCCAGGCGTCGGCGGGGAACAGGATGGTTTCCATGCGGTGCATGGCCTGCACGTCAGCGAGTTCGGCAACGCGCAGGCGGGCGCCCAGAGCCAGATTATTCAGCGCCAGGTCATCTCGCACGATATTTTCGGTAGCGCTCATTTAGCTCTCCTTCTGCCCGGTTTCCTGCGCGGCAGTCTGTGCAGCGGCCTGCGCACTAGCCTGTGCGCTCTGCTTCTGCTGGCGGGCGAGCATTGCGGCGGGGACCTTTGCATCCGAGTCGCGCAGGTACTGGGCGGAGGTGTCATCGCTCAGGTTCTCTACGCCCAGGCGTGCCGCGGCGGCAACCAGGTACTCGGCGTGGGGGTGAACCTCGCGGGCAGAATCGACGATGGTCCAGCCGTGCTCTTCGAGGGTTTCGGAGTACAGGCCGGCACCGTAGCCGTAGGCGTAGGAGGGAGCCCCATCGGGCAGAATTTCGGAGGCGGGGCATACGTTCGGGCCGTCCACCAGGCTGTAGCCTTCGGCGTTCACGCGATAGCGGGCGGAGTAGACTTCGCGGCGGCGCGCATCGGAGAGCACGAGCAGCTCAGCACTTTCAGAAGAAGCGAACGCTCGTTCTACGTTCTCTTCCCCGGCAGCTGCACAAGCTTCACCGGCAGCCGCGCCAGATACAGCGCGCTCAGCCAGCGCGGTCAAGCTCATCATGCCGTACACCGGTACCGACCAGGCAAAACCCAGAGCGCGCGCAGTAACGATACCGGCGCGCAGGCCCGTAAAAGGTCCCGGACCGGTACCGGTCAGAATCGCATCCAAATCTTCGCCGCGCACGCCAGCGTCCTGCAGGGCCGCCTGCGCGTAGGGGCCCATCACCTCGGCGTGGGAGCGGGTATCTTCGCTCTCGTAGCGGGCGAGGATTTCGAAGGACGCACCGGCTTTGGAGCCGTGCACACGGGCGAGCGCCACAGATGCGGTGGCGGATGAATCAAGGGCAAGTACTAGCACCCTATCATTCTAACGCGCGGGCTCTAGGCGCTCTGCAGGGCCTCTTTCAGTGCGTCAAAAGCGTGCTCCCAGCGGGGGCCGAAGGCGCGCACCCGCAGCAGGCGAGGTTCGGGGGTGTCCGCATCCTCGTCGCTTTCGTCCTCATCTTCGTCATCCCAGCTGAACTCTTCGGCACCCGAGTAGGCGAAGCGCGCATCCGCGCCGGTCAGGCGGGTGAAGTCCAGCTCCAGGCGGGAATCACTCAGGTGCTCAGCCTTATCGCGACCCCACTCGATAACGGTCACCGAGCGCGGCAGGGAGAACTCCAGGTCCAGGTCGTCGAGCTCCTCAGCACTGGAGAGGCGGTAGGCATCCACGTGCACCAGGTCGGGACCGCCGGGGCGGGGGCCGTCCGGCAGGTTCGGGTGCACGCGCGAGAGCACGAAGGTCGGTGAGATCACGCCTTCGCGCACGCCCAGGCCTTCACCCAGGGAGCGGGTGAACGTGGTCTTGCCCGCGCCGAGCTCACCCGAGAGTAGTAGCACATCCCCGGCGTTCAGGTGCTGCGCCAGGGTGAGCGCCAGGCGGCGGGTATGGTCGGGGCCGGTCACATCCAGCTCGAGGGCGGCAGAAATGTACTCAGCGCTCATTAGCCCTCCTCCTGACCGGTGCCCCACAGCTCATTCAGTTCAGCTTCAACCCAGGAGCCGCCGACGTAGAGGCGCTCCACGCGGGGCGAAATGCGGGTCACGATTTCGTAGTTAATGGTCTGCGCGGCATCCGCCCACTCTTCCACGGGCGGGTTCTCACCGGCACCAAAAAGGATGGCGGGGGCACCCAGGTAACCCAGGGCGGGGTCGCTCAGGCCGGGTTCGCCCAAGTCAACGACCATCTGGTCCATGGCGATACGGCCCACCACGCGGTAGGTCTTACCCTCCGCGTTCTGCGCGCCCGGGTAGATGCGCACCGGCGCGTTCTCCGCAATGCGCGGCACGCCGTCAGCGTAGCCGAGCGGCACCAGCGCCAGGGTGGTCGGCTTTTCGGTGTGGTAGCGCAGACCGTAGGAAACACCCTGACCTGCAGGAACTTCCTTCACTGCGGCAATGTAGCTGCTCACCGTCATGACGGGCTTGAGGCCCAGGTCCTCAGCGGTGACCTCAGGCAGCGGGGAAAGACCGTACAGTGCCAGGCCGCAACGCACGCCGTCACCGAGCAGACGCTCCTCCGTATCCCAACCCTCCAGCGAGGCGGTCAGGGTCGCCGGAGAGTTCGCCAGATGCACCATCTTCGGGTCCAGACCGGCATCATGAGCCTGAGCCACAAAAGTATCCAGGGTGTCGAGCTGCTGAGCAGTCTCGGAGCGGGTCGGCTCATCAGCAACCGCCAGGTGGCTAAAAATACCCTCAACCGTGATTAGCCCAGACTCCTCCAGGGAGGCGGCACGAGCTACCAGCGCAGGCCAATCCGCAGCGGTGGCACCGTTACGGCCCAGACCGGTATCAGCCTTCAGATGCACGATAGCGCGCTCGCCGGTGCGCTCAGCGGCGGCGGCTACCGCCTCCAGGTCCCAACCGGAAACACCCAGACGAATCTTCTCCTGTAGCGCCGCCTCAAAATCGGTGGAGGGGGTATGCAGCCACGCAATGAGCGGCGCATCAATGCCGTCAGCGCGCAGTTCCAGCGCTTCGTTCACGTGCACCAGGCCCAGCAGGTCAGCACCGGCGGCAATAGCCGAACGTGCCACCGGGTACGCGCCGTGGCCGTACGCATCCGCCTTAATCACTGCAATGAGCGCGCGGTCGCCAATCAGTTCCTTGAGGCGGCGCACATTATGTTCTAGCGCATCAAGGTCAATGGTGGCGCTTCGTTCTACCTGGCCGGGTGTACACGGCGGGCAGTAGAGCGGTTCGGCAGGCTGCTGAGGGTGAGTCATGGTCCTTCACGGTCCTTCTGACGGGCGGGTACTACAGGCTGTGCTTGGGCAGCCTCTCTTCTACTAAATTCTAGACCTCCCGGTGCGCGAAAGTCCTATCGCGCTACACTAGGTCAGGTACACCTTTGAGAGAGGAAAGCATCGATGAGCACTCTGCCGCCGGTTCGGACGGTTCACGTGTATTCCATGCACACCGACCCCTTTGCGCAGCCCGGTAGCGGAGATGCAGGCGGCATGAACGTCTATATTGCTCGGTCGGTGCACGCCATGCTGGAGCTGGATCCCGAGCTGCGGGTTGAGGTTTTCACGCTGGACCGCGGTGAGGCGCTTCCGGCTGATTCGCCGTTCCGTCAGCCTCCTCAGCCCGGCGAGCGCATTGTGCGCCACAGCCTTGATCTTCCGTCCGCTCGTGGTCTTTCGAAGAACGAGTTAGCTACGGTTACCGATGATTTTGCGCAGGCGTGCGTGGAGCAGGCACTGTACACCCCGGATATTATTCACGCCCACTATTGGCTGTCGGGTCAGGCTGCGGCTCGTGCGTCCCAGCTGTGGTCGGCTCGGGGGGTTGGCTTCCCGGTTCCTGTTCTTTTTACTCCGCATACGACGGCTGCCGCTAAGGATGCGCGCCGGGGCGAAGGTGAGGCGCCCGAGCCTGCGGAACGCTATGCCGCCGAGCGCCTGATGAGTAGCTCCGCGAGCCGGGTGATTGTGAATACTCCCCTGGAGGCGCAGCAGATGAGCGAGTATTACGGTACGGACGCGCAGAAGCTTGCCATTATCCCGCCGGGTGTTGACACCTCGATTTTCCATACGATTCCTGGCGTGCATCCGCTCAATGACACCTCGGAGACTCGTTGCCGCATTGTTTTTGCCGGTAGGCCTCAGCCGTTGAAGGGCCCGCATCTGCTGGTGGAGGCGCTCGCACTGCTCCCCGATGATTTGCAGGTGGATGTGGATATTATTGGTCGTTCCGATTCGGATTATGAGCGCCGCCTGCTGCAGCGTGCGGCTGAGCTGGGTGTGGCAGATTGGGTGCATTTGAAGGACCCGGTTCCGGCGTCTGAGTTGGCGAATATTTTCCGTGCCGCCGATATTGTGGCGTCCCCGTCCTCATCTGAGACGTTCGGGTTGGTGGCTCTGGAGGCGCAGGCGTGCGGCGCGGCGGTGCTCGCTACGGATGCTGACGGTCTGCGCTATGCGGTGGAGAATCACCGTACGGGTCTGCTGGTGGCGCCTCGTACTCCGCAGCGTTGGGCTGCGGCTATTGAGCGTCTGGTGCGTGCCCCGTATCTGCGTCATTCGTTGGGTGCGAACGCCGCGGCGCGTGCCCGCACGATGGGTTGGGATCAGACGGCGCGTAAGACCCTTGAAGCTTATGCCGAGGTACGTCAGGGTATCTCGCAGTAATGTATTTTTCACGTTGTGAGGAGTTTTAATGTCTTTCTCCATGAGCCGCGATGAGTTCGCCGCGTACCTGGATTCTGTGCGTATTACCGGTGAGGTGGCGACCCCCCGCGAGAATAACCTGGACCATATTCAGGGTTTCCTGGATGGTAATGAGCACCTTGAGTTTGGTGTGCAGTGGACCCGCGAGTGGGATTACGATTCGGTGTTTGAGGTGATGGTCCGCCGCGCGGGCCTGAACCCGGACCGTTCGCATACTCACGGCCAGGACACTATTGGTGCCGAGCAGTGCATCAGCGCGCTGGAGGAGTACGCCCGCATCTTCGGTGAGGCGGTGCGTGCGGGGTCTCGTATTCTGTTTGCGACCGGTCACCCGGCGGGTCTGTTCCCCATGTATGCGGTGATGGCTGCGGCGGCGAAGGCTGCCGGCGCTGAGGTTCTTCAGATTGAGGAGGGCGAGCGTTTCCTGGACGGCGACGTCCGCCAGATTATGGATGTCGTGATGTTTGAGCAGTACGGCAATCTGCAGCATACGCATTTCCCTGGCCCGATGCGCATCGCACTGGATCAGTTGAAGGCGCGCGGTGTGACTCCGGATCTGGTGGTTTCGGATCACGGTATGGCTGGTTATGCTTCCTCAACCTGTAAGCTGCTGACGATTGGTATTGCGGATTGTAATGATCCGGGTCTGTTTGTGGCGGCTGAGCAGGGGGATCTGCCGGTGTGTGTGCCGATGGACGATAATGTTCCGCCGCGTCGTTATGAGCCGATGATTGATTTCATTTTGGATCGTGCGGGGCTTGAGCATCCTTAATGTCCCTTCTGCACTCTGTGTTTAGGGTTTGGGGGTCTTCGGGGTTTGTCTTTTATCTGTCGGTTATTGTTTTCCTGCAAGTGCGTGAAACATGCTGATGGTTTTGGGGTTTCTTAGCTCCACTAGGCATTCTTCTCGAAGGCCCTTTTTTCTTCTTTTTCTGTGATTGATTTCATCACACCGGAGTAACTTTGCCTCTTCATTCTTCGAGACTGAAGACCCCCCGACCCCGTAGAATAGTTTACGGAACACGTTTATGCGCGCTGTGCGCTCATCTAACGCTCCATTAGGCGCCTTACCAGCGCCTTTACCGTAGTCTCTGCCACTATTCACTCAGCGAGATTATTGGTTCACTCATTCATTCATAACAATGACTAGGACACGATTCCCTATTCACCGATAATTAGGGGTAAATGTGCCTATTCGCCGCTCTCAGTCCACGACACAGGACAAATTTCCGGGGAAGATTACACCGTTGAAAGTACAAGATCGTCTTAAAAAAATGTGGGGGTCAGACTTCGTCGTCAAGCGAAGCTGGCATCCCAAGGTTCAGCGCGCCCTTTATTGTGGCGACCTTCTCGCCATTGTTATTGCGGTCGTCGCTGCGCATCTGATTCGTTTCGGGTGGGAGAATGCTGACCTGCCCTACGTGAACGTTTGGCCTATTAACGCCCTGGATGGCCGTATTCCCGCTATTGATTACATCTTCCTGGGTGTCGGCATGGTCATCGGCTGGTGGTTTATCCTCCAGGTGAACGGCTCCCGTAGCCTGCGCATCATGGGTTTCGGCAACGAGGAGTACCGCCTCATTACTCGCGGTAGCACCTATTTCTTCTGCCTGCTGATTATTGTGGCGTTCTTCCTTAAGGTTGACGTCACCCGCATGTACCTGCTGATTGCTTACCCGCTGGGTCTGTTCCTTCTGCTCGTTGAGCGTTGGCTGATTCGTCAGGGTCTGGTGCGTTCGCGTACTCGCGGTCGCGCGTTGACTCGCGTCATGATTATTTCTGATGTGACGACCGGTCAGCACCTGTACAAGAACCTGAAGGATGTGGTTGCTTCCGGCCTGTCCCCCGCAGCGTTCTACCTGCCCGGTTTTACTCCCGGTACTACTGTTGCTGGCGCGCCGATTCCGGTGCTTGGTTATAGCACTTCTCCGGCTGACATTATGGAAGCCATCCGCGAGAACGATATTCACATGGTTGCTGTGACGAACGGTCACCACTTGAGCCCGGATCAGGTTCGCCTGCTGGGTTGGAAGCTTGCTGACGCGCATATTTCGTTGATTATGGCTCCTGCAACGACCGATATTGCTGGTCCGCGTATGCACATGCAGCCGCTGAATGGTCTGCCGCTGGTGCACGTGTCGACTCCGCGTATTACCGGTCTGTCGGCGTTCTTCAAGCGCGCTATGGATGTTGTGTCTTCGGGTCTGGGTTTGATTCTGTTGTCTCCGCTGTTCCTGGTGGTGGCACTGCTGGTCAAGCGTGATGGCGGTCCGGTCTTCTTCTTGCAGAACCGTGTGGGTCTGAACGGTGAAATGTTCAAGATGGTGAAGTTCCGTTCGATGCGTACTGACGCCGAAGAGGTTAAGAAGCGCCTCATGGCACAGAACGAGGGGAATGGTGTGCTCTTCAAGATGAAGGACGACCCGCGTATTACCCCCATTGGCAAGTTCATCCGTAAGTACTCGATTGATGAGTTGCCTCAGCTGTGGAACGTGTTCATTGGCGATATGTCGCTGGTGGGTCCGCGTCCTCCGCTGGTTGAGGAAGTTGAGCAGTACGAGGACATTGCGTACCGCCGTCTGCTGGTGAAGCCGGGTATTACCGGTCTGTGGCAGGTTTCGGGCCGTAGTGACCTTTCGTGGGAAGAGTCGGTTCGTTTGGATCTCTACTATGTTGAGAACTGGTCGCTTACCGGTGACCTGATTATTCTTCTGCGTACTGTCCGTGCGGTTTTCGCTAAGGAAGGCGCGTACTAAGAAGAGTTGGGGTTTCTCCCGCTGATATGTATGCCGTTTTGAAGACGCTGTTCCGGCACAGGCAGCTTGGCATCATCTATTGATATAAATGCGCAGAAGGGGCGTGAATCCATTTCCGGTGGATTCACGCCCCTTCTTTATGCCTTCTGCCTAGTTCCTTTGAGAGACGCTCTAGGATTTCTTGATCTAGGGGTCTCTTGAGGGCGTTAGGTGGAGGCGGCGTGCTGGGCGCTTCTGCCCTATTCGGCGATGAGTCGCGCAATGACTTCGGGGAGCATCTCCGCGACGCGGGTTGCCGGGGCGGGGCCCAGCAGCGCGTCCTTGACGCTTCCGGTGGCGCTGGCGCGTGCGGCTTCACCGTGCAGGTAGACTGCGAGCGCACCGATGGAGGCGAAGGTGCAACCTTCCAGGGCTTCTCCGCGGGCTTCAAAGGCGGCTACGGTCTGGGCGAGCAGGGCGCCGTAGATGCCGGTGAGGGTGTCTCCGCTGCCTGCGGTGGCGAGCCAGGGGCTTCCTCCGGCGACGCTGTAGGTGGCGCCGTTGGGTGCCGCGATGAGCGTGTAACCGCCCTTGAGCATGACGGTGGCGCCGGAGAGTTCGGAGGCGGCACGCACCCAGCGGAAGGGCTCTGCGTCAATGTCCTTGCGGCTGGGTACGATGGCGTCGCCCAGGTGCTTCTTCCAGGTTTCGGGGGCGAGCTCGTGTACGATGCGCAGGAATCGTTCGAGTTCTGCCGCGTGCGGGGTGAGGATCTTGTGGGGTCCGAGGTGCCTACCGGTTGCCATGTATTCTGCCGCCAGGTCGCAGGCACCTGCGTCAAGGATGGCGGGTTCGGGCGAGTGGAGCAGGTAGCGGTTCTTGTCCAGCGAGTCGTAGCTGGAGCCGGAGCCGCCGGCCCACACGGTGACCCTCTGCAGGGCGGGGGCGCCGCTGAAGTAGACGGTTTCGGGGTTGTGGGCGATCATGAGCTGGCGCAGCTCGTGGGAGTTGGCGCCAAAACGAACCATGCCAACGCCGGTGTTGAGGGCTGCGCGCACGCTCATGAGGGCTGCGCCGGGGTATTCGAGGCTTCCGGTGAGCATGCCGAGTACGCCGCGGGTGTACTTGTGGGAGTGTTCGTCGGGGATTTCAATGAGTTCGCGGTAGTCTTCGCGTTCGAGAACGCGCAGGGCGGGCTTGTGGGCGTCGAGGGCTTCGGGCACGCCCAGGTCGTAGAGTTTGATGTCGCCGGAGTGGATGCTGTGACTGGTGCCTGCCGGTAGCTTGTGACCGATGAAGGTGACGGTGCGGTCGGCGTGCAGGGAGGGTTCGTGCACGGTTCCGCGGTTGTTGTCGACTCCGGAGGGGGTGTCGACGGCGAGGACTACGCCGAGCTTGCCATCGAGCTGCGCGGCGCGGAGTACGCCGAGCTTGCCATCGAGCTGCGCGGCGCGGAGTACGCCCAGGTATTCGCCGGCGCTACCGCGTACGGCGCCGCTGGATCCGGTGCCCAGGATGCCGTCGATGGTCAGGTCGTAGCCGGCAAGGTGTTCGAGGGTGTGTTCGGGGTCGAGCACGCGGGTGCCTTCACCACCTTCGCGGGCGATGAGCTCGAGGTTCTTTTCGCTGGGGTCAAAGATGACTGCATCAACGCGGTGTCCCTTGGCACTGAGGCGGGCGCCGGCGTAGATGGTGTCTGCGCCATTGTTGCCCGGGCCGATGAGCAGCAGGATTTTTGCTGTGTCTTTGCCGTGGAGCAGTTCCTGCGCTTCGGCTGCGACGGCGTCTGCGGCGCGTTGCATGAGGTAGCCGTCGTAGTCGGCGGCTTCAATGTAGGGCTTTTCTGCTTCGCGTACCTGGGAAGCAGTGTAGATGAGCTTCATTGCAGTCTCCTTGGGTGGCACCGTGCGGGCCTTAGGGGGTCACCGGTTGTGGTGTTGATGTGGCTCTGCGTTAGTTTTCGTCGTGACGTTAGTTTTTGTCGTGACGTTAGTTTTCGTCGGTGGTATCGTCACCGGCGATGACGCTGAGTCGGTAGCTTTCGGGGTTGAACTTTTGCAGGTGCGCCAGTTCTGCGTCGCTGAGGTATTCGGCGGTTGCGATGGCGATGGCCATGGGCTCGTCGTGGGTCAGCGAGAGGTGGATGCGATTGATGCCGAGTTCTTTGGCTCGGCGGGCGATGGTGCCCTGAATGATGAGGTAGGGCTGGCCGCTTTCGGCAGTAGCGACTTCGCAGTCTTGCCAGTTGAGTCCGGCGGGTGCTCCGAGTACTTTTGCGACGGCTTCTTTGGCGGCAAATCGTACGGCTTGGGAGCGTACGTTTCGGGTGCGTTCGTTGGGGGTGAAGACGCGGCGGACGAAGGCGGGTGTTTCGGTGACGATTCGTTCGAATCGTTCAATGTTGACGGTATCTACGCCGATTCCCATAATCATGAGCTGCACCTTTTACGTTAGGGGTGGTGACCGCGTCCTGTTTGCGGTTTCTCTTGTTTTAAGTCTAGCGAGATTCGCTTCTTTTAGGTGGGATAGCGTCAAATATGACGCCTGGTTGATACCTGTTTCACAGCGTCTATTTTTGTCGGTTAATCCACGAGTAACCGCCCGGTTAAACGACAAGGGGGGTGGTTGAGTTCTCTAAGAACTCAACCACCGCCCTTTCGTTATCGCTCAGGCGATTTCCGAGGATTACTCCAGAGAATTACTCCACGGTCACGGACTTTGCGAGGTTACGCGGCTGGTCAACGTCCAGGCCCTTAGCTTCTGCCAGTGCGCATGCGAAGATCTGCAGGGGCACGGTTGCCAGCAGGGGCTGCAGCAGCGAGGGGCATGCCGGGACGGTGATGAGGCGGTCTGCGTAGGGCTTGACGGCCTCGTCGCCTTCCTCGGCGATGACGATGGTGAAGGCGCCGCGAGCGCGCACTTCCTGGATGTTGGAGACGACCTTGCCATGCAGGGAGTCGCGACCGTTTGCGGAGGGAACCACTACGATGACCGGCTGGCCTTCATCGATCAGTGCGATGGGGCCGTGCTTGAGCTCGCCTGCGGCGAAGCCTTCAGCGTGGATGTAGGTGATTTCCTTGAGCTTGAGTGCGCCTTCCATTGCGACGGGGAAGCCCACGTGGCGGCCGAGGAAGATCACGGAGGAGGCATCCTTCATTTCGACGCCCAATTCCTTGACCTGGGCGTCGTTGTCGATGACCTTCTGAATCTTTGCGGGCATGTTCTGCAGCTCGGCGAGAATCGAAGCGATTTCGTCCTTGTACTTGTTGCCGCGCAGCTGTGCCAGGTACAGGCCGAGCAGGTATGCTGCGGTGATCTGTGCCAGGAATGCCTTGGTGGATGCCACTGCGATTTCGGGGCCTGCGTGGGTGTACAGCGCAGCGTCGGATTCGCGGGGCAGAGTCGAGCCGTGGGTGTTGCAGATGGAGATAACCTTTGCACCCTGTTCGCGTGCGTGGCGCACTGCCATCAGGGTGTCCATGGTTTCACCGGACTGCGAGAGGGCCACAATCAGGGTCTTCTCGTTCACAATCGGGTCGCGGTAGCGGAACTCGTGGGCAAGCTCAACCTCGGTGGGGATACGGCACCAGTGTTCGATGGCGTAGCGTGCCACCTGGCCCGCGTATGCGGCGGTACCGCAAGCAACCACGATGATCTTGTCAATCGAGCGCAGCACCGAGTCGTCAATGTTCAGCTCGTCGAGGGTCAGGTTCCCGTTCTCGTCGAGACGGCCCATGAGGGTCTGCTCAACGGCGGTGGGCTGCTCGTGGATTTCCTTCTCCATGAAGGAGTTGAAGCCGCCCTTTTCGGCTGCGGCTGCGTCCCACTCAATGTGGAAGGGCTTGCCCTCTGCGGGGTTGCCCTCGAAGTCGATAATCGAGTAGTCGGTTGCGGTGATGGTCACGATCTGGTCCTGACCCATCTCGACGGCTTCCTTGGTGTAGTCAATGAACGCGGAGACGTCCGAGCCGAGGAAGTTCTCGTTCTCACCCAGGCCGATGACCAGCGGGGAGTTGCGGCGGGTTGCCACAACGCGGTCCGGGTGGTCGGCGTGGATAGCCAGGATGGTGAAGGCACCCTCGAGGCGGTTGGAGGCGATGCGCACGGCCTCGGTGAGGTCGCCGGTACCAAGCTTGTTGTAGATGCTTGCGATAGTTGCGGCGGCTACCTCGGTGTCAGTCTGAGAGGTGAACTCCACGCCTTCGGCGAGCAGCTCAGCACGCAGTTCTGCAAAGTTTTCGATAATACCGTTGTGGACGACGGCGAGGCGGCCGTTGTCGACAACGTGGGGGTGAGCGTTGACGTCGGTGGGTCCACCGTGGGTTGCCCAACGGGTGTGACCGATACCAATCTGGGATTTCGGCAAGGGGTGTTCCTTAACCTCGTTCTCGAGGTTCAGGAGCTTACCTGCCTTCTTACGGAATTCGATACCGTCGGGGCACACCAGTGCCACGCCGGCAGAGTCGTAGCCGCGGTATTCCTGGCGGCGCAGACCTTCGAGGACCACATCGTATGCGTTGTGGTCAAACTTGTTACCGTCCGGAGCAGTGTCCAGACCTACATATCCTACGATTCCACACATGCTATAAGTTTATCCCACAAGTATCCGAATATGCGCACGGTGAAATACCGTTATGCGTCACGTTCACTGTGGCTTTTTCTGCCTTTTTCGATTTTTGCTCTTTCTTCTCATACATTTATTTCTTGAAACAAACCGTGAGGGCGGGTATTTTCCCCGCGGGCTGAAAGTTCGTACACTTAGATAAATGAGCACCGCACCGTATATTTCTGGCGATGACCGCTTCATGCATCTTGACCGTTCCCGTTGGTCGCACCTAGCCGATGAGATTGCTGTTCCCCTCAGCGCTGAGGAAATTGAGTCTCTTCGAGGCCTGGGTGAAACTGTCGACCTTGAAGAGGTGCAGCGTATTTATCTGCCGGTTTCTCGTCTTCTGAATCTGTATGTGACTGCTGCTTCTTCGTTGAACCATATGACGAATGATTTTCTGCACGTGTCTCAGCGCCGCGTGCCGTTCATTATTGGTGTGGCGGGTTCTGTTGCGGTGGGCAAGTCGACGACGGCGCGTATTCTGCAGGCTCTTTTGAGTCGTTGGCCGTCTACTCCTAATGTTCAGCTGGTGACGACGGATGGTTTCTTGTACCCGAACGCGGAGCTTCAGCGTCGCGGCATTATGCACCGTAAGGGTTTCCCGGAGTCTTATAATCGCCGTGCTCTGCTGAATTTTGTGTCACAGGTGAAGTCCGGTGCCGAGCGTGTGGTGGCGCCGAAGTATTCGCACCTGTATTACGACATCATGCCGGATGAGCATATTGAGGTCACCGCACCGGATGTGCTGATTCTTGAGGGTTTGAATGTTTTGGCCCCTTCTCAGGCTGAGGGTCCGGAGACTTCTGATCTGACGCTGAGCGATTTCTTTGATTTCTCCATTTATGTGGATGCCCGCACTGAGGATATTGAGCACTGGTATGTGAATCGTTTCTTGACTCTGCGTTCTTCGGCTTTTGCGAATCCGGAGTCGTATTTCAAGCGTTATGCGGAGCTGAGCGATGAACAGGCGGTTGAGGTGGCGACCGGCATTTGGAAGAGTGTGAATGAGCCGAATCTGCTGCAGAATGTTTTGCCGACTCGTGCTCGTGCGCATTTGATTCTGCAGAAGGGTCCCGAGCATACCGTGGAGCAGGTTCTTCTGCGTAAGAATTAGAGGCTTTTAGGTTTTTATTGTTCATGTGCGGCTTTCAGCCGCCCGTGTAGCGCGTTTGTGGTGCATTCTAGTAGAAGGCGCCGGAGGCTCCACTCTCTTTCGGGGTGGGTTTTAGGTCTCCGGCGCTTTTTGTATGCACCTACTTTTGTATGAACCTACACCGTGATGAGGAGTTATTGTGAAGTCTCTGCACCGTACGTCTACCGCTCAGGAGTCTTTTGATAGTTCTGTGGTGAACCGCCGCACTCTCTTGGGTGCCGCTTTGGGCGTTGGTGGCACTGCGCTATTGGCGGCTTGTGGTTCGCAGGACAGGGGTGCGTCTTCTTCATCTTCTGCTGCAAGCGCTTCTGCTTCTGAGTCTGCGGCGGCTTCTTCTAGTGCTTCTTCCACTGCGGTGATTTCTTCCGCCGCGCCCTCCCCTGCTACTTCTGCTACCAGTGCTTCTGCGAGTGCTTCGGCTTCTGCGAGCGCGTCTTCTTCCCCTCTGGCTCTTGCTCAGCCCAGTGTTGAGTCGCAGCCGGATTCATTGCGTTGCCTCGTGAATAAGATGCGCCCCTTTGCGCAGCAGGATTGGGAGCCGAGTGACCTGGTGGAGTTCTACGGTCATCAATTGCGTGCTGAGGCGGCGAAGGCGGCGGATACGATGATTGATGCGGCCGCTACCGATGGCGTGACTCTGCTTGTTTCTAGCGCGTATCGTTCGTATGCGGTGCAGCAGCAGACTTATCAGTATTGGGTTTCGGTGAACGGTCAGAAGGTGGCGGACCAGTTGTCGGCGCGTCCCGGCTATTCGGAGCATCAGACGGGTTTGGCGATTGATTTTGCTTCTCCTGAGGGTTGCCGTTTGGAGGAGTGTTACCGCGATACGCTGGCTGGTCAGTGGTTGGCGAAGAATGCTCCGCGTTACGGATATATTTTGCGCTTCCCTGATGGTCGTCAGTCGGTGACTGGTTATCGTTTTGAGCCGTGGCATTACCGTTATGTGGGTGTGCAGATTGCTCAGGAGTATGTGTCTTCGGGTGCGAAGACTTTTGAGGAGTTTATCGGTACGGGTGCGGCACCCGATTACGCAAGTGCTAGCTAGGCTCTGAGCTAATCTTTGGGCTTTGCCCGATGCGTCAGGTGGTGATGCGTATCGTATTTCTAGGTTCCGCACCAGAAATAAATAGGCACAGCAGATGCATATTTTTTCGCGTACACACCCCGTAAATCCGCGGTTTTTCGCAGGTTTCAGAGATTCTTACTCATGCTTTATGTGACCTAGACCTTAAGTATTGGGCACCATAGAACTGCTGTGAAGAAAAACACATGCTTTACAACGAAAATTTTCTCAAGATACTGCTTTTTGAACACCTAAAAGGCGCTATTCTATATCTCATGCTTAAGGGTTTTAAAGATTTTCTGATCCGCGGTAACGTCATCGACCTCGCAGTTGGTCTGATCATGGGTACCGCCTTCACCGCTGTGGTGAACGCACTTGTCCAGTCCGTCCTGATGCCGGCTATCTCGATGCTGGTTAAGTCCCCCAACTTCGATGAATTCCTGGTCTTCGACCAGATCAAGGTTGGCGTGTTCCTGACCGCTGTTGTCAACTTCATCCTAATCGCAGTTGCTGTGTACTTCGCAGTTGTTGTGCCCGTTCAGAAGCTGACCGAGCTGGCTGCAAAGAACAAGGCTGAGGAAGAGGAAGAAGAGGAAGAGACCGAGATTGCACTCCTGAAGGAGATCCGCGACGCTCTGGCAAAGAAGTAATTTCTCTGCTCTCTACCGCTAACTTTCAAACCCCCGCATCCCCTGTGGATGCGGGGGTTTTCCGCATCCACTTCCCCTGCACCCGTTCCAGATAACGTAGAAGGGCTGGGAAGGTGTCTCTACACCTTCCCAGCCCTTTATCGTTCCTCCGCTAGGGAAGAATACGTTTAGAGTGCCAGTTCCTTAGCCACAACGTCAGCCAGCTGCTGAGCAACCTCATCAGCCTGCTCCTGGGTTGCAGCTTCAACCATCACGCGAACCAGAGGCTCGGTGCCGGATGCACGCAGCAGCACGCGGCCGCTGGCACCCAGTACGCCTTCAGCCTCGCTGACAGCAGCAGCGAGCGCCTCGTTGGTCTTCACAGCGGCACGGTCAACGCCCTTGACGTTGATCAGACGCTGCGGGGTGGGCTGCATGCGCGATGCCAGCTCGGAGAGGGTCTGACCGCTACGAGCCACCTCTGCAGCCAGCTGGATGCCGGTCAGAACGCCGTCACCGGTGGTTGCGTAGTCGCTCATGATGACGTGGCCGGACTGCTCGCCACCCAGGTTGTAGCCGTGCTCGCGCATAGACTCGAGGACGTAGCGGTCGCCCACAGCGGTACGGCCGAGGGTAATACCGTGCTCGCGCAGGTACAGCTCCAGGCCCAGGCTACTCATCACGGTCGCGACGAGAGTATCCTTTGCGAGCTTACCTTCGCGCTTAGCCGCAACAGCCAGGATAGCCATGATCTGGTCGCCGTCTACCAGGTTACCCTTTTCGTCAACTGCCTGGCAGCGGTCGGAGTCGCCGTCGTGGGCGATACCGAGGTCCGCGCCGTGCTCAACCACAGCTGCCTGCAACTTCTCCGGGTGGGTGGAGCCCACACCGTCATTGATGTTGGTGCCGTTGGGCTCTACAGCCAGTGCAATGACCTCTGCGCCCAGCGCCTCGAAGGTTGCCGGGGATGCCGCGTAGGCTGCACCGTTTGCGCAGTCCAGAACAATCTTCATGCCGGCAAAGGGCTTGCCTTCGGGAAGGGTGGAGACTAGGTGCTTCACGTAAGCCTCGGTACCGTCCTCCAGGGGCTTGACGGTACCCACAGCACCACCGGTCGGGTAGCGGAAGGACTTCTCGCGGTAGACGCGCTCAATAGCGTCCTCAACGGAGTCTTCCAGCTTCTGGCCGCCGCGAGCCAGGAACTTAATACCGTTGTCCGCTGCGGGGTTGTGCGATGCAGAAATCATCACGCCGAAATCAGCACCGGTGTGCGCCACCAGGTAAGCTGCCGCAGGGGTGGGGACGATACCGGCATCCAGCACGTCAACACCTGCGCTAGCAAAGCCAGCCTTCATTGCAGAGACAATGAAGTCTGCAGAGGATCGGGAGTCATTTGCGATCACGGCACGGGGGCGTACACCCTCTTCTACCGTGTCAAAGCCCAGAACAATAGAAGCCGCCTGCGCGAGCTCCATAGCCAGGGCGGGAGTAATTACATCGTTTGCCAGACCGCGTACGCCGTCGGTTCCAAAAAGTCGTTCAGTCACCCTTTTATTTTACGTTGTGCGTAACTCTGCTTAGGCGCATACACCGTAAATTCTTCATAATCAGAAAGTGATTTTCAGCGGCTATATATCTGCTTCATAGCTAATATTTCTGCAGACGCGCAAAGGTGCCTGCTCTCAATTCCAAACGGAGAAAAG
The DNA here is from genome assembly GCA_963534775.1 of Rothia mucilaginosa. GTDB lineage: Bacteria > Actinomycetota > Actinomycetes > Actinomycetales > Micrococcaceae > Rothia > Rothia mucilaginosa_D. The sequence continues at coordinate 240,765 of CAUSUH010000002.1, read as the reverse complement.
AGAGACAGGCACCTTCATAGTGCAAGCTATTTGGCGGTTATATCGCCGCAGGGTTGAGTTTTACTCTCCCCTATCTATCGACGCTTACTTGACGACAGGGAAGCCGTCGGGAGAGTCGCCGGACTCATCCTCGAAGACGTCGGATGCGGAGCGGACGATCAGCGAGTCGAGCTCGCCCACGACTGCCTCATCCTTGGCGGGGTAGTCGAACTGGGTGAGCACGTAACGCATTGCTTCCAGGCGTGCGCGCTTCTTGTCGTTGGACTTGATAACGGTCCAGGGAGCGTCACCGGTGTGGGTGTAGAAGAACATTGCTTCCTTCGCCGCAGTGTAGTCGTCCCACTTGTCCAGGGAGGCCAGGTCGGTGGGGGAAAGCTTCCACTGACGAACCGGGTCGGTACGGCGGGAGGTGAAGCGTGCGAGCTGCTCTTCGCGGGTGACGGAGAACCAGAACTTGATGATGTGGATACCGGAGTTCACCAGCATACGCTCCAGGTCCGGAACTTCGCGCATGAACTCGAAGTACTGTGCCTGGGTGCAGTAACCCATAACGCGCTCAACACCGGCACGGTTGTACCAGGAGCGGTCCATCAGAACGATTTCGCCGCCAGAGGGCAGATGCTTGATGTAACGCTGGAAGTACCACTGGGTCTGCTCGATGTCGGTCGGCTTCTCCAGCGCAACAACGCGAGCGCCACGGGGGTTCAGGTGCTCGGTGAAGCGCTTAATGGAGCCACCCTTACCTGCTGCGTCACGGCCTTCGAAGATAATGAGAATCTTCTGACCGGTAGACTTAGCCCAGAGCTGCAGCTTCAGCAGCTCAATCTGCAGGGCACGCTTTTCCTTCTCGTATGCCTTACGGCTGAGCTTGGTGTCGTAGGGGTAACCCTTCTTCCAAGCCTGAGAGGTTTCGTCGTCCTTCTTGTCCTTGCCGAGGGCGCGGGTGAGGGAAGCCATTTCGTCCAGCTCTGCCGAGTAATCCTCAACAACGGAGGTGCGGCGTGCCTGGGGCTTCAGGGCTTCCTTGATGGCTTGTTTCTTCTCAGAACCGGTGTGTGCGTGTACGCCTTCAGCGGTGTGCTGGTGGGCTTCAGTCTGAGGAGCCTCCACTGCCTGCTCTTCGGGCTTGGTGGAGGGATTCTGCTCTGCCATGAGTACTCTTTTCTTCCTGTCTGCTTTGACTCTTTAACTCTACCGGGGCGCTCTTCTATGAACAAACGTAACAGTTACAAGCACCCTTAACGTTTAAGACCGGTAGGTACACAAAACGCCCCGACTCTCCCAACGGGAGAGGCGGGGCGTAGTGCTTCGTAAAAACCAGCGATTAACGCTTGGAGAACTGCGAAGCCTTGCGTGCCTTCTTAAGACCAGCCTTCTTACGCTCGATGACGCGTGCGTCACGGGTCAGGTAGCCAGCCTTCTTCAGTGCGGGGCGGTTGTTCTCGCGGTCGATCTCGTTCAGTGCACGAGCGATACCCAGGCGCAGAGCACCTGCCTGACCGGAGGGGCCACCACCGTTGATGCGTGCGATGACGTCGTATGCACCCTCGAGCTCCAGGAGCTTGAAGGGCTGGTTGACGTCCTGCTGGTGCAGCTTGTTGGGGAAGTAGTCTTCCAGGCTACGACCGTTGATGGTCCAGTTGCCGGAACCGGGCACAACGCGAACGCGTGCCACTGCTTCCTTGCGGCGACCAACTGCTGCGCCTGCAACGGTCAGTGCCGGACGTGCTGCCTTAGCCGCTGCGGGGGCAGCGGACTCCGAGGTGTAGCTGGTCAGCTCTTCCTCGACTACGATCTGCTCTTCGTTCTGAGCCACGATTTCTCCTATTGTTTCTTCGTAGGCCCGAATTACTGGGCGACCTGGTTGAATTCGTAGGTCTTGGGCTGCTGTGCCGCGTGCGGGTGCTCGGGGCCAGCGTAGACCTTCAGCTTCTTGAGCTGCTGTGCAGCAAGCTTGTTCTTGGGCAGCATGCCCTTAACAGCCTTCTCAACCGCGCGAACGGGGTTGGTCTCAAGTAGCTCTGCGTAGTTCACGGACTTCAGACCGCCGGGGTAACCCGAGTGGCGGTATGCACGCTTCTGCTCGAGCTTTGCACCGGTCAGGGCGACCTTCTCAGCGTTCACGATGATAACGAAGTCACCGGTGTCAACGTGGGGAGCAAAAGTCGGCTTGTGCTTACCGCGCAGCAGGATAGCGGTCTGGCTTGCGAGGCGGCCGAGAACAACGTCGGTGGCGTCAATGACGTGCCACTGGCGCTCGACTTCGCCGGGCTTGGGAGTATAAGTGCGCAAAATATTGGCCTTTGTCTCGAAATGTACATACGGCGCTTAGTTGGGTATCGCGCCTTTTACTTACGTGCATGACGAACACCCGGGTGAGGACCGAGCTGCCGCCCGTTCTGCCCGTACTCTATACCGCCTTAACGTCCTGCAACTAGACAGCGATTTAGAGCGCGCTCGGGTAGAACACGCACAACATATCAAGACTATACAGGACGTTGAGTGCTTAATCCACCGCCAAAGCCTTAAAAATAGGGCTTTTTTGCCTTAAACACATTTTAAATTCCATCCGTGTAATTCACCCTCGACGGTTGCACTCCCCCGTTGAGCCCCTCACCGCTTTCAGCATGTGACTGGGCTCAATATACAGAGCTCAATATACACAGCTCAATATGCACCGGGCATTAAGCACTCTGCGCCTCGTGGTCTTCACGCTTTGCTCGAGCACGCTCAGCTTGCTCTCCATACAACTCCGGCGCAGGGTAGTAAATCTCAGCCAGAGCGAGCGCATGCGGAGGCGCCAGAGTCAGCGAAGCCTCGCGTCCCGGGCTCTTGATCCGCTCACGCAACCAGGCGGCGTCACGTTTGCCCGTACCATAGAGCACCAGCGCGCCCACAAGCGAACGCACCATGTGATGGCAGAACGCATCAGCCACCACGCGCACTTCAATAAGACCGCCCTCTGTGCGAGTGAAGCTAAGCTCTCGCAGTTCACGTATCGTGGTCGCGCCTTCACGCGGTTTACAGAAGGAGAGGAAATCGCGCAGACCGAGTAGCTGCTGTGCCGATTCGTTGAGATCAGCGCAATCCAGATGCTCCGGTACTGCCCAGGTGTAGGTGCGGCGCAGAGGGTTAAGACCGTCTGCCGCCCCATCTGCAATGCGATAAACGTAGCGGCGACCGGTAGCGGAGAAGCGCGCATCAAAATCGAAGGGAACCTCAGCAACCCGGTGAATCTGAATAGCGCCCTGCAGAATACCGCGGACGTTCTTCGGCAAGTTCAACTGCTCTTCCGCATCGTAGAGGCAGCGTTGCAGCGCACCGGTGAGGCGGCGACCCAGGGCCGCCGTCGGGTCATCCTCCCCCGTTCGACCCTGCAGGCGCACCCAATCCTCATCACTCAAATCGCAATGCAGAGTCTGGGCTTCCGCATGCACACCGGCATCGGTTCGGCCCGCGACCACCACGCGGTGAGGTGCACGCAAAATCAGTTCAAAGGCGTTCTCAATGACTCCCTGCACCGTAACAAGGTTCGGCTGGGCGGCCCATCCGCTGAAAAGGGAACCATCGTAGGCGCAATCAATTCGCACGCGGTGCGTAGCAATGAAGAGCTGCTCTTCGTGATTCTCTAAAGCAGTAGCATTCTGCATTGGTGTGCCTTTCAGCGGTGATAGTGTACGAAAACGTTGGCAGGTTCTTGAAGATTGAGGGGACCTCAGGAACAGCTTCATCTTAAAGTATGCAGATACGCCAATCCGCCGCCCACAATAGTGGACGGCGGATTGACATATTTTAGGCTTAGCCTAAATCAGCTGGGATCCGTATTACTCGGAAACCTTCTGTGCTGCTGCGCCACCTGCGGGGGCGTAACCTGCAGCCTCTGCCGACTCAGCGGAGTCGAACCAGATTTCAGCCTTGGTGCTGGTGTACCAGCGGGAACCGGGCACGTGGTACTTCATGGAATCGGCGTTACCCTTAACCTCGAAGCCCTCGGGAGCCTCGCCGGACTCCAGGGGTGCGTGGGAACCTGCGGGCAGGCCCTCAGCTGCTTCAGCCTTGGGAGCCTCAGCTGCCTTCTCAGCAACCTTGGTTGCCTCAGCAACTGTACCCTTGGTTGCAACGGGCTCCATGACGAGCTCGATGACAGCCATGGGAGCGTTGTCACCCTTGCGGTTACCGATCTTGATGATGCGGGTGTAACCACCGGGGCGCTCTGCCATTGCCGGAGCAATAACGGTGAAGAGCTCGTGCACGACGGACTTGTCGGTGATGGAACGCAGCACGCGACGGCGAGCAGCCAGGTCGCCCTTCTTACCGAAGGTGATGAAGCGCTCTGCCACCGGACGCAGGCGCTTTGCCTTGGTCAGGGTGGTGGTGATGCGCTTGTGCTGGAACAGCTGCGCCGACAGGTTATTGAGCATGTGGCGCTCGTGGGTCGGGGAACCGCCGAGGCGGGGACCCTTAGTGGGAGTAGGCATAGTTAAATCTCCATAGTTGCGTTCCCTAACGCCCCAGCAGCGGAGCCTCTTAGGGAATCAAGTTTGACTGATCCCGGTGGAACCGGGTGAACTATTCGGCCGAAATTATTCGCCGGAACCGTCTTCGTCATCAAGCGGGCGTGCAGCAGGCTCGAAACCGGGAGGGGAGTCCTTCAGGGACAGGCCGAGCTCGAGGAGCTTTGCCTTGACCTCGTCAATGGACTTAGCACCGAAGTTACGGATGTCCATCAGGTCAGCTTCACTGCGGGTCACGAGCTCACCCACGGTGTGGATGCCCTCGCGCTTGAGGCAGTTGTAGGAGCGAACGGACATGTTCAGTTCCTCAATTGCCAGTGCCAGATCAGCTGCCATGGACTCGTCGGCGGGCGACGGGCCAACTTCGATGCCCTCAGCTGCAATGTTCAGCTCACGTGCCAGGCCGAAGAGCTCGACCAGGGTGCTGCCTGCAGAAGCAACGGCGTCACGCGGTGCGATGGCTTCCTTGGTTTCGACGTCCAGGGTCAGGCTGTCGAAGTCGGTGCGCTGCTCAACACGGGTCGCGTTCACGCTGAAGGTAACCTTCAGAACCGGGGAGTAGATGGAGTCAACCGGAATACGGCCGATCTCGCCATCGCCGGCCTTGTTCTGAGCTGCAGTCACGTAGCCGCGACCGCGCTCAATAACCAGCTCAGCGTTGAAGTTTGCCGAGGCGTTCAGGGTTGCCAGGTGCAGTTCCGGGTTGTGGATCTCCACGCCAGCGGGAACCTCGATGTCGCCTGCGGTCAGTTCACCTTCGCCCTGCTTGCGCAGGTAGGCCACGACGGGCTCGTCGTTCTCAGAAGAGATGGAGAGCTTCTTGATGTTCAAGATGATCTCAGTGACGTCCTCGGTCACGCCGGGAACGGTGCTGAACTCGTGCAGTACACCATCAATGCGGACGCTGGTAACAGCGGCGCCGGGGATGGAGGACAGCAGAGTACGGCGGAGGGAGTTACCCATGGTGTAGCCGAAACCGGGCTCCAGAGGCTCGATGGTGAAGCGCGAGCGGTTGGGCGCTACGACCTCTTCAGTCAGAGTGGGGCGCTGTGCAATAAGCACTTTGTTTCCTTTCGGTGAGCTCCGCTATATGAGCCCACAGGTTGGGGAAAACATATCTTAGGAAGCAGACGGGTGTCTGTACTCTCCGGGTACAGCTCCGTGCGGAGTGTACCCGTCGAGGGATTAGGTCGAGACCTAATTAGACGCGGCGGCGCTTCGGGGGACGGCAACCGTTGTGTGCAACGGGGGTAACGTCCTGGATCGAACCGACCTCGAGGCCTGCAGCCTGCAGGGAGCGGATTGCGGTTTCGCGACCGGAACCGGGGCCCTTGACGAACACGTCAACCTTGCGGACGCCGTGCTCCTTGGCGCGGTTTGCAGCAGCCTCAGCAGCCAGCTGTGCGGCGTAGGGGGTGGACTTACGGGAGCCCTTGAAGCCCATGTCGCCAGCGGAGGACCAGGAGATCACTGCACCGGTGGGATCGGTGATGGAGACGATGGTGTTGTTGAAGGTCGACTTGATGTGAGCCTGACCAGCAACGATGTTCTTGCTAACCTTGCGGCGGTTGGTCTTACGAGCTGCCGCAGCGCGAGTCTTGGGAGGCATTTTTGATTCTCCTACAAAGGTTTTCTAATACGTTGGTCGGATAGGGATATCCAACAGAGCAACGTTGCTTACTTCTTCTTACCTGCGACGGTACGCTTCGGACCCTTACGGGTACGTGCGTTAGTCTTGGTGCGCTGACCGTGAACCGGCAGGCCGCGGCGGTGGCGCAGGCCCTGGTAAGAACCGATTTCAACCTTACGGCGGATGTCAGCTGCAACCTCGCGGCGAAGATCACCTTCAACCTTGTAGTTGCCTTCGATGAAGTCACGAAGTGCCACGAGCTCCTGGTCGGTCAGGTCCTTGACGCGGGTGTCAGGGTTGACGCCGGTAGCAGCGAGGGTTTCGTGTGCACGGGTCTTGCCCACGCCGTAGATGTAAGTGAGAGCAACTTCCACGCGCTTTTCGCGGGGAATATCAACTCCAGCGAGACGTGCCATACTGGCTTCTCCTTGTTGTTTTCCAGAGGTCTATAGCATCACTGCCCGGGTTATTCTTGCCCGGTCCCCGGCCTCTGAGTCCGGAGGTATCCGAAGGCGCCTCGTGGGCGTTGCTTCGGAGCGGTGCCTATGACAATTCCACCCTCTGTTGGGGCGGTTATGAAGTCAGCTGCTAGGGATTAGCCCTGGCGCTGCTTGTGGCGCGGGTTTTCGCAGATCACCATGACCACACCGTGACGGCGGATCACCTTGCACTTATCGCAGATCGGCTTAACGCTCGGCTTGACCTTCATCGCATTCCTTTTGATTGCAACTTGATTACTGGCGAGATAAGAGGTTCCCTCACTTACGTTGGGGAACTGCGTTATCCCTTTGAACACGATTTAAACGCCGCCAGGGGCGACGTTTATCTCGGGTTTACTTGTAACGGTAGACGATACGACCTCGGGAAAGGTCGTAGGGGCTCAGTTCCACTACTACTCGGTCCTCAGGCAGGATGCGAATGTAGTGCTGACGCATCTTGCCCGAGATGTGTGCGAGAACCTTGTGGCCGTTATCCAGCTCAACACGGAACATCGCGTTGGGCAGAGCTTCAACCACAGAGCCTTCAATCTCGATGACGCCGTCTTTCTTAGCCATATCCTCCGCTAACGTCGGTGCCCGTCGCAGGTGCGGCGGGCAAATGTATCTTCTGTTTGTGAGCTCACCGCGGTGAGGTGCTAGGGCGTTTTAAGGCGCACTTAACACTGGCACAAACAACCAACTGTTAACTGTACGGCAAAGATCGGGGAAAAACAACCGTGATTTTTATGACATCAGGCACTTAAGGTTTAAAAGGAAGAAGCCCCTCCCCCACGTTCCGGAAAGTCTTAAGGACTTCCTTCCGCGGGAAAGGGGCACCGTCTATCGGTCAAAGCTCAGTTGCTTAGTCTTCCTTAGCGGCAAGCTGACCGCATGCGCCGTCAATATCGGAACCGCGAGTATCACGAATAGTCGTCGGAATACCGTGGGCACGCAGACGCTCCACAAAGTTCTGTTCAACGCCCTTACGCGATGCCGTCCACTTCGAGCCCGGGGTCGGGTTCAGCGGAATCGGGTTCACGTGCACCCAACCGCGGCCGCGCTGAGCCAGCTTCTTACCGAGCAGATCCGCACGCCAGCCCTGATCGTTAATATCGCGAATCAGCGCGTACTCAATGGAGACGCGACGACCGGTCGTACGGTAGTAGTCGTACGCAGCGTCCAGAGTCTCGTCGACCTTCCAACGCTGGTTAATCGGGATGAGCTCATCACGTAGCTCATCGTCCGGAGCGTGCAGAGACAGCGCCAAAGTAATGGGTAGCTTCTCCATCTCGAACTTACGAATACCCGGCACCAGGCCCACGGTCGACATGGTCAGGCCACGAGCAGAAATACCGAGGCCCTCGGGCGAAGGGTCAATCAGGCGGTGCACAGCGCCCATGGTTGCCTTGTAGTTAGCGAGCGCCTCGCCCATACCCATGAAGACAATATTGGAAACACGCAGCGGACGAGTATCCTCAGAACCGCCCTCTGCTTCTTCCAGGCCCTTCATCTGCTTCAGGTAGCGGGCACCGGCAACGACCTGCTCCACGATTTCTGCGGTGGACAGGTTACGGGTCAAACCCTGCTGACCGGTCGCACAGAAGGGGCAGTTCATACCGCAGCCAGCCTGCGAAGAGATGCACATGGTCACGCGGTTGTCATAGCGCATGATGACGGACTCAATGAGCGCACCGTCAAAGAGGCGGTGCACAACCTTCAGGGTGTCGCCGCCGTCAGCTTCGAGGGTACGGACCGGGGTCAGCAGCTGGGGTATCGCCTGCGCAACCATCTGCTCGCGGTCCTTAGCCGGCAGGTCAGTCATCTCAGCGGGGTCAGTGACCAGACGCTCAAAATAGTGCTTGGACAGCTGGGATGCCCGGAACGACTGGTAGCCCAGTTCCTTCAGAAATTCGCGGCGGCCAGCCATGTCGAAGTCAGCGATATGCTTGGGCGGCTTCGCACGGCGCGGTGCTTTCAAGGCAATCTGGCCGGGTGCGGGGCGAACATTCGAGATTTCAACCGGCACCTTGGTCGCAGCGGGTACGGTTGCCTCGCCGCTGTTGAGAGTTTCGCTCATGGAGCTTCTTCCTTGTGATGTGGATGCTTTCGGATGCGTTATCACGCACCGGACCGGATTCGCCGGTTTCTTCGGGTGGAGGTGGGGCAGCTAAAGGTGGACCCCTCCCCTAGTGGTGTAGTAGTGGGACTTAGGCGGGGATCGGAACCGGGGTTACGCCGAAGCGAGCAAGTTCGCTTGCGCCACCGTCTTCTGAGGTCAGGACCCAGATACCTTCGCTGTGCACAGCAACGGAGTGCTCCCACTGGCATGCGTCGGAGCCGTCAACGGTCACAACGGTCCAGTCATCGGAGAGAACCTTGGTCTCGATGGAACCGGTGACGAGCATCGGTTCGATAGCGAAAGCCATGCCGGGCTTAATTTTCGGACCCATGTCACGCACAGCATAGTTCAGTACGTCCGGTGCCATGTGCATCTGGGAACCGATACCGTGACCCACGTAGTCTTCAATGATGCCGTACTTATCGCCGTATTCTTCGGTCACGTACGCTTCGATGGCAAGGCCGATTTCGCCGACCTTCTTTGCGGTTGCGAGAGCTGCAATACCGTGCCACATTGCCTCGCGGGTGACGGCGGAGAGCTCGGCGCGTGCTTCGCTCACGTTGCCAACCAGTACGGTGCGCGCCGAATCGCCGTGCCACTGGCGGTTGGTAACGGGGTCAATAACGTATGCGCCACCGTCAATGGAGAGAATGTCGCCATCCTTGAGTACGTAGTCGCCGGGGATACCGTGAACAACCTCGTGGTTGACGGAGGTGCATACGGTCGCCGGGTAGTCGTAGTAGCCGTAGAAGTTGGAGGTGCCGCCCAGTTCCAGTAGGGTGCGTTCAAAGGCGGCGTTCACCTCTGCGGTGGTTACACCGGGGCGCGCTGCCGCCACTGCCGCATCAAGTGCACGGCTGGTAATGACGCCTGCACGAGCCATCTGCTGAAGCTGTGCGTTGGTTTTAATTTCGACTCGTGCCATTCTGGCTCCTTAGGTATGTGGGGCGGTACGCCCAAGCTTAGAACTCTACAGACAGCACTGTACCCCCGCAAGTCTTTGTGATGCATCATGCACCTCAAGTTGCGGGGGTACAGCAGAAGATTACTTCAGAGCGTCGAGGATGCGCTCGGTGACTTCAGCAATCTCGCCGAGGCCGTTAACTTCCTTGACGATGCCGCGTTCGCGGTAGATTGCGATCAGCGGTGCGGTCTCTTCTTCGTAGACCTTCAGGCGGTGGCGGATGACCTCTTCGTTGTCATCGGTGCGACCCTGCTCTGCTGCGCGGTTGAGCAGACGCTCGACGAGTTCGTCGTTGTCTGCGACCAGCAGGAGAACGCGGTCGATCTTCTCGCCCTTGGCTTCGAGGATGGAGTCCAGCTCGTGCACCTGGGAGGTGTTGCGGGGGTAGCCGTCGAGCAGGAAGCCGTTGACGACGTCGCTTTCCTCCAGGCGTGCGCGCACCATGTTGTTGGTGACGGAGTCGGGAACCAGGTTGCCGGAGTCGATGTACGACTTTGCTTCCTTGCCCAGTTCGGTCTCTTCCTTGATGTTCTTGCGGAAGATATCACCGGTGGAAATCGCGGGGATCTTCAGCGCTTCAGCGATCTTGACGGCCTGGGTGCCCTTACCGGCACCGGGAGGGCCGACGATGAGCAGACGGTTCATCGGAGCAGTCCTTCGTAGTTTCGTTGTTGGAGCTGAGCGTTGATCTGCTTGAGAGTATCAAGACCAACACCCACCACGATCAGCAGCGAGGCGCCGCCGAACGGGAAATTCTGGTTTGCGTTGAATAGGATAAGCGCTACCAGGGGAATCATGGAAATTACACCCAGGTAAAGTGCGCCAGGCAACGTAATTCGGTTGAGTACGTAGCTGAGGTAACGCTCGGTGGGCTTACCGGCACGAATACCGGGGATGAAGCCACCGTACTTCTTCATATTGTCCGCTACTTCTACCGGGTCGAAGGTGACCGCCACGTAGAAGTACGCGAAGCCAATAATCATGAAGAAGTAGAGAGCAATGTACAGCGGGTGGTCGCCGCGCACCAGGTATGCGTTGATCCAGTTAACCCAGTCCGGCGGGGTGGAGCCGTTGGTGGGGGTGTTGAACTGGGCAATCAGACCGGGCAGGGTCAGCAGGGAGGAGGCGAAGATCAGCGGGATCACGCCGGCCATGTTGACCTTGAGCGGAATGTAGGTGTTGGTGCCGCCAATGGTGCGTCGACCAATCATGCGCTTTGCGTACTGCACGGGGATGCGGCGAACGGACTGCTCCACGTAGACCACAGCGAGCATGACCAACAGGCCGATGCCGCAGACAGCTGCGAAGATACCCCAACCGTGGGTGCGCTGGATGGAGCCCAGAGCGCTCGGGAAAGAGGAAGCGATGGAGGTGAAGATCAGCAAGGACATGCCGTTGCCGACGCCACGCTCGGTAATCTGCTCACCCATCCACATGATGACGGTGGTACCTGCACACAGGGTGACGATGATCAGCAGGATGTGCAGTACGTCGTCCTGGGGGATGATGCCGGGGCAGTTACCCAGCAGAACGCCGGAGCGCGCCATCGAGACGATGGTGGTTGCGTTCAGCAGAGCAAGAGCGATGGTTAGGTAGCGGGTGTACTGGGTGAGCTTTGCCTGGCCCTGCGCGCCTTCATCGTGTAGCTCCTGGAATCGCGGGATGACCACGCGCAGCAGCTGGATGATAATGGACGCGGTAATGTACGGCATCACGCCGAGGGCAAAGATCGAAAGCTGCAGCAGTGCGCCACCGCTGAAAAGGTTGACGATATCGTAGACGCCACCGCTCGTAACATTGGCGTTCAGACACTGCTGTACATTTCCGTAGGAAACGCCTGGCGCGGGGATGAAAGTGCCCACGCGGTACAGCACAATCATTGCCAGGGTAAACAGCAGCTTACGCCGCAAATCGGCGGTCTTAAAGACTCGCCCGAATGCGCTCAGCACATGTCCTCCTGTAAGTCTATGGGGCGCCCATTGCTCTGAAGGAGTTTTAGGGCGCAGTAAACACATCTTCCAGTTTATCGTGTTTGGAGCAGGTAACGATAACTCCCTAGCAGATTATGTAGCTTTTATATTCTCTTAGCGTGATTTTTGGACACCAAATGTGGTGCGCGCCAAGCGTTCAAATATACGAATACGGGAATATACACCTGTTGCGAGTCTTTTCGAGCAGCAAAAAGCCCCCGCCGTACAGTGTACGGACGGGGGCTTTCTCGTCTTGAAGACTACTTAACAGTTACAGAACCGCCAGCGGCCTCGATCTTCTCGATAGCGGAAGCCGATGCCTTGTCGACAACAACGTTCACCTTGACGGAGATTTCGCCGTTGCCCAGAACCTTCACGAGCTCGTTCTTGCGAACGGCGCCCTTAGCAACCAGTGCCTCGACGGTGACGTCGCCACCGTTGGGGAACAGTTCCTGGATGCGGTCCAGGTTAACAACCTGGTACTCGGTGCGGAAGGGGTTCTTGAAGCCGCGCAGCTTCGGCAGGCGCATGTGCAGCGGCAGCTGGCCGCCTTCGAAGCCTGCACGAACCTGGTAACGTGCCTTGGTACCCTTGGTACCGCGACCTGCGGTCTTACCCTTGGAGCCTTCACCGCGGCCAACGCGGGTCTTTGCCTTGTGGGCACCCGGTGCCGGGCGCAGATCGTGAATCTTGATAGCGTCTGCCATCTTACTTGACCTCCTCAACCTTCACCAGGTGAGCAACGGTGTTAACCATGCCAACGGTGACGGGGTCAGCAGTGCGGACTACCTTGTTGCCGGGGCGCTTGAGACCCAGGGAACGCAGGGTGTCGCGCATGTTCTGCTTCTGACCAACATAGGACTTGACCTGGGTGATTTCCAGCTTTGCGTCGCTGGGCTGAATACGCTTGGCCATTACTACGCACCTGCCTTTTCAGACTTGGTGTTGCGCAGGTAGCTGGGGATAACCTCATCGGTGGGCAGACCACGGCGGGCTGCCACTGCCAGGGGCTCCTCAAGCTCCTTGAGTGCTGCAACAGTTGCGTGAACGATGTTGATCTGGTTCGAGGAACCGAGCGACTTGGACAGCACATCGTGAATGCCTGCGCACTCGAGTACTGCACGCACGGGGCCACCTGCGATAACACCGGTACCAGCGGTTGCCGGACGGAGCATCACAACGCCTGCAGCTGCTTCACCCTGCACGCGGTGCGGGATGGTGCGGCCTTCGATGCGGGGAACGCGGAAGAAGTTCTTCTTTGCTTCCTCGACACCCTTGGAGATTGCTGCGGGAACTTCCTTAGCCTTACCGTAGCCAACGCCGACCAGGCCGTTACCGTCACCAACGACGACCAGTGCGGTGAAGCTGAAGCGACGACCACCCTTGACGACCTTGGAAACGCGGTTGATGGTCACAACGCGCTCGATGTACTTGTCCTTCTCCTCCTCGCGAGCGCGGTTGTTACGGCGCTCACCACGGCCACGACGCTCGCCGCGGTTGTTGCGGCGCTCCTCGCGCTGGTTGGAGGTCTCAGCGGTTTCAGCTACTACTGCTTCGCTCACCTGAGTTTCCTTTACGTTCTGCTCGCTCATTAGAGTGCAAGACCTCCCTCGCGTGCACCGTCAGCAACGGCTGCAACACGGCCGTGGTACTTGTTACCACCGCGGTCGAACACGACTGCCTCAACACCAGCTGCCTTGGCGCGCTCTGCAACGAGCTCACCAACGCGCTTTGCCTTAGCGGTCTTGTCCAGGTCAGCTGCACGCAGCTCTGCTTCCATGGTGGAAGCGGATGCCAGGGTTACGCCCTTGACATCGTCGATAACCTGAACGAACATGTGACGGGTCGAACGGGTGACGCACAGGCGCGGACGCGCAGCGGTACCCGAAACGTACTTGCGGATGCGAGCGTGACGACGTGCACGCTGCGCTGCCTTCGACTTGATAGCCATGTTTACTTACCAGCCTTTCCGACCTTGCGGCGGATGTGCTCACCTGCGTAGCGAACACCCTTACCCTTGTAGGGATCGGGCTTACGCAGACCACGAATGTTTGCTGCAACCTGACCAACGAGCTGCTTGTCGATACCCGACACGGTCAGCTTGTTAGCACCCTCCACTGCGAAGGTAATGCCCTCGGGAGCGGTGATGTTGATCGGGTGGGAGTAGCCCAGAGCGAACTCCAGGTCGTTACCCTTCGGGGTCACACGGTAACCGGTACCAACGATTTCCAGCTTCTTCTCGTAGCCGGAGGTAACGCCGATAATCAGGTTCTGAATCAGGGTACGAGTCAGACCGTGCAGCGAGCGAGACAGGCGCTCGTCGTTCGGACGAGATACAACGATCTCGTTTTCGTTCAGAGCCACGGTGATGGGGGAAGCTACCTTGTGGGAGAGCTCGCCCTTCGGGCCCTTAACGGTGACCAGGTTGCCATCGACCTTAACCTCAACGCCGGCGGGAACCGAGATGGGGAGACGTCCAATACGTGACATTATTCTCTTCCTTTCTCTTCTAACCGACTACCAGATGTAAGCGATGACTTCGCCGCCCACGCCCTTCTTCGCTGCCTGCTTGTCAGTGAGCAGACCCGAAGAGGTGGACAGGATTGCGATGCCGAGGCCACCCAGAACCTGGGGCAGGTTGGTGGACTTTGCGTAGGTACGCAGGCCCGGCTTGGAAATACGACGCACGCCAGCGATGGAACGCTCGCGGGACGGACCGTACTTGAGGACGAGGGTCAGGGTCTTGCCGACCTTTGCATCCTCAACCTTCACGTCGGCGATGTAGCCCTCAGCCTTCAGGATCTCTGCAATGCGAGCCTTCAGCTTGGAGTAGGGCATGGATACGGTGTCGTGGTATGCGGAGTTTGCGTTACGCAAACGGGTCAGCATATCTGCGACCGGATCAGTCATAGTCATTGTGGGCTTTAGCCCTTCCTCGTTGTGGTTTCCCTACCCCGCGGTAACGGGGTCTGGACCTACAACGTAGTCGTTAGTTGGTCTTGAACGGGAAGCCCAGTGCCTTCAGGATTGCACGGCCTTCTTCGTCGGTCTTCGCGGAGGTCACCACGGTGATGTCCATACCACGCACGCGGTCGATCGAGTCCTGATCGATTTCGTGGAACATGGACTGCTCGGTCAGACCGAAGGTGTAGTTACCGTTACCGTCGAACTGGCGGTCCGAGAGGCCGCGGAAGTCGCGGATTCGGGGCAGTGCCAGGGTGACGAGGCGGTCCAGGAATTCCCACATGCGGTCGCCACGCAGGGTGACGTGTGCGCCGATGGGCATACCTTCGCGCAGCTTGAACTGTGCGATGGACTTCTTAGCGCGGGTAACAATCGGCTTCTGACCGGTGATTGCGGTGAGATCGCGGATTGCGCCGTCCATGAGCTTTGCGTCGCGAGCTGCCTCGCCGACACCCATGTTTACGACGACCTTAACGATCTTCGGGGTCTGCATGACGTTCTCGTACTTGAACTCTTCCTGCAGAGCGGGAACGACGACCTCAGCGTACTTGGTCTTGAAGCGGGGGGTGATCTTGGTTTCGGTCATTAGATGTCCTTACCCGAACGCTTAGCAACGCGCACGCGAACGGTGCGCTCCTTGCCGTCACGCTCTACAGTCTCGAGGCGGAAACCAACACGGGTCGGCTTCTTGGTCTCGGGGTCAACAATCGCAACGTTAGAAACGTGGATCGGTGCCTCAACCTTCTGAATGCCGCCTGCTGCGCCGGTCAGGGGGTTAGCCTTGGTGTGCTTGGTGACGACCTTGACGCCCTCAACAATCACGCGGTTTTCCTTGGGGAGAACCTTCAGAACCTTGCCCTGCTTGCCCTTATCTGCACCGGAAATAACCTGAACCAGGTCGCCGGACTTGATCTTAGCCATGAATTAGAGCACCTCCGGAGCCAGCGAAACGATCTTCATGAACTTCTTGTCGCGAAGCTCACGACCCACGGGGCCGAAGATACGGGTACCACGGGGATCACCATCAGTGTTCTTCAGGATCACTGCGGAGTTCTCGTCGAACTTGATGTAGGAGCCGTCGGGACGACGGGTTTCCTTCTTGGTGCGGACGACGACTGCCTTGACAACGTCACCCTTCTTTACGGTACCGCCGGGGATTGCATCCTTGACGGTTGCGACAATGATGTCGCCAATGCCTGCGTAGCGACGCGAGGAACCACCGAGAACACGGATGGTCAGGATTTCCTTCGCACCAGTGTTGTCGGCGACCTTCAGTCGCGACTCCTGCTGAATCATATTTCTCCTGTCGTCTCGCCGGTTCCGACTCGCTTTAGGCGCGAGCCAGCCTTGCGGAACATTTTTACGGGATTGGTTGACGCCCCGGGCCCCATCTCTGCGGAAGGGGTTAGCGGAAACGCCTGGGGCAAACCCATGCCAGAAGCATTTGGACCCGCGTGAAGCGGGCGTATCCCACCCGTAAGTAGCGGCATTATGCACTGGCACGAGAAGCCCGTGGTCGTGCGGCTATTTGGATACAGCCACACAGTCTTAACACTGTACAGGAAGCAGGCATGTAGCGCAAGAGTTTGCTGATTATGATTTCAGTCTCCCCCCACCCTATCTCTGGGGATAGTCGGGTTTAGGGAGCAAAAACCCCATATCCCACATCAGTATCAATCGAGAAGGCCCCTTATTTGACACTTAAAGCAGGAGGCCCCTTCGTGTAGTTCCTGACGCATAAGAAACTGAAGGGGCCTCGAGAAATCTACCAAACAATGTGTCAAACAAGAATGGTAGATATTTATATTTTACTACGCTTTAATGTTCCTCCACGACAGACTTGCCGCAGGGCTAGTGAGAGACCACGACGGCCCAGCTCCCCCACCCCGCAAGCATGTACACGACGCTAGAGCACGGCACGCACTACGTTGATATATCAGCCGCTCTTCGTCCAACAGCTAGGACACATATACTTTCGCGATACCGTCACGGACGATAGGGCGAGAATCTTCTCCCGGCCGGTTCTCTTCTGCAGCCTCGTAGTATTTGCCAGAGCGCGCATCCAGCACGTAGGGAACCTCAACTGCGGGGTAGTCCCCTGCTTTGTCGATAGCAATGATGCTCCCATCCTTCAGCAGGACCTGGTGATTAATACGGGTAGGGGCTACCTGCAAGGTCTCGATGATGGTTCGATTGAGTGTGTCAATGATGGTGATGGTTCCGCCGCCGGCGCATGCGGGCTCTCCCTTACCCCCAAAATCAGCAACATAGAGCAGATGACGTTCTGCATCGAGCAAGATATCGGTGGGCATTTCGCCGAAGGGAAGATAAGCGAGGTGCTCACCCTCGATACTCAGAACGTATAGACCACCATTTTTACCCTCGCGTCCTTGTGCAGAGACATAAAGTTCACCACGGGTTGGATCAATCTCTACGCCGTGAACGCCAACTGGAGTATTGGCGTCTTCCCCACCAGTTACGGACAGTCTGTGCACGAGACCCCAGGTATTCATGTCCACAACCCAGATTTCATCTCGCAAAATATTCGGGAAGTACAGACGGCTACGAGCTTCATCCGCTATGGGTCCTAGCAGCATGGAGGGGCCTTCCCCTTGAAGGGGACTAACCGTGCGTTCCCCCTCCGCGGTGGACGCAGAGATGACCTGGTAACCACCCATTCCGGTAACGAGTACGGCGCCGCTGGGTGCAACGTATAGCTCGCGCGGCGTCAGCATCTCCACCCCCAGAGTGAGAGAATCCCATACGAGCGATAGGTCTTTTTGGGAGTATGCAGTTACCGAGTTTGTACGGGTTCCTCCGGCCCAAATAAGCCCTCGCTTGTTGTCCACAGCTAGCCCATAGGCAGCTTGAACCTGGAAGAGGTTTTCTAGCTCGGGTTTATTTTCCGGGATAGCAGGCAGAACAGCCGTCTTCTCAATTTGCAGGGTATCTGCGTTGATACGAGCAATTGTGGCGCAGAGAGTGCCGTGGGTCTTTGTATGGTTGAAGCTTCCGCTCACAAAAAGAACGTTCTCTTCAGGGTTGTATGCCACCTGATATTGACCGGCGAGTCCCGCAGAACGATCTACGGAAAAACGCTTGGTATCCAGCGTATTCTTCTGTTCTTCTCCAGCAGCCGAGGGAAGCATAGGTATCTCCAGAGTTATGTAGTTTGGAGGCTAGCTCGTCTCATATTTTGCGAGCTTAGCCTCCGGAGCTTTCTGCTGTATATTTTACGCTTTACCCTCCATTTTGAGGCTTTTCTAGCGCAGGCCACGCACTACATGGCTCATGATTAAGACACCCTCTATCAGCAGTACATATTGCTCTCCCCCAGGCTCTGAGCAGGGTGGATTTACTCAAGGAAGGCTTTGCATTCTACATATAATAACCACAATAGACATCAAACTAGAGATGTTGACAGCTTAGAGAATTTATAAGCTTACCCTGAGGTGTCTAGAGCCATGAATTCCGTAATATTTCGTCACCTCTGACCCCCTATCAAAGCAGTATTCTGAAAAAATCTGCTTAAAAATTTAGAAACTAAGGGTCGCTTTTTCAAAAATCAAGTTTTTTAGTAAAAAACGCGCTTCAAGGTGCGAAAATCAGCGAGATGTACCATAATAGAAGAGACGCATGCGTCAAATAAGAGGTTCGGTCCCTATCGGACAGATTTCTTGGGTCCCTTTTTCCTCGCTAATCCGTTTGTCTAGGGACCGAACCTCGCTTTGACCGCTAAACCCGCACTTCGGTGCGGGTTTTCTTTGTATCTGAGGCTCTAGAACCCTACATTTCATTCTTTGGGAGCTGTTAACTCGTCAAATATGGGCGGGCGAGTACAGAGGGAGCGTCTCTCTCCTTTTCTCCCTTCCCCCCCTACTACCTCTGACCCTAGTCTAGGTTCCGCCTAAATAACAGGCGTATGGACAAACTGAAAGGGGCGGCACCCATCGCTTTGATGAGTACCGCCCCTTTCAGCGTGTATCGGCAGTTTCAGAGAGTCAATCGGGTTCTTGATTATCTAGCAGATCCCGCTCAACCTCTTTCGCTACTACCGAGCAGTAGTAATGTAGGCTGCCGTGGGGTACGGACTATGCCTTGCGGCGACGTGCTACCAGCACAGTTGCGCCAACGACCAGGGCAAGAACACCAATTCCGGCTGCAACGACGACGCCCGAAGCACCGGTGTTAGCCAGCGAAGACTTCGAGGAGTTCGAAGAGGTGGAGCCGTTGCTGGAAGAGGTGACATTCTGCGACGAAGAGCCGGAGGTCTTCGGGGCGGTGCTGTCCTTCTTCTGGGTCTCGGAGTTCAGAGAATCAGCGGGAGCCTTGGACTGATCCTTTGCCTGTTCCTTGGCATCTGCAGGTGCAGACGGAGCAGTAGAGGGGTTAGCTACAGGTGCGTTAGCCGACTCGGATGCCTTCGGTTCAGAGGCCTTCGGCGCAGGTGCCTGGTTCTCGATACTGAAGGTGTACTCTGCAGCCACGCCACCACGTGCATTATCGTTCTCTGCCAGAGAGCCGGAGAGCAGGTAGATAGCAATGCTATCGCCGGTCTTCAGTTCTTCAGTCAGGTTAGAGTTTGCCACGGTGGGGCGGTCGATAGTTGCGGTGAAGTTACCGTTTTCGTCCGCCTTGATGTAAGCCCAGACGCCTGCACTATTGCCTTCAACGCCTTCGAGCTTAGGCTCTTCCTTCGCAGAAATAGCGCCCTTGTTCAGCTTGACGGCGATAATGGAGCCCTTGCCATCCCGAGTCTTGAAGCCTTCACCACGGAAGGTCAGCTTCTGGCCGTCCCAGGTCTTGGGGAAGTAAACCTTAGCGCCGTCCTTGTACTCGTGTACAACTTCATTGGACTCTGCACTTTCGGAGGGTGCAGGGGTGCTGGGTTCGGGCTTAGCGGACTCGCTCGGAGCCGGAGTGCTCGGCTCGGGCTTAGCAGACTCGCTCGGAGCCGGAGTGCTCGGCTCAGGCTTAGCAGACTCACTCGGAGCCGGAGTAGTCGGCTCAGGCTTAGCAGACTCACTCGGAGCCGGGGTGGGCTCGTTGCTATCAGGCAGGCTCAGCTTAGTACCGGCGGGGTAAGTGGTAGTCACACCAGAAGGAGCAGCAGCGACCTGGGTGGTTTCTGCCGGTGCGCAGGTCTCAGCAGTGTTTGCCTTCTTCTCTGCAACAGTTGCGGAGAGCGCTTCACCGCCACGTGCGGTATCACCTTCAACCATGGAGCCGGAGAGCAGGAAGACCGATACCTTATCGCCGCTCTTCAGGTTTTCCGTCAGGTTGGAGTTCTCAGTGGTCGGGTACGGCAGCTCAGCGGTGAAGTTACCATTCTCATCTGCCTGAATGTACGCCCAGACGCCTGCGCTGTTACCATCAGTGCCGTTGAACTTCGGCTCTTCCTTCGCGGAGATGCGGCCCTTGTTCAGCTTGACTGCGAGTACGGAGCCCTTTGAACCGTCCTGAGTCTTGAAACCTTCGCCACGCAGCTTCAGGGTTTCACCGGTGGTCCAGTCCTTCACAGCGTAGAGCTTAGCGCCGTCGGCGTAGGTCTTCACCAACTCTTCAGAAGAAGTCTGTGCAGCAGGCTTTGCGGTGGTTTCAACGGTGGTGTTGATCTTCACCATGACGCCGGGAACAATCGGGGAATCTGCGTTGTCCTTGCCCTTGGGCTCGGTGCTAGAGGTACGGTATTCGCCGGTGGTCTTATCGATGGTGTAGTCGGTTTCGATAGCGGAAGCGCCTTCGATGCTGCGTGCTACAGCGTATGCGCTACCGTCTGCAGTGACCAGAACATCATTTGCGCCGCTGGTTGCGCCGGTAGACACCTGAGAAACAACGGTGCCGGTTCGTGCATCAACAACACCGACGTTGCCGGTGCCGTAATCGGTCACGTACAGCAGGTCACGGGATTCGTCGGAGGCGAGGGCGAGGGCCTGGGCACCGAAAGGAATGGTCTTCTTGTAGGCGCCGGTTTCCAGGTCGTAGACGGTGATACCGGAGTTAGCGCCCTTACGGTCACCCTGGGAGCTGACGTAGATTTCCTTCAGGGACTTGTCAATAGTGACGTCTGAGGGGTTCAGAGCAGCTTCAGCGTTTTCCTTGTGCAGCTGAATGGTCTTCTCGACCTCGTAGCTCTTGGTGTTGATCACCTTCAGGGTGCCGGCGCTCAGGGAGGGCACGTAGAGCTTGCCATCAGCGGAGTCTACGTGCATGTTCATTGCGATGTCAGATTCGCCCTTGGCGTCGGTGAATTCAATCTTCTTGACCAGTGCGCGCAGGGTAGTGTCGAAGACGCTAATGCCACCGGAGCCAGAGACAAAGACCTTACCGCTAGAGGGGTCGATGCGTACCTCACGCGGGTGGTTGACGTCGCCTTCTGCGCTGCTCCAAACAATCTTGTTGGTCGCGGGATCGATGACGGATACCTTGTTGACGCGGGTCTGGGTCACCCATACGTATCCGGTTGCTTCGTCGTAGGCAATACCGTAGGGAGATTCGATCTGCTTACCGCTCGGTGCGGTAGCACCACGTCCAATAAAGTCCGTGGTCGGGAACTGGTAGACAGTGGCAAGGCTCGGGGTGGATGCAACGTTCCAGGCGCCAACGCCACCGGTCAGAATCGGCGGGCGTCCGGAGGAGAAGGAAGTGTAGAGGGAGGAAGTTGCTGCCGAGTATGCCAGCTGGTACTGGCCGGGCAGACCCTGGTACTGGGTAGCGCTTACTGCGATGTGGCGGCATTCCTCAGTGGAGTTCTGGGAGTTCCCACCGGGAACGGATGCGGAGACGTTTGCCGCAAAGGTAGCGGGAACGGTAGCAAAAGAGCCTGCAATAACGGAAAGTGCGCCAGCAATGGCGAGCAACTTACGTGAGGGCTTGGGCGAAGAAGTCATGCTGATCCTCGATGATGTGTAGTGGTACTTCTCCAAAGGTCGTGCAACCTCCGGAAGATGCAAAGCCGCCTCGCTGATTATTAGGCAAGGATACGCTAAGCAACTATAAAGTTGATAATAAGTGCCTTATCAGGTTGTTTTCAAGTGCGGTTCATTAGATGTCATAGTTCCTAGCCACCTGGCTCCCGCATTATTTTTCATTTTTTCGCTAGAATTCCGTCTCCACATGCGCTTTCTTCCCTAGCAGTATCTGCTCATGGGCTATGCCAGCGAATCGAGAGAAAAAATATTACTTTCTCGTATGACATATCAAGACATTTATGACAGATGTTGCCATAGCGCCTGTTATGACCCCATATCCTAGGGCACCCGCCCGGGTTCTGACGAAGGTTAAACGCAAAGAACCCCTCTCCTACCGAAGTAGGAGAGGGGTTCTTTTACTGCTCTAGCAGAGAGTCCTTAGAGGGCTTACTTAGCCTTCTCGAGGATCTCCACGATACGCCAACGCTTGGAAGCGGACAGCGGACGGGTCTCTGCAATCAGAACGAGGTCACCAATACCAGCAGTGTTCTGCTCGTCGTGTGCCTTGATCTTGGAGCTACGGCGAACGACCTTGCCGTACAGTGCGTGCTTAACGTGGTCCTCGACCTCGACGACAACGGTCTTGTCCATCTTGTCGGAGACAACGTAGCCGCGGCGGGTCTTGCGGTAGCCGCGCTCTTCGTTCTTTACTTCACTCACTTGGACTCACCTTCAGTTGCGGGACGAATACCGAGCTCGCGCTCACGCAGCACGGTGTAGATACGTGCGATGTCGCGCTTGATAGTGCGGCGACGACCTGCGTTAGCCTGACCGGTGACTTCCTGGAAGCGGATGTTGAAGAGTTCCTTCTTCGCTTCGCTCAGCTTTGCAGCCAGCTCTTCGTTGGAGAGCTCTGCGAGCTTATCGATGCTCAGGTCCTTGGATCCTACTGCCATCTCGCTTATTCACCACCTTCGCGGCGACGCACAACACGTGCCTTCATCGGGAGCTTGTGGATTGCCAGGCGCATTGCCTCGCGAGCCACTTCTTCGGACACACCGGAGAGTTCAAACATGACTCGACCCGGCTTGACATTTGCGACCCACCACTCGGGCGAACCCTTACCGGAACCCATACGGGTTTCAGCAGGCTTCTTGGTCAGCGGACGGTCGGGATAAATGTTGATCCAGACCTTACCGCCGCGCTTGATGTGACGGGTCATTGCGATACGTGCAGCCTCAATCTGGCGGTTGGTCACGTATGCGGGCGACAGGGCCTGAATGCCCCACTCACCGAAGCTAACCTCGGTGCCGCCCTTTGCGAGACCACTACGCTTGGGGTGGTGCTGCTTGCGGTACTTTACTCGACGGGGAATAAGCATTTATGCCTCACCGTTCTCTGCAGTCTTGGCCTCGACCTTTGCCGAAGCGTTCTCGTTGCGGCGCTCGCGACGAGGACCACGGTTGCCCTGGCGGCGGCGGTCACCATCGCGGCGGTTGCCACGGCGGTTGTTTGCTGCCTGCTGAGCTGCCAGCTCCTTGTCGGTCAGGTCGCCCTTGTAGATCCAGACCTTCACGCCGATGCGACCGAAGGTGGTCTTAGCCTCGAAGAAGCCGTAGTCGATGTTCGCACGCAGGGTGTGCAGGGGCACACGACCTTCGCGGTAGAACTCGGAACGGGACATTTCAGCGCCACCCAGACGGCCGGAGCACTGGATACGGATACCCTTTGCGCCTGCACGCTGTGCGGACTGGATTGCCTTCTTCATTGCACGGCGGAATGCAACACGCGATGCGAGCTGCTCTGCGATGCTCTGTGCAACCAGCTGAGCGGAGAGGTCGGGGTTAGCAACCTCGAGGATGTTCAGCTGAATCTGCTTGTTGGTGAGCTTCTCGAGCTCGCCGCGGATGCGGTCTGCTTCTGCGCCACGGCGGCCAATCACGATACCGGGACGAGCGGTGTGGATGTCCACACGCACGCGGTCACGGGTACGCTCGATCTCGACCTTTGCAACGCCTGCGCGATCCAGGTTCTTTGCCAGCAGCTCGCGGATCTTTACGTCCTCGCGGACGAAGTCAGCGTAACGCTCGCCGGGCTTGTTGGAATCAGCGAACCACTTGGAGACGTGGTCAGTGGTGATGCCCAGTCGGAAACCGTTCGGGTGAATTTTCTGACCCATTTAGCGGTCCTCCTCCTTCTCCGGGGTAGCAACTACCACGGTGATGTGGCTGGTGCGCTTGTTGATTCGGTATGCGCGACCCTGAGCGCGGGGCTGAATGCGCTTCATGGTCGGGCCCTCGTTCACGAATGCTTCGCTAATGAACAGCTCTTCCTCGCGGAAGGGCAGACCCTGCTGGGTTGCCTTCTGACGAGCGTTAGCTACTGCCGAAGCAACGATCTTGTATACCGGTTCCGAAGCTGCCTGGGGGGCGAACTTCAGAATCGCCAGAGCCTCTTCCGCCTGCTTACCACGGATCAGGTTGACGACACGGCGGGCCTTCATAGGCGTAACGCGAACGAAACGCGCTGATGCCTTGGCTTCCATTGCCTATCTCTCTTTCGTCTATTGCCGAAAGGGAAACGTTAGCTTATCGGTGTGAACCGATTAGCGACGCTTGCCCTTACGGTCGTCCTTCACGTGGCTGCGGAAAGTGCGGGTCGGAGCAAACTCACCGAGCTTGTGACCAACCATCGACTCGGTGATGAACACCGGCACGTGCTTGCGACCGTCGTACACTGCGATGGTGTGACCGAGCATGTCGGGGATAATCATCGAGCGACGCGACCAAGTCTTGATTACGTTCTTGGTGCCCTTCTCGTTCTGAGCTGCAACCTTCAGGTAGAGGTGCTGATCAACGAAAGGGCCCTTCTTCAAACTACGAGGCATGTTTCAGGCTCCTTAGCGCTTCTTGCCAGTACGACGGCGACGAACGATGAGCTTGTCGCTTTCCTTGTTGGGACGGCGGGTACGACCCTCGGGCTTACCGTTGGGGTTAACCGGGTGACGACCACCGGAGGTCTTACCTTCACCACCACCGTGCGGGTGGTCAACCGGGTTCATGACCACACCACGGACGGTCGGGCGGATGCCCTTCCAGCGGTTACGGCCTGCCTTACCCCAGTTGATGTTGGACTGCTCAGCGTTGCCAACTTCACCAACGGTTGCGCGGCAACGAACATCCACGTTGCGGATTTCGCCGGAGGGCAGACGGAGCTGACCGTACTTGCCTTCCTTAGCAACCAGCTGTACAGAAGCACCTGCGGAACGAGCCAGCTTTGCGCCGCCACCGGGGCGGAGCTCGACGCAGTGAATCACGGTACCAACGGGGATGTTGCGCAGGGGCAGGTTGTTACCGGGCTTGATGTCAGCTGCGGGGCCGGACTCGACGATGTCGCCCTGAGCGAGCTTGTTCGGAGCGATGATGTAGCGCTTGGAACCATCGAAGTAGTGCAGCAGCGCGATGCGAGCGGTACGGTTGGGATCGTACTCGATGTGTGCAACGCGTGCGTTAACGCCGTCCTTGTCGTGACGACGGAAGTCGATCAGACGGTACTGGCGCTTGTGGCCGCCACCCTTGTGACGGGTGGTGATGCGGCCGGTGTTGTTACGGCCGCCGGTCTTGTGAAGCGGACGAAGCAGGGACTTTTCCGGGGTGGAGCGGGTGATCTCGGAGAAATCAGCAACGCTCGAACCGCGGCGACCCGGGGTCGTCGGCTTGTACTTACGAATACCCATTTAGATATTTCTTCCTTCGTTAAAGTGGTCTCCGCGGGGCTTATGCCTGCGGACCGCCGAAGATGTCGATGGTGCCTTCCTTGAGGGTCACAATCGCACGCTTGGTGTTCTTGCGAGCGCCCCAACCGAAACGGGTGCGCTTGCGCTTGCCCTGACGGTTGATGGTGTTGACGGAAGCAACCTTGACGTCAAAGATCTTCTCGATGGCCTGCTTGATTTCCAGCTTGTTGGAATCGGTTGCGACCTCGAAGGTGTACTTACCTTCGTCGAGCTGACCGTAGCTCTTCTCGGAAACGACGGGAGCGATGATCACGTCGTATACAGACTTGGTGGAAACGCTCATTACTTAGCGCCCTCCTTCTTCTGAGCTGCAGCAACGAATGCGTCGAATGCTGCCTTGGTGAAGACCACGTCGTCAGAAACCAGCACATCGTAGGTGTTGAGCTGGTCTGCGTACAGAACGTGGACGTTCTCCAGGTTACGTGCGGACAGAGCCACAACGTCCTCTGCACGAGCAATCACAAGAAGAATGTTCTTGCGCTCGGTGATAGCTGCGAATGCAGCCTTTGCAGCCTTGGTCGAGGGGGTTTCACCGGAGATGAAGTTCTCGACAACGTGGACGCGGTCGTGACGAGCGCGATCGGAGAGAGCACCGCGCAGTGCAGCGGCGATCATCTTCTTGGGGGTGCGCTGTGCGTAGTTACGCGGGGTCGGACCGTGAACAACGCCACCGCCGGTCATGTGCGGTGCACGGATGGAGCCCTGACGTGCGTTACCGGTACCCTTCTGCTTGAAGGGCTTACGGCCTGCACCGGAAACCTCGCCGCGGTTCTTGGTCTTGTGGGTGCCCTGGCGTGCAGCAGCGAGCTGTGCAACGACAACCTGGTGCAGCAGGGGCACGGATGCCTGCGCGTCGAAAATCTCTGCGGGCAGGTCTACCTTAAGGGTCTTAACAGCCATGATGTATTAGGCTCCCTTCACAGCGGTACGAACCAGAACAACGCCGCCCTTGGGACCGGGGATTGCGCCCTTGATCAGCAGGACATTGTTCTCTGCGTCCACACCCTGGATAGTCAGGTTCAAGGTAGTGTGACGTGCTGCGCCCATACGGCCAGCCATGCGCATACCCTTGAACACGCGTGCGGGGTAGGATGCGCCACCGATGGAACCGGGCTTACGGTGGTTCTTGTGCTGACCGTGAGATGCGCCAACACCCTTGAAGCCGTGACGCTTCATAACACCTGCGAAGCCCTTACCCTTGGTCTTACCAACGACGTCGACCTTCTGGCCTGCTTCGAAGAGCTCAACGGTCAGTTCCTGACCGAGGGAATACTCAGAAGCATCTGCGGTACGCAGCTCGACGATGTGGCGACGGGGGGTAACACCGGCCTTCTCGAAGTGACCAGCCAGGGGCTTGGTAACCTTGCGAGAGTCGATTGCACCGAAACCGATCTGAACAGCTTCGTAGCCGTCAGTTTCCTGGTTACGGATCTGGGTAACAACGTTAGAATCAGCCTTGACGACGGTGACGGGCACGAACTTGCCGTCCTCGTCCCAGACCTGGGTCATGCCGAGCTTGGTGCCCAGCAGGCCCTTCACCTGGCGCTCGAATTTGTTAGTCATTAGATGCGATCCTCTACAGCTTGATCTCGATGTTTACGTCTGCCGGCAGGTCGAGACGCATGAGGGCATCAACAGCCTTGGGGGTCGGATCAACAACGTCGATCAGACGCTTGTGCGTACGCATCTCGAAGTGCTCGCGGCTGTCCTTGTACTTGTGGGGAGAACGAATAACACAGTAAACGTTCTTCTCGGTCGGCAGCGGCACGGGGCCAACTACAGTTGCGCCTGCGCCCTTTACCGTTTCGACGATTTTCCGTGCCGAAGAATCGATGACCTCGTGGTCATAGGACTTCAGACGGATGCGGATTTTCTGTCCCGCCATCTGTCGGACTCTCTTTCTTGATGTATTCCCTGTATCGGAGCTTTTGCCCCTTTGTTATAGCGCTTAAGGAACGCGATATATTCATCACGTGCGCCACTCAGAACGGACTGAATCCGGCTTTGCCGGGTTCCTCACCCCGCCTGAGTACCGACCCCCGAACTCGGGCGTGTCGCCTATTTTCTAGACACACTCGTCCCGTCATCCTTCGGACCGGGTCATACGTGGGCCTACCTTTAGTGCAGGTAGACGCTTTGACAACGTCGTCAATTCTCTCAGAGATAGAGCGCTTACGCAATACAAACACGAGTTAAGTGCTTAAGAACACTTAACTATCTCTGTCAACCTGAGGGTACTCCCGCGATGTAACTCTCAGGGAGCTTTCAATCTATTTTCAGTAAGTTCCATGCGCTTTATTGCTCGTAATAAAGCTTTTAGGTCTAAAGACTCTCGTATCGTAGAAGTATCACTACAGCCTAAGGAGAAACCATGTCTCAGCCGACACAACCTCATCAGGCATCCTCTAGCTCTCACTCTTCATCTCAGAGCCCTCAGCATGTCCAGCCGCAAGGTCTCGGTCTGTACGTTCCCCCGTCCCTGTCGGGTCCGTATCCTCAGCCTCCTGCGCAGCGCCGTCGGGTCAATGAGGATATCTTCCTCAATATTGTTCTGTACATCGGTTCGCTCCTGCTCATCGGTGCTGCGGGTCTTTTTGTCACCTCGGTGACGTCTTCTCAGGATGAAACGGCTATCTTCCGTGTCCTTGCAATGGCGCTTGGAGCAGTCGTCTTCTACGGAGCTGGTCTGCTCACCTACCGTTTCGTGGAGCGCCTACGTATCGCTTCCTACTCTTTTGCAGCAACCGGTCTTGCGTTTATTCCTCTGACTGGCGTTGCTATCTATGTCCTTGAGATTTGGACAGAGGGACGTTACATCTGGCTTCTCACGTCTCTGGTTGGCACAGCCGCCATTGTGGGAGCCTGCACTCTCATGCGTAACCGCGTGATGGCGTACCTGCTGATTTCGTTTATCGTTTCGGACTCGTTGGCGGCTACGAAGGTAGCGGCTCTGCCTTTCGTTTGGTATTTCGTTTCGCTGACTGCAGTTGCCACCGTTCTGGGTTTGGTTGTGCATTTTGCCCCGAATGCTGCCCCGAAGGGCATCCGTGAAGGTCTTGTTGATTCTTCCCGTATTTTTGTTCCGGCTACTGCCATCGCTATTTTCTTCTTCACCAACGATCTGAGCTACACGGATGCGGGTATTGCGTTTGCAGTCATGTCTGTGCATGCCATTCTTTTCACGTGGCTGAACGGCACGGCAGATTACTACGCCCAGGCACGCATCTACCCAATTGCGTCTGTTCTCTCCTTCATCATGGACTCGGATCACGGCCCGTGGTTCCCCAGCATTTTCTTCGTCTCGGTTCTGGTTGTTAACCTGATTTCTGCCTACGTATTTATTCCTCGTCTGCAGAAGACTATTGCTGGTTCTGCTCCTGCTACTGGTGAACAGCCCGAGCAGGTGCAAAACACCCCGGCTATCCCCTGGGCGAAGGAAGCTCCTCACCATCCCGCTCACAAGATGGAGTGGTTGCCGGCAATTGACGCATGCGTCGGCGTGTTCTTCTCCTTCTTCGCTCTCATTGACGCCTTCTTCACTGCTCATGCTGCCGATAGCCCTGTATACGCAACGCGCTGGAGCGCTTTCCTCCCCTATGCAGAAGGCAATCAAGGTATCTTCCCTGCCCCCTGGGTTATTGGTGTCCTCTGCATTGTGAGTTTCTTGCTGTACCGCAAGGCAATCCAGCCTCTGCTACTCATGAGTTTTGTAGCGCTCATTCCAGTTGTTGGCATGTACGCGTCCCCCGGCAATCAGGGTACTTTCTACCTCTTCTTTACCGCGGCAGTAGTCATCTATCTGGTCAGTGCTAAGGCCCCCGAGGCACGTGCCGCGGG
This sequence comes from Rothia mucilaginosa, assembly GCA_963534775.1. Taxonomy (GTDB): domain Bacteria; phylum Actinomycetota; class Actinomycetes; order Actinomycetales; family Micrococcaceae; genus Rothia; species Rothia mucilaginosa_D. The sequence continues at coordinate 211,581 of CAUSUH010000002.1, read as the reverse complement.
AGCGGTACTGAGCAACATCGGTTATGCCATTGGTATGATTCAGCTCTTCCTCGCTCTTATCCCTGAGATGCGGACCTCTGAATCGCTTCTGATGTTTGCTATGGTCTGCTCAGCTATCGCGCTATTGACCTTTACGTTCTCTCAGAATGGGGCAGCGCAGAATGTGAGCTACCGACTCAATGAGATGTCGGCATACCTCATCTTGGGCGTTTTCGCATTGTTTGCCGGATATAGCATCAGCATTATTGATGGTGCCGTACATGACCGCTTCTGGATCAGTTTCTCCCTGTTCGCTGGGGCTGTTCTTTTCGTCAGCACTCTGAGCGCTCTTCTGCTGGGTCGAGCCCTGCAACTTCCGGATGTTGTTGGGTCTGCCCGCTCCACCGTGGTCAGCGCCGTGCGTATCGCACTCTACACAGCCCTCGCCATCGCAATGATTGGTTCTCGACACTATCTGCTCTTCGGTCCGCAGAAAGAATATGTTGCGGTAGCTTTGCCTGCCGTTCTGACGGTCATTTACGTGGCACTTGGCCTCTTTATGGTTGCAGGTTCTTCGGTCCGTTCCGAGCTACTCACTATTGCTCGCTTCCCCATCTGCTGGTCTGTTGTTCTGCTGGCTATCAGCGGCAACGTGAAGGATTCGGTAGTCAGCTTCCTCATCATTGTTCTGCTGGCTGGTCAAGCTCTGTGTAGCGTACTGCTCTACGCACGTTCCAAGCGAATCTACGAGGCGTACGCAGCCACTACCTTCTTCACCCTTGGCGCTGTACTGAGCACAATCCACACTGCGGCAGATATTGATCAGCTTCTACTTTCAGTAGCTGCTCCGGCTCTCCTGATTGTTCTCTGGGTTGTGGCGGTCTTCTTCAAGGCGCCTCACATGCAGATTGGCGCTTCCATCAGCGTTACCGTTTTCTGCATTGGCTCCCTGTGGAATCTCTTCCACGCTGAGAAGAGCACCATGGAAGTCACTCTTCTGGGGTACTACACGCTCTTTGCCGTTATTATCCTTTTCGTTCTGAAGGTGATGCTCCCGGTCGAGGTATCTGGCGCAAAGGCTGCTATTCGCCCGTACATCTCTGTCCCCGCCGGTAATAGGACGGTTGAACTGCCGATGCACGGTCCGCTGGGTTCACCCTATCCGCGTTTTATGCCGCGCCGTCCACTGGCCCAAGCCATCTACGCTCCGGTCAATACGTTGCTTATGATTCCGGCAGTGTACGCATTGGGACTCATGACCTTCTTCGGCTTGATTTTCGATTACGAGCAGGTGGAACTCAACGCCCTTCTCTGGGGTTTGTTTGCTCTGTCCTTCGTATCGGTCTCTAAGCCTAAGAGCCTGCCGGCTATTGGCACCGTTGCGTTTACCCTTTTCATTGCCCGTCTGGTCCTTGACTACCTAAGCTACAACCCGCTGAGTGTGATTCTTGAGGTTATTCTTCTGGCGCTCCTGGCCTTCACCACTGCAAAGGTCCTCAGCAACCTCATTGCAAAGAAGCCGTTGGATACGCAGGTATCGGACGCTCCCTTGTACTGGGCTTTGGGTCTGCAGGTATTCCTCACCCTGGTAACGTGGGCAGTTCCCGCTGACGGCCCGGATATCGTGGTGCTGGTCCTCGGTATCGCCCTGACTCTCCTGAGCGCTCTGTTGCTCGACCGAGTCTGGACCTATATTGCAACAGCCCTGGTCACCCTCGACCTGGCAATTTTGCTCAACGGTCTGAACCCGCTCACCCTGTTCATCATCTCTATTCTGCTCATCGCAGGCGTTATCTGGCGTCTGCTGGCTCGACAGAATAAGCAGGATGTTGTCGCACCCCAGCAGGATCCCGCTCAGGTTGTTGACTACCCCCAGGAGCTTCAGGAGCCCCAGGCTGAAGGTACCTCCCCTCAGAGCCAGGTGGTTAACGCTCAGGTTCAGCAGCGCCAGGTTGCTCCGCAGGGCTACCAGCCTCGTGACGGAGAAAATATCTAGTCTGTTGCAGGTATAGGTTCTACTCTTACAGCATTCTGTAGTAGGATTACCTATGTCCCTTCCGAGGGGCAGTCATTCGAATTGCGGTTCCCAGCCTTCGGGCTGGGAACCGTTTTTCTTTGTCCGCAGATTCTATATTCCCATCTGCAGGGTCTTTAGTCGCTCCCCCGCCGCAAGCCGGTCCGCATGACCCAGATTCTGTCTCGAGCCAGCAGATCTCTGAACGGAGTAGGCAATCGTTCCCCTACCCAGGTTCTTTCCACGTCCAGCTTCTTTCCATATCCAGGAGTTCAGAATCTACGGCTAGAGAGTACGGACATGTCATACCGCCGCCGAGGAGGGTGTTCTCTGCCGTTACAGATTCACCATGAACTCCGCTATCGGCCACGTATACCCCTTCAGAAGCCTTGAGCGGTTGCTGAGACGAACTGATAACGCTCAGCGCGGGGTTTTATACAGCCCAGCAGATAATGCCGCTCTCTCCTTCGCCGAAGCCTTCAGCAACCCGCAAAAGGGCATAACAAAAGGACCCCCGCAGATGCGGGGGTCCTTGAGTATCGCTACCTGATGGAGAGTTACCTCTCCGGCAGATCTTTAGCGAATTGTCGTAAATTTACGGCAATTACTTGATGATCTTGGTAACACGACCCGAACCAACGGTGCGGCCACCCTCACGGATAGCGAAGCCGAGGCCCTCTTCCATTGCGATTTCCTGGATCAGGGTAACGGTCATCTCGGTGTTGTCACCGGGCATAACCATCTCGGTGCCCTCGGGGAGGGTGATAACGCCGGTCACGTCAGTGGTACGGAAGTAGAACTGAGGACGGTAGTTGGAGTAGAAGGGGTTGTGACGGCCACCCTCATCCTTGGAGAGGATGTAGACGTTTGCCTCGAACTCGGTGTGGGGGGTGATGGAGCCCGGCTCCACGACAACCTGACCACGCTCAACATCGTCACGCTTCAGACCGCGCAGCAGCAGACCACAGTTCTCGCCTGCCCATGCTTCGTCGAGCTGCTTGTGGAACATCTCGATACCGGTAACGGTGGTCTTCTGGATCGGGCGGATACCGACAATCTCGACCTCGGAGTTGATCTTCAGGGTACCGCGCTCTGCACGACCGGTAACAACGGTGCCACGACCGGTGATGGTGAAGACGTCCTCGATGGGCATGAGGAAGGGCTTGTCCTTCTCACGCACGGGGTCCGGAATGTAGGTGTCGACTGCGTCCATGAGCTCCTCGACCTTAGCAACCCACTCGGGGTCGCCTTCGAGAGCCTTCAGTGCGGAAACGCGAACAACGGGAGCGTTGTCGCCGTCGAACTCCTGCGAGGAGAGGAGGTCACGGACCTCCATCTCGACGAGGTCGAGGAGCTCTTCGTCGTCAACCATGTCTGCCTTGTTCAGTGCAACCAGCAGGGTGGGGACGCCAACCTGGCGAGCGAGCAGAACGTGCTCGCGGGTCTGTGCCATGGGGCCGTCGGTAGCTGCAACCACGAGGATTGCGCCGTCCATCTGAGCCGCACCGGTAATCATGTTCTTGACGTAGTCAGCGTGGCCGGGAGCGTCAACGTGTGCGTAGTGGCGCTTCTCGGTCTGGTACTCGATGTGAGCAATGTTAATGGTAATACCGCGCTGGCGCTCCTCGGGAGCGGAGTCGATCATACCGAAGTCGCGCTTCTCGTTCAGGTCCGGGTACTTGTCAGCCAGAACCTTGGAGATTGCTGCGGTCAGGGTGGTCTTACCGTGGTCAACGTGACCAATGGTACCGACGTTAACGTGAGGCTTGGAGCGCTCGAACTTAGCCTTAGCCAAGAGTGTTCCTCCTAGAACGATTGAAAACATGCACGCGGATCTTCGCTCCGGCGCATCCCGTTATAAAACGGTCTAGCGTCTACAATAGCGGATTACGCCGCAGAGATGAAACTGTTCATGCTCTCAATAATGGATTTAATTGAAAATTTTAGCGTGGGCCACAGGTTTTTGACCCGTGGCCCACGGGTGAGACGCGGAAATTACTCGCCGCGGCTCTTCTGGATGATCTCGTCAGCGACGTTCTTGGGAACCTCGCCGTAGCTGTCGAATGCCATCGAGAACACTGCACGACCCTGGGTCTTACCACGCAGGTCGCCAATGTAACCGAACATTTCGGTCAGGGGCACGATAGCCTTGATGATCTTAACGCCGGATGCGTCCTCCATGGAACGAACCTGGCCACGGCGGGAGTTCAGGTCGCCGATAACGTCGCCCATGTACTCCTCGGGGGTACGAACCTCAACGTCCATCAGCGGCTCGAGCAGGACCGGGTTAGCGCGCTTAGCGCCTTCCTTGAAGACCATCGAACCAGCGATCTTGAACGCCATTTCGGAGGAGTCGACGTCGTGGTAAGCACCGTCGATCAGGGTTGCCTTCACGCCCACCATCGGGTAGCCAGCGAGGACACCGAACTTCATAGCGTCCTGGATACCAGCGTCGACCGAGGGGATGTACTCGCGAGGAACGCGGCCACCGGTGACCTTGTCCTCGAACATGTACAGCTCTTCGCCATCCAGGGGCAGGGGCTCGAAGGAGACCTGCACCTTTGCGAACTGACCGGAACCACCGGTCTGCTTCTTGTGGGTGTAGTCGACCTTCTCGACTGCCTTCTTGATGGTCTCGCGGTAAGCAACCTGAGGCTTACCAACGTTAGCCTCAACCTTGAACTCACGCTTCATACGGTCAACGATGATGTCCAGGTGCAGCTCACCCATACCACCAATTTCGGTCTGACCGGTTTCTTCATTCAGCGAAACGGTGAAGGTGGGGTCCTCAGCGGAGAGCTTCTGGATAGCGGTGGACATCTTCTCCTGGTCACCCTTGGTCTTGGGCTCGATAGCCACGAAAATCACGGGATCGGGGAAGGTCATCGACTCGAGAACAATCGGGTGTGCGGGGTCGCACAGGGTGTCACCAGTGGTGGTGTCCTTCAGACCAATCGCAGCGTAAATGTGACCTGCGGTAATCTCCTCAACCGGGTTCTCCTTGTTGGAGTGCATCTGGAAGAGCTTACCGATGCGCTCCTTCTTACCCTTGGTGGAGTTCAGAACCTGCTGGCCCTGAGCTGCAACACCGGAGTAAACACGGGTGTAGGTCAGCTGACCGTAGAACGGGTGAGCTGCAACCTTGAACGCCAGTGCGGCGAAGGGCTCGTCTGCGGATGCCTTACGGGTCAGCTTCTCTTCCTCGTTGGAGGGGTTGGAACCGACAACGTCCGGAACGTCCAGCGGGGAGGGCAGGTACTCAATCACAGCGTCCAGCATGGGCTGAACACCGCGGTTCTTGAATGCAGAACCGCAGAGAACGGGGAATGCCTCGCCGGAGATAACAAGCTGACGGATACCCGACTTAATCTCGGGGATGGTCAGCTCGCCCTCTTCGAGGTACTTCTCCATGAGCTCTTCGCTGGACTCAGCAACAGCCTCAACCAGCTCAGCGCGGTACTGCTCAGCCTTCTCAACCAGGTCAGCAGGAATGTCCTGAACCTCGTAAGAAGCACCCATGCTCACGTCACCCTTGGCGTCGCCGGGCCAGACGTATGCCTTCATTTCGAGCAGGTCAACAACACCGAGGAAGTCGCTCTCAGCGCCGATGGGGAGCTGAACAACCAGCGGACGTGCGCCCAGGCGGTCGATGATGGTCTGAACGGTGAAGTAGAAGTCAGCACCCATCTTGTCCATCTTGTTGACGAAGCAGATACGGGGGACATCGTACTTGTCAGCCTGGCGCCAAACGGTCTCAGACTGGGGCTCAACACCTTCCTTGCCGTCGAACACAGCAACTGCGCCGTCGAGGACGCGCAGGGAGCGCTCAACCTCAACGGTGAAGTCGACGTGACCGGGGGTGTCGATAATGTTGATCTGGTTGTCCTTCCAGAAGCAGGTGGTTGCTGCGGAGGTAATGGTAATACCTCGCTCCTGCTCCTGAGCCATCCAGTCCATGGTGGAAGCGCCGTCGTGAGTCTCACCAATCTTGTGGTTAATACCGGTGTAGAACAGAATGCGCTCAGTGGTGGTGGTCTTACCGGCGTCGATGTGCGCCATAATACCGATGTTGCGGACCTTGTTAAGGTCGGTGAACACGTCAAGTGCCACGTTATTCTCCCTAAATGAGATACTCCGAAAGCCTGCCGACTCGAATCGACTCGGCAGGCTCTAAACGGAGAATTACCAGCGGTAGTGTGCGAAGGCCTTGTTGGACTCGGCCATCTTGTGAGTGTCCTCGCGACGCTTCACAGCGGCACCGAGACCATTGGATGCATCCAGGATCTCGTTCATCAGACGCTCAGTCATGGTCTTCTCGCGGCGCTGCTTGGAGAAGCCAACGAGCCAGCGGAGAGCCAGAGCGGTGGAACGGCCGGGGCGAACCTCAACCGGAACCTGGTAGGTTGCACCGCCAACGCGGCGGGAGCGAACCTCGAGAGAAGGCTTGATGTTGTCCATAGCCTTCTTCAGGGTTGCGACCGGGTCAGAACCGGTCTTCTTCTCGACGCCCTCGAGGGCACCGTAGACGATGCGCTCTGCGACGGACTTCTTGCCGTCCAGCAGAACCTTGTTGATCAGCTGGGTGACCAGAGCAGAACCGTAAACAGGATCGTTTACGAGGGGACGCTTGGGAGCGGGACCCTTACGAGGCATTACTTCTTCTCCTTCTTAGCGCCGTAGCGGGAGCGAGCCTGGCCGCGACCCTTAACACCCTGGGTATCCAGAGCGCCACGAACGATCTTGTAGCGAACACCGGGGAGGTCCTTCACACGACCACCGCGAACGAGCACGATCGAGTGCTCCTGCAGGTTGTGACCCTCACCGGGGATGTATGCGGTAACCTCGACGCCGCCGTTGAGCTTGACACGAGCGACCTTACGCAGTGCCGAGTTCGGCTTCTTCGGGGTGGTGGTGTACACACGGGTGCACACGCCACGCTTCATGGGGTTGCCCTTCAGTGCGGGCGCCTTGGTCTTAACGACCTTGGGAGTCCGGCCCTTGCGGACCAGCTGCTGAATAGTAGGCACGTTTTCTCCGTTGCTTGATCAGGTTTCTCGTTAGAGAAGCCCGTATAAACTTACTGGCCCCCATCACGTTGGATGGGTGCTCTCGGTTATCAGAAACGCTCGGATGCATATCCGGTTGGTTTCTATAGGTTCCTCGACATCTCGGCGAGTTCTCAGGGCTAAAATTCCCCACCATCAGAGGTGAAAAAGTTTTTGGGCACGCTTAAAAATGGCATTTAGGCGTCAGCAAAAAGCAACGCCAAAGGACGGTATCCATACTGCCATTGATTCATCATGCCCGTACCCTCGGGAAATATCCCGCGTAAACCCACCGGGGGTGGATCCTTGTGCACCGAGCTCAAGTACTTCGGATAAGACTATACAGGTTAAATCCCACTTAATCTAGCGCCAGAACTGGGATTCTTTGCTTTTAAGCCCCCATCTAAGGGCAAAAGCTGATGATTTACCTCACTTAAATTACATTGTTGGGATTTACCGCTCCCCCGTTGCCTCCTCCGCCCTTCTGTTTCTCTTGTCTCCTTGACGCAATTTAAAGCAGAAGATCGCCAAGAACTCTCTCAATGATTCTTGGCGACCCAACAGATACGGGAGGCGAGCGCATATCTACACCCGCCTCCCGCAAGAGATTATTCAGTTATAGGTCCGCTACAGCAGCTACTGGACTACGCCATCTGGAAGAGACTAGGCCACCTGGAAGACTCGAGTCTGACCCTCAAACGGGGTGATAGTCTTCGAATTCTTCTTAGCGTTGCCGTAGTAGCGAATGCGGTACTGCCCCTTAGGAGTATTAGCCGGCACCTTCCAGCGAACCGTCACCTGAGATGCCGAAACGCCAATGCGCTTCCATTCAAAGAAAGTATCCGGGTTGTTATCCGCAGTGTAGTACTTCCAGGTATTACCCACACGACGCTCAATCACGAAGTAGCTACCATCGTGATGCATGTTGTTGTTCGGGTGCGCACCCACGAAACGAGCAGAGACTTCCTGGCGGCCAGCAATCGCATCCTGAGGCTGCTGGGTCACCTGACCGTAACGAGTGCCGAACATCGGGGTATCGTAGACGACCTTACCCTGCAGGCTGGCTACCGGGCGACGATCATTCGGACGGTCGCCAATACCCAGCGGCGTGCCGTTCTTCAGCGAAGTTCCAACAACATTAATGGTCTGACGGAACGCGCTGGAGGTGTAACGACCAAAGAGGGTCGCACCGCCTTCATACTGCTGGGAGTCATACTCCTCAGGAGTCGTCACGTAGTGGTCGTAGGCGTTGGTGTAGCCCTGCAGAATAATGTGCGATTCGGGAACACCAAAGAGCTTGGCAGCATCCTGACGATACTGCACACCTACCGCACCGGTGAACTCACCGGGCATACCCAGCAGGTAGTAGTCACCGAAGCGCATAATCTGCACCGGATACTTTTCCTGAATGATCGTTCCATTTTTTGCAGAGAAGAGAATACCCTTCGGCTGCTGGCAACGCGTCTGGGCAGCACTCGGAGTGAATACCAGAGTACCCAGAATAGAGGGGCGACCGGAGCCTTCCTTATAGACAGCCCAGCCACCGCCACCATCCTCGGTGGACCCCGCACCGAACGAAGTACCCAGGAAGCCCTGACAGGTTCGCTCATTATGGCCACTGCCGGTGTACTTGGCATCCACATTCATACCCGAGAAATTGAAGTACGAAATACGCGAATCCAGACCCTTACCCACCGGAGTACCCGCGCTCTTGAGCTGAGAACGCACAGCATTAGCCTGCTTCTCACCCTGAATCTTCACATTCTTGAACTGGTCATTAGTGGGACCCTGACCAGGCTTCAACCAAGTATTCGGAGAAACATCACCAGCATTAGCATTCGCAAATGCAGCTACGAAGCCATCACCACTACCGGGAACATTGCGGTCAACACCGTGGTCCTGGTTCTCCAGCAGGTACTCCGCGTAACCCTTGTTGTCGCTCGAAATCAAGGTGTTCTTCGAGGTCAAAGACGTCGGGTGAATTGCGAACCAGTTCAACACCGCACGAGTCTTACCGTTACGCTCCAGACGCAGAGTCATATTGGTCGGATCGGTACCGCCGGGCAGCTTAGAGCGAATCTCAGGAGAGTCCAGGTTGAACGCCTCGCGAGAACGGTTAACACCGACACCAGTCAGCTTTGAAGAAGAAATCGTCAGGTTACCGGGCGCAAGGTCCTTCGTCGCCTGGCGAATCGCCTTCAGTGACCCATCTACCTGTGCATTAAACGTGTCCTGATGGAAGCCCAGAGTCGTAATGTTGTACAGGCTCTGGTGCGTGATACCGCCAGGAGTTGCGTGAGTGTGGGTTGCAGTAATCATAATGTTCGATTCATCGTACACAGAACCAAACTCAGCGCGGATACGCTTCACCAGCTCATCACGCAAAGACTGCCAACTGGTCAACGTATCGAGTACAACAATGAGGTTGCGCTTACCCGAGGCTCGATCCACAGCAATGAAAGCGCGTGCGTACTGGCGAGTATGCACACCGCTACCCTTCTGAGAGGTCTCACCGTAACCCATGAAGCCGACCTCACCGGGCTCACCGGTAATATCCGCCGCACCTGCACCAACCAGGTAGGGGGTAGCACTGGAGCTCTGAGAGGCAGGAGCTGCCGTCGCAATCTGGCCAGCGGGAAGAATTGCGGATGCCGCAATGAGGCATGCAGCACCAATGCGAGTTAGAGAATGCACGGGTGCTTTAAAGCGTGAAAAGACAGAGGAGCGCTTTTGCCCACCTGCAGTCAGGGAGAAATTCTGTTCAGATTCGTGAGGCAGTGTCGATCCGGAAGACAATTGGGTGCTCTGATTCGTCACCCGTCCGGAAGAGAATGGAGTGATATGCATGCCTTCAAGAATAGAACCTAGTCAAAGGGCTTTCCAAGTTGAATTAGCATTGTTCAAATATGGAATATTCATTCTTTATATACCATAAAGAAAAACGAGTAAATATTCTATTTATGGTGGTATTGGAGCGGATTATAAGGGGTCTCACAATATTTGATCATCATCTAATTTCTTACCCAGTCAAGAAATTTTCCCGATTTGAAAAAATAATGCACTCCAATGATTTTTTATAAATAAATTCGTCCACTAGGCAAAAAATATACAACCTTCTGCTGAAGGATAAAGAATATTAAAGTACCACTTAAAAGAACGCCACCCCTCCCCCACCTATTCGTTAAACACAGAACGCGGATACCCGAGACAACTCGAGTATCCGCGTTCTTTATCAAGGACCAAGCCGGGAGCCTAAACCCCCAACCTACCCCTCACGGCAGAAGCCTTAGTCCAAACCACGACCGTACTCATCCAGCGAAACAGCCATAAAGCCGCCGTTGCCGTAAGTGTACACCTCGTTATCCATCTGGAATGCGCTCTGGTAACCACCGAAAGTGTCCAGAGCCTGCATACGCTCAGCAGTAGCCTGGGCGCTGGGCTCAACCTCAATATCGTTGTAACGTGCCAGACCGGTACCGGCGGGAACCAGCTTACCGATGATCACGTTCTCCTTCAGGCCGAGCAGCGGGTCAGTCTTCGCCTCCATAGCAGCCTGAGTCAGGACGCGGGTGGTCTCCTGGAAGGAGGCCGCCGACAGCCAGGACTCGGTAGCCAGCGAAGCCTTGGTAATACCCATCATTTCCGGACGGCCAGCTGCGGGCTTCTTACCCTCAACCAGTGCCTTACGGTTAGCAGTCTGGAAAGCAATGTTATCAACCAGCTCACCAGGCAGCAGATCGGTATCACCAGACTCAATCACGGTCACGCGACGCAGCATCTGGCGAACAATAACCTCAACGTGCTTGTCGTGGATTTCCACACCCTGCGACTTGTACACGCCCTGAACCTCGCTCACCAGGTGCTTCTGAGCCTCACGAGGACCACGAATACGCAGAACCTCCTTCGGATCAACAGAACCGGTAGCCAGCTGATCGCCAACCTGAACGTGATCGCCGTTCTGCAGCTTAGAAGCTGCACGACGCAGAACAGTGTAGGACTGGGGCTCGGAACCATCGTCCGGGGTCACCACAATCTTGTAGGACTTCTCAGTATCCTCAATGGTCACGCGACCAGACACCTCAGAAATCGGGGCAACACCCTTGGGGGTACGAGCCTCGAACAGCTCCTGAATACGGGGCAGACCCTGAGTAATATCGTCAGCCGAAGCCACACCACCGGTGTGGAAGGTACGCATGGTCAGCTGGGTACCGGGCTCACCAATCGACTGAGCCGCAATAATACCAACAGCCTCACCAATGTCCACCAGCACGTTCGAAGCCATCGAACGACCGTAGCACAGTGCACACACACCAATAGCGGACTCACAGGTCAGAACCGAACGGACGCGAACATCCTTCACACCTGCCTTGAAGAGCTTCTCAATGAGCTCATCAGAGACATCGGAACCAGCAGCAGCCAGAACGTTGCCAGCCTCGTCCTTCACGTCAACCGCAAGGGTACGACCGTGAATCGAAGTCTCAACATCCTGGTGCAGACCGCCATCCTCATCAATCAGAGGCAGAACCAAACCGCGGCGAGTGCCACAGTCGTGCTCGCGAACGATAACGTCCTGCGAAACGTCCACCAGACGACGAGTCAGGTAACCCGAGTTAGCGGTACGCAGCGCGGTATCAGCCAGACCCTTACGTGCACCGTGGGTCGCGATGAAGTACTCCAGAACCGACAGGCCCTCACGGTACGAGGACTTAATCGGGCGAGGCATAATCTCACCCTTCGGGTTCGACACCAGACCACGGATACCCGCAATCTGACGGACCTGCATCCAGTTACCACGTGCACCGGAGGTCACCATACGGTAAATGGTGTTCAGACCACCGTGAGAGCTCAAGTTCTCACGCATAGCCTCTGCAACCACGTCGGTAGCCTCGGTCCAAACCTTAATCAGCTCCTGACGACGCTCTTCGTCATCGATGGTACCGATCTCAAAGTCGTCCTGAATTGCAGCAGCCTGCTTCTCGTAGCGCTCCATAATTGCCGGCTTCTCAGCAGGAGTAGCAATATCAGAAACAGCCACGGTCACGCCCGAACGAGAAGCCCAGTAGAAACCGGAGTTCTTCAGGTTATCCAGAGCACGAGCCACAACATCCATCGGGTAGCGCTCAGCCAGATCGTTAATCAGGCTACCCAGGCCCTTCTTATCTGCCACACCGGAGAACCAGGGGTAATCCTTCGGCAGAGCCTGGTTGAACAGAACCTGACCAACGGTGCAGTCCAGCAGCACGGGGTCGCCAGCCTTGTAACCCTCAGGAGCTTCCCAGCCCTCAGGAGCAACAAACTGGTCACCATCAAGGCGAATCTTCACCTTGGTGTACAGCTCAATCTCGTGACGATCCATCGCCATCAGAGCCTCAGACACCGAAGAGAATGCGTGACCCTCGTTCTTCTGACCCTCGCGAGGAGTAGTCAGGTGGAACAGACCAATGATCATATCCTGCGAAGGAACAGCCACAGGGCGGCCATCCGACGGCTTCAGGATGTTGTTCGAGGACAGCATGAGGATACGAGCCTCAGCCTGAGCCTCGGGAGACAGCGGCAGGTGAACTGCCATCTGGTCACCATCGAAGTCAGCGTTGAACGCGGAGCAAACCAGCGGGTGCAGCTGAATAGCCTTACCCTCAACCAGCTTCGGCTCAAACGCCTGAATACCGAGGCGGTGCAGAGTAGGTGCACGGTTCAGCAGAACCGGGTGCTCAGCAATAACCTCTTCCAGAACGTCCCAAACCTGCGGGCGGAAACGCTCAACCATACGCTTAGCGCTCTTAATGTTCTGAGCGTGGCTCAGCTCCACCAGACGCTTCATGACGAAGGGCTTGAACAGCTCCAGAGCCATCTGCTTAGGCAGACCACACTGGTGCATCTGCAGCTGAGGACCAACCACAATCACGGAACGACCCGAGTAGTCAACACGCTTACCGAGCAGGTTCTGACGGAAACGGCCCTGCTTACCCTTCAGCATGTCAGACAGAGACTTCAGGGGGCGGTTACCGGGGCCGGTCACAGGGCGACCGCGACGACCGTTATCGAACAGCGAGTCCACAGCTTCCTGCAGCATACGCTTCTCGTTGTTCACGATAATCTCGGGAGCACCCAGCTCCAGCAGACGCTTCAAACGGTTGTTACGGTTAATCACACGACGGTACAGGTCGTTCAGGTCGGAGGTCGCGAAACGGCCGCCGTCCAGCTGAACCATCGGGCGCAGTTCCGGCGGAATAACCGGAACAACATCCAGGACCATACCCAGCGGAGAGTTGTTAGTGGTCAGGAAGGCGTTAACAACCTTCAGACGCTTCAGAGCGCGGGTCTTCTTCTGCCCCTTACCGGTCTGAATAATCTCCTTGAGAGCCTCAGCCTCAGCCTCCAGGTCGAAGGACTCCAGACGCTTCTTAATAGCCTCTGCGCCCATAGCGCCCTCAAAGTACAGGCCGTACTTATCAATCATGGAACGGTACAGAGCCTCATCACCCTCAAGGTCAGCGACCTTCAGGTTCTTGAAGCGATCCCACACACGGTCCAGGTGCTCAGCCTCACGCTCGTAGCGCTTACGCACCGACGCGAGCTGACGCTCAGCGTTATCGCGCAGCTTACGCTTCTCAGCAGCCTTGCCGCCCTCAGCCTCAATACGAGCCAGCTCCGCCTCAACCTCACGGCTGATAGCGTTCACGTCAGCGTTCAGAGCAGCCTCAAGCTCCTGCTTCTCACGATCGTGAGCAGCCTGCAGCATCGGCAGATCCTCGTGACGACCCTCCTCGTCAACCTTAGTGATCATGTACGCAGCGAAGTAAATGACCTTCTCCAGGTCCTTCGGAGCCAGATCCAGCAGGTAACCCAGGCGGGAAGGAACACCCTTGAAGTACCAAATGTGGGTAACAGGAGCAGCCAGCTCAATGTGACCCATACGCTCACGACGTACCTTAGAGCGGGTCACCTCAACACCACAGCGCTCACACACAATGCCCTTGAAGCGCACGCGCTTGTACTTACCGCAGTAGCACTCCCAGTCCTTGGTGGGGCCGAAGATACGCTCGTCGAAGAGGCCGTCCTTCTCGGGCTTCAGGGTACGGTAGTTGATGGTCTCGGGCTTCTTAACCTCACCAAAGGACCAACGACGGATGTCGTCGGCGGTGGCGAGGCCAATTCGCATCAAACCAAGCGAAGATTCGTTGGACATATCGGTCCTAATCTCTTTCTGTAAGTTTCTGAAGACTTGGGTTAGCGGGCGGGAACCCCACAACGCACGCGAGCGCATGCGGGGTTTCCCACCCTAGAAGGAGGCGGTGCTTATGCCTCGTCGACGGAGCTAGGCTCGTCGTGGGTCAGGCTCACGCCCATATCTTCTGCTGCCCGGAAGCCTTCTTCCTCCGAGTCGCTCATCTCAATAATCTTGCCGTCGGTGGAGAGCACCTCGACGTTCAGGCACAGAGACTGCATTTCCTTGATAAGAACCTTGAAGGATTCGGGGATACCCGGCTCGGGGATGTTCTCGCCCTTCACGATAGCCTCGTAAACCTTCACACGGCCCGCCACGTCATCGGACTTGACGGTCAGGATTTCCTGCAGGGTGTATGCGGCGCCGTATGCTTCCAGCGCCCACACTTCCATCTCACCGAAGCGCTGACCACCGAACTGCGCCTTACCACCCAGAGGCTGCTGGGTAATCATCGAGTACGGACCGGTGGAACGAGCGTGAATCTTGTCATCCACCAGGTGGTGCAGCTTCAGGATGTACTGGTAACCAACCGAAATCGGGTCCGGGAACGGCTCACCGGAACGGCCGTCAATCAGACGTGCCTTACCGGAGCGGTTGATCAGACGGTCACCATCGCGGTTCGGGTTCGAGTGGTCCATAAGGTCGAACAGTTCGTCCTCGTGGGCACCGTCGAACACCGGGGTTGCGAGGCGGGTCGGGCCGGATTCCTTCGGGAAGTTCGGCATGTGCTTAAGCCACTCGGGCTCGCCCTCAATCTTCCAACCCTGCTTAGCCAGCCAACCGGTGTGGACTTCCAGAACCTGACCAATGTTCATACGACCGGGCACGCCCAGCGGGTTCAGGATGACGTCCACGGGGGTACCGTCTTCCAGGAAGGGCATATCCTCGATCGGCAGGATCTTGGAAATAACACCCTTGTTACCGTGGCGGCCTGCAAGCTTGTCGCCGTCGGTAATCTTACGCTTCTGAGCCACGTACACGCGGACCAGCTGGTTCACGCCCGGGGGCAGATCGTCCTCATCGTTGTTCTCGCGGTCGAAGATACGGATACCGATGACGGTACCGGACTCGCCGTGAGGAACCTTCAGGGAGGTGTCGCGAACCTCGCGAGACTTCTCACCGAAGATTGCGCGCAGCAGGCGCTCCTCGGGGGTCAGCTCGGTCTCACCCTTGGGGGTAACCTTACCGACGAGGATGTCGCCAGCCTCAACCTCAGCACCGATGTGGATGATGCCGCGCTCGTCCAGAGCCGAGAGAACATCCTCGGACACGTTCGGAATATCGCGGGTAATCTCCTCGGGGCCCAGCTTGGTGTCGCGGGCGTCAATCTCGTGCTCCTCAATGTGAATCGAGGTCAGCACATCCTCAGAAACCATACGCTGGGAGAGGATGATTGCATCCTCGTAGTTCAGGCCTTCCCACGGCATGTATGCCACGAGCAGGTTCTTACCCAGTGCCAGCTCGCCGCCGTCGGTGGAGGGGCCATCAGCAATAACGTCGCGGTACTCGACGCGCTGGCCTTCCTTCACCACAACGCGCTGGTTGTAGCAGTTACCCGGGTTCGAGCGGGAGAACTTCATGATCGGGTAGGTGGAGACAGAGCCGTCGTCGTTACGGACGATAACGGTCTTAGCATCCACGGAGGAAACCACACCGGGCTTCTTCGCGAGCACGGAGTCACCGGAGTCCAGTGCTGCGTACTTCTCCATACCGGTACCAACCACGGGAGCCTCAGACTCCAGCAGGGGCACAGCCTGACGCTGCATGTTAGCACCCATCAGTGCTCGGTTAGCATCGTCGTGCTCCAGGTAAGGAATCAGAGCGGTAGCAACAGACACCATCTGGCGCGGGGAGACGTCCATGTACTGAACGGCGCCGGGAGCAACCAGAACAGCTTCGCCAGAACCATCGCCCGCACGGCAGAGAACCTCGTTCTCAGCGAAGGTGCGGTCAGCGTTCAGCGGTGCGTTTGCCTGTGCGATAACAACAGACTTCTCGTCGTCAGCGGTCAGGTAGCGGACCTCATCGGTCACGCGGCCGTCAGTCACCACGCGGTAGGGGGTCTCAATGAAACCGAAGGAGTTGATGCGACCGTAGGTTGCCAGCGAACCGATCAGACCAATGTTCGGGCCTTCAGGGGTTTCAATGGGGCACATACGACCGTAGTGCGAGGGGTGGACGTCTCGAACTTCCATGCCTGCACGGTCACGGGACAGACCGCCCGGACCCAGTGCGGACAGACGACGCTTGTGGGTCAGACCTGCCAGCGGGTTGTTCTGGTCCATGAACTGGGACAGCTGAGAAGTACCGAAGAACTCCTTGATAGCTGCCACGACGGGGCGGATGTTCACCAGGGACTGCGGGGTGATAGCGTCCACGTCCTGGGTGGTCATGCGCTCGCGAACCACGCGCTCCATACGGGACAGACCGGTACGGATCTGGTTCTCAATCAGCTCGCCCACGGTGCGGATACGACGGTTACCGAAGTGGTCGATGTCGTCGATATCGATCTTGAGGGAGATCTCCTCGCCGTCACGGACGCCGGGGATGCTGGTCTCGCCTGCGTGCAGAGCGCAGAGGTAACGAATCATCTGAGCGATGTCGTCCTGGCTCAGAACGGAAGCCTCGGGGGAATCCATGGGAACGTCCACACCGAGCTTACGGTTCAGCTTGTAACGGCCAACCTTCGCCAGGTCGTAGCGGCGCGGGGTGAAGTACATGTTGTCCAGCAGAGCCTGGGCAGCTTCAACCGTCGGGGGTTCGCCCGGACGCAGCTTGCGGTAGATATCCAGCAGAGCCTCGTCGCGGTCCTTAACGGAGTCCTTCTCCAGGGTTGCGCGGATGGAGTCGTACTGACCGAACTCAGCCAGGATCTTGGACTCGGTCCAGCCCAGAGCCTTCAGCAGAACAGTCACAGACTGCTTACGCTTACGGTCCAGACGCACGCCCACCTGGTCGCGCTTATCAATCTCAAGCTCAAACCATGCACCGCGGGAAGGAATCACGCGGGCAGAGTAAATGTCCTTATCGGAGGTACGGTCCGGAGCCTTCTCGAAGTAAGCACCGGGGGAACGCACCAGCTGAGAAACGACCACACGCTCAGTACCGTTAATAACGAAGGTACCGGCCTCGGTCATCAGGGGGAAGTCACCCATGAACAGGGTCTGCTGCTTGACCTCGCCAGTAGCGAGGTTCATGAATTCAGCCTTAATGTACAGCGGAGCCGAATAGGTTGCGTCGCGGTCCTTGCACTCCTCAACGGAGTACTTGGGGTCAGCAAACTCAGGCTCAGAGAAGGAGAGCTGCATAGTCTCCTGGAAGTCACGAATCGGGGAGATTTCTTCAAAAATCTCAGCCAGACCGGACTGAGCGGGGACAGAATTGTCACCAGCAGCCTGCGCCTTTTCCAGACGCTCCGCCCAGCGCTCGTTACCCACGAGGCGGTCGAAGCTATCGGTCTGGATAGCAAGCAGGTTGGGAACCTTCAGCGGTTCGTTAATCTTCGCGAATGAAATTCGGCGGGAGATGTTCTCCGCACCGTTAGCGGCGTCATGATTCGAGGTGCTCGAAGCGACCAAAATGGGGATCCTTCCACAGACATGTCTGTTAGCAATCAGCCTCCCGGCGACATTACCGGCGACACGACAACCTCAGCCCCCGAATAAAACGGTGCTCGAAGCTATAGAGTCGGACGGAAAAACGTCACCTTCAGCCCGTGCCCACCGCTATATGAAGGCACAAAGGTTAGGGAAAGCGTAAATACTAACAATACAGGAAGAAAGCCCTTCTGTCTACCACACCCGCATCAGGAGTGCAAACCTGCCATGGCATGCACCTAGCATTCCACCACATTCACAGCCAAACCGCCCATAGACGTCTCCTTATAACGGTGAGACATATCCAAACCGGTCTGACGCATCGTCTCAATCACCTGATCCAACGACACGCGGTGCATACCATCCCCACGCAACGCCATACGAGCAGCCGTCACAGCATTCGACGCCGCCATCGCATTACGCTCAATACACGGAATCTGCACCAAACCACCCACCGGGTCACACGTCAGACCCAGGTTGTGCTCCATCGCAATCTCAGCAGCATTCTCAACCTGCTCAGGGGTACCACCCATCACCTGCGCCAAACCAGCAGCAGCCATCGAGGAGGCGCTACCCACCTCACCCTGGCAACCAACCTCAGCACCAGAAATCGACGCACGCTTCTTATACAACACACCCACAGCAGAAGACGCCAAGAAGAAATCAATAACCGCCTGATCACGGGCGGCCTGACCGCAATGACGAATACCCTGCGTGTAATTCATCGCGTAATGCAGCACCGCCGGAATAATACCCGAAGCACCATTCGTCGGAGCAGTCACCACACGACCACCAAAAGCATTCTCCTCATTAACCGCCAGAGCAATCAGGTTCACCCAGTCAATAGCAAACTCAGGAGACTTCGCCGGGTCCTCCACCATCAAATCGCGATGCCAAGCACCCGCACGGCAACGCACCTTCAAAGGACCAGGCAAATAACCCACACGCGCCAACGAAGAACCAATACATTCCTTCATCACACGGTAGATATGCAGGATGCCATCGCGGACCTCCTGATCAGAACGCAGCGAACACTCATTCGCCATCTTCAACTGCGCAATAGACAAGCCAGCGTCATTCGCCATCTCCAGCAGCTCAGCCGCCGAACCAAACGGATACGGAGGGTTCATCAGCGACGCGCCACCGGTCGCCTCCTCATCACCCTCAACAATGAAGCCGCCACCAATGGAATAGTAGGTACGCTCCAACAGCAGCTGCTCACCTTCAAACGCCGCAATCTTCATACCGTTCGTATGGCGCGGAAGAACCGTCAGAGGGCGCAGAGTCATATCCAGCTCACGGTACTTCACCACCGGGCCGTACACCTTCTGATCCTCACCACCGGGAGCACTCACGCCATACGCAGAAGACGGGTAGCCAGCCAACGGCAAAGTACCATCCACGCTATTGCGCTCCATCATCGCCTCAGAATCAGCAATATTGATCGTCTCAGGCACAAAACCGCACAGCCCCTTCAACGCCGCGCTCATCGTGCCATGACCGGCACCCGTAGCCGCCAACGAACCATACAGATCCACGTGCACACCCGTCACACGATCCAGCAGACCCTCATCAATCAGCTCCGCCACAAAACGGTTCGAAGCACGCATCGGACCGACCGTATGCGAGCTCGAAGGACCCACACCAATGCTGAACATCTCAAAAACACTGATGTCATACGGCAGAGCCTCTGCCTTCTTCTGCACGCTGCTGGGCGCGCTCTGGTTAATAGCCACGTTCTGTCCTTCAAATAAAAATATCTGTGCACCGCGCCAAAAGATATGCGCCCTTCAACGGAGGAGCAGCCCACCAAGCGACGGCCTATAAGTGCGGACAATCACCTTTGACTGGCCGCTCTAATCCTAACGCACTTCAGAACCAGTACAAACTAAGGCTCAGAACACCTCGCCCCTCCCCCGCCACTGAACGCCCACCTCACGGCGCAGAAAAGGCGCCGTGCCCACACGGGACACGACGCCTCTACCCTACAGATTATCTGCAGAAAAACTCTTACTTCTCACGCTTGTAGAACGGCAGAGCCACAACATCAAACGGAGCACGCTTACCGCGGATATCAACATCAACGGTAGAGCCAACCTCAGAGAACTCACGGTTCACCAGCGCCATAGCAATCGGGAAGCCCAGAGTCGGGGAAGGAATACCGGAGGTAACCTCACCAATCTCATTGCCTTCAGCATCCACCAGCTTAGAACCGGCACGAGCAGGACGCTTCGCCTGAGCCTTCAGACCAACCAGGATACGCTTCGGCTCGCTCTTAGCCTGCTCAGCCAAAGCCTCACGACCCACAAAGTCAGCAGCCTTCTTCTCCAGAGCAATCTCAACCAGGCGGCCCAGACCAGACTCAAAGGGAGAAATCTCAAGACCCAGCTCGTGACCGTACAGCGGCATACCAGCCTCAAGACGCAGGGAGTCACGAGAAGCCAGACCAGCAGGAATCATACCGAAAGGCTCACCGGCAGCGGCCAGCTTATCCCACAGCTCAACAGCCTTCTCATTCGGAACGAACAGCTCAAAGCCGTCCTCACCGGTGTAACCGGTACGAGCCAGCAGAACATCAACGCCAGCAACAGTCAGCGGCACCGAAGCGTAGTACTTCAGCTCGCGGACAGCTTCCTCATCAGAGACGCCAGCAGCCAGCAGAATCTCCTCAGCACGAGGACCCTGAACAGCAATCAGAGACGTCTGATCCGACTCATTGACGAACTCAACCTTGAAATCGCCCAGGCGCTCGCTCATCGCAGCAAAGTCAGTGTCAATGTTCGAAGCGTTCGGAACGACCATGAACTCTTCATCGCCCAGACGGTAAGTAATCAGGTCGTCAATCACGCCGCCCTTGTCGTTGACCAGGATCGAGTACTTCGCCTTACCGACCTTCAGGATGGACATGTTCGACACCAGAGCGTAATCCAGGAACGCACCCGCGTCCGGACCGGTCACACGGAACTCACCCATGTGGGACAGGTCAAAAATACCGGCACGGGTACGGACAGCCTCGTGCTCAGCAACGTCATTAGCGTACTTCAGGGGCATATCCCAGCCGCCGAAATCGGTGAAAGAAGCGCCAAGCTTCTCGTGGACAGAGTACAGAGAGGTCTTCTTGGGGGACATTAGATTCTCCTCACGCACAGCATTGTGCTGTTATCGTTCAATCGTCGTAGATTTGATTCACCCCCGCAGATACAAGATACGCTGCGGAGGCGACCCCCACCCGCCCCCAGAAACCTGAGGACGGGTGAGGCAGGTAGACCGCTACAGCCTACCCAGGAGCGTTACAGGCTCCTTATGCTTCCAGGTCGAAAGCCTCCATCGGGGGGCATTCGCACACGAAGTTACGGTCACCGCCCGCGCCATCAATACGACCCACCGAAGTGAAGTACTTGTTAGCGCGCAGGCTCGGAACCGGGAAAGCGGCCTGAGTACGGCTGTAGGGGCGATCCCACTCATCAGCGCTCACCACATCAACGGTGTGCGGTGCGTTGCGCAGAACCGAATCCTCCACAGCGACCTTGCCCTCAGCCACCTCGATAATCTCGTCGTAGATGGTCTCCATTGCCTCAATGAAGCGGTCCAGCTCTTCCTTCGACTCAGACTCAGTCGGCTCAACCATCAGGGTGCCCGGAACCGGGAACGCCAGGGTCGGAGCGTGGAAGCCGAAGTCCATCAGACGCTTGCAGACATCCTCAGCAGTCACATGAGACTGATCGGTCAGCTGGCGCAGGTCCAGGATGCACTCGTGAGCGACCAGACCGCCGGGGCCGGTGTACAGCACCGGGTACTTGTCGTTGAGCTTCTTCGCAATGTAGTTAGCGTTCAGCACCGCGTACTGCGAAGAGTCCTTCAGACCCTGAGCGCCAGTCATCGCAATGTACATCCAGCTAATCGGCAGAACACCGGCAGAACCGAAGAACGCCTGCGAAATCGGCAGTGCAGCATCGTTGGGGAGCTTACCCTCAGCATCAGCGCGGTATGCGTCACCGGGCAGGAACTTCGCCAGGTGCTCACGAACAGCCAGCGGGCCAACACCGGGGCCGCCACCACCGTGAGGAATGGAGAAAGTCTTGTGCAGGTTCAGGTGCGAAACGTCGCCGCCGAACTTACCGGGCTGAGCGAAGCCCATCTGAGCGTTCAGGTTCGCGCCATCCAGGTACACCTGGCCGCCAGCCTCGTGAACCAGCTGGCAAACCTCAGCAACCTGCTCCTCAAACACACCGTGAGTGGAGGGGTAGGTAATCATGATGCCGGCAACCTTGGGACCGTACTTCTCGATCTTTACCTTCAGGTCATCAACATCAATCGAACCGTCAGCCGCAGTTGCCACACCGGCAACCTTCAGACCAGCCAGAGCAGCAGATGCCGCGTTGGTGCCGTGAGCAGACAGCGGAATCAGGACGGTGTCGCGCTCGTGGTCACCATTAGCCTCGTGGAAGGAACGGATAGCGCGCAGACCAGCGTACTCACCGGTCGCACCCGAGTTCGGCTGCAGGGAGATAGCGTCATAGCCGGTAATAGCAACCAGCCACTCACTCAGGTCCTTAATCAGCTCGTGCCAGCCCTCAGCCTGATCCTCCGGGACCAGCGGGTGAATGTTCGCGAACTCGGGCCAGGAGATGGGCTCCATCTCAGCAGCCGCGTTCAGCTTCATGGTGCACGAACCCAGCGGAATCATGGTGCGGTCAAGCGCCAGGTCCTTATCGGCGAGGTGACGCAGGTAGCGCATCATCTCGGTCTCGGAGCGGTACTTGTGGAAAATCGGGTGCTGCATGTAGTCGTCGGTACGCAGCAGCTCAGCGGGCAGATCGTACTGTGCATCTGCCTCACCCAGGGTACCGCCCAGAGCCTCAACCAGGCTCTTGAGCAGTTCCTCACCGTGAGACTCACCCACGGAAATACCAACACGGTTCTCGTCGAAGCGGCGGATGTTCACGCCAGCTTCCAGAGCCTTCGCAACCAGCTCGTCAGCGCGGCCAGGAGCCTCCACCACGACCGTGTCGAAGAAAGTGTCGTGAGCAATGCCGTAGCCCGCAGCCTTCAGCGCGGTAGCAACACGAGCGGCGTTGGTGTGCAGACGGTTCGCGATAGCGCGCAGACCCTCAGGACCATGGTACATCGCGTAAGCGCCAGCAACAATCGCCAGCAGAGCCTGAGCAGTACAAATATTGGAAGTAGCCTTCTCACGGCGGATGTGCTGCTCACGAGTCTGCAGAGCCAGACGGTACGCGGGCTTACCGGCAGAGTCCTTAGAAACACCCACCAGACGACCGGGCATGGTGCGTTCCATACCCTTGTGAACAGCCATGTACGCAGCGTGGGGCCCACCGAAGAAGAAGGGCAGACCGAAACGCTGAGTGTTACCCACAGCGATATCAGCGCCCAGCTCACCCGGGGACTTCAGCAGGGTCAGAGCCAGCAGGTCAGCGACAACGGTGACCAGAGCATTACGCTCCTTAGCGGCCTTAATCAGCGGCTCAATATCGCGAATCTCGCCCTCGTTGCCGGGGTACGCCAGGACGACACCGTACAGGTCGCCCTCGGGCAGGCCCTCAGAGAAATCAGTAATCACGAAAGGAATGCCGAGCATCTCTGCACGACCACGAGTCACCGAAATAACCTGAGGCAGGCAACGGGAATCAATAGCGAAGAAGCCGTTCTTCACCTTGCGGTTTGCGCGGTGCATCATGACAGCTGCTTCAGCCACCGCAGAAGCCTCATCCAGCAGAGAGGAGTTTGCAACCTCCAGGCCGGTCAGCTCCATCACGGTGTTCTGGAAGTTCAGCAGAGCCTCCAGACGACCCTGAGAAATCTCAGCCTGGTACGGGGTGTAAGAAGTGTAGAAACCGGGGTTTTCCAGAATGTTACGGCGCAGAACCGCGGGAGTTACAGCATCGTAGTATCCGGCACCAATCATCTGGGCAAGAACCTTATTCTTCGCTGCATAGCCGGCAATCTTTGCCTGAGCCTCATGCTCCGACAGCGGAGCAGGCAGCTGCAGATCGCCGTCAAGGCGAATCTGAGAGGGGACAACAGCGTCCATCAGCGCATCCAGGGAAGAATATCCGAGGGTTTCGAGCATCTGCTCTGCGTCTGCGGAACGGGGGCCGAGATGACGTTCAATAAAGGACATAGGATTCTCCTATTGGTCGGCGCAAACCGTAGAGGGGTCACGTCGCGCTATTGCGACGAGTCGAACATCTTAAGTGTCCCACATCTCCACAAAGTTTTGCCACCTTTACCAACATTCGACATGCCAGAATATCAAGCTCTTCTGCCCCGCTAAATCCCCTCCCCGCAAGACGAAAAACCGCAGAAACGCACAAAGTCCGGCTCGTTCTCTCCGAAGAGAAAACGAGCCGGACTCAGTCAAAGCAAACTTCACATACATCCCGCAGAAGGATGTACTAGAAGACCCTACTTAGCGTGGTTGGGCTTGCCACCGTTCGGCACCAGGAATGCCGACAGGAAAGCCAGAGCCGCAGTCACAGCCAGCAGCATCAGACCGATGAAGTAGTTGTTCTCAGCCTGGTTGTAGGTTGCACCCATCACCAGCGGCGGGAAGAAGCCACCCAGAGCACCAGCAGCAGCAATCACACCGGACACCGCGCCGACGTTCTTCGGGTCAGCTACACGACCCACCCAGCCGAAGACCGAGCCGTGGCCCAGACCCAGCAGAGTAGCCATCAGAATGAAGACAGCACCATACACGTGCTCAGCATCAGGCTGGAACGCGGTAATAACTGCCAGAATCACCACACCACCCAGGGAGATGAGGGTGATGACCTTCGGGCCGAACTTATCAGCCAGAACACCACCGAAGGGACGAGCGATCACAGCAGCAGCCGCAAAGCCAGCCGCACGCATACCAGCGTCGTTAGCGTTGAAGCTGTAGATGTTGCTCAGGTAAGTAGGCAGGTAGTTCGAGAATGCCACGAACGCACCGAACACAACAGCGTAGAGGAAGCACAGCTGCCAAGTGGTCTTCACCTTGAATGCCTGAATAATCTTCGGCATCAGCGGAGTAACCTCACGGCCTACAGTTGCCGGAGAATCCTTCAGGAAGAAGAAAGAAATAGCAGCGGTCACAGCACAGATAACAGCAATTAGAACGTGAGTCTGGAAGTAACCAATACCCTGCACCAGGCGGGGGGTAGCGAATGCAGAAATTGCAGTACCCACCATGCCGGCACCGAACACACCGGTCGCAAAGCCCTTCTTGGAAGCGTCATACCATGCGGAGCTGAAGGGAATACCCACAGCGAACACGGTACCCGCAATACCCAGGAAGAATGCCACAACAAGCAGCATGGGCAGCGAGTTCAGCTGACCAGCAACACCAACCAGGAAGACCAGGGGCGCGCTAATCGCCAGAACAACGGTGAACATGATACGACCACCGTAGCGGTCAGTCAGACCGCCAACGGGAATACGGCCAATAGCGCCGATAAAAATCGGCATAGCAACCAGAAGGCTGGTCATACCAGCGTCCAGGTGCATCTGCTTTGCATACATCTTCGCCAGCGGGCCAACAACGGTCCACGCCCAGAAACCAATGGTTGAGGCGAAGGTTGCAAGCAAAACGTTACGGAGCTGACCATTCTTCAGGTCGTAGCTCGGTGCAGCAGGGGTGCTCATATTTCCTCTTTTGCAATATGGATGTGTGTATTAGCGGTCGGCGCGCTCACGCGGGAGAGTGCCTACCGGGTCCCAACCTCGACGTGCACCAACACGCTGGCCGCCACGAGAGCGGTACACGGTGTAGGGGCGGAAGAGGTAGTGCAGGGGCACAGTCAGTGCGTGCACCAGGCGGGTAAAGGGCCAAATGATGAACAGAACCATAGCCACCACGATGTGAATCTTGAAAGCCACAGGAATATTCACCATCAGAGCCACCTCAGGGTGGAAGTAGAACAGCGAACGGAACCAAACAGCAATGGTCTCACGGTAGTTGAAGTGAACCTCGTGACCATTCACCGGAGGCAAACCGCCCGAGGGGTTCACTGCCGAAATCAGAGTAGCCGCAGTACCAGCGAGAATCACCAGAACCAAAACGACATACATGAAAACGTCATTACGAGTGGTAGCCGAACGCACACGAGAGTTCGAAACACGGCGACCAATCAGAACGAACATACCAACAATGGTTGCGACCGCAGCAACAGAACCGCCAGCCAGCGCTACAATGTGGTAAGTGTCCTCCGAAACGACCAGGTCGGTGAATGCCTTAGGCACCAGCAGACCACCAACGTGGCCAAGGAAAACGGCCGCAAGACCGTAGTGGAACAGGGGCGAAGCGATGCGCAGCAGCTTCGATTCATAGACCTGGGACGAGCGGGTAGTCCATCCGAACTGGTCAGTACGGTAACGCCAAATGGTGCCACCAATCAGAATGACCAGTGCAACATAGGGCAGAACGCCCCACAGCAGGATGTCAACAATGCCCGGATCGGCTACAGCCTGTGCAGCATGTCCTGCGTTCTCAGAAGCAAGTACGTACACGTGTTGTCTCCTCACAAGGGATAAAACTAGTTAGAACGAGCCGAAGCCTGCTGGAGCAGCTGATGATCAGCGTAGCCATTCAGGCCAACAGTCTCGACGGGAGGGCCGTAGCCAGCCATCTTCTGGACCTCTTCCTGAGTCTGCGGAGAGACGCCAGGAAGGGTATCGCAGATGCTCTGCAACAACCCGTAGTGGGGCAGATTTCCGTCCTTCATGGACAGACGAAGAAGCTCAAGGGACGGACGGTACGCTTGCAAAGCAGAACGGCCCTTACGGCGATCCACCAACGCACAGAACTCCAGCACCAGCGGCAGGTAGTCCGGAAGCTCACCGTTCAAAACGGTCAACATACCGGAGTCGCGGTACATCTGCTTGAAACGCAGAAGAGTCTCACCACGGCGGCGGGTATCGCCATCGGTCCAGTAGGACAGATGCAACGAATGACGACGGGAAAGGTCGTATTCCTGCACGTACTCGGACTGCACATCCTCCAGGTCCTTAGAAGTCAGCCACTGCTGAACCGCATCAACGGCAGCAATGAAAGCCTCATCCTGGGTGGAAGCGGCGATCTCGACCAGTTCGGGCAGAACCTTCAGAGTTTCCTCATCGGGGTAGCCCAGGAGCATACCGCTCACCTGGTAGATTACCGAGTCCTTATCCTCGCCGGGACCGTAATCGATATCGAACGGGTTCTCCGGCTGAGCCGGCTCCGAGACAGCAGCCTCGGAACCGGCCTTGCCCATGAGCTTGGAAAAGAATCCAGCCACTTATTACTTCTTTCCGGTGGTATTCGGGAAGAGGCCGTCAGGACGGGAAGAACCGTCCCAGCTGAACAAGCTGACCTTGTTGTTAGCCTCGTAGACACCGGTGGACACGGGGGTCGGGCGACCCTCCATGTCGTTGAACGCATCGCCGTACATGCCGGGTCCGCCATCCACGCTCAGGGAGCAACCCATTTCCTCAAGGTTGTGGGCATCTTCCATGTGAGCCTTAGGAATGACGTAACGCTCGTTGTACTTAGCGATAGCCATCAGGCGGTACATCTCGTACACCTGCTGACCGGTCATGCCGACAGCCTGAGCAATCTCCTCGTTGCCTTCGCCACCGAGGTTGATGTCACGCATGTACGAACGCATTGCAGCCAGGCGGCGCAGAACGTTAGTAACAACCTCAGTGTCACCAGCGGTGAACAGCTCAGCCAGGTACTCAACCGGAATACGGAGAGACTCAATAGCGCCGAACAGGTTGTTGCTGTTCTCAGCATCGTGGCCCTGCTCCTTGAGCAGGTCAACAATCGGAGACAGCGGCGGCACGTACCAAACCATCGGCATGGTGCGGTACTCGGGGTGCAGGGGCAGAGCCACCTTCCACTCCTTCGCCAGCTTGTACACGGGCGACTTCTGAGCTGCAGTAATCCACGCCTCAGGGATGTCGTTCTTACGAGCCTGCTCAATCACAGCCGGATCCGAAGGATCAAGCATCAGCGACAGCTGAGCCTCGTAGAGGTCCTTCTCATCCTCAACCGAAGCAGCCTCAGTCACGCGGTCTGCATCGTAGAGGAAGATACCGATGTAGCGCATACGACCAACACAGGTCTCAGCACACACGGTCGGAATACCAGCCTCAATACGGGGGTAGCAGAAGGTACACTTCTCAGCCTTACCCGTCTTGTGGTTGAAGTACACCTTCTTGTAGGGGCAGCCGGTGATGCACTGACGCCAACCGCGGCAACGGTCCTGGTCAACCAGAACGATGCCATCCTCAGCACGCTTGTAGATAGCGCCGGAGGGGCAAGAAGCCATGCAGGAGGGGTTCAGGCAGTGCTCACAAATACGAGGCAGGTAGAACATGAAGGTCTGCTCGAACTCGAACTTAATCTTGTCCTCAGCCTTCTTGCGAACCTTCTCAACCAGCGGGTCCAGGTGACCGTACTCGGTCGCACCAGCTAGGTTGTCGTCCCAGTTCATACCCCACTCAACCTTGGTGTCCTCACCGGTGATGAGGGAGACAGGCTTAGCAGCCGGGAAGTCATCACCCAGAGGAGCGCTGGTCAGGTTCTGGTAATCGTAGGTCCAGGGCTCGTAGTAGTCGTTCAGCTCGGGCTGAATCGGGGAAGCGAAAATCGTGAAGAGCTTCTGGAAGCGGTTACCGCTCTTGAGCTCCAGACGACCGCGCTTGTTCAGCACCCAGCCGCCCTTCCACTTCTCCTGATCCTCGTAACGGCGGGGGTAACCCTGACCGGGACGAGTCTCAACGTTGTTGAACCAGACGTATTCGGTACCGGCTCGGTTCGTCCATGCCTGCTTACAGGTCACGGAGCAGGTGTGGCAGCCGATGCACTTATCGAGCGCCATCACCATCGCAACTTGTGCCATAACGCGCATTAGAAAGTTACCTCCTGGGACTTACGGCGACGGATGTACGAGACGATGTCTCGCTGGTTACCGGTCGGTCCGAGATAGTTGAAGGCGAACGCCTGGTGAGCGTAGCCACCAATCATGTGGGTAGGCTTCAGAAGAATACGGGTCACCGAGTTGTGAATACCACCGCGCTTACCGGTGACTTCAGACTTCGGGCTAACCATACGCTCCTGAGCGTGGTAAACGAAGCAGACGCCCTCGGGCATACGGTGCGAAACAACCGCACGACCCACGAAGACACCGTTGGTGTTCACACACTCAATCCACTCGCCATCCTTGACGCCAATCTTGTCAGCGTCCTGCGGGCTCATCCACGCAGTCGGACCACCACGGAACATGCTGAGCATGTAGTGGTTGTCGAAGTACTGCGAGTGAATTGCCCACTTGTTGTGCGGGGTCAGGTAGCGAACAGCAACCGAAACACCATCGGTAGTACCGAGCTCGGGCTCGTTGTACAGGCCGGTCATGTCCAGCGGCGGACGGTAAATCGGCAGAGCCTCGCCCATCTCGTGCATCCAGTCGTGGTCGAGGAAGAAGTGCATACGGCCGGTCAGGGTGTGGAACGGCTTCTTCTTCTCGATGTTGACGGTGAACGGAGCGTAGCGGCGACCGCCGGTCTCCGAACCGGACCACTCGGGGGAGGTCATCACGGGCTGCGGTGCGGACTGGGTCATGGGGAAGGTGATACGACGTTCCTCGTTACCTTCTGCCAGATCCATCAGGTGCAGACCGGTCTGCTTCTCGAGCTCCTTGAAGCCCTTGATAGCAACCTCACCGTTAGAGGTACCGGAAATCATGAGGATTGCTTCAGAAATCTTCACGTCGGTATCCAGTGCCGGACGGCCTGCGCCCTTACCGGAGTCCATCACGCCGAATTCCTTAGCCATCTTCGCGACTTCGTCCTTCAGATCGTAAGTGATGAACTTGGTGGTAGCACCGAGCTTATCGAACAGCGGGCCAACGGTGGTGTACATGTCGTACAGGGCACCGTAGTCACGCTCGACAGTGACGAAGTTCGGCATGTTCTTGCCGGGTACGCCCTCCATACCGGGGGTGTTCTTCCAGTCGGGTGCGTGGCCGCCGGGCTGAGCAATCTGGCCGGGGGTGTCGTGCAGCAGCGGGACCGAAACGATGTCCTTGCGGACGCCGAGGTGCTTCTTAGCCAGGCGAGTGAACTCGTATGCCAGAGCCTTGAAGGTCTCGTGGTCGGTCTTTGCCTCCCACGGCGGGTCAATCGCCGGGGAGAACGCGTGCAGGAACGGGTGCATATCGGTCGAGGAGATATCGTGCTTCTCGTACCAAGTAGCAGTCGGCAGAACGATGTCAGACAGCAGGGTAGTGGAGGTCATACGGAAGTCCGAGGTGACCAGCAGATCCAGCTTGCCCTGAGGTGCTTCATCAACCCACTTCACTTCGTTCGGCAGCTTCTCCGAATCGGAGCCCTGGACGTTGTCCATGCTACCGACCAGGTGCTTCAGGAAGTAGCTCTCACCCTTAGCGGAGGAACCGAACAGGTTCGAACGCCACAGGGTCAGGGTACGAGGCCAGTTGACGGGGTTGTCGACGTCCTCAACGGCGAACTCCAGGTCACCGGAGTTCAGGCGCTTTGCGATGTAGTCCGCGTTCGAGGAAGCCTCACCGCGTGCCACTGCCTGCTCTGCCTTCTCAGCCAGTTCCAGCGAGTTCTCGGGGAACTGCGGGTAGAACGGCATCCAGCCCATGCGCACGGAGCGTGCCACAACGTCAGCAGTGTGAACGTCGCGCAGCTCGCCCTTAGCCAGCGGGGACTGCAGGTAGTCGGTGGAGTATGCATCCTGACGGAACTGGTCAGTGTGCATGTACCAGAAGCCGGTACCGATCATGTGACGCGGCGGGCGGCTCCAGTCCAGAGCGTTCGCAATGTTGGTCAGACCGGTCAGCGGACGTGCCTTCTCCTGGCCCACGTAGTGAGCCCAACCGCCACCGTTACGACCCTGGGAACCGGTCAGGTTCAGCAGGGCGAGGATAGCGCGGTAGGTGGTGTCAGCGTGGTACCACTGGCAGATACCTGCACCGAAGATAATCATGGAGCGGCCGCCGGATTCCAGGGCGCTCTTGGCGAACTCGCGGGCAACGCGGATAACAGCCTCGGCGGGGACAGAAGTAATCTGCTCCTGCCATGCCGGGGTGTTCTGAACGTTCCAGTCCTCGTAGTCCTTAGCCCAGGTACCGGGCAGACCCTCACGGCCCACACCGTACTGTGCCAGCATGATGTCGAAGACGGTGGTGACTTCGTGGCCTTCAACGTAGGCTACGGGCACACCGCGGGTAATGACGTCGCCGTGACCCTTCGGGTTATCGAAGGTCGGCATCTTGATTTCCACGGCTGCAGTCTGACCCTGGGGTAGGTCGCGGATCGACAGAATCGGCTTACGACCCTGCAGGTCCAGGTTCCACTTGCCCTGGTCTTCCTGAGCGTAACGGTGACCCATGGTGCCGTTGGGCACAAAGACCTCGCCGGTCTCGCGGTCCATCAGGACGGGCTTAAAGTCAGCGTTCGCCTGCTCAGCCTCACCAGCGAGCTTAGCTGCGGTCAGGAACTTGGAGGGAACCTTCACGCCGTCTTCGCGGGTTTCCAGGGTGACCAGGAAGGGAAGGTCGGTGTAGGTCAGGGAGAAGTCCTCGAAGAACTCGACACGCTGGTCGACGTAGTTCTCCTTGAGGATGACGTGGCCCATTGCCATAGCCAGTGCCGCGTCGGTACCTGCCTGTGCGGGCAGCCACTCGTCAGCGAACTTAGTGTTGTCGGCGTAGTCGGGGCTCACGGTGACAACCTTGGTACCGCGGTAGCGAACCTCGGAGACCCAGTGAGCGTCCGGGGTACGGGTCAGCGGAACGTTTGCACCCCACATGATGAGGTATGCAGCGTCCCACCAGTCGCCGGACTCGGGAACGTCGGTCTGGTCGCCGAAGACCTGCGGGGAAGCCACGGGAAGGTCGGCGTACCAGTCGTAGAAGCTGGTCATGACGCCACCGGTCAGCTGGATGTAGCGAACACCCGCGCTGAAGGAGGCCATAGACATTGCCGGAATCGGAGTGAAGCCGGTGTTACGGTCGGGACCGTAGTACTTGATGGTGTGCACGTGAGCAGCAGCCATCAGCTCGAGAGCCTCAGCCCAGGTCGAACGCACCAGACCACCCTTACCGCGTGCGTTAACGTAGCGTGCACGCTTGGCGGGGTCGGACACGATGGAGTGGAAGGCGTCCACGGGATCGTTGTGGATTGCCTTCGCTTCGCGGTACATCTCCAGCAGGAGACCGCGAACGTAGGGGTACTTAACGCGGGTGGGAGAGTAGGTGTACCACGAGAATGCTGCACCGCGGGGGCAACCACGGGGCTCGTACTCGGGGCGGTCGGGACCAACCGAGGGGTAGTCGGTTTCCTGTGCTTCCCAGGTGATAATGCCGTCCTTGACGTACACCTTCCAGGAGCAGGAGCCGGTGCAGTTCACGCCGTGGGTAGAGCGAACTTCCTTATCGTGGCTCCAACGGTCTCGGTAGAAGGCGTCACCTTCGCGGCCGCCTTCACGGAAGACGGCGCGGCCGTCTTCAGTCTCATCCCAGCGGGAGAAGAACTTACCGAACTTGATCAGCTGATCGGTAAGGGGGCCGTCCGGGCCCTTAATCTGTGATGCTTGTTCCATACTGCCCAATATATCTGAAATTTGGCATGGAAAATACGAGATAAAAACCTTGCCTAATTCATGCTAAATAAGAGTGTTTTAGACCGTAAGCCAGGCAGAAATTCCACCCTCAAGCATGTACACAGAACGCTCCTCCAGGGGGGCTATTTCACGAGCAGCCTCGACCGTCCGAGTGTATCCAGTGCAGTAAATAACGATTTTCTGGGCATTTGCGGGGATTTTACGCTCAATCAGGGCCTTAAGAGAGCCATTTCGTGCCGCCTCAAGCAGTTCAGTGAGGGGCAGATTAATAGCGCCCTCAATGGCGAAAGCATTGAATTCCACCTGCTCACGAACGTCCAAAAGGGCAATATTTTCACCCAATGACACCTTTTTAAGGTCCTGAGCGCTTATCGAGCGAGGTTTCGAGTCGGCAGAAGTGCTTGTAAAATCCTGAGAAATATTACGAATTGTTACATTATTTTTGGGGTTATGACTCTTTTTAGCCGGCAAATCAGCGTTTTTCTTAGGTGTAGCTTGCACGCTAGCTACAAGAGGTATATATTCCCACCTCCCGCTTAACGCCGAATATAGGCCAACCTCACCCATGAGCGGCTCCCCCACCCCGGTCAGCAGCTTAACGGCTTCCATAGCCATCGCGGCACCCACCACGCCAGCCATAGCACCCACCACACCGGCGGTACTACACGACGGCACGCTGCCAGCCGCAGGAGCCTGAGGGTACAAATCCTCATACACCGGACCGTGACCCGCCCAAAACACGCTCAGCTGCGCGTCAAAGCCAAGAATCGCAGCCCACACATGCGGAATCCCAGCACGCGCCGCCGCCGCCGACACCACATAACGCGACTCAAAATTATCGCTACCATCCAGCACCACATCAGCACCAGACAAAAGCTCATCAACATTAGCCTCCGTCAGACGCTCACGCACCGGCACAACCTCAATCAAAGGATTCAGCGAGCGCAAAGACTCAGCGGCAGACTCAGCCTTAGAATTACCCACCCTGGCATGCGTATGAATCACCTGGCGGTGCAGATTCGAAGCATCCACGAAGTCATCATCAACCACCACAATCTGACCGACACCGGCACCCGCCAGGTACAGCAGCGCGGGTGCACCCAAACCACCAGCACCCAACACCACCACGCGTGCGCCCTTGAGCGCCAGCTGAGCCTCATACCCCATTTCCGGCAGAATCAGCTGACGAGAATAGAACGCACGCTCAGCGGCAGAGAGCTCGCTCGCACTGCGAGAGGTGTGAGAAGACATAAGGGTTCCTCGCATCAAGTAGTAGAGGTAGCTTGCAATTTCAGGAATCCAAGCCTCAAGGAGAATAAGCCTGCCCGAGAGAAATCCCCCTGACAGGCTTATATAGAGATATCAGAATACATAGAAGGCTAGCAGGGTGAAGTGTCCACGCCAACCCACTCGATGCTTCCATCGAGCAGTTCCTGTTCCTTCCAAATCGGCACACGAGCCTTTACCCGGTCAGCCACCAGCTCGCAGGCATCAAACGCGCGGCCACGATGAGCAGCAGCAGCCATTACGGTCAGAGCCGACTCACCAATAGCAATCGGACCCACACGGTGCACAGCCCACAGACGCACGCCGTCCAGCTCGGCGGCAACCTCGGCGGCAACCTCAGCAATATACTCACGGGCCTGCGGATGCGCGCTATAGGACAGCCCACGCACCGCACTACCGTGATCATGGTTGCGCACAATGCCGTCAAAAATAACCAGGGCGCCCATGGCTTCAGTCATGACCTCAGTCTTAGCCGCCGCGTACAGCGGTTCCAGAGGAGCCTCCGTAATATCGGTGAACACCACGGTCGAGCCGCTCGGCTCAGCACCGTGCGCGCCCGAATGATCCAGGGACTCTTCCTTCTGTGGCTTAGTGGTCATGGTAGTCCTCCATCTGGCGGCAAATGTGCTCAACCAGCGGGTCGAGGGTTGCCACGCCGTCCTTCACACCACCGCGCGAACCGGGCAGGGTCATCACGAAGGTGCGGTCAATGACGCCCGCCACGCCGCGTGAAAGCACCGCCGAGGAAACGCTCTTCAGACCGTTCATCCAGAAGGCATGCATAATACCCGGGACTTCCTTATCCAGGTGCGGGCGAACCGCCTCCACGGTCTGGTCGTCAGAGTTCAGACCGGTACCACCGCTGGTCAGGATGAACGTCGGCAGGTTACCGTTCTTCTTGCCCTCGGCCACCAGGGTGTTGAAGTACTCGACAATATCGCGGTCTTCAATGACCACTGCGTCCGGGGTATCAAAGCCGCGCGAGCGCAACCACTCCACGGCGATGGGGCCGGACTTATCCTCGTACACGCCGCGGGCTGCGCGGGTGGAGGCGACAATGACCAGGCCGGTGAGGTTCTCCGGCATGGTGTAGTCTTCGCTACTCATTGGCTTTCCTTTTCTGTATCTATCAGGTGACGGGGGTGTGCCGCCGTAGCTTAGGATTCCTCGCGGACGGACCAGTCGCCGGACTTGCCGCCGCTCTTCTCCAGAACACGAATATCAGTAATGACGGCGTGCTTATCGACTGCCTTGATCATGTCGAAAACGGTCAGTGCTGCCGAGGAGACGGCGGTGAGCGCCTCCATCTCTACGCCGGTGACGCCGCGGGTCTTCACGGACGCCTCAATACGCACAAAGTCGGTGCCGCGCTCAAAGTCCACCGTGATCTTGCCCAGCGGCAGCGGGTGGCAGAGGGGAATGATTTCCGGGGTGCGCTTAGCGCCCATGATGCCGGCAACACGTGCGACCGGAAGCGCATCCCCCTTGGGCAGGTCAGCATCAAAAATCATGGCGATAACGTCTTCGCGGGTGCGCACGGTTGCCTCGGCCAGGGCGGTGCGGGTAGTGACCGACTTCTCCGTAACGTCCACCATGTGCGCCGAACCGTCGGCGCGCACGTGGGTCAGTTCCTGGTTGGGCTGCGAGGTAGAGGTCATCGTTTCTCCTGGATTCTGCGCGGTATTCTTCTGCCGCGAATCGTTACTTAGTGTGAGTCTCAATTATTCCTTGTCGTTGACGCAAGGAACAATGCGGGGGTTTTCGCTTAGTTATCGGTGAGGCGAATACGGTGGTAGGGTACCGCCTCTCCCCCGGTGTAGGTGGTTCCGGGCGCCAGCTCAATGAGCACATCCGCCTGGGCGGCGCGGTGTAGCAGGTGCGAGCCTGAGAGGACGTCCGGGTAGAGCTCCACCCGGTAGGTTCCGGGTTCCACCTCGACCATGTCGAGGGTGCCGCGCAGGAACTGGCGTTTAGTCGCCGGCGCGGTGAGCGGGGTTTCGGTGACGAGCACGCCTCGCGGTGCGTTATTCAGGGTTGCCTGTTCGGAGGCGACCGCGTAGGGCACGCCGTAGGGGCCGCCGGCACGCAGGTAGGGGCGCAGAATCAGTGCGTACGAGATGAGCGTGCTCACCGGGTTTCCGGGGAAGGAAATCATGGGCACGCGGTGACCCTTGAAGTCGAGCAGGTTCACGCCCTGGGGGCCGCCGGGCTGCTGGCTGACGTGGCCAAACCAGGAGACGGGCACCAGAATATCGGCTTCGTGTGCCTTGGCGATGGCGTTACGGACCACCTCGTATTTGCCGTGGCTGATACCGCCGGAGGTGATGATGATGTCCGGTTTGAAGCTCTCGTACTCTGCTACGAGGCGGTGCAGTAGCTCGATCGGGTCGTCACCGATAGCGATGCGGCGCACCTCCGCTCCGTCTTCGCGGAGCATGGCGGTGAGCATGGGGCCGTTGGCGTCAAAAATCTGGCCTTGACCGAGCTCCTGGGTGGTGGCGCTTCCGTCTTCTTCAACGCCGGAGAGGATCTCGTCGCCGCCAGTGCACACGAGCACGCGGGGACCGGCCGCAACGGTCAGGCGCGCATAGCCCTGGGATGCGAGCGCACCAAGCAGGGCGGGGGTGATGCGTTCACCGGCGCGTGCAAGGATCTGGCCGGTGACGACGTCTTCGCCGCGGCGGCGCACGAACTGTCCGGGCTTGCCGGGGGCGAGTTTGACCTTTTCGCTGGGGCGGCCGAAGGATTCGGGTAGGTCGGGGTATTCGATGCGTTCGGACTGTTCGACGGGGATGACGGCGTCGTAGCCCTTGGGCATGGGTGCGCCGGTCATGATGGGGTAGGTCAGGTCGTCGGAAGAGCGGGAACGCTGGAGGGGGCGACCGGCGGGGATTTCGCGTCCGACGGTGAAGATGCGGTCGTCGCGTTCTGCGGCTTCGGCGGTGAGGGCGTAGCCGTCCATTTGGGAGTTGTCGAAGCTGGGTACGTCCATGCGTGCGGTGACGTCTTGGGCGAGGATGCGTCCTGCCGCGTGGTAGAGGGGAACCGTTTCTGCGGTGCCGATGAAGACTTCGCGTAGCAGTAGCGCCAGGTAGGCGCGGTATTCCTCGGTGCTGGGGGTTCCGTTGAATTCGGGGGAAATCATGGCGATTCCAATCGTACGGCGGCAGTTATGACTAGTGTAGGTGTGTGTTTGCGGGCTGGTAAATGCAGTTTTACCTAAGGACCGATGTGGGCCGGGTTGTGTGCCGGGCAAGCGACGGGGCGGCTTATCGGGTGCTTTCGCGTAGTTTTTTCAGGGCGCGGATCAGGCCGAGGACCCCGAAGATTCCTAGGTAGAGGCTGATGAGAATCAGGGCGCTTCCGAGGGCGCTGGGGATGTCGCTACTGTTGATGGCTAGGTCGATGGCGAGGGGTATGGTTTGGGTTTTTCCTTGCACGTTACCGGCAAAGGTGACGGTTGCGCCGTATTCGCCGAGGGCGCGGGCGAAGGAGAGCAGGAAGGCGGTGGCAAGGCCGGGCGCGGCGAGGGGCAGCAGTACTTTGAAGGTGATTTCTGCTGGTTTAGCGCCTTCGACGAGGGCGATTTCTTCGTATTCGCGGGGAATAGCCTGCAGGGTGGTGACCGCGGTGGCAACGAAGAAGGGTAGAGCGACGAAGACCTGGGCAATAATCACCGCGTTGGGGGTAAAGGGGATGGAGATTCCTGCCTGGTAGAGGTAGGTGCCGATCATGCCTTTGCGTCCCCAGAAGAAGAGCAGCCCGAGGCCGGAGACGACCGGCGAGAGAATCACCGGGGTGTAGATGATGGCGTAGAGGACCGACCCGAACCGATGTAGCCGCGAGCGATTGAGCACTTTGGAGAGCACGAGCGCCAGGGGTGCACCAAGAAGCCCACAGATGAGGGTGGAGGCGGCGGCGGTACTGAGGGAGAGGTTTGCCGCCCCGAGCACCTGCGGGGTGAAGATGCTGCCGAGCTGGCTCCAGGGGATGTTGAGGAAGAGCCCGAGGAGCGGTCCGGCAATGAGGAAAATACCCAGCGACGCCGGAACCAGGAAGAGCACGGGCACGGAGGCGAAGAGCCTGCTTCCGGGTGTGCTTGAGGTTCCGGCGTTGCGATGGGTAGCGGTAGTGTCTGTCATGGGTAGTGAGACGCGGGTTGTTCCCTAGTGTGTTGAATTACTGTGCGGTGCTGAAGCCGTACTCGGTGAGAATCTTCTTCGCCTCGTCGGAGTTCTTCAGCCATTCGTTGAACTTCTTCGCGGTTTCGGAGGAGGAGCCGGTCTTGCTGAGCGCTGCAGGGTATTCGTTGCGTTCCACGTCGGTCAGTTCGACGGAGCCGAGGTTGACGCCCTTCTTCTTGGCTGCGGCGAGGTCGGTTGTGTAGATGAAGCCTGCATCGGCGTTACCGGTGGTGACCTTGGTGGCTACGTCGGTAACCTTGCTTTCGGTGGTTGCGTTCTTGAGGGTGATGTCGTGCTTCTTCAGTTCCTGGTGGGCGATGGTGCCGCAGGGAACGTCTTCCTTGCAGACTGCGACGACGCCGTCAGTGGTCTTGAGGTCATCGAGGCTGTTGATCTTGCCGGGGTTACCCTCGGCGGTGACGAGCACGAGCTTATTGGTGACCAGAACGTTGGTTTCGGAGTTGGAGAACTGGTCGAGCTTCTTTGCTTTGTCCATGTTCTTGGTGTCTGCGGTGATGAGCAGGTCGGGGGTTGCGCCCTGCTCAATCTGGTTGACGAGCTTTGCGGAGCCTTCGTAGACGAAGGTGATGTCTACACCGGGGTTGGCGGCTTCGTATGCCTTTTCGAGGTCTGCGCCGGCGTTGTTCAGGGAGGCTGCGGCGAAGACTTCGATCTTGCCGGAAGCAGCCTGGCTACTCGTTGCAGAGGCGGTGGAAGAAGAGGAGCTCTGGGTGGCGCCGCATCCGGTGAGGGCGAGGGTTGCTGCAGCGAGCGCACTGAGGGCTGCGAGGGGGCTCTTCATGAGGTATTTCCTTGGTTGGTTCGTACTGCTATTGGAGGTGAGGTGCGTCCATGTGCGGGCTTTAATATGACGTTTCGTGTACGTCCCTAGCTTGTACACGTGGTGTTGTTTTGCCGCTGTGGTCTGCGGTGGCGCAGTTGTAACTTACCCTGCACACACTATGTACGGGGCGCCTGAACATGGAATAATCATATTGTCACCTGAAATATGCAAATTTTCCACATAGGTTTTACATGGCGTACACGGCGAATTCGGCCTCTTCTGAGCTCATTGCGGGCCCAACGTTAAGCACCTTATCTTCTGCGGAGGATAACGGGGCTGCTTTTGTGACGCCCCAAAAATCTGAGAGTGGCGTAAAGGCCCAGCGTAAGCTCCCGAATATTACGAATAGCGGTCCGCTCTTGGACCGCTGGGGTCGCGTGGCGACGGACCTGCGTATCTCTCTGACCGATAAATGTAATCTTCGTTGCATTTATTGCATGCCGGCGGATGGTTTGCAGTGGCTCCCGAAGGAGAATCTGCTCTCCGCCGAGGAGATTGCGCGCCTTGCCGACATTGCGATTACTGAGCTGGGCGTTGAGGAGATCCGCTTTACCGGTGGCGAGCCGCTGGTGCGCGCCGATTTGGTGGACATTATTTCCCGCATCCATCAGGCGCATCCGGATGTTCCGCTTGCTATTACGACGAACGGTATTGGTTTGGAGAAGCGTGCCGCCGCCCTGGCGAAGGCTGGTCTGACCCGCATCAATGTTTCCCTGGATACGATTTGCCGTGAAACCTTTGCCGAACTGACCCGCCGTGACAAGCTCGACGCCGTGCTCAAGGGTATTGACGGTGCTGCGGAAGCTGGCCTGTGGCCCATCAAGATTAATGCTGTGCTGATGCCGAGTCTGAATGATGACCAGGCTCCGGAGCTTCTGCGTTGGGCGTTGGCGGGCGGATATCAGCTGCGTTTCATTGAGCAGATGCCGCTGGATGCCGATAACCGCTGGACCCGCGAGGGCACGATTACTGCCGCTGAGATTCGCGAGAAACTGTCGGCTGAGTACGTTCTGGGTTCGGTGGCGGAGGCGCGTGGCGACTCCCCCGCTCAGCTGTGGGAGGTGTACCCGCTCGGTACTACCCTGGACGAGGCTGGCTTCCCGACTGACGGTACCGAGTCGCTGGGCCGTGTGGGTATTATCGCCTCGGTCACGGAGTCGTTCTGCGGTGCATGCACCCGCACCCGCCTGACGGCGGACGGCAAGATTCGCTCCTGCCTGTTCTCCGACACCGAGACTGATTTGATGCAGCTTCTGCGTTCTGGCGCTGATGATAAGCAGCTGGCTCTGCGTTGGCGTGAGGGCATGTGGTTCAAGCCGCGCGCCCACGGCAAGGAAGACGCTGACTTCGATATTGAGGAGTTCGCTAAGGCGAGCCGCTCGATGAGCGCTATTGGTGGCTAGGAAAGCCGCTGATTCATCAGCCGAAGATGCGCGGATAAGGCTTTTTGCTGGCTCTTGCATCCGTGATTTTCGGCTACCCCAACTCAGAGTTTGATCAAGGTTTGAGGAGCATTATGCAGGTTCATTTTTTCGCTGCCGCGCGTTCTGCGGCGGGTACCGCGCAGCTGTCGGTGCCCCTGGCCGAGTTGCCGTCCGCGACTCTTGGCGTGCTCGTTGAGCATCTGGGTCAGAGCCTGGAGGGTACGACCCCGTCGGGTCTGACTCTTGCGCAGGTCATGGAGCAGTGCTCGTTCCTGGTCAACGGTGCCCGCTCTGATGCGCAGGCGACCCTGCAGGATGCCGACCGTGTAGACGTTCTGCCTCCCTTTGCGGGTGGATAATGCGGGCGGATAAGATGCCCGGTTCTGCGCTTCCCGCTGAGGGTGATTTTTCGTGCGCCGCGGTCGTTGTTGCCGGAGGTGCTTCTCGCCGCTTGAACCACGTGCCGAAGGCGTCCCTGTCTGATGGCACGAGTACCCTGTTGGATTGTGCCCTGGAGGCGGTGGCCGCCGCATCCCCGCGTGTGGTGGTGGGTCCTGAGAGCTTGCCGTTGCCGCCCGAGGTGTTGCGTACTCGTGAGGATCCGCCGTTTTCGGGTCCTGCCGCGGCGATTCATGCCGGGTTGGAGTGTATTGCGGCGGCTTGCGAGCGCTCGCAGACTCCTGTGCCTAACTGGTGCCTGATTTTGGGTGTGGATACTCCGCGTATTGCTCCGGCGGTTCAGCAGCTGATTGCTGCGGCGCAAAGTGCTGAGCGCGCGGCGGGCTTCTCCCCCGCTGATTCTGAAGCGACCGCCGGTTCTGAATCATCTGAGGGTTCTGAATCGTCTGCAGGTTTTTGGGGTGTCGCTGAGGGCATCTATCAGCCACTGGTGGGTATTTACCGTTTTGAGGCGATCCGTTCGGTCTTTTCGACCGGCACCACTGACGCTTCTGTTCGTTCTTTTTTGCGCCGGTTGAACCCGGTGGCAGTTCAGATGTCTGCCGCTAACACTGCCGATGTTGATACCTGGGAGCAGGCGCAGGCACTGGGTTATACGACTTCGCTCTGGTCGAGTTATTAGCAGCTGAGGCGCGCAGAAGCGCTCGTTGCCAAGCTACAGGTAACCTAGGTAGTAGGTTAGGGCTCTGGGCACCGCACTCGGTAGCGTTTTGAGCTCGCGCGCTGTTGCGCGTCCCGCACACACTTTTACGAGGTACGATGTCTCACCATATTCCTTCTGTTTCGTGGCAGCAGGCCCGCCAGATTCTGCATGAGCAGGGCCTGGAGATTGCTCACCATGTGAAGACGGAGTCTTTGCCGTTGCTGGCGACGATTGGCCACTATTTGGCAGATGACGTTTATTCGATGATGCCGGTTCCCCACTACAGCTCTTCTGCGATGGATGGTTACGCTGTGGCGGGTGCGCCTCCGTGGCGTCTGGTAACCCCGGCGTATCCGGAGGATTCTCGCGCGAATATTCACCGTCTGACGGTTCCGATTGCTCCGGGTGAGGCGACCCCGATTCTGACGGGTGGGTTGATTCCTGAGGGCACTGAGGCGATTGTGCGTGAGGAGCATTCGCGCCTGTATGAGGGTGCGGAGGCTTCTTCTCGCCCTGGTGTAGCTGCTCATTTGGAGACTGCATCGAGCATTCATTACCTGGATATGGCGGAGGGTTTTGAGCCTCCAGCCGTGGGTGCTGATATTCGCCATGCCGGTGCTGAGCTGGAGCGTGGAGAGTTGTTGGCGCGCCACGGTGACCGTATTTCTGCGCGTATGGCGGCGTTCTTGGGCACGAATGGTTTTGATGAGTTGCCGGTGTACGCCCCGATTCCGGTGCGTTGTGCTTTTACTGGTAATGAGGTCATTACGTTTGGTGTGCCCGCGCCGGGTCAGGTGCGTGATGCGTTTGGCGGCTTTATGGAGCATGCAATTATTTCTGCAGGTTGCGAGGCACGCCCGTCGATTCGCCTAGCGGATGTTGAGTCTGAGTTCCGCACATTCCTGTCTACCTCGACGGCTCGTGTGCTGGTGTTTACGGGCGGGTCGAGCACCTCGGGTGTTGATTTGGTGCGTAAGGTACTCAACGATATGGGCGCGACGTACCTGTTTGAGTCGGTGGATGTGCGTCCGGGTCATCCGGCGTTGGCTGCGCGTCTGCCGGTTCCGGAGACGGGCCCGAATTCGGGTCGTGAGCGTTTTGTGTTGGGTCTTCCGGGTAATCCTTTGGCTGCGTACACGGCTTTGTACTCGTATTTGCCGCCGCTTTTGGCTGGTATGAGGGATATGCCCCTGCCTGAGCTGGATTCGGCGGTTCTGGGTGAGCCGGTGGATACTTTGCGGAAGCCGGCGGGGGTTCGCCTGCTTCCGGTGTCGGTGCGTGATGGTGTGGCGTATCCTCTGCCGAAGTCGGCGTCGCATATGTTGTCGTCGTTGGCGGCGGCTACTCATTGCGCGGTGTTGAGTGATTCTTCGGTTCGGGGTTCTGCCCATGAGGTGGGGGCTCGGGTGCCGATCGTTCCGGTGTTGTAGGCCGGTACTGTCGATCGGGGCAGTCACCCGATGCGGTAGAAGGCACGACAGAAAAGCGCTTTTCTCGTTTTTCGGGCTCAGGTAGATTCCGCGGAGAGGGTATAGTAGAAAGATATGTCAATCGTTTAGCATATCGAAGGGAGCCCCCGTGGCAAAGCCCAAACTCAGCGACGTTGCAGCACTAGCGGGTGTCTCCCCCACCACGGTCTCCCGCGTGCTCAATAACCGCGGCTACCTGAGCGAAAGCACCCGCACCAAGGTCCACGAAGCAATGCGTGAGCTCGGTTACCGACCCAACGCCATCGCCCGCAGCCTGCAGGGTCAGCGCTCGCAGATGGTGGGCCTCATCTTCCCCACGGTCGCAAACCCCTTCTACGGGGAGATGGTGTACCGCCTCGAAAGTTACCTTGCTGAGGCAGGCTACCGCGTCATTCTCTGCAATAGCGATGATCACCCCGAGCAGGAAAAGCGCTACCTGGAGATGCTTTTCTCCAACCAGGTGGACGGCATCATCAGCGGCGCCCACTCTGACGCGCTGGTCAATATTCCGCACGCCCAGGCTCCCCTGGTGACCGTGGACCGCCTCGAAAGCGGCTTTTACCCGAATGTCCGCTCCGATAATTACGGAGGCGCCCGCGCCGCCACGGAGCATCTGATTGCCACGGGTGCGCAGAATATTGTGCACGTGACGTCGACCCTGGGTAAGCACAATGAGCGTCAGCGCGGATACCGTGAGGCAATGCTCGAAGCCGGACTCATGCCGGAGTTCCTGGAGCTGGGCTTCCACCCCTCCCTGGGCATTAAGCGTGAGGTGCTCTACCGCCACCTCGACGAACGCGCCGATAGCCCGGAGCCGGTGGATGCGGTCTTCGCCTCCAACGATAATTACGCCGCGTTGGCGCTGGGCTGGGCGCGCGCACGCGCTATTCGTGTTCCGGAGGATTTCCAGGTGATTGGTTACGATGGCACGCAGAGCGTTCAGCTGCTCATGCCGGAGTTGGCGACCGTGGTTCAGCCGATTGAGGGCATGGCAGAGCGTACCGCGCAGCGTCTGCTGGAGCTCATTGAGCTACAGCAGGAGGATTCCTCAGAGAAGACCACTCCCCCAATTACCCAGCCCGAGGATGTACTCCCGGTTGAGCTCCATCTGGGGGCTACGGTGCGTTCTATCCCGAATCTGGATCAGATTCAGCCTGACATCTCCGCCCCGGACGAGCTCCAATAGACGAGCTCCAATAAGAAGCTCCTCTTCTGACGATAAAAATCCGCCCCACCGTGCGAGTGCTCACGGTGGGGCGGATTTTGCATATACATTTATCGGTTTTGTGCGCGTCCGGAAGTTTAGGAGGTGCGCTGCACAATCTCGGTGGGACCGGTGCCGGGGTAGGCCATACCAACGGCGTGTGCCTTGGAGAAGATTCCGTGGAGCGGGCCGAGGGAGAAGAATCCGCGGCGCTCATAGAGGCGGGCACTATCGTAGGTCGATGCTTCGAGGTAGGCGGGGTAGTCGCCGATGCGTTCGGTACCGTAATCGAGTAGCTGCGAGCCGATACCGCGGCCTCGGTACTCTTCGAGGACACCAATGTTGAAGAGGTACCAGTGCTTGTACGCGGGGCGGTACTTGAGCAGGTGTAGCTCCATCAGGACTGCCCTCAGCAGGGTCTTGCAACCGAGTGCCTTGTAGT
Organism: Rothia mucilaginosa; assembly: GCA_963534775.1. Lineage (GTDB taxonomy): Bacteria > Actinomycetota > Actinomycetes > Actinomycetales > Micrococcaceae > Rothia > Rothia mucilaginosa_D. The sequence continues at coordinate 167,128 of CAUSUH010000002.1, read as the reverse complement.
AGGCGCCAATCTGCTTGAGCTCGTTAGCGAAGGAACCCTCATGGGATTCGGGGGTGTTCCAGAGACAAACACCCACAATCTTGCCGGTAGAGTCGTCAATAGCAATGTCGATACGGCCGCGACCCTGGAAGTTGCCGTAGACCTGCAGGGTCATAATGGCGCGGAGCCTGGCGAGTTCCTGTCGGCGGCTACCGCCTGCAATGACTGCCATCATGGCGGGATCTCCGTCAAACGCGGCAATCAGGACTTCGAGTGCTTCGGCATATTCATGAGGCTCGGCGGTGCGGACAGTATAGGAAGCTAAGGTCATATTCACCCTTTACAAAAGCTTGAAAGTATACATAAATATTAGCTGGATTATTCACTCCTGGCTAATAAATCACTCCTTATCAATACATTTTTCATGATCATGCACCAAATGTGTGTCAGCTTATATTGCACCATTATGCATAATTTTTACGCATATTTATTCACACACTTTTTTCACGCTTTTGCAGGAAAAATTGAACACCCCGCACCAACTCTAGGAAGAGCGGTACGGGGTGTACATCACGTTGAGGTTATCTACTCACTAAGAGTGCAGACTATGCGTTAGCCTTTGCCTTCAGTGCAACCTTCAGGAGCGAATCTGCGCTGGTCACAGATGCGCCCGAAACCTGGACATCTTCAACCGAAGCAGCCGCCTTCTTGGCGTTGGTAATCACCATGGGGGTTGCCAGCGGGTAGCCAGCAGCCTTGATGGCGGGGATATCGAACTCAGCGATGACGTCGCCGCGCTTGACGGTGTCACCCTTAGCAACCTTGGGCTCGAAGTGCTTGCCGTCGAGCTCAACGGTGTCCATGCCGATGTGCATCAGCAGATCCAGGCCGTCCTCGGTGCGCAGACCGTATGCGTGGCCGGTAGGGAATGCAACGGTGATCTTGCCGTCAGCCGGTGCGTAGAGCTTACCTTCGGTGGGCTCCACTGCGGTGCCTGCACCCAGTGCGCCGGAGGAGAAGGTGGGATCCTTGACGTCAGCCAGCAGAACCACGGAACCGACCATGTGGGAACCGATTTCGACGCTCTCGCCAGCCTCAGATGCTACAGCGGCGGCGGGAGCTGCGGCAGCAGCTACGGTGGCAACGGGAGCGGCAGCAGCGGGTGCAGCGGGTGCCTCAGTGTTGCCAGCCTCAACCTTCTTACCCCAGATAAAGGAGGCAACGAAAGCGATAACGGTGGTCAGGATGAGGCAGCCGAAGAAGCCAGCCCAGCCCGCGCCGGTAGTGGGGCTAATGGAGGGGAAGCCGATGTAACCAGCGGCGCCCAGAGCAATTGCCTTCACATTCAGGATGGAAGCGACCATTGCACCGATACCTGCGGAAACAATAGCAATGTAGAAGGGCCAGCGCAGAGCCAGGTTCACACCGAACATTGCGGGCTCAGTAATACCCAGGAATGCCGAGGGTGCAGATGCCGAAGCAATACCCTTAATCTTCTTGTTCTTGGTGGTCAGCGCAACACCGGCTGCAGCAGCACCCTGCGCCACGTTAGACATCGACGCGACAACAAAGATGAAGGAACCACCGGTAGCCCACAGGCTCATCTCGATGGGCGGGAATGCCTGGTGCATACCGGTCATCACGATGAATGCGTAGAAGGTACCGAAGACCAGACCGCCGAGCGGGCCGGCAACGGTGTAGAGCCAGTTCACGCCCTCGCCCAACCAGGTACCCAGCTGGAACATCGGGGGACCGACCAGAATAAAGGTCAGGAAGCCGGTGATGAGGATGGTCAGAGTGGGGGTGAAGATGAAGTCGATGGTGCCCTTGAGGACCTTGTGGAAGAACTTCTCGATATTCGCCAGGATGAAGGCGACCAGCATAATGGGCAGCACGGTACCCTGGTAACCCGCTTGCTGAACCTGCAGACCGAAGAGGTTCCAGTACTTCATCGGGTCGGTGCCTTCAGCACCCGCCAGGGATGCTGCGACACTGTAGCCGTTCATTAGGGCCGGGGAAACCATCGCGGCACCCATGGTCAGACCGAGGTAGGGGTTACCACCGAAGACCTTAGTAGCGGAGAAGCCGACCAGCACGGGCAGGAAGGCGAAGGGAGCTGCGGAGAGCAGGTTGATGATGTCTGCAAAGTCAGCCCACTCGGGGTGCATTGCGATGAAGCTCTCGGGACCAAAGATACCCTTGGAGGTCAGCACGCTGTTGATTGCCATCAGCATACCGCCACCGACCAGAACCGGAATCAGCGGGACGAAGATATCAGCAATGGTCTTAATGAAGCGGGAAACGATGTTGCCCTGCTTGGAGGCGATTTCCTTGAGATCATCCTTAGATGCTTCGGGTGCGCCAGCGGCGATAAGGTGCTTGTGTACCTCGTTAACGTCGCCGGGGCCGACGATAATCTGGAACTGGCCAGCATTGAGGAAGCTGCCCTTAAGATCCTCGTCGTTGTCGATTGCTGCCTGGTCGACCTTGTCCTGGTTCTTCAGGACGAGGCGAAGGCGGGTTGCGCAGTGTGCGGCTGCAACGATGTTGCCGGCGCCACCGACGTCCTTCAGCACGCGCTGTGCCACTGACTTGTGGTCCACGCTCGCTCTCCTTTGTTTGGAGCACCACCGTATGATGCTTTGTAAATGGGGTGGGGTGACATGTCTGTGTGTGCATGTCATGTATATGTCATACGTTTGACATATCAGATGTAAAACATGGTATCACGGGAAAGTTCTTAAAAGCGAGGGCCCACTCTCCACACGGAGAGTGAGCTCTCAAACATATTCAGAAATTACCGGAAACTACCCGCATAGGCGGCTCCCAACGCCTAGAAAATGGCTTAGAGGCGGCCATACTCCAGGGACAGCACCTCGCCACCGGTCAGGCGGACGCGGCGCTTATCGCCCTTGAAGAAGGTGCGAGCGGTCATAACCTCAGCGCCCATGGAGGCAACCAGCTTGCCACCCACGTACAGTTCGGTAGCCGAACCGTCCACAAGCAGGTCAAACTCGCGAATCTTCGAACGCTTCAGGGTTCGACGGCGCAGGCTGCCACCCTCGGTGTAGCGGGTACCGCCACGGTCCATCTGCACAAAGTCCTTATCCAGAACGATGCTCAGTGCCACGCCGTGAGTGTCCTTGATCTTCAGCTTCACGCACTCGTCAGAGACGTTCACGCGGCCGCGCAGACGGAAGGTCAGGGCATTCTTCAGCTCGACGAGCTTACCCTTCTCCTCCTCGCGGTACAGCGGGGTCATCTTCAGCGCGTCGTTCAGCTGCGGAACCGGGCGCTGGAAAATCTTGCCGTTGCGCAGGTGCAGCTCACGCGGGTAGGTGAACATGTGCACCCAGCGGTGGCTCCACGAGGGCAGGTCGTCCTGGTCAGCATTGCCCAGCCAAGCAATCATCACCGGGGCATCACCGCATACATCGTGCGGTGCCTTCGGGTCGGCGGTCAGGCCGGTACCGGAGATGGTCTGCGGTGCGTAGAACTCGAAACCTGCATCCAGCTCGGTGAAGGGGGTCTCCACAGTGAACTTGAGAGTCTCGTTATCCAGCGAGCCAACAATGTAGCCGCTCTGGAAAATGTTGTTGTACTTCTCGCCGAGGGGCTGCATGCCCTGCGGGCTGAAAATCAGCACGTCACGAATCTCGCCAGTCAGCTCATCGCGCATGCTCAGCAGGGAGGGGCATTCGTACATGTAGGTGCCCTTGAGGCTCTTATCCTTAATACCCAGCTCGCCGCGGAAGGTCCACTCGCGGCGGTCAGCAGAGGTGTACGCGACCACAGCACCGGTCAGATCCTCACGCTGAGCACCGATGACCATCCACCACTCGCCATTACGTTCAAAGACGTGCGGGTCGCGGTAGTGCGCGGTGTAGCCCTTCTCAGGACCAGAAATCAGCGGGGGCAGCTGACGGGTCGGCTTCGCGTCCTCACCCGCAGTTGCAAGGATCTGGTAGGTTTCGCGGTTGCCCTTTTCATCCTTCACGTTACCGGTGTAGAAGAACTCAAAACCGCCGGGCACCTTAATGCCCGAGCCGGAGTAGCAGCCGTGCGAATCGTAGCGGCTATCGGGCACCAGGGCGGTACCCTCATCGGTCCAGTGGGTCAGGTCCTCGCTCACGGCGTGACGCCAGTAGACCATACGCTCCGGATGCAGGGGCGAGTACTGGTAGAAGGCGTGGTAGCGCTTACCGTCAAAGACCAGACCGTTCGGGTCGTTCAGGCGACCTACCGGAGGCGCCAGGTGCAGTGCCGGGTAGTCGCGATCTTCACGAACGCCGGCGCCGAAAGCATCCAGAACCTGCTGTGCTTCAGCCGCCAAATCGCGGTCGGGTCGCTGAGTTACGCTCTTCTTCTTTTTCTTCTGCTCGCTCATGTCTATCCGTTTTCGTGCAAGGGGAATGTCTGGGTTGTCTCATCCCATCATACGGCACCTCTGACCCGTTGCCGGGCTCTAGGAGAGAGGCACCACAGTGCTCTCAGCCTCTCTCATCCGAGGCACAGGGCGGCCACAGCGGCTTATACCGCCACCTGCCGATTATGTGGCACATACCCCGTTTGCTACAGGAGAAAAGAGCTGGCACGACAAAGCCCCGCACCTCCCCCAGTCTTCATACCGGAGTAGGTTCGGGGCTGTTAAATGCCGCGAGGCGGCGCATCCAATGGATGCACCGCCCGCGTAAGAATCGAGAAGAAGTCGATTACTTGAGGGTGATGGTTGCGCCAGCAGCCTCGAGCTGCTCCTTAGCCTTCTCAGCGTCTTCCTTGGAAACGCCCTCGAGCAGAGCCTTGGGAGCGCTGTCAACCAGGTCCTTTGCTTCCTTCAGGCCGAGGGAGGTCAGGGCACGAACTTCCTTAATCACTGCGATCTTCTTGTCGCCAGCGGACTCCAGGATAACGTCGAACTCGGACTTCTCTTCAGCAGCCTCGCCTGCTGCGCCGCCTGCTACAACTGCAACGGGAGCAGCTGCGGTGACGTCGAACTCTTCCTCGAATGCCTTGACGAACTCGGAAACCTCAACGAGGGACAGTTCCTTGAATGCTGCAATGAGTTCTTCGATGGACAGCTTAGCCATTGTTTGGCTCCTTCACTATCTGGTGCGGGCTGACGCCCGCGGTGTAAATCTTCAGTACCTACCCCGAAAGGGTCGGTCAAATTTAGGGTGCGTTACACGCTATTCGCGTTCACGCTGCTGAGTATCTCAGCGCTGGTGCAGTAGCACGAAAGGGGCTTATGCCTCTTCCGAAGCCTCCTCGGCAGCAGCGGGAGCTGCGCCTTCCTGCTCCTCCAGCTTGACGCGCAGTGCGTCTGCAACCTGTGCGATGCGTGCGATGGCTGCCTTTGCGCCACCTGCAACCTTGGACAGCAGAACCTCGCGGGATTCCAGGTCAGCGTAGCGCTTGACGTCGTCCTCGGAAAGAGCGGCACCTTCGTAGTAACCGTTCTTCACAATCAGCTGGGGGTTAGCCTTGGCAAAGTCACGCAGGCCCTTAGCAGCATCAATCAGGTCGCCCTTGATGAATGCCAGTGCGGAGGGACCCTGGAGGTGGCCTTCGAATGCGTCGATGCCAGCTTCCTTAGCTGCGATAGCAGCCAGCGTGTTCTTCACCACGGCGTATTCGGTCTCTGCACCGAGTGCGCGGCGCAGCTCCTTGAGCTGTGCAACAGTGAGACCGCGGTATTCGGTCAGGATGACTGCGTTCGAAGCTTCGAAGAGTTCCTTCAGCTCGGATACTGCAGCGATCTTTTCCTGAGTCGCCATGGTAGTTCCTTCTTCCGATTCTTGTAAGGTCGCCGGTAGAGCCTCGAAGCATTTATTGCAAGCAATAAAAAATGCCCCGACGCGTAGGCGTACGAGGCACGATAGACGGCACCCTGCATGAGGGCGACGGCTATTCACTTCGAGTTACCTACGCGGGCGGCGATTTCTAGTGAAATCTGCTCTTATCAGAACTCTGTTCTTCGTCTCCATCGAGGTGGCGATAAAGGACATAGTTCTAGACCGGCGGTCTTTGGTTCATTCATCATCTCAGGTTAAAGCCCGAGTCGCAAGTTAAAAACGTGATTAAGCGGGATTAATCACTTAAAGACCCCTTTTTAAGCCAATTAACCGCTCTTTCTCCCGCCTAAAAGGCCCGATTGAAAGGCCCAGAAACCGTGTTCTAGAGGTAAAAGCGCTTTCCACCTGAGAACAAGAAGCAACGCTCCGCTGCCACACCCAGGTGCACCCGCTCTCCCACACTCAGGAAAGTACTGTTCGGGGAGGTTCCGCTCAAGGTGGCGCCCTGCGCATCCGAGATAAAGAACTCAAGCTCCTGACCGGCACGCACTCGGGCACACGTTCGGGCGCTCAGCTCAGAATCCGCCGAAGCCCGCCGAGATTCCAGAGGCAGGGACACCGCCTCCAACAGACGCGCACGGTACAGCATGCCACCCACCAGATGGCGGCTGCCAAGCACCTGCACCGGCAGAGCATGAGCAGCGTCTGCTGCCACAGGGCACAGCGCGGTCGCACGAATCGCCAGCTCACACCCGGCAGGAAGCGACTCAGAATCCTCAAGATTCAAAAGGTTCAGCGCGGGCGCCGCCAAAAGCTTAGCCACCTGCAGAGTATGCGGATGCGCCAGCAGCCGCTCCGGAGTATCCACCTGCACCAGGTAGCCGGCATCCATCACCGCCACCCGCTGACCCAGCATGAGCGCCTCATTCTGATCATGGGTCACGTACAGGCCCGTAAAACCGTAACGCTCATGCAGGCGCACAATGTCGGCGCGGATACTCGCACTCATCTGCTCATCCACACTCGCCAGCGGCTCATCAAAAAGAACCACCGGAGCACGACGAATCAAAGCACGCGCAATACCCACACGCTGAGCCTGACCACCCGACAGTTGCGAAGGCTTACGGGATTCCAGCCCCTCAAGCTTCAAAGCCTCCAGCAGCTCACGGTAGTAGTCCATATCAACCCGACCGGCGAACGCACCCAGCCGGGTCGGAAACAGAATATTGTCCTTCACGCTCAGGTGCGGGTACAGAATAGGGCGCTGAAAAACCACACCCACCGAGCCGCGTTCCAGAGGCTGACCGGCGTAGGTCACCCGACCGGCGCTCGGCTCCTCCAGGCCGGCAATAATGCGCAACAGAGTCGACTTACCCGTGCCCGAAGAACCAACCAGAGAAATCAACTCGCCAGGGTGCACATCCAGGTCAATCTCATTCAGAACCGTCGTATCGGTGCCAAAGGTCTTAGCGACACCTCGAATACGCAGGCCTTCAAAAGGCTCCGCCGCGGCAGAAGAGTAGGATGCAGAAGTCATTCCCCCATTATCGCCGAAACTTGTGCCCGGCACGGGTGCAGAAGATAAGCACCGTCATAAAACAGCGCGCGAGCCTCGCACCAGAGTCTCATGTGAGCGCCCTAGCTCGGTCGTACCAGCAAACGCCCCTTCAACCCCAGATGCAACGTACCCACCCACAGGAAAATGAGGAAAGCCGTACCCGCCACCGTTAGCGCAGGACCCACCAACCCCAGCGAGCCAGCAGCCGCCAAGCGAATACCGCTCGCCGCCATGGAAGCCATACCGAACGAGAAACCCCACATGCTCATCGAGAAACCACCCTCAAGAGTCCACGGGAGCAAACGCATCAAGAAGAACAGCTGCAGAATGCCATAACCGGTCAGCACCAGGAAGAACCAGTCCACCGTGCCGCCATTAGCCGCCAGGTACGCGTTACCACCCACAAAAGGCGGCGCCATCTGAATACCAATAATGCCGCGCTCCCCCTGAGGTAGCGGAGTCAAGGTGCGCAGGCGGCTCAGAATCGCGGCCTCGACACTGAACCACGAAATCAGGCCCGCACCGAAGAAGAGCATCGCCATATCGTGCCACCCCACAAAGCCCATCGCCGTAGCGGTCGCAAAATTCGTCGCCACAGTCGGCAGATACAGCACCGGCGAAGCGGCCTCAGGCACATACCCACCACGCCACGTACCGGCAATGCGGTGAGAGGCAAAGTACAGCTGCCCCACAGCTCCCAGCACCACCAGGGTCAGAGCCGGAACCTCAGCATACGGGTAGAGAGCCGCACCCATCTGCGCCGTCGTCGCCGGAATCAGCGAAAAGAAGCAGGTACGCGCCGGATGCTCCCAAAAACTACGCACCCACGCACGGTACTTCACCACCGAATGAACCAAAAACCCCACAAGGAGCAGCCACACCACAGCGTTAAAAGCCAGGATGCTCTCCCCCACCCATTCAGGCGCCATTCCCTTCGACGCACCGGTACGCCAGGCAGCACCCAAAGCACCGGTGCCCAGCGCCACCGCAAAATAATTGACCGGCACGCTGAGACCGCGACGGGCGCTCTGCTCGCTCTGAAGGGAAGAAGGCATTAGGTTTTACCTCTCATAGTTGTAGGGCAGGATGGGGCACGCAGCCCCAATATGTGTTTCGACGGTACCGGAGCATGGGCAACGCCATAGGAACCAGGGACCAGAAAATCATTCTATGTTTTTAAGCCTATACAAGCTGGAAGTCCGTGACGTACTTTAACCGATTCCGGTCACGCAATGTCTTGAATCTTCACGCTGTGTTTTGAATCTTCGCACAGACAAAATCATGCACAAAAAAATCGCCCCCGACGCCTAAACGTCGGGGGCGACTACTAGCTAAATGCTAGAAGCTACAGGTGCATACCTTAGGCAGCAACGGCAGCCGGATCAACGGGGATGCCGGGGCCGAAGGTGGTAGCAACGGTTGCCTTGGAGATGTAACGACCCTTAGCCGAAGAGGGCTTCAGACGGTTAACCTCTTCCAGAGCTGCCTGGAAGTTCTCCTCGAGCTGCTCAGCGGTGAAGGAAGCCTTACCGATGATGAAGTGCAGGTTGGAGTTACGGTCAACGCGGAAGTCGATCTTACCGCCCTTGATGTCTGCAACAGCCTTTGCAACATCCATGGTCACGGTACCGGTCTTGGGGTTCGGCATCAGGTTACGGGGACCCAGGATCTTACCCAGGCGGCCGACCTTGCCCATCATGTCGGGGGTTGCAACCGCTGCGTCGAAGTCAGTCCAGCCGCCAGCGATCTTTGCGATCAGCTCGTCGGAACCAACGTAGTCAGCGCCAGCTGCCTCAGCCTCAGCAGCCTTGGGGCCTGCTGCGATAACGACCACGCGAGCGGTCTTACCGGTGCCGTGGGGCAGGTTCACGGTACCGCGAACCATCTGGTCTGCCTTACGGGGGTCAACGGACAGACGCATTGCAACCTCAACGGTTGCGTCGGTGTTGGTGGAAGAGGTTTCCTTCGCCAGGGCAACTGCCTCAGCGGGGGTGTAGAGCTTACCCTCTTCAATCTTGGCTACAGCTGCCTTGTACGCCTTGCTGCGCTTTGCCATCTGCTTTTCTCCTTATGCAGTTGTGGTCTCGTGAGCCGCGCTCGGCTCTGCCACATCCCGTCCATACGACGGGCATTTACAAGTTCTGTGTAGAAAAATCTACGGTGCCGATTACTCGGCTATTCGGCGAACCGAAATTACTCGACGGTGATACCCATGGAACGAGCGGTACCTGCGATGATCTTGGAAGCAGCATCCAGGTCGTTTGCGTTCAGGTCGGGCATCTTGGTCTCAGCGATCTCACGCACCTGAGCCTCGGTCAGCGAACCAACCTTGGTGGTGTGAGGAACAGCGGAGCCCTTAGCAACGCCAGCAGCCTTCTTGATCAGCTGGGAAGCCGGAGGGGTCTTGGTGATGAAGGTGAAGGAGCGATCCTCGTAGACGGTAATCTCAACGGGGATGATGTTACCGCGCTGCGACTCAGTTGCAGCGTTGTATGCCTTGCAGAACTCCATGATGTTCACACCGTGCGAGCCCAGTGCGGGGCCGACGGGGGGAGCCGGGTTAGCGGCGCCTGCCTGGATCTGCAGCTTGATGAGGCCAGTGACCTTCTTCTTGGGAGCCAATGTAGGGTCCTTTTCTTAGCTGGGAACCGACGCACAGGAGCGTACGCCGGCAAGACGGTGACCGTGGCGCGGTCACCCGTGCATCCGCATGAAAGCGTGACATGCGCATACACAAACCAACATTCTAGCGTTAATCAGCGACTTAATCCAGCGCCAGCTAGCAGAAAGAGTAAACCTCACCCGCACAGCCACCATCGGATATACAGTCACTACAAAATATGAGCCCCGCACCGAAGTGCGAGGCTCATATTCACACGCTAAAAACGTTAAATCTTTTCGATCTCGGTGAAGCTCAAGGTCACCGGGGTATCGCGGCCGAAGACAGAAATCATCACGACAATCTGCTGGGACTCGCCCTTGATCTCCGAAACGGTAGCGTCCATGCCTTCGAAAGCACCGGACTTCACGCGGACGTTCTCGCCCACAGTGTAGTCGGACTCAATAACGGGCTTGGAAACGGGCAGACCCTGGCTCTGCTGCTGCTCTTCGAAGACCGGCAGGAGCATGTCAAAGACCTCGTCCATACGCAGCGGGACCGGGTTGTACGCATCCTGACCCACGAAGCCAGTCACACCGGGGGTGTGGCGGACAACGCCCCACGAGTGGTCGGTCAGTTCCATACGCACCAGAACGTAACCGGGAACACGCACGCGGCGGATGGTCTTCTTCACGGTGTTCTTGAACTCAACCACGGTCTCCATGGGAACCTGAACCTCGAAGATCTCATCTTCAGCTTCCAGGTTCTGGATACGGGTCTCGATACCGGTCTTCACCTTGTTCTCGTAACCGGAGTAGGTGTGAACCACGTACCAGTCGCCCATCTGACGGCGCAGCTTGGACTTGAATTCTTCCAGAGCGTCGACTTCCTCAGCTGCCTCAGCAGCTGCTTCAGCTACCTCGACAGCCTCGGTAGCTTCCTCAGCCTGCAGCTCAATAGCCTCAGACTCCTCAGTAGCCTCAGCAGCGGCTACCTCGACCTCTTCAATCTCGGATACCAGTTCCTGCTCGGACACGTCGCTCCTACTTTCTATCGTTAATCATCTAGAGGGGACTCCCACTCGCCAATGCGCTGAGGGAAATCACTGATGGGGCACCCCAGATAAGGATGCAGCCAGTACTAGTTACGCTGAATCGTTCCGTTACCGAAAATCCAGAATGCTCCCTGGCCGAAAAGATAATCCAGACCAGAAATGAGCAAGAGCATCACCACGACGAAGAACAGAACAGCAAAGAAGTAGCCAACCAGTTCGCGTCCGGTGGGAGTAGTAACCTTCTTCAACTCCGCAATGACTTCACGGAGGAATGCAAAAATACGGCCGAAGAAACCGAGCTTCTTATCGCTCTTCGACGATGCGCCGGGCTTAACAACCTTCTCGGCGGTAGCAGACGATGCCATTTCTTCTGCCCCTTTCTGAGTCTAAAAAAGTACGCCCGGGGAACGGGCGTACAAAGATGTTATTGAGGCAATAAAAGCAGGGCGGACAGGACTCGAACCTGCAACCTGCGGTTTTGGAGACCGCTGCTCTACCAATTGAGCCACCACCCTTTGAAGCGTTAACTTCAGGTGTGAGAGTTGCTTCTCACGTGTCTACTCCTCCATTGCCTCCTAAGCCGTGGCTTTAGAGGGGCAAACAATTACACCCTTGCGGGTGCAGAACTAACTGTAAACCATCTTTCGGGGCTGATGCAACTTCAGAATGTAATATTTTTCGAAAAACCTCTTGAGATACCTTGACGAGGGGTTCCGGATCGCTACTAGTGGACCGTATCCTATTACAAGGAACGCCGCACACACCCGCGCCCATCACGCGCGGATTGGTCCCACACGTGCATTCCCATCACCTATTTCCTTGTCGACTTCACGCCGGCAGCGCACAAGAAGAAAGAGAAGAGAGCCCCATGGCGCGTATTTCAAGCCGCATCGGTGCCATCGCACCCTCCGCAACCCTTGCCGTCGACGCAAAGGCAAAAGCACTCAAGGCTCAGGGACGCCCCGTCATCGGTTTCGGCGCAGGCGAACCGGACTTCCCCACCCCCGCGCACATTGTGGACGCCGCACGCGAAGCGCTCAACGACCCCAAGAACTTCCGTTACTCCCCCGCCTCCGGTCTTCCCGAACTGAAGAAGGCAATCGCCGAAAAGACCCTGCGCGACTCCGGTGTAGAGATTGACCCCTCCCAGGTTGTCATCACCAACGGCGGTAAGCAGGCGGTCTACCAGGCATTCGCAACCGTCATTGACGAAGGCGACGACGTCCTGTTGCCCGCACCCTACTGGACCACCTACCCCGAGTGCATCCGCCTGGCCGGCGGCAACCCCATCGAGGTGTTCGCCGGTAGCGACCAGCACTACAAGGTCACCGTCGAGCAGCTCGAAGCAGCCTACACCCCCGCCACCAAGGCGCTCATCTTCGTCTCCCCCTCCAACCCGACCGGTGCCGTCTACACCGAAGAGGAAACCCGCGCCATCGGCGAATGGGCTCTGTCCAAGGGCATTTTCGTTCTGACCGACGAAATCTACGAGCACCTCACCTATGACGGTGTTCAGGCTGTCTCCATTCTGAAGGCGGTGCCCGAACTCGCTGACCTGTGCGTCATCCTCAACGGCGTGGCAAAGACCTACGCCATGACCGGTTGGCGTGTGGGCTGGATGATTGGCCCGCGCGACGTCATCGCCGCAGCTTCCAACCTGCAGTCCCACATGACCTCCAACGTCAACAACATCGCACAGCGCGCAGCCCTTGCCGCCCTGACCGGCCCGCAGGACGACGTGGAAATCATGCACGCAGCCTTCGACCGCCGCCGCCGCACCATCGTAGATGGCCTGAACGCTATTGAAGGCGTTCACTGCCCCGTACCCACCGGTGCGTTCTACGCCTACCCGGACGTACGCGAACTGCTCGGCAAGGAAATTGAGGGCGTACGCCCGCAGACCACCGCAGAGCTGGCTGAGCTCATCCTCGAAAAGGCTGAGGTCGCCGTAGTTCCCGGCGAGGCATTCGGCCCCAGTGGCTACCTGCGCCTCTCCTACGCCCTGAGCGACGAGGACCTGGCGGAGGGTCTGGCACGCCTGCAGAAGTTCCTCGGTCAGGCACGCGACTAGTTCCGTCCCCCTCTGAGCGCGCCTGCTGAACCTGCAACTCACCCCGTGGGAAGCGGTTCAGACGTGGGATAAACCGGTGTGAAACGATCAATCACAGGACTATTGACCGTTTTTTGCCCTAAAAACGGAGAATCCCACAAATATTTAAAAATATTTTTAAAACGAATGAGGCTTCCCGCATCTTTACAGATGTGAGGAAGCCTCATTCGCCTCTTCGGTGCCATAGGTGGGAAAGGGCGGCTATTTGTGTTTCAAACCCAAACATACAGGTACTAAAAACCTGAACTTTTCAGCACCAAAACGGGTGTTCCCACGGCTTTCCACCACTACCCACACAACCCAAACATCGCTAAAATAGAGACCAAGAGAACGACCTCCCGACCGGCGAACATTCGCGTGCCGAATTCGTGGAGGTCATAGTTATATACACGCGCGCACAACACCTAAAACGCGCAGACATTAGGAGCCAACCATGAAGATCGGTCTGCTTACTTCCGGCGGCGACTGCCCCGGCCTGAACGCTGTCATCCGCGGCGCTGTCCTCAACGGCGTCAAGAAGTACGGCTACGAGTTCGTCGGCTTCCGTGATGGCTGGCGCGGCGTCGTTGAAGGCGACTACATGGACCTGCCCCGTCAGAAGGTCCGCGGCCTGGCAGCCCAGGGCGGCACCATCATCGGCACTTCCCGCACCAACCCCTTCGACGGCCCCAACGGTGGCCCCGAAAACATCGAAATTATGATGGAACGCCACGGCATCGACGCAATCGTTGCTATCGGCGGTGAAGGCACCCTCGCAGGCGCAAAGCGCCTGGCAGACGCAGGCCTGCCCGTCATCGGTGTCCCCAAGACCATTGACAACGACCTGCGCGCAACCGACTACACCTTCGGTTTCGACACCGCAGTGTCCATCGCAACCGAGGCTATGGACCGCATCCGCACCACCGGTGAATCGCACCACCGCTGCATGGTTGCAGAGGTCATGGGCCGCCACGTCGGCTGGATTGCACTGCACTCCGGTATGGCAGCAGGCGCACACGCAATCCTGATCCCCGAGGTCAAGGTCTCCATGGAGCAGGTCGCTGAATGGGTCAAGGAAGTACACGACCGCGGCCGCTCTCCCCTGGTTGTCGTTGCTGAAGGCTTCATCCCCGAAGGCTTCGACGACGTCATGGCAAACAAGGGTACCGAAAAGGACGGTCGTCCCCGCCTCGGTGGCATCGGTGAGTACATCACCCACGAGATTGAGAAGATGACCGGCGTCGAGACCCGTAACACCATCCTGGGTCACATCCAGCGCGGTGGCGCACCCACCGGCTACGACCGAGTGCTCGCAACCCGCCTGGGCATGGGCGCAGTCGACATGGTCGCTCAGAAGCAGTGGGGCAAGATGGTCTCCGTTCAGGGCACCGAAATCAAGTACGTACCCCTCGAAGAGGCACTGGACGGTCTGAAGTCTGTACCTCAGGAACGCTGGGAAGAAGCAGCCGTCCTCTTCGGCCGCTAAACCCCGCAGGCTCAGCAAGACCGCTGAGCACACATACTAAGACCGCGGAGGCGGGCACTCGTAACGGGTGCCCGCCTCCGCGGTCTTATCTGAGGTATTTTCTAGTTCAGGCGGTTTTTGGCTGGGAAGCGCCTAACGCTTCAGGAAGTCCTGACCAGCCAAAGAACGACGCGCCACCTCACCGGACTCCGGCGAAACCACCGTCGTCTGAGCCACCGCATACTCGGTCGCCGGCGCCGGCGAACCATCCGGCTGGAAGTCGCCGCCATCAACCGCACGCAAAGGCGCCTGCGGATCAACGCCACGCTTAATCACAGCCAGCGCAATCGGGCCCGCCTCATAATGCAACGCCACCGAGGTAATACGACCGACCGGGCGGGACTTGCCCTCCACGAACAACTCACTACCTACCGCGGGCAGGGTGTGCTCCGAACCGTCAATATCCAAGAACACCAGGCGGCGCGGCGGGCGACCCAGGTTATGCACGCGAGCCACCGTCTCCTGACCCTTGTAGCAGCCCTTATCGAAATGCACCGCGGTGCGGGTGTAATCCAGCTCCTGCGGAATGGTCTTATCGTCAGCTTCAGTGCCGTAGCGAGGGCGCCACGCCTCAATACGCAGAGCCTCCGCAGCCCACAGACCTGCCCAGCGAACGTCCTCGGAGTCAGCTAAGGCGGGCAGAACAGAGCGCGGCACAATGCTCAAGAAACGCTTGTAGTCCGCACCCGGGTGATGATCGCCCGCCTCATCGTAACGGTAGCTACCCGGTGCCGGAGTGTGCCAAGGATCCTCCCACACCAGCGGTTGAGCCTCAGCGAGCGCCGGATGCACCGAACCGTCCTGAAGGATCAGGTTGCGGGCGCTCTCCAGCACGGCGTACTCGTCGCTGAGGTTCTGCACCTCAACGCGCATCATGAACTTCATACGGTTCAGGTAATCGGTCAGCGGCTGAGCCTGGTTGCCCTCCACAATCAGCCAGAGTGCCTCGCCATCTTCGATAGCGGCGGGTGCGTACTCCACGCGGCCCTGAGGGGAAAGCAGCAGGAACTCGCGACTCTCCCCGGCGGTCATACCGGTCAGAATCTGCGAGGCGATGGAGGTCAGCCAATTCTGGCGGTCCGGCCCCTCAACACGCACCACGCCCAGGGAGGAGCGATCCACCAGCACCAGCGGTTCACCAGCCTCGGCGGAGCGGTCAAAGCTGAGGGCGCGCTGCTCCAGCATGGGGTTGCCGTAGTGCGCGGCGACGCCCGCATCCAGCCCGGAGGCGGCAAAAGCGCCGTGCAGGCTCAGCAGGGGGCTTACCGGGCGGGCCGCATCGGGCTGGGGTACCTCAGTCTGAGGCGCTTCAAGCGAAGATTCAGTCACGGAAGGTGCACCTTTCACACAAAGTGTCTGCCCCGCCGACCGGCGGGGCAGACACACGTTAGTTATTAGGCGGTGGGCTCGGAGCCAGGCTCACCGGTGGGCTCTTCACCGTCCAGGGAACCGAACATCGAGGTACCCAGGGAATCGCCGGTCATCGACGAGGTCTTACGCAGCTCAGCGGAGGCATGCTTGTGGAGCTTGCCCTCGGCGTCCGCGACCTCCCAGTCCCACATGAGGTTGCCGTTGACCAGGCCCCACAGGCGCACGGAGCCCGCGTAGTCGTGGGAGATGTCGTCGCGCAGCAGGTTGCCGGTCTGCATGCGAATGACCGGGCCCTTGACCATGCCCACGTAGTTTTCGCTAATACCGCCGGGGTGCGCGATGGTCGCCAGCAGGGAGAAGCCGTCGTCCTCGTTGCGCAGGGTTTCAACGCTCTCGGCGTCGGGGAAGGCGGGTACAACATCCTTGGGGACAATACCGAAGCCGCCGTCGGCGTCGGTCAGGGGGCGGTCAATCTGCCAGAAACCGGTTTCAACGGTGATGGGGCGCAGCTTCTGACCCTCGTCATCGAGCAGGAAAGACTCAGCGCGGTATTCGATGAAGGGCAGACCGTCCTGCTCAAAAGTAATAATCTGGCCGAAGGGGGTGTTTTCCTGGCCTTCGTACCACATGGTTCCGGTACCTTCCCAGGTGCCGAGCAGCCATGCGAAGGGAACAAGTTCAGGGGTTAGGTTGGTAGGGATTTCAATAGCCATACCTTCTATTCTAGTACCCGTGGGTAAAACAGTGCCCTATTCGTTCGTCCACGGCACGGGGTAGCGTCGCCGCCTGCAGAGTGAAGTGAACGGTGCGGTGGGCGACATAAAGAAAACCCCCAACCGGAGGGGACCGGGTGGGGGTTCACGCCGTCATTGGCGAGGCGGTACGAACCGTATGAGGCAACCGCCTAAAGCCCTCTGTGGGCGATGCTTCTGCTCTGTGCGGGAAGATTACTTCTGACCGCTGAAGAGGCCACGCAACACTGCGAATGCACCGATACCGATGCACACGGAGATAATAGCCATCAGCGACATGAAGAGAGCTTCAAGAGCCATAAGATTGTTTTCCATGCCTTAAACCTACCATAGACTCCCCCTGAAAAGGGTGCAGAATCGGTGCTAAAGACATACTGGACAGAGCTATCGGCAACGACCTGCTCAGAGGGGTGGGTAAACAGTCCGGCATACGATATCTGCTCCCGCTCTTTACCGCCTCCACAGCTGCAGCATAGGCGGGCTAGTACACTAGAAAGAGCCTAATATTTTACTGGGAAAGGAGAGGGTGTGTACCGTATTGCGCTCATGAGCGATACCGCCGCGCAGGATATAATCCCCTCGCTGAGTCTACTCAGCCACAAGGTACACGTCTTCCCGCTCGACACCGCCCACACCGCCCTCGAATCCGAGGCTTTCGACCTGCTCATGGTCGACGCCCGCACCGCACTCGTACAGGCACGCCAATGCGCCCAGCTGTTGCGCGCCGCCGGCGTACAGTTGCCGCTCATCGCGCTCCTGAACGAAGGCGGTATGGCGGCGGTTGCAGCCTCCTGGCAGGTTGACGATATTGTTTCTGACCAGGCGTCCCCCTCCGAAATGGATGCGCGCCTGCGCCTCGCCATCAAGAGCGACGCCGGTGCAGAAGAAGAGAACACCGAAGAGCGCATCGTGCGCGCGGGCAACCTCGTTATTGACACCCAGGCGTACTCCGCGCACCTTTCCGGTACCGCACTGAACCTGACCTTCAAAGAGTTTGAACTGCTCAAGTTCATGGCTCAGCACCCCGGACGCGTCTTCTCCCGTGCCCAGCTACTCTCTGAGGTGTGGGGTTACGACTCCTATTACGGCGGCACCCGCACCGTGGACGTGCACGTGCGTCGTCTGCGTTCCAAGCTCGGCACCGAATACGAGCAGATGATTTCGACCGTGCGTAACGTGGGCTATTCCTTCAACAGCACCCGCTAAATTTTGCGGTGCCAACCGCTGTTTTGGTGTGCCCGTTCTTAAGTAGCCTCGCCGCTGAGCCGAGTACCAGAATGCGTAAATGTTCCGGTTCTTGTCATATTCGCCCAGGACGGAGAACAAACTCTCCAAAGAGCAACTATCCCCGGTAGAGTTGAATCAGAAGGCTACGAAAGAAGGCGATGATGGTACACAGTCAGACACCCGATTCCTCCACCCTGCCCGCTGAAAGCTCCCTTGTTTACGCGGAACCGCAGCTCACCGAAGAGCTGTTGGAACGCTTCGATTCCTTCGCGCAGAAGGTTGCCAGCCATGACGGCGTCTCGGCGTTCTCTGAGCAGACCCGCATTGAGCTGAGTAAGGCACTCCACGAAAGCACTCTGACCCCTCCGCGTTTCTTTGTCGCTGAGGATAACGGCACCCTCGCCGCCGTGTTTGTGGCGCTCACCCCCGCCAACGACGAAGATACCGGCGTGATTGAGGCAGCCGTCGCCCCCGAATACCGCGGACGAGGCGCCGGTAGCGCATTCTTCGACCACGCCGTCCGCCAGCTGGGTGAAGACGCCGTACGATACCGCCTCTGGGTTCACGGTAGCGCCACCGACACCGGCATTGAAAGCCCCGCCCACGCGTTCGCGACCCTGCACGGTTTTGAGCCGGTACGCGTGCTGTACAAGATGATTCTGCCCCTGGACGCACAGACCCGCGAAGAGCTCGTGGAACGCTCCGATGCGCGCACCCTGCCGGAAAACCTGCGGATGCGCACCTTCACCGGCGCGGACGAATTCCCCTGGCTGCGCGTGAACGCCGCCGCTTTTGCGCACCACCCGGAGCAGGGCAAGCTCACCCTTGCTGATCTGCGCGAGCGCACCGGCTCCCCCTGGTTCCGTCCCGAGGGTTTCTTCATCGCCTCCGAGGTGGATGATGACTCCGCCATTGCGGCATTCACTTGGACGAAGATCCCGACCGGTCAGGAGCAGGGCGAGCTGTCCCCCTCCGGCGAGATTTATGTGGTGGGTGTGAGCCCGCAGGCGCAGGGAGGCGGCTTGGGTCGCACCCTCACTCTGCGCGCGCTGGCATACCTGGCGTGCGCTGAGGATGAGAACGGTGAGCCGCTGCGCGCCATCGACCTGTACGTGGACGCCGATAATGACGCCGCCTACGCCCTCTACACGTCCCTGGGCTTTGGCGTGGCGACGGTTGACCGCATGTACGCTCCCGCGCAGCAGGGTGAGCCTGCCGCCTAGTTTTCTGTGCGCCGTCTCCGGCGTGCTTCTTCACGACTTATCCCCGATCAGAAAGGCAAGTACAGTATGGTACCCGCCCCCAATGGCCTGAATAAGGCGCCTAAGCCCAAGCCGTCTGAGCCTGCGCCCATGACCGGTGTCATTCACATTGGCCACGATATTTCGAAGATTGAGCGCGCCGAATCTCGCGGTGACCGCATTGAGAAGGGCGAGAAGCGCTCCTACTTCAGCCTTGAAGAGGAGTTCGGTCCGGAGCGTTTCTTTGACCGTGAGAGCAGCTGGCTGGACTTCAACACCCGCGTGCTGGAGCTCGCGGAGGACCCGAACCTGTTCCTGCTGGAGCGTCTGAACTTCCTGGCGATTGTGGCCTCTAACCTGGACGAGTTCTTCATGGTGCGTGTGGCGGGTCTGAAGCGTCGCATTGCGACCGGTCTGGCGGTTCCTTCGGCTGCCGGTCTGAGCCCCGAGGAGCAGATGGAAGAGATTGCTGAGCGCGCTCACCAGCTGCAGGCTCGTCACGCTGATGTGTTCCACAACCAGGTGCTGCCGGCTCTGGAGGAGCAGAACATCCGTATCGTGG
Source organism: Rothia mucilaginosa (assembly GCA_963534775.1). GTDB lineage: Bacteria > Actinomycetota > Actinomycetes > Actinomycetales > Micrococcaceae > Rothia > Rothia mucilaginosa_D. The sequence continues at coordinate 147,379 of CAUSUH010000002.1, read as the reverse complement.
GTTGGAACGACCTGGATACGGACGCTAAGCAGCGTCTGCGTCAGGAGTTCATGCAGGACATCTTCCCGATTCTGACTCCGCTGGCGGTTGATCCGGCGCACCCCTTCCCGTACATTTCGGGCCTGTCGCTGAACCTTGCGGTGCTGGTGCGTAACCCGCAGACCGGCAAGGAGCTGTTCGCTCGCGTGAAGGTGCCCGATCAGCTGGACCGTATGGTCTCTGTGGATGGTTCGCGTGCCGCCAACACTGCTGGCCGCGAGAGCCGCTACATTGCGCTCGAAGACATCATTGCTGAACACCTGGATACGCTCTTCCCGGGCATGGAGGTTGTGGAGCACCACGTCTTCCGCGTGACTCGTAACGAGGATCTCGAGGTGGAAGAGGACGACGCCGAGAACCTGCTGAAGGCTCTGGAGAAGGAGCTTCTGCGCCGTCGTTTCGGTCCGCCGGTCCGTCTGGAGGTTGAGGACACCATCAACCCGACCATCCTGGATCTGCTGATTTCTGAGCTGAATATTGATGAGTCTGAGGTGTACCGCCTGCCGGCTCCGCTGGATCTGCGCGGCATGAGCGCGATTGTTCGTGCGAACCGCCCGGCTCTGCACTACCCCAAGCACATTGCGCACACTTCCCGCTGGCTCAACGCCACCGAGACGGCGAAGGCTGCGGACGTGTTCGCTGCCGCCCGCGACCACGACGTGTTGCTGCACCACCCCTACGATTCCTTCGCGACCAGTGTGCAGGCGTTCCTGGCTCAGGCTGCCGCTGACCCGCGTGTTCAGGCGATTAAGCAGACTCTGTACCGCACCAGTGGTGACTCCCCCATCGTGGATGCGCTGATTGAGGCGGCTGAGGCTGGCAAGCAGGTTGTGGCGCTGGTCGAGATTAAGGCTCGCTTTGATGAGGAAGCCAACATCTCCTGGGCTCGTAAGCTGGAGCGCGCGGGCGTGCACGTGGTGTACGGCATCGTGGGTTTGAAGACTCACTGCAAGCTGTCGCTGGTGGTGCGCCGCGAGGGTAACCACCTGCGTCGTTACGCGCACATTGGTACCGGTAACTACCACCCGTCGACCGCTCGTTTCTACGAGGATTTGGGCATCATCACCTGCGATGAGCAGATTTGTGAGGATGTTTCCCGCCTGTTCAACCAGCTGTCTGGTTACGCGCCGAAGACCAACTACCAGTCGCTGCTGGTGGCGCCGCGTACTCTGCGTAGCGGCCTGATTGAGTGCATCGATCAGGAGATTGAGAACCACAAGGCAGGCCGTCCGGCGAAGATTCAGATTAAGTGCAACTCCATGGTGGATGAGGCCATCATCGATTCGCTGTACCGTGCTTCGCAGGCTGGTGTGCCGGTGGATGTGGTGGTTCGCGGTATTTGCGCGCTGCGCCCGGGCGTTAAGGGTCTGAGCGAGAATATTCGCGTCCGTTCAGTGCTGGGCCGCTTCTTGGAGCACTCGCGCGTGTTTGCGTTTGAGAACGGTGGCGATCCGATTGTCTACATTGGCTCTGCCGATATGATGCACCGTAACCTGGACCGCCGCATTGAGGCTCTGGTACCGGTGAAGGATCCGCGCCATGTGAAGTACCTGCGTGACATGTTCACCATCTACATGAGTGATTCTTCGCGTACTTGGCACCTGGATTCTGAGGGTAACTGGACCCGCCACGACACCGATGATCAGGGCAACCCGCTGCAGGATGTGCAGTCGTACTACCTGAGCTCGCGTTCTCGTAAGAACGTGGTGGATAAGGTCTAAGGATTTACCGCTGACCTGCCGGTGATTTCTGGTGGTGAACCCCGTCTGTTCTCGCGCTTTATGGTGTGGGGCAGGCGGGGTTTTCCGCGTGTCGTGCAAAAACGTGCGGTGGACTAGTGCACTTAGCGCAAAAGTGAACAACAGGTTACGTTGAGATTACAACTTGACGCTTCTCTCCCCTACAATTAGACGCGGAGCATGGTGCCCGTTGGCATTGTGCGCAGCCTAGCGAAGAGGATCAGAGAGAGATATGGCACTGCTGGATTCCCCCTCCATCTACTACTCGGCACGACGTTTTGATGCGGTCAACAGCGTTGACCGCGCCCCCGCGAACACTGCGGATATTGTTGCTTCTGGCGCACTGATTTGGCGCATGCGCGATGGTGCGCTTGAGGTCCTGATTATTCACCGCCCCCGCTACGATGACTGGTCCTGGCCTAAGGGCAAGCAGGATCCGGGCGAGTCCCTGGCAGAGACCGCTATTCGCGAGATCCGCGAAGAGGTCGGCCTGCAGGTTGTTTTGGGCGTGCCCCTGGCGGTGACGTCCTACCCGGTGGGTGGCCGTCCGAAGGATGTTTTCTACTGGGCTGCTGAGCTGCCCGAGGGTGCCCGCGCCCTGGCGGATGAGGGTGAAGTGGATGAACTGCGCTGGGTAACCACCGATGTGGCTCGCGCACTGCTGACCAACCAGGATGACCTGGCGCCTCTGGAATCTCTGGAAGCCCTGGCTGAGGCAGACGCGCTGCGCACCCGCCCGGTGCTGATTGCCCGCCACGCGAAGGCTAAGCCGCGTTCGAACTGGGCGGCCGCTGAGGATGACCGTCCGCTTGCGGCGACCGGCAAGCGTCAGGCACTGGCTTCTAGCCGCCTCTTTGCGGCGTGGGCTCCGAGCCGTATTATTTCTTCCCCGTGGCTGCGTTGCGTTCAGACTGTGACCCCGTACTCGGTGGATTATGGTGTGTCGGTGAAGGAGAAGAAGTCCCTGTCGGAGGCAGGCGCTCAGCGTCACCCGGCGCGTGTTGCCCGTACCGTGGCATCCCTGTTCGATAAGGATTCTTCCTCGCTGCTGTGCACGCACCGCCCGGTGCTACCTCGGGTGATGGATGTTCTGCGCGAGTACCTGTTTGAGGGTTCCGCGGAGGTTCTTCCGACCGAGAATCCGTACCTGGAGCCCGGCGATACCCTGGTTCTGCAGGTAACTGAGGGTGATGACCCGCGTATTGTCTCGGTGGAGCGAGTACGCGCGGCCCTGGATTAGACTTCTGAGCTAGATTTTTAGCTTCTGCTAGCGAGCGCGCTGGGCTTTATGCTCAGCGCGTTTGCTATATCCGTACATCTTCGAGAGTATTACAATAGAGGGGCGGCTGATTGTGCCGCTTCTGACGCCTACTAACAGGATTCAAGGTTTTTCTTATGACTCATGCAATCCCCACCCCTTACGAAGATCTTCTGCGCGAAATCCTCGAGGAGAACAAGGACGCCATTGCGGCGGATGCGCAGCGTTCCGACCGTACCGGCACCGGTACCTTCGGCGTGTTTGGCCGTCAGATGCGTTTTGATCTGCGTGAGTCGTTCCCGCTGATTACCACCAAGCGCGTGCATTTTAAGTCCGTTGCTATTGAGCTGCTGTGGTTCTTGCGCGGTTCTTCGAATGTGCGCTGGTTGCAGGAGCGCGGCGTGACCATTTGGGATGAGTGGGCTGATGAGAACGGCGATTTGGGCCCGGTCTACGGCGTGCAGTGGCGTTCGTGGCCGACCCCCGACGGCGGCACGATTGACCAAATTGCGAAGGTTATTGATTCGCTGAAGAACAACCCGAGCTCTCGCCGCCACATTGTTTCGGCGTGGAACCCCGCTGAGGTGGATAACATGGCGCTTCCGCCCTGCCACGCGCTCTTCCAGTTCTACGTGCACGAACGCGCAGACGGTGTGAAAGAGCTGTCCTGCCAGCTGTACCAGCGTAGCGCGGACATGTTCCTGGGTGTGCCCTTCAACATCGCCTCGTACGCGCTGCTGACCTACCTGATTGCGCAGGAGGTGGGCATGGAGCCGGGCGAGTTCATCTGGACCGGCGGCGACTGCCACATCTACTCAAACCACCTGGAGCAGGTGAAGAAGCAGCTGGGCTACGGCACCGATCCGGAGGGCAACCCCTACCCGCCGCGCGAACCGTACCCCTACCCGAAGCTGGTTATTAAGACCAAGAAGCCTTCTATTTTCGATTACGAGTATGAAGACTTTGAGCTGGTGGATTACAAGCACCACCCCGGTATTGCCGCCCCGATTGCGGTCTAACTGCAGGTTGTGAGGAGTCATGATGTATCGTCTGGGCGCTATTTGGGCTCAAACTGATGCCGGCATCATTGGTCGTAACGGGGATATGCCCTGGTACGCTCCGGAAGATTTGGCGCATTTTAAGAAAGTGACGCTGGGTGCTCCGGTGATTATGGGTCGCCGCACCTGGGAGTCGTTCCCGCCGCGTTTTCGCCCCCTGCCGGGCCGTACGAATATTGTGATTAGCCGTTCGGTCACCGAGGCGGAAGAACGCGATGGTGCGCTGTGGGTTCCTTCGCTGGATGCGGCGCTGTACGCTGCGCGTGACGCTGCGGGCGGGGCGCTCGAAGATACCCCCGCAGATACCGCCGAAGTTGATGCTTGGATTCTTGGTGGCGGCTCCGTGTACGCGGAGGCGCTCTCCCGCACCGACCTGCCCGCCTTTGGTCGGGTAGAGACGGTGGAGCGTACTCTCTTCTACTGCCAGGAAGGTAACGAGATCACCGGCGATACGCGAGCGCCCGAACTGCAGCTTGCAGATTCTGCGGGTAACTGCGAGGGCAGCTCCCCGAACGGGTACTGGCGGGTCACCTCCGAGAGTGCCTGGGAGAAGAGCGAGAAGGGCTACCTGCTCGATGAGTCAGGCACGAAGAACCCCATGTACTTCTCGTTCCAGCATCTGGAGCGTCTCTCCTAAAGAGCATCTCTCCTAAAGAACGTCTCCCAGATAAAACCCCAAACTGACAGCTCAAGCCTGCGGCTACTCCCCTCCCGGAGCGCCGCGGGCTTGAGTGTCTTAACGCCTCCCGGTACAGTGCCTGGTGCCGAGCCCAGCGCCTGCGCAGAATATCCCGTTCCGAATATCAGATTTTTTTGTACGCTGTTAGTCCACACCCGCCAGCCTGAGAGTACACTGGGAACCATGAACTTTAATCCCGGTGACTCTGTAGGTTTTGTTGGCTGGCGCGGCATGGTGGGCTCCGTCCTCATGAAGCGCATGGTTGAGGAAGGCGACTTCGAGGGCATTACCCCCGTCTTCTTCACCACCTCTAATGTTGGTGGCGCAGCACCCACCTTCGACGGCGTGATTGAGCCGTCCGAGCTGAAGGACGCATACGACATTGACGAGCTGCGTAAGCACTCGATTATTGTGACCGCTCAGGGCGGTGGCTACACCGAGGCTGTGCACCCGAAGCTGCGTGCGGCTGGCTGGGACGGCCTGTGGATTGACGCCGCTTCCACCCTGCGCATGAACGATGACTCCATCATCGTGCTGGACCCCATCAACCGCGACGTCATCGACCGCGGCCTGGCATCCGGTGTGAAGGACTTCGTCGGCGGTAACTGCACCGTCTCCTGCCTGCTGATGGGTCTGGGCGGCCTCTTCAAGAACGACCTGGTCGAGTGGGCAACCTCCATGACTTACCAGGCAGCGTCCGGCGGCGGTGCCCGCCACATGCGCGAGGTGCTCGCGCAGTTCCGCGACCTGGGCAACGAGGTCTCCGAGGAGCTGAACGACCCCGCATCCGCAATTCTGGATATCGACCGCAAGGTTCTCGCGAAGCAACGTTCCGGTGAGCTGGATTCCTCCCAGTTCGGTGTGCCGCTCTCCGGCTCCCTGATTCCCTGGATCGACTCTGACCTGGGTAACGGTCAGTCCCGTGAGGAGTGGAAGGCTGAGGTCGAGACCAACAAGATCCTGGGCCGCTCCGAGGACGAGAAGATCACCATGGACGGCCTGTGTGTCCGTATCGCTGCGATGCGCTCGCACTCTCAGGCGCTGACCATCAAGCTCAAGAAGGACCTGCCGCTCGAGGAGATTGAGCGCATCATCGCCGAGGACAACCCCTGGGTTCGATTCGTGCCGAACGAGCGTGAGGCTTCCATGGAGCAGCTGACCCCCGTGGCTGCTTCCGGTTCTCTGGAGATTCCGGTTGGTCGCGTGCGTAAGCTCGCGATGGGCCCCGAGTACATTAGCGCGTTCACCGTGGGTGACCAGCTGCTCTGGGGTGCTGCTGAGCCGATTCGCCGCATGCTGCAGATTGCTATTGGCAAGCTCTAAAGCTCACTGACAAGCTATACAAAAGCCCTCGCTACCATTTTTTGGATGGGAGCGAGGGCTTTTGTGTCTGCGTATAGCTTGCGCGGACCGGGTGAGCGCGGGCTGGATGAGTGCGGACCGGGTTAGCGCCGGTTTGCGGCGGCTGCCTTACGTTCTGCCTTGCGCGCGGCTTTGCGTTCCTTACGCTGCTGTCGCCAGGCGCGGTAGCGGTACCAGGCGGTGAGCACCACGTGCTTCATGAAAATATTGGCGCGGCGTGCCCAGGTGAATTCGGTACCCCAAATGCCCAGGCCGATAAAGATGAACAGCCAGCCGGGGCCGGGGGTGACGAGCATAATCAGTCCGGCGATGAAGCAGAAGGCGCCCACGCCGATGACGAGGGGCTTGTAGAGATGACGCATGACCGGATGCGCGTGCATACGCTCCTTGCGGGCTTCGAGCCAGCGGTGAAAGCGGCTGGTCTCGCTTTCCTTGACTTCATCTTCAATGGTTTTCAGGGGTGGTCCTTCCAAACGTGCCGCAGGTGAGTTTCACCGGGCGGCGGTGGTTAGAGAATAGCACTCACTGCTGGATGGCGGCTGTGAAAGATTTCTTCATGTATGAGATTTTTCGTCATCTTCAAAATTTTTTCGTTTCAATAGTGTTCAAGTCGAAAGTACCTTTATACACTGTAAAGGAACAATTCGCCCGGCATCATGCCTAAACACTAAGGAAGCGACCCACCACCGTGTCCTCCTCACGTCCCGCATCGACGGACTCACCCCGCACCAACGCTGCTGCGCCCGCTGGCACCTCTGCGCCCGCTACTGAACGCAACGCCGCACCGACTCTCAACGAACGCCTCGAAAACCTGCCCTTCACCCGCGCTCACGGCAAGCTCCTGGGCATCTCGGGTCTCGGCTGGGCCCTGGACGCCATGGACGTCGGCCTCATCTCCTTCGTCATGGCAGCCCTCATCAAGGAATGGCAGCTCAGCCCCACCGAAGCCTCCTGGCTCGGCTCCATCGGATTCGTCGGCATGGCGCTCGGCGCAACCTTCGGTGGTCTACTCGCCGATAAGCTCGGCCGCCGCTACATCTTCGCCCTCACCCTGCTGGTGTACGGTCTGGCGACCGGCGCCTCCGCCCTGGCAACCTCCCTGGGAGTGCTGCTCGTCTTCCGTTTCCTGGTCGGTCTGGGTCTGGGAGCGGAACTTCCCGTGGCATCCACCCTGATTTCTGAGTTCTCGCCGCGCGCTATTCGCGGCCGCGTCGTGGTCGCCCTGGAGGCTTTCTGGGCTCTGGGCTGGATCCTCGCCGCTCTCATCGGCACCTTCATCGTTCCGCAGGCGAACGGCTGGCGCTGGGCGCTTGCCATCGGCCTGATTCCCGCCATCTACTCGCTCGTGATCCGTATGGGAACCCCGGAGTCGGTGCGTTTCCTGGAGTCGGTCGGCAAGCACGATCAGGCTCGCCAGATCGTTGAACGTTTCGAGGCATCCCCCGCGCTCTTCTCCCGAACCGACAAGAAGCAGACCGAAGACGCTTCCGCACACGGTGCGGCAGAAAGCACCGACAACGCAGAATCCGCGAAGATCCACTCGATCTGGGCTGCCGGTCAGCGCCGCAAGACCATCGCCCTGTGCGTCATCTGGTTCTGCATCAACCTCTCCTACTACGGCGCATTCATCTGGATTCCGGCGCTGCTGAACGCCCAAGGCTTCAGCCTCGTGAAGTCCTTCGCGTTCACGCTCATCATGACCCTCGCTCAGCTGCCCGGCTACGCGGTCGCCGCCTACCTCATCGAAAAGTGGGGCCGACGCGCAACTCTGGCGACCTTCCTGCTCGGCTCTGCACTGGCGGCTGCCGGCTACGGTATGGCGCACGCCGAGGTGTTCATCATCCTCACTGGCTGCATGCTCTCCTTCTTCAACCTCGGCGCGTGGGGTGCTCTCTACGCCCTGAGCCCGGAGATCTTCCCGACCCACCTGCGCGGAACCGGCACCGGTGCCGCCGCCGGTATCGGTCGTATCGCCTCCATCGCGGCACCGCTCATTGTGCCGCCGCTGGTCGCATTCGGTGGAACCCCGTTGCTCTTTACGCTCTTCTCCACCGCGTTCCTGGTAGCGGCAACCACCGTGTTCCTGTTGCCTGAACGCCGCGGCGAATCCCTCTAACGAGCCGCCCACCCTACACAATGAGCTGTCCCTTCTGAACACTCTTTCTGAGCAACCAGGAGGGACAGCTCATTTGTCATTTAAGCCCTCTAACCATGCACCACAACCTCAAACTATGAGAGGATACGTTCTATGCTCGATTCCTTCCTCTCCAACCTCTACCGCACAGAGTTCAGCCCCTGGCCCGTGAGCGAACACTACGCTGCCGAACGCGCCGGCGGCGTGCCCGAAGCCATGCTGCTGCCGGGCGAACTCACCGTGCACCGTGGCGACGGGGCAAAAATGAGCTACTACCTGGACTGGCCCGAGGAATTCAACGAATACACCCGCGCGATTACCCTGCGCCCGCGCACCAAAAACGGCTACCCGCAGGACTTTACGCTCAGCGTCGCCGTACGCGACGGCCAGGCTGTCTTTACCGCAACCGCCCTCAGCTTCTGGGAGCAGCGCGACGGCCGCCCCTACGACCGCGAGCCCATCGCCCGCGGCTACGTGGATGTCGCCTCCTACGAATCCTGCGAGGAATACGCAGGCAATTCCGCCGCGCCCGCCCTCATCGGCTGGGACATCGCAGACCTCTACCCGGCACGCATGGCGCTTATCCACGCCCTCTGCGAAGGAATCGCCAGCAGTATCACGATGGGCGCCCGAATCCTCGCGGACGGGCAGGTACAGGTCGACCACAAGGACGGGGACCTGCTCGCCCTGCACGTGAACGCGGTCAGCACCGTAGGAGGCATGGTCCGCGCCCTCGTCATCGAGCAGGACCGCGTGCCCGGCAGCGTATCTACCGGCGCCTCCGAGCGCACCGACCTGCAGGCACGCGCCTACTACGCCAACGTGCTCTCCCCCGTCCCCGGCGAGTTCGGCAACCTTGTCTGGTCCCACAGCGAGGACGCGGAATACTACCCGTACCGGCCCACGCGCCATAAGCCGATTTTCCACGCCCCCAGCCCGCCGCAGAAGCTTCCCCTAGCGGTTCAGGTGTTGATGGAGCACCTACCCGCAGCTCCCCTGGCAGCAACGCGCACAGCGCCCAAGCGCAGGCCGTACCTGCCGGGGCAGGCACGCCTCTCCTCGCCTCGCCACTAGCTCAGCGGGTCAATACAACGGTCAACACAACGCTTCGGGCGGTCTCCAATGAAGAGACCGCCCGAAGCGTTTGTTGTATCTGCCCTCGCAGTTGGGAGGGTGCTTAGATTTCGCCGTTGACCACGACAGGCTCAGGAACCAGGGTCACGCCAAAACGTTCACGCACGCCGTCGCGCACAGCGCGGGCAATAGCGAAGATATCCTCAGCGGATGCGCCACCGCGGTTCGTAATCGCCAGGGTGTGCTTGGTCGACAGGCTCGCACGACCCTGAGCGATCTCGCGGGACTCACCCTCCAGACCGAAGCCCTTATCGAAACCTGCATGCTGAATCAGCCAAGCAGCCGAGAGCTTCACGTGATCGGGGTCCTCGACACCCGCGGTGAACGGGGAAGTCTTCACGACCACCGGGAAGTTCGGGGCGCCCTCGGGCAGAGACTCCAGGGTAGAACGCGGAACAATCGGGTTGGTGAAGAAGGAACCGGTAGAGAAAGTGTCACGGTCCTCGGGGTTGAGCACCATGCCCTTGGAGCCGCGCAGCTCCAGCACCTTCTGGCGCACCAGGGCGGATTCGGCGCGCTGACCGGGCTCAACACCCAGGCTCCTCGCCAGCTCAGCGTAACGAATCGGGGAGGACAGGCTACCGAGGGTGAACTGGAAATCAACGGTCAGCACCACGTAGCGGGGCGAGCCGTTGACGGTTGCGCGCTTGAGTACCGAGTCGCGGTAGCCGAAGCGCAGGTCTGCGCTCGCGAAGGTCTTCTGAGTGTTCTTTTCGCGGTCCCAGGTGCGTACGGAGGCGATGAACTCGCCCACCTCAACGCCGTACGCGCCGACGTTCTGCACGGGGGTTGCACCGACGGTGCCGGGAATGCCGGAGAGAGCCGCGGGGCCGACCCATTCATTCTCGATGCTGAGCTTCACGAAGTCGTCCCAGATGGTGCCTGCCTGCACGCGCACGTTCGCGCCGCCGCATGCGGGGATGGGCAGAACCTCTACACCTTCGGAGGCGATGTGCACGACGGTTCCGTTGAAGCCTTCGTCGGAAACCAGCAGGTTGGAGCCGCCGCCCACAATGAGGACAGGTTCGCCTGCGGCGTCTGCAGCGGAGACTGCTTCGATAATTTCTGCTTCGGAGGTGGCGCGGACGTAGGTCTTAGCGGGGCCGCCTACCTGGGCGGTGGTCAGTTCGCTCAACAGCTTTTCAGTCATAGGTTAAGAATACCGGTCGTTGTGCGGGGTCAATACCCACCACACGTTAAAGTCACGAAAACCTTATGGTGATTTTGCCTTCATTTTCCGGTGCGCCTCCCACAAAGAAAAAGCGCCACCGCCCCGCCGGCAAGCGCACAGCTGAGCGCACAGGCAAGCACGCAGCCGAGCGCACAAAAGCCCCGACACTACCGCATCGGGTAGCGCCGAGGCTTTCACACATTATCTAGACACACAGAAAATCTATGCCGAGAGACGAACCACAGCCTGGCTCTTCATCAGAACCTTCTGCTCCTTGCCTTCCTCATCACGAGCGGTGACGGTCAGGTCAATGCGGGCGGTGCGCTCTTCCTCATTCAGGGCACCCACCTTACCGCTGATGGTCAGGGCGTTCGTGGGGGTGTCGGGGTTTTCGCCGCCGGGCGCATCCGCCACGGGAACGGGCTTGGTGAATCGAGTCTGGTAGTCCACGATTGCGCCGGGGTCGCCAACCCAGTCGCTCACGAGCTGCACGGCGGTACCCATGGTCAGCATGCCGTGAGCGATCACGCCGGACAGGCCCACAGACTGGGCAAAACGCTCGTTCCAGTGAATCGGGTTGAAGTCGCCGGATGCGCCAGCGTAACGCACCAGCGAAGCGCGGGAGAGCTCCACGGTACGCGAACCGATGTCCTGGCCCTTTTCAAGATCTTCGAAACACACCATTAGTTTTCCTCCTCAGCACGAACCAGCAGGGAAGAGATGCAGGTGGTGACCGGCTCGCCCTGCGCGTCAACGATTTCTTCGCGGGTGGTCAGCATTGCGCCGGCGCCCATGACGCGCACGGAGTCCACGTGAACTTCGGTGCGCAGCTCATCACCGGCAACGATGGGGCGGTGGTGGGTGAAGCGCTGGTCGGCGTGCACCACGCGGGAGAAATCAATACCGGCGGAATCGTCGTTGATGAGTGCCGCGTCAGCTGCCTGCGCCAGGATAATGGCGAAGGTCGGCGGGGCAATCACATCTGCGTACCCTGCCGCGCGGGCTGCCTCAACGTCGTGGTGGAGGGGGTTTTCTGCGTGAACTGCTCGGGCAAATTCGCGGATCTTTTCACGACCGACAACGTAGGTGTTCTCGGACGGGTAGACCCTGCCCACAATCTCAGGGTTAATGCTCATGGTTTCAGTCTACCGCTCTTGTGCACAGTGTTCAGCTCGAACGCACAGAGTGGACAGATCGCTGTGCAGGCAACCGCTGTGCAGGCAACCAGCGTGTAGCTCTGCAGTATTTCGTCGCATTTTTACCTGTTAGCGAAGGCGGCACGCGCACCCCTTCCCTTACAGTCTGAGCAGGAGTAGTCTGAACGGGTACTCGCAATCTATCAAGAAGGAAAAGTTATGTCTTCCAACGTAAAAATTTCGGTGCTTGACCTGATGCCGCACCGCCCCGATCAGAGTCAGCACCAGACCATGCTCAACACCATCGATGCCGCCCGCGCGGCTGAGTCCTACGGCTACGAGCGTTTCTGGGTCGCCGAGCACCACAATGCCGGTTCCCTGCTGTCCTCAGCGACCGTCGTGGTCATGGCGGAGATTGCCGCCGCAACCGAGCGTATTCGCGTGGGTTCGGGCGGCATCATGCTCCCCAACCACGCACCCTACGTGGTGGCTGAGCAGTTCGGTACTCTCAACGCGTTCCACCCCGGTCGCATTGATCTGGGTGTGGGCCGTGCACCCGGCACCGACCCGATGACCGCCGCCGCTCTGCGCCGCGACGATTCTGCCGCCATGAGCTTCCCCGCCGAGGTGCAGCAGCTGCAGCGTTTCCTGGGCGAGCCCTCCCCCATGCACCGCGTGCACGCCATTCCCGGCCAGGGCTCGAAGGTACCTATGTACATTCTGGGTTCTTCCCTGTTCGGTGCGCAGCTTGCCGCACAGCTGGGTCTGCCCTACGCATTCGCTTCGCATTTTGCGCCCGCAATGCTACAGGAGGCGGTGGACACCTACCGCGCGAACTTCAAGCCCTCGGAGCACCTGGAGCAGCCCTACGTCATGGTGGGCGCGACCGCAATGCTCGCCGATACCGACGAGCGAGCACGCTACCTGTACACGACCCAGCAGCAGCATTTCCTGGGCGTGGTGCGCGGCAATCTGTCTTTCGCACCTCCCGTGGAAGATATGGACACCGTCTGGACCGGCACGGAGAAGATGCACATTGACCGCATGACCGCCGAGGCAATCGTAGGTTCCCCCGCCACCGCTCAGGCTCGTATTGAGGACCTGGTGGCGCGCACGGGCGCTGACGAGCTCATCGTCATGACCGAGGCCTGGGAGCACGAGGACCGCCTGCGCTCCTACGAACTGCTGTCCCAGCTGCCGGTGGTGCACCGCGCCTCCTAACGCTTTGATTAGAGTATAAAGACGAAGCCCCCGAGTTTTTCTCGGGGGCTTCGCTCTACCCGGCATGCTCTTCTACCAGGTGTCGAGCCGTGCGCCGGGCACCTGCAGGCCGGGCTTGAGGCGCACACATTAGGCAAACAAAAAAGCCTGCCTCCGAAGAGACAGGCTTATCTGAGCCCCGACCGGGAATCGATCCCGGGACCTCCATCTTACCAAGATGGCGCTCTACCACTGAGCTATCGGGGCGTAGCGGTGGACGGGCTCGATCCGTCGACCTCACGATTATGAGTCGTGCGCTCTAACCAGCTGAGCTACACCGCCACATCATTAATACGTGCTCTCGCATGAATTAATGAGAGAGCCCCGACCGGGAATCGATCCCGGGACCTCCATCTTACCAAGATGGCGCTCTACCACTGAGCTATCGGGGCAACAGGTAAAACTATACAGGTCTTCACGAATGCTCGCAAGCGGAGAAGCTATGGCATATGCCACATTTATGCTTGGTTGTTCTCCACGCTGCCGCCCGAGAGCCCAGCATTAACCGGGAACCACCGCAACAGCTGATGCAAACACATCAACACACAAATACATAAAGACCGGCAGGAGAGTTCATCACTCCCCTGCCGGTCTTTGAATCATATGCGGATGATAAGGCTGCTAGCCGATAGCCTCAGCAAGCCACTCATACCGCAGATCCGGGCTTAACCGAAATCTTAGTAGCGCTTGCCGCGGCCACCGAAGTCACGGCCACCGTCACGGTTACCGCGGTAGCCGCCCTCACGACGGTTATCACGGCCGCCGAAGTCGCGACCGCCAAAGTCACGGCCACCATCCCGGTTGCCACGGTAGCCGCCATCGCGACGGTTATCACGGCCGCCGAAGTCGCGACCACCGAAGTCACGGTCGTTGCGCTTGCCACCGAAATCACGGCCGCCACGCTTGAAGTCGCGGTCACCGCCGAAGTCACGGCCACCGTCACGGTTACCGCGGTAGCCACCCTCGCGGCGGCCACCTTCACGACGACCACCCTCGCGGCGATCGAAGTCGCGGAAACCGCCCTCACGACGGCCACCACCGAAGCTGTGGCCGCCGCCGCCACCCTTGGGACCGTTGTCCTTGCGGATGTTGATGAACTCGCCAGCAATCTTGGTGTCGCGCAGGCGATCGAAGAAGTCGCGGGGCAGGTCCTCGGGCAGGCCAACAATGGTGAAGTGCTGGCGAATGTCGATGGAGCCAATCTGGGAGCCCTTAATGCCACCCTCGTTAGCCAGTGCGCCCACAATAGCGCCTGCGGTCACGCGGGAGGAACGGCCAACGTTCAACTTGTAGTTGACCATGCCCTCGTCGTTGTGTGCGCGCTTTGCCTTGCGGCCGCCGCGATCAGAATCCTCATCAGAGAAGGGGCGGGACTTGTTGGCGATATCTTCGCTCTCATCGAGGAAGAAGGGACGACCCTGCTGGGCGATAACAGCCAGTGCAGCTGCAATGTCCTCAGCGGTGGTGTCGTGCTCGTTCTCGTAGTCCTCGATAATCTCGCGGAAGAAGCTCAGGTCCTCAGATTCGATGGTCTCGGTAATCTGCTGTGCGAAGCGCTGCTTACGGGTCTCGTTCACTGCCTCTGCGGTGGGCATGTGCATCGGCTCGACCTTCTGGCGGGTTGCTTTCTCGATCTGACGCAGCATGTACTTCTCACGCGGGGTGACGAAGAGGATTGCGGCACCTTCGCGACCTGCACGGCCGGTGCGGCCGATGCGGTGCACGTAGGACTCGGTGTCGTGGGGGATGTCGTAGTTGACGACCAGGGAGATGCGCTCAACGTCCAGACCGCGTGCCGCCACGTCGGTTGCCACGAGGATGTCGATGCGGCCGTCACGCAGGGCGTCAACGGTGCGCTCACGCAGCTGCTGGGGGATGTCACCGTTAATCGCTGCTGCCGCGAAACCGCGTGCCTTCAGCTTGTCGGCAACTTCCTCGGTTTCCTTCTTGGTGCGCACGAAGACGATGATGCCGTCGTAGTTTTCAACCTCGAGCACGCGGGTCATTGCGTCCAGCTTGTGGGAGTGCATGACCTGCATGTAGCGCTGGCTGATGTTTGCGCTGGTGGTGGTCTTAGCCTTGACGCGAACCTCGACGGGGTCGTTCAGGTACTGCTGAGCGATCTTGCGGATCGAGTTGGGCATGGTTGCGGAGAAGAGGGCAACCTGCTTGTTGTCGGGGGTACCCTCGAGGATCTTTTCCACGTCTTCTGCGAAGCCCATGCGCAGCATTTCGTCTGCCTCATCGAGTACCAGGTACTGCAGGTTGGACAGGTCCAGGGAGCCCTTTTCCAGGTGGTCAATCACGCGGCCGGGGGTACCGACGACGACCTGCGCACCGCGGCGCAGACCAGCCAGCTGCGGGCCGTAGGGGGAGCCACCGTAGATGGGCAGGACGGTGAAGTCCTCCATGTGGGTTGCGTAGGAGGAGAAGGCTTCTGCAACCTGCAGAGCCAGCTCGCGGGTGGGTGCCAGGACCAGAACCTGGGTGTCGCGGGAGACGCCGTTGACGTCGGCGAGTTCCGCCATGCGGGACAGTGCCGGCAGCGCGAATGCTGCGGTCTTACCGGTACCGGTCTGTGCCAGACCAACCACGTCGCGGCCCTCAAGCAGCAGGGGGATGGTCTGTTCCTGGATGGGGGACGGCTTCTCGTAGCCTACCTCTTCCAGGGCTGCCAGGACGCGGGCGTCCAGGCCCAGGTCGGTAAAGCGTACGCCTTCTTCAGCCTTTTCGGCGGTTTCTTCTGCGGCGGTTTCTGCAGTAGCTTCTGCAGTGGTTTCTTCTGCTTCTACAGCAGGGCTCTCAACGATATTCTCTGCGGTGTTCTCGGTAATGTTCTCGGTGGTCACAGCGGTCTCTGCCTCGGCGTTCAGTTCGGCCGGGGTAGCAGTATTCTCAGTCAATTTTTCCTCTATACGGTAGGGGTGGAAGCGCACGCTTTTCGGCGCTTACCGGGTGTCCCCTTCACGGCCCAGCCACACATCATCCCCTGGGGAGTAGAGCGTCCAGGGGTCCTCCGTTACCGGCTAATCCGTCAGCTATTTTCTGCGGATACTGCGGGTAGCGGCTCTTTGCTGGGGGTGGTCTTGAATTTCTCGGCACATTATCCGCACGCCTGTTCGTACTCTACGCTCGACGCACAGTAGTTCCTGTGAATCAGGGGTGTACAGGGTGGGTAATGCTCACATGCAATGTCACGTATTCCTGGTGCTTGCCTTCCTGCCCTATAGCAGGGGTGTGTCTGTTACAGCAGACGCAGCATAGAGGCTGGACCAGAGATCGTTAAGAGAAGCCCTCGTATACGGTGTGAACCGCAAGTTTATGGGGCGTATCAATCGGTGATGGTGAGTACGGCGCACCTACAATTCCAGCACCACCTTGGGTGCCGGGTGCGCACAAGACCTTCATCGGGGGTTCCCGTGTTCTATCCAGTGTACAGTAGGGTACCCTCCTAGGCTATAAAAAGGTGCTTAAAACCTCATCTCTTAACGGCGAACGCCCACCCCGGCGATTGCGGGGTGGGTGCTCGTTAAGATGCTGAGCCGAGGGGCTAGTCGACCCGTCGCACAATATCAATCGTGCCGACGGTCGCGTACTTCGCGTAGGAGTGGCCGTAGCGGTCGGCCGCGTACTGTGCGGGGTTGGTCGGCGGGTTGCCGCCCCAGGAGTTACTCTTACGGTCAATAACCACGTAGTCGGGTGCGGGTTCACCGGTGTGGCCAATCCAGTAGACGGTACGACCGGGAATCAGCTGGGTCAGAATCGACAGGTCAGATGCGACCGACACCCCTTCGGGTACCTTCTGCACAGCGTCCTGCTTCATTTGGTCAGTCGTAGTCAACGCGGAGGCGGTGAACTGCGCATTACCCAGGGATGCGAGGGGCTGCTGGGAGCCGGGCACGAAAATCGGGGATGCGGCAAGGAAGAGTGCCACAGCGGGTAGAGCCCATGCGGGCATGCGGCGTGCCAGGGCGGTCAGACGGCCGGGCTCAGTGTTGCTCTGAGGTTCCTCGGCGGAGGCGCTATCGGCGACTCGCGCACCCAAACGCACGGGAATCGCTGCGGGAACCACGCCGTAGCGTATCCGCATGACAGCGTCGAGCAGGGCGAGGAAGACGATGGGCATGAGCACGAGCGAGTAGTGCCAGGTGCTTGCCCAGTAGGATTCCATGGTGGAGAGCAGTCGCCATGCGAGGGTCGGCAGAGCAATTGCCGCCAGAGGAGAAATCACCCAGAGGACCGCTCCGGTAATGAGCAGCAGGCCGAGGGTTGCCAGCTTGGTGTTATTGCTGAGCATCTGCAGTGCCGAGCCGAAGGGGTCGCCCAGGGCTGCGGAGAAGTTCACCTTGTCGGCGTAGTCGAAGTTTCCGCCGCTATTGAAGTAGGGCAGGATCACGTAGATAGCGACGGCGGACCAGAATACGCCCCAAATCATGACCATGGTGGATTCGGCGACGGCGGGGGTGCGCGCCCAGGAGGAGTAGAGCTGCTGCATGCGGGTGCGCATGGGGGCGGGGGTGCCAGCGGAGAGGTGCGGCATCAGAATGTCTACGACGGTGCTCAGCCAGCCGGTGCGGATAAAGATCATGAGGCCGATGGCTGCGACAGTAATGCCCATATCTTCTTTGACGAAAGCAATGGGTAGAGACCACCAGCAGGCGTAGGCGAGGTAGCGTGCGCGTTCGGTGCCGCTCACTCGTGAGGCGAGTACCAGGTAGCCGAGGCTCATGGCGAGTAGCGGCACGGCGAAGGCTACTTCGTGGAATTGGGCGACGATAGCTTGCTGAACGCCGAAGCTGAGGGCGAATCCGGCGCCGAGCAGCAGACCGGTGATGGTCGGGATAACGCCCTGAAGTTTTGCGGCTTGAGCGTTCTGCGCGTCTTCAGTTTTCTGGGCGGGTTCGCTCTTCTGCGCGTCTTCAGTTTTTTGGGCGAGCGCGAAGGCACGCTGAGTGAAGCGCACAATGGCGAAGCTTGCGAAGGCGACCAGGGCGTTCTGCACCACCAGCAGGGTGGTCGGCGAAGGGAACACCGCATAGATGGGCCCCAGGAGCACCAGAATCGGGTGGAAATGGTCACCCCAGAGGTTAAAATCGGGCCCCTTAATAGGCACGATGGGCACGGAGAAGTGCGAGTATGCCTGCGCCATCTGGGTGAAAATCGCCAGGTCCCATGAGGGCGTAATCCAGTGCTTCACCTGCTGCAGCGAGTAGTAGGTGTACAGCGCCATGACGGCGGCGGCAAGCAACAGGCCGGGTAGTAGTTCGAGGGGGCGGATGCTCTTGACGCGCTCGGTGAGGGACTGACGCGGCTGTTTCTTGGCGCGCTGAGTACGGCCCGCACTGGTGGCGGTGCTGTTCTTCTGTTCAGGTGCGTCAGTATTCGAGGATGCTTCGTGTGCTTCCGCTGCCATAGGCGTCCTTCTCTCGGGGGTGTGTCCGGGCTACAGGCGCCCTTGTGAGCGGGTGGAACGGTGAGCGGGTGGAACGCGTCGCCGCTATCGTGCCGGTATTGGCGTTCGTTCTCGCTCTACCTTTTAGAGTATCGCATTAGTGGCGTACCTGCCCTTCCTGCACTTTTTGTATCTCGTTCCTCAAATATCTGCCCCGAATGTTGCCGCCCGGCTTGGGCGCATAGACTGGTGTGGTGAGTACGTTTCCTTCCTCAACCCCCGGCGACACGGCCCCCAGCGGCACAACCCCCAGCGGCACAACCCCCGACGGCGCGACCCCCGGTAGCCGCCCGGCAACGGATGCGCGGCGCATCCGGCATCCTTTGGCGGCAGCCGGTGTACCCTATGCGCCGGCGCTCGCGGATGCTCTTCACGAACCGCGCGTTCAGATTCGTACTCTCTCCCCCGCTGTTTCCTCTCTTCCGGGCGCTCTGACTCCGGAGGTGTGCGAGGTTGTGGTTGAGCCGCATGTTCCGGTGCAATTGGCGCAGACGTTGGGGTCGCTACGCCGCGGCGCTCAGGATCTTTCGTATCGCGCGCTGAGCCGCGCGGATGGTGCCGAGAGAATCTGGTTGACGGCTCGCACGCCGTTTCACGAGTTCCCGGCGGTGCTGTACGCCGAACGGTTGGCGCAGCCGGCCAATCTTCCGGAGGGTCTTGCCGCTCTTCACCGTCTGCTGATGCGCCCGGTGCGTATTCGCATCTGGGTTTCTTATAGTGCCGCTGATCAGCAGATGCAAGCGCGAGCCGACCTTCAGGCGCTAGCGCAGGAAATGACGTACTGGCTGGGGTTGCACGACCCCGCCGAGCAGTTCAGCACTCTGTCTTCTTTTGAATCTCTTCCGCCGCGTGTTCAGCAGGCATGGCGGCAGAATCCGGGGCTCCGCCTCAGCGCCTCGGGGCAGCTGGACCGGCAGATGCTCAACGCCATTGTGGAGCAGCGCATCACCCAGACCGAAGCCTTCAGGACCTTAGGCTGGGTTCTGCGAAAGTACGGCTCCCCAGCCCCTTCGACCGGCCTGGGGCATCAGCCGGAGGGGATGCGCGTCTACCCGACCGCCCGAACCCTGGCGACGATTCCTACCTGGGATTGGCATCGGGCGGGCGTTGATAAATGCCGCTACGACGCCGTGTACGCTTACGCTCGTTCCGCCGAGTCTCTGAAAAACATTGCGGCAGAAGGCGACGTCGCGCTACTGGCACGGAGCCTGCACACTGTGCGCGGCGTGGGCCCGTGGAGTATTTCCGAGGCTCTGCAACGCGTGTGCGGGCACCCAGACGCCATCAGTGTGGGCGACTACCATCTGGCGCACGCGGTCGGTGAGCTGTTCACAGGTCAGCGCACCGATGACGCGGGAATGCTCGCCCTACTGGCGCCCTACAGCCCGCATCGGCAGCGTCTGGTGCGGCTCATGCACGCTTCGGGCTTCTCAAAGCAGCGCTACGGGGCGCGCATGAGCATTGAGGATCACCGCGACCGCTAACGCTCCTGCACCCTCACGAGGTTAAAAGGGGACGGGGCGCACCTGTTTTTTTAAAAGGCGACGGGGCGCCCCTGCCGGTTGTGCCGGCGGGTGCGCCCCGTTCAAGCTCTTTTGTGGTGGTGAGCTTACTTCTTCTCTGCAGAGCCCTCTGCTGCTGCGATCTCTGCACGGACCTTGTCCATGTCGAGCTCGCGGATCGAACCGATTACGGTCTCCAGCTGGTCTTCGCGCAGTGCGCCAGCCTGCTGGTAAACCAGGATACCGCCGCGGAAGCCCATGATGGTGGGGATGGAGGTGATGCCTGCTGCCTGAGCGAGCTGGCCCTGATCCTCGGTGTCAACCTTGCCGAAAACGATGTCGCTGTGCTTCTCCGAAGCCGCCTCGTAGACGGGGGAGAACTGCTTGCAGGGACCGCACCAATCTGCCCAGAAGTCCAGGAAGACGATGTCATTGCTCTCGACGGTAGCAGTCAGGTTCTGCTGAGTAATTTCAATAGTAGCCATGAGATAAAGCTACACCCTCAAGACCCCAATCGCTAATTGTTCGCCCTGGGATTCAAACATTGTGAAAGATATGACAAATTGCGGTCATAGTAAATACTTTTCGCGGCTGTTTCAGCCGGTTCACGGGTGTGTCGCGAATACTCTGGCGAACGCCCCTGCATCTGCTACTGGAGGCACCCGACCCGGTAGCCAAAGCCCCCGAGTGAGCTCTCCCTCCCTTCCCGCAGGAAAGCCCCTCGCGGGCGTCTGGAAAATACGGGCGCATCCACGGAAGACCACTGCGGTGGAAAGCCGCTGGGCAGGAGGGTAGCTGCGGGAGCCACCTTGAAACTGGTTTTGGATACACAAAAGCCCGGCTACTTTCGTAACCGGGCTATTTGTGGCAGGTGAGGGATTCGAACCCCCGTAGGCAGTGCCAGCTGATTTACAGTCAGCCCCCTTTGGCCGCTCGGGTAACCTGCCGCCTAGCTAGGTGCTAGTTGCTCGCTCAAGCGAACAGAGACTACTCTACAGCAGTTTTGGAGACTTGTACACTTCACGCAGGGTTTTGTGACGAAGGTTATATATCTGGTTGTATTTATCGTCTTTTCGTCACATCAGAGCGTCGGTGCACGCTCACCGCGCATCCATATCTATCACGCATATCTATCGCAGCGCCCGCGCCCTCATCCTAATTGAATAAAGCCCTCATGAATAAAGCCAATGCCTACAGCAGCTTTAGAAGGAGCGGGACGGAGTATCGCCATCCTGCTCAAGCAGAAGCACAATCTCCAGGTGCTCCAGGTAGCGGCGCGCCTGTTCCACGGTGCACATGTCGCCAGCAATCTCACGCTCCAGGTCACGGCGAACGCCACGGAAACGCGCCACCAGAGAAGGCTCCGTCAGAGTAATACCGATACCGTCAAAGGGAGAAGGCTCAGCATCTTCCTCATGCAGGTCAAGGTGAATATCGTGGTGCTCAGATTCGTTGAGACGCTCCGCCTCAGGAATACCCTCGGGCTCAGCACCCAGAGAGGTATGCAGGTCGATGAAAAGGAGGGTTTGCAGGTCGCGAGCTTCCTCGCTCGTGTGCAGGTCCGTCGTGGACAGGTTAGGAGTGGTCATATTTCTATTGTCCTCTTTTAAGGTTAGTAACGCCTGTAAAACAGGCTCGTTATTCTGATAGTTAGCTGTGAACAAGAGCCCCAACCCGGTAGGCTAGTACTAACCGGTGCCAGTAGCACCTCATTCACGAAAGGAAAGCCCATGGCTAGCGAATCGTCATTCGACATTGTGTCCAAGGTGGACAAGCAGGAAGTTTCCAACGCACTGCACCAGGCACAGAAGGAAATCTCCCAGCGTTACGACTTCCGCGGTGTAGGTGCAGAAATCGACTACTCCGGCGACAAGATTCTCATCAAGGCAAACGCCGAAGAGCGCGCCCTGGCAGTGCTCGACGTTTTCCAGTCCAAGCTGGTCAAGCGCGGCATCTCCCTAAAGTCCCTGGACTCCGGCAAGCCCTACGCATCCGGCAAGGAAACCCGCATCGAATGCTCCATCAAGGAAGGCATCGCGCAGGATCAGGCGAAGAAGATCTCCAAGATGATCCGCGAAGAGGGCCCCAAGGGCGTAAAGGCAAACATCCAGGGTGATGAGCTGCGCGTCTCCTCCAAGTCCCGCGATGACCTGCAGGAAGTCATTGCAATGCTCAAGTCCGCTGACCTTGAGGTTGACCTGCAGTTCGTCAACTACCGCTAAGCTCAGGCACTCCCCCGCCCCGCGATGGGTGAGGGAAGCGGCTAGAAGCCGAAATGCAAAATCCTCGGGGTGGCTACTTCCACAGTAGCCACCCCGAGGATTTTTTGTCTGCCGACCCGTCATCGCGGGTCACAATCGTCACGCCGGGTCATATTCATATAGCGCCACATTTGCGCCCGGATGATTCAGCGAAGAAAAGACTTAGTACTGACCCATCTCACGAGCCTGCTGCTGCAGACGCGCAATACGCTGGTCCATCGGCGGGTGAGTAGAGAGCATGTTCTTCAGCGAGCCGAAGGGGTTCGCAATCATCATGGCGCTCGCCGCCTCAGTGTTGCGGTTGTTCGGGTCCATCGGATACATGGACACACCACTCTCCAGCTTGTTCAGTGCCGAAGCCAGAGCCAGCGGGTCGCCGGTCAGACGTGCACCGTCCTCGTCGGCATCAAATTCGCGGGTGCGGCTAATGGCCATCTGAATGACCTGCGTAGCGATGGGAGCCAGCAGCGCAATCACAAACATCGCGAGAGGGTTCGAGCGTTCACCATCGCGGTTGGATCCGCCGAACATCGCACCAAACGAAAGAATCTGCGCAATCGTACCGATAATGGAGGCGATACCCGCCGCCACCGAAGAGGTGAGGATATCGCGGTTGTACACGTGCATCAGCTCGTGGCCGAGCACGCCGCGCATCTCGCGCTCATCCAGCAACTGCAAAATACCCTCGGTGCAGCACACCGCCGCATTCTGCGGGTTACGACCGGTTGCGAACGCGTTCGGAGTCATGGTCGGTGCCACGTAAAGGGCGGGCATGGGCTGACCCGCGCGGGAGGACAGCTCCTCCACAATGTCGTAAAGCACCGGAACCTCTTCACGGCTGACCGGGTATGCGTTCATGGAACGCAGAGCGAGCTTATCGGAGTTCCAGTAGGTGTACGCGACCGAACCCAAGCTAAACAGGCCCATAACCCAGATGAAAATGGAGGTGCGGAAAGTCGCCGAAAGCAGGCCACCGATGAGCAACATCATGCCCACCATGGAGCCCATCAACAGGGCAGTTTTCAGTCCGTTATTATGGCTGTGCATGGGTATCCTCCTGAACAATTAGGTCAGTGCGTACAGCGTGTACTTGACTCTATAGAATACGTGCAAGCACCCGCGGGCGCACCTTCTGGAGCGCGGATTCACCCAGAGCGTCACCCATACGCCGAAAGATCAAAAGGGATTAGGGAATAGCGCCCGGGATATTCACCAGGGGCACCTGCTCCAGCACCTGTGCCGTAGCAGTCGGAAAAATACCGAGCAGCAGAATCGTGCCGTACGCGCCCAGAAAAAGGATGAAGAGCAGGCCGAGCATCAGCTGACCTTCCAGATCAAAACCCGTGGTAGTGCTACGGTACTGGCCGTAAATCACCGGGGTCACGATGGGCACACCGAAGAGCAGAATCATCAGCAGAATGTAGATGGGGTTTGTGAAGTCGTACACCATGACCCTATCCTCCTTGATGGTGATCGCCGGTACGGGTTACTCTAGGTTCTTTGATTGTACGGCATCTCTTCACACCCGAGGCCGGGGCGAGGAGGGGCGCCACAGAGTGGATGAAAGGGACGCCCTGCCGGCTTATTATGAGTTTTTCATAAGATAATGATGAATTTCTCATAATAATGTGTAGACTTAAACTTATGACCGACGCAAAGACAACCTCCGATACGAAGAAGACCCAGAGCCCAGACCATCACAACACCGGTTGCGCCCACACCACCGGCCTGCCCATGCTCTCCGCAATGAGCCCTGAACAGCTCGAAGAAGCATGGACCACCGGGCTGCGCGCCAGGGGCCGCCGCGTCACCAAGCAACGCCTCGCCGTACTCCACGCAGTGCAGGAACACCCGCACTCCACCGCCGACACCATCGTGCAGGCAGTCCGCGAGCGCATCCCCGCCATTACGGTCCAGTCCGTCTACGTGATTCTTGCCGACCTGACCGACATCGACCTGCTGCGTAAGTTTGAGCCGCCGGGAACCCCCGCCCTCTACGAAACCCGCACGGGCGACAACCACCACCACGCCTTCTGCGTACGCTGCGGCAAGGTCGAAGACGTGGACTGCGCGGTCGGCTCCGCGCCCTGCCTGACCCCCAGCGATTTTCACGGCATGGCGCTCTTCAGCGCAGACGTGCTCTATCAGGGCGTGTGCGTGGACTGCCAGACCGAGCAGGAGGCAGCACTCGCCCGCACCCAGCAGGAAGCGGCAGCGCGCATCCTAGCGGCATAACCCTATAGCCCGGGGATTCGGGCAGGCTCGGTCATGAGCGTTTAAAACCGTTGAGGCGGCGACACAAGTAGTGTCGCCGCCTCAACGGTTTAAGGTATATGAAGCAGGAACTTAGGCACCCATATGGGGCTGCGAACCCACAATCTCCAGCAGCTCGCGAATCTGCGCCGCGGTCAACACCGTGGAGGGGTTAATCGCGTTCACCTTCACGCTCGGAGCACCAATCTCCAGGGCGTAACGCAGAATATCCAGGGCGTTCGCCGAACGCACCTCAATATGCGGATCCAGTGCCGCAATCTCAATGGGCGAAGTGAACACCAGCAGGCTCTGCGGGTTACCGTTCTCATCCGGGTCAAAGACGAAAGAGGTACCGGACGGGTCGGCCGGGTCAACACCCACCAGCAGCACGGACGCCGGGGATACCAGCGAGCCGAGTAGCATCTGCATGTTGTCCTGGGTCAGCGCCATCTTCGCGCCGTCGTTACGGGGCGAAGTGACAATCCACTGCACCTGAGCGCGCTCAATGTAGCACTCGTGGTCGGTGCCGGGGTCAACCACAATCAGGTCCAGCGCCTCGTTGCCGAGGAAATCGATAAAGACCTTCATCGCCGGTTCGCGCAGAATCAACTCGTCGCCCTCGGACTCCTGACGCACGTAGCTCTTGCCAATGTGCTCGGAGGAGGAGAACACGCACAGCGCCTGCATACCGGTCTCGGGCATACGAATGACCTGGTGGGTCAGCACCGACTCGGGGCCCATCGGGTCGGTCTCAGACGGAATCAGCAGGGAACCGGTCGCATCCAGTAGAACGTCGCCGCCGAGCATCGTGCGAACCACGTTAATGAGGGTTCGCTCCTGCACATCGTTACGGAACGTCTCAAGAGCGGCGACCAGGTAGGGGTTCGGAATCTCGTGCTCGCTCGAAGACAGCGCCGCGGCGGCAGAGTGGCGGGCGCGACCCTCCATACGTTCACGAGCCCAGGCGGGGATACGCGACGCGTCACGCGGGAACTCAGTCAGGTGCTCACGCACGTCGGTCGCGGTCAGGGTGCCTTCATTCTTCCAGCTGGCGGGCTCATCGTCACGGTTATAGGAGGCACCCACGCTGAACTGCGGGTTGGGCCAGCCGGTTGCCGCCACCACAATGGAGGCGGTGAACCAGGTGCCGCGGTTACCGTCGTAGGCGGCACGCTGCAACTTACGAACCTCAGCAATAATGGGCGAGCCGTCCTTGAGCGGGCCGATAGTGCCAATGAACTCTTCACCGTCGCGGAATTCACGCACACGCACAAAAATCTGACCTGCCAGAGGCTTGACGTCCAGCACCATTTCACTCCAGCCGGGGTCAACACTAACGACATCCAGCAGCCAGCTTCCAATGTTGTTCAGCGCATCCTGGATGCGCGCGGCACGGCTACTCGTCTCGGCGAGGCGGGGTTCAGTCATAGTTCATACATCCTTGAGTGTGAATACGGCGCGGCTGGAGGCATCCGTGTTCGGTCGTAGTGTCGGCTTACAGGGTGCCGGAAGAAGCCGTCTCTTCGATTCTAACGAACACAGGCACTCAACGCAGATAGTTTACGCCGAAAGATATATGCTCTACCTCTCCCTCAGAGCTCTTGGACACGGCTCAATCCGGCACCTTAAAGCCCAATACGCCTAAAGCACACACTAAAACAGGGGATACACGGCATAGTGAACGCTAAAAGGTTGATAATCTTGAAGCATGACGAATTCTCTGCAGGACCTTATCGACGCATCGATCTTTATCTCCACCGAGTACCAGGCTCGACTCGCCGAGCTCGTGGGTACCTCCGAGTGGAACGTGGATTTCACCTCCCAGTCTCTGGATTTTGAGACCGCTCCCCCGCTCTCGCTCAAGCCGCACCTGCTGGGCACCGAATCCGAGAACCGCGGTACTTGGATTTGGTCGTGGCAGCAGCTGGGCTACTTCCCCGACTCCGTTGTTTCTGCCGCTATTCAGGCGCGCGAGACCGGTGAGCGTGACGGCCTGACCGAGCTGACCACCGACGAACTGCCCCTCTCCGAGTCTCTGGCACGTCGCCTGACCCTGGCGACCAAGACCATTAGCGGCCTGTACGCACACTACCCGCTGCCCGCCGGCGCTGGCGTGCGCGCATGGACCCTGCTGGAGGGCGCCGAGCTGACCCTCGAAGCACCGACCTACAAGGGTATTGGCCGCGTCATTGCTAAGACCCTGCAGAGCGAAGAGATCCACAACCAGGTTCTGGCGGTGGACTCCTACGCTCAGCAGCGTGGCTTCCACATTGCCTGGGACACCGAGGCAACCGCAGTACTGACCGCAACCGACGGCGCCCTGCGCCTGTGGTTCGACGAGGGCCGCATCAGCGGCATCGAGCAGGCCGAACCTCAGGTTGGTCCCGAGGTCCTGGAGCAGTGCGCAGCCGCTGCCGCACAGCGTCGCGAATCCCTCGCGGCACTGCGCGCCGAGATTGAGCGCGTGGCAGCCGCTGAGGCAGCCGCACAGAACGCACAGCGCGAGCAGGAGGCGGCAGAACGCGCCGCCGCACGTGCCGAGGCTGAGGCTGAGCGCGCCGTCGAAATTGCCGAGCACGCACCGGTCGCAGAGACCGAGGTTGCCGGCGTTGAGAGCACCGAGAACCTCTACCCCGCCGACGAGGCTCCCTTCGATCAGGATCCGGCAGAGCACGCAGAGCCCGGCCTGGTCACCGTGGAGACCCTGCCCGGCGAGTACGAGGCAGAAGAGACCGAGCAGGCTCGCGTCTACACCGACGAGTCCATCGGTGCCGAGCAGCCCGAGCACGAGGCCGTTGAGGCTTCCGTCGAGTACGTTGAGGAGCCGGTCGCGGCTGAGCCTGTTGCTGAGCAGCCCGTCGAGGTTGAGCAGCAGGCAGCAGAGTACGAGGAGCAGCACGTGGAGCCCATCCGCAACGCTGGTGCAGCTCCCGACCTGCAGGCAGAGCACGAAGAGGCAGCCCGCCGCGAGCAGGCAGAAGCTGCACGCCGCGAGGCAGAGCAGCCCAAGAAGAAGGGCTTCTTCTCCCGTTTCTTCGGCCTCTAAACCGAATACGCAACATTCCTCAGGCGCGATATTCCTCAGGCGCGGTATCCTCGTGGTACCGCGCCTGTGGCGTCTTTAGCGTATGCTGTACCCCGCATCGGATAGAGTAAGCCCCAGAGCGCATCAATGCCCCCGCTGGCGCATCCCGACGATTAGCATTAGAAGAACGTCACTAAAGAATCAGGTCAGAAGAAGAAACCATGTCAGAAACGCAGAAGCACACCACCCGCAACGGGTTTATCACCATCATCGGCACCTACCTTATTTGGGGCATGCTCCCCCTGTATTTTGTGATGATGGCACCGGCGGGACCGATTGAGATTGTCGTGGCGCGCGTGGTCTTCTCCCTCCTTTTCTGCGCCCTGCTGCTACCGATTTTGCGGGCAACCACTGACTTCCGCCGCGCGCTACGGGACCGCCACATCATGCTGGTGCTGACGGCGGCATCATTCCTCATCGGCGCGAACTGGCTTATCTACGTGATGGCAACGACCAGCGGTCACACCATTGACGTGTCCCTGGGCTATTTCATTAACCCGCTGGTCTCCGTGGTGTTGGGCGTGATTTTCCTGCAGGAGCGCCTACGCCCGTCGCAGTGGGTGTCCGTCGCGATTTCCTGTATTGCGGTGCTGATGATGAGCCTCATCTACGGCCAGGTACCCTGGACGGGCCTGGGCGTGGCGTTCTCCTTCGGCATCTACGGTCTGCTCAAGGCGCGCGTCGCCCACGACGTGAGCCCCATCGTCTCGCTATCTCTGGAGACCTTTATCCTGGCGCCCTTCGGCATCGCAGCATTGTTTATTCTCAACGCACAGGGACAGATGACTCTCTTCAGTGAAGGTCCCGGACACTTCTGGCTTCTCGCCTCCACCGGCGTGGTCACCGTTGTGCCGCTCATGCTCTTTGCGGCGGCAACCAAAGCCCTTCCGCTGTCGATTATTGGCATGGTGCAGTACCTGGGCCCGACCATCCAGTTTGTTCTGGCGCTGACCGTTCTGCACGAGCAGATGAGCGCCGATAAGGTGCTGGGCCTGAGCCTCATCTGGATCGCTCTCATTATCTTCACCGTGGATGCGTTGCGTGCCTCCCGCTCCTACCGCGCCTCCGCGCTGTCCGACCCGGAAACCGGCATGATCCCGCTCGTGCAGGCTGAAGACGTACAGAGCAAGTAGCTCTCCCAAAATCCGCATAAAACACAGTGATGCCCCGCAGGCGTTAGCCTGCGGGGCATCACTTTATATCGCGTTCACACGCTAAAGCTCAGAGCCCTGAGCTTCAGCAGCATCATCGAGAGCATCCAGATCCGGCTGACGGTGCAGGTTCAGCAGAGCCAAACCCAGGCCACCCCAGATGATCAGGATTGCCACAATGAGCATCACAATTGCGGAGATAGACATGAGGGCTCCTAACGGGTAATGGTCGAATCAACGTGGCCGTGCTCCACCTGACCGGAAATCACCGGAGGTGCCGGAGGCTCTTCAGCCGCACGAGATTTCTTCGACCAGGGCAGAAGAGAAACAACAATCGCGCCCACCAGAAGCAGTGCGCTCATGCCCCAACCAAAGATTGCCAGCAGATCCGCGGGGTAACCCTCATACGGAGTCTGAATCAGCTTCCAAACGCTCTGAATCAGGGAGTAGCCCAGAACCAGCGGGGTCACGACAGCCAGCAGAATCATCCAGACCCTGCCGACCTTGATGGAGGAGTAGCGGTTCAGGTGCTCAGCCAGAGCGGGCAGTGCGCGAACCACGTAAGCAACCACGATAATGGCGCACAGACCAGCGGCCAGAATACCGAAGAGGTTCACGAAGTTATCGAGAATATCCAGCACGTACAGACCGGTGGTGGTCGGCATCAGCAGCAGCGAAATCAGAGCCATCGGAACAATCACCAGAACGGTAGATGCGAGACGGGACGTCGCGAACTTATCCTGAATACCAGCAATAATCACCTCAAGAATCGAAATGAGGGAGGTGAAACCAGCAAAGAGCAAGGAGCCGAAGAAGAGGATACCGATCAGCACGCCGCCGGGCGCCTGAGAAATAATGGTCGGGAACGCGATGAACGCCAGACCAATACCGCTGGTCGCTACCTCGCTCACCTGGGTGCCAGCAGCCTGAGCCATGAAACCAAGAGCAGCGAACACACCGATACCAGCAAGAAGCTCAAAACCGGAGTTCGCGAAACCAACCACAGCACCGGAACCGGTCAGGTCAGTCTTAGGCTTCAGGTAGGAGGAATAGGTGATCATAATGCCGAAGCCGATGGACAGCGAGAAGAAAATCTGGCCGTACGCAGCAACCCACACATCCGGGTTTGCCAGGGAGTCCCAGCTGGGGGTGAACAGAGCGTTCAGACCATCAATAGCACCGGGCAGGGTCAGCGAGTAAATCACCAGACCAACGAACATGACCAGCAGCAGCGGGATGAAGATAATGTTGGCCGCACCCACGCCCTTCTGAACGCCCAGAGCCATCACAGCGAGCAGAACGCCCCAGATCAGCACCATGGGGACCAGAACATCCATGTTGAAGTCCAGGGAGACGCCGGGATCCTTTGCAACCTTCAGGAACTCACCCTGGAAGAACGCCTTCGGGTTATCGCCCCACTCATTGGTGAAGGAGAAAACCATGTAACGCAGAGCCCACGCCACAATAGCGGCGTAGTAGATAGCAATCACGAAGTTA
Source organism: Rothia mucilaginosa (assembly GCA_963534775.1). Classification (GTDB taxonomy): domain Bacteria; phylum Actinomycetota; class Actinomycetes; order Actinomycetales; family Micrococcaceae; genus Rothia; species Rothia mucilaginosa_D. The sequence continues at coordinate 117,208 of CAUSUH010000002.1, read as the reverse complement.
ATACCCATGTGCCACCAGCCGATGAACTCGGTCTTACGGTTCAGACGGCGGAAAGCCAGCGGGGACGACGCACGCGCACGGTGACCGATAGCGTAGTCAAAGAAAAGGAAGGTCAGACCGGCGGTCAGCAGGGCGACAATGTAGGGAATCATGAAGGCGCCGCCGCCGTTATCAAATGCGATGTAGGGGAAACGCCAAATATTGCCCAGACCAACAGCAGAACCGATGGCGGCAAAGATGAAGACGCGACGGCTGGAGAAGCCTTCGCGCTTCGTGGGCGCCTTAGGGGTAGATGCTCCCATAGTTGTAAACCTCGAATGTGTGGGGACGCGGATGGTTGGTGCGAGAATAACCCGTCGGGGTGGTGGGGCTCTGCTCGCGTCCAGAAATAGTAAACGGCTCTCCAACACGGGTTGGGCGTGGGAGCCGTCAGAGGTCTGAGGGGTGGATGTGTACCTCAGGCATGCCTATAAGGATTACCTTAAAGGCATATGGCGGTCAAGAAGACCCCAACATGCGGAAGCTTTCGGAGGGTGAGAGCAGCCCCAAACCACCCCAAAAACCGGCGCTGACTAGCCGTAACATAGAAAACCCCCGCCGAATCCGGGCAGATTCAGCGGGGGTTTTGAAGTGTGAGACACCCGAAAATCGTTAGATTCGGGTACACGCTACACGGCGGGTTTTAGCCTTCGCGGTGAACCACAGCGTGCGCGAAGGACTCCAGCGCAGCCTTCGCGGTGGACTCGGGCAGCGGAGCAATCGCAGCGATTGCACGGTCCGCCCAGTCGTAGGCGATCTGCCATGCTTCCTGGGTGACCGGGTGAGCGGCGAGCGCCTCCACGGCTGCCTCCAGTGCCTCATCGGAGCTCAGGTCGGCATCCAGCAGGGCGCGAACAGCAATAGCGGATTCGTCGCCGGCGGCTACCGCACGGTCCAGCAGGATGGTCGGCAGGGTGGGCACGCCCTCGCGCAGGTCGGTGCCGCGGGTCTTACCGCTGGTTTTGCCATCGCTGACAATATCGATGACGTCATCAGCCAGCTGGAATGCCACGCCGACCAGCTCGCCGTACGCCTTGACCATGGAGATGACCTCTTCGGAAGCGCCCGAAAGCAGGGAGCCGTACTCGCCGGCTGCGGCAATCAGGGAGCCGGTCTTACCCTCAATGACGGCAATGTAGTGGTCCAGCAGGTCCTGACCCTCACGGGGGCCGGTGGTTTCGAAGAGCTGGCCGAGCACCAGACGCTCGAAGGTCTGAGACTGAATCTTCATGGGGCGGGTGCCCAGCTCGGACACCAGCAGCGATGCGCGGGAGAAGATCAGGTCACCGGTGAGAATCGCGACGGAGTTGCCCCAAATCATCTGGGCGCTGTCCACGCCGCGGCGCTTGGGGGCATCGTCCATCACGTCGTCGTGGTAGAGGGTTGCCAGGTGGGTCAGCTCAACGACCACGGCAGCCTCAATGACCTCGTCGTTGATTTCACCGTCTACGGCTGCACAGAGCAGAGCCAGCAGGGGACGCACGCGCTTGCCGCCCGCGGAGAGCAGGTGTCGGGATGCGACATCCGCCAGGTGGTCGGTCTGGGCGATTGCCTCTGCCAGGCGCTCCTCAATACGCGCGAGGGAGGAGAGAATCTGCGGACCCAGCTTGGGGTCTGCGGCGATGAGTTCGAAGCCTGCGGGAAGCTTCAGGTCGAGGTCTCCCAGCAGGTCGGTTGCGGCGATGGGCTGCTCTGCGTTGCTCACGGTGTCTTCTATCTTCTTGGTGTTGGTGTCTTCGGTGGTGTGTGAACGCGGTGTTTAGGCGCTATGCGCTTCGGGCTTGAAACCGCGGTGAATCGCGACAATACCGCCGGTGAGGTTGCGGTACTGCACGGAGGTGAAGCCCGCCTCCTTGAACTTCTGCGCCAGTTCCTGCTGGTTGGGCCAGGCGATGATGGACTCGGCAAGGTATTCGTAGGATTCGGGGTTGGAGGAGATTGCGCGGGCGATCGGCGGGATTGCCTTCATGATGTAGTTCTTGTAGACCGCGCCGAAGGGGGCGAAGGTCGGGGTGGAGAATTCGAGGATGACGATACGGCCGCCGGGCTTGAGTACGCGGTAGATTTCGCTCAGTGCTTTGGGGTAGTTGGCGACGTTGCGCAGGCCGTAGGACATGGTCACTGCGTCGAAGGTTTCGTCGTCGAAGGGTAGGGCGGTGACGTCTGCCTGCACGAAGGTCATGTCGGGGCGGCGACGGCGGCCCACGTCGAGCATGCCTTCGGAGAGGTCTGCTGCGATGACATCTATGCCGGCGTCGGCGAAGGGTTCGGAGGAGACGCCGGTACCTGCGGCTACGTCCAGCACTTTCTGGCCGGGGTGTGCGTCTACGGCGGCGACTGCCTGCTTGCGCCAGTAGATGTGCTGGCCGAGGGAGAGGATACCGTTCATGAGGTCGTAGCGTTCAGCGACGGTATCAAACATGGCGGCAATATCGCCGGTTTTCTTGTCTAGGGTTGCGCGGTTGGCGCGGGTGTTCTTCTCTGCGTTCACGCTCTCAATTGTGGCATGGAGGTTACCAGATTCGATAGTTGGGTAAACCGTAGTAGTGTCGCACGGTGCGCTAAGGTGCGTTCTGGAGTTGTTTTTGAGCCGCCAATCCGGTGTTTTATTCAATTTTTGGGGTGGGCTTTATCCATATTCAGCATAAATTTATGAATATTTATGTATCTGCTTGCATTTTTTAACATAGGGGTGCACAATGGAGCCTAGACTTCATAGAACACACCTCACACAGGAGCACCTCATGAACACCTCAATCCTCAAAAAGGCTTCCCTCAAGCCCCTCGCACTGCTGGCAGTGCTACCTCTGGCGCTGACCGGCTGCGTCTCCACCGCCAACGAGAACACCGACCCCAACGGCGAAGTCAGCCTCGTCAAGTCCGGCACCCTCAGCGTCTGCACCAATACCCCCTACAAGCCCTTCGAATACGAAGAAAACGGCACCATCGTCGGCCTGGACGCAGACATCGCCAACGCTATCGCCTCCGACCTGGGCGTGAAGGCTCAGCTGACCTCCATCAGCTTCGAAGGTCTGGACTCCGGTACCGGCCTTGCCACCGGTCAGTGCGATATCGCCCTGGCGGGCATCGGCGTGACCGATGAACGTAAGAGCAAGATGGAATTCACCACCGTCTACTTCGACGACAACCTGGCAATCCTGGTCCCCAAGGGCTCCTCCATCACCTCCGCCGCGGATTTGAAGGGCGTGAGCGTTGGTGCGCAGCAGGCAACCAGCGGTGAAACCTACGCCAAGGAAAACGGTGCAGAGGTCATCCAGTACGAAGACACCTCCCTCATGTTCTCCGCTCTGAAGACCGGTCAGGTCAAGGCAGTCGCAGCGAACCTCTCCGTGGTTTCCGAGGCGCTGACCAACGACCCGGACTCCTTCAAGATCGCTTACCAGGATTCCGCGAACACCGAGCAGATTGCCGCAGCGGTTTCCTCCAACAACAAGGCACTGCTGTCCAAGGCTAACGCCACCATCGACAAGCTCAAGGCAAACGGCGAGCTCGACAAGATGAAGGCCAAGTGGGTCGGTGCCACTTCCTCCACCTCCGCGAGCGCCTCGTCCTCCGCTTCCTAAGCGTCTAGCCGGCTAGCCTCTCCCCCCAATTCAGGAGTACCCTTATTACTTTTGGGTTGGGGGATTCTCTGGCCTTTACCCTTGTGAGCGTGTACAACGCTCTTGACCGAACAGCACACGGATAAGAAAGCGCATGTCCTCTAAACTCTCACCCCGCCAGAAGCAGAAGCTCTTCCGCTACGCACAGTACGCCCTTCTGGCAGTTATCGCCCTGGCAGCCATTCTTCTGGCTGACTGGAAGACCCTCAGCCAGCAGGTATTCAACCTGGACGTTGCGGCGCGGCAGTTCCCCGACGTCATCACCGTGGCGTTGAAAAACACCCTGCTGTACACCAGCTTGGGCTTCATCGTGGGTCTCTCCGGCGGTCTGCTGCTGGCGCTCATGCGTATTTCCTCCATCGCCCCCTACCGTTGGATTGCGACCCTGTACGTGGAGCTTTTCCGCGGTATCCCGGCACTGCTGGTCTTCTTCGCGTTCGGTTACGGTATTCCCCTGGCGTTCAAGATCCGCTTCGTGGATAACCTGATTCCGGTGACCCTGTCCCTGGGTATGGTTTCGGCAGCTTACATTAGTGAGGTTCTGCGTGCGGGCCTGCAGGCGATCCCGAAGGGCCAGATGGAGGCGGCACGCTCCCTGGGCATGTCCCACACTCGTGCGATGATTTCGATCATTATTCCGCAGGCGTTCCGCGTGGTTCTGCCGCCGCTGACCAACGAGGTTATCCTGCTGACCAAGGACTCCTCCCTCGTGTACCTGCTGGGTGTGACGGTTTCTCAGTACGAGCTGGCGAAGTTCGGTCGTGAGGGCCTGACCGCCGCTAACGCGGGTCTGACTCCCCTGGTGGTTGCAGGCCTGTGCTACCTGATTATCACTGTTCCGCTGGGCCAGCTCTCCGCATACTTTGAGCGCCGCACCCAGCTTGCGGGCCGCAAGTAAGCGCAACGACAGATACGGATTACGGAAGATACTATGACTGCTTCAACTTCATCCATGGCCGCCTCCTCGGTGCGCATTTCTAACCTGCACAAGTCCTACGGCAAGGTTCAGGTTCTCAAGGGCATTGATATGCAGGTTGAGCCGGGCGAGGTCGTGTGCCTTATTGGCCCTTCGGGTTCCGGTAAGTCCACCCTGCTGCGTTGCGTGAACCTGCTGGAGGAGCCGAATGACGGCACCATCATGGTGGGCGATACCGAGGTCACCGACCCGGACGTAGACATTAACCGCGTGCGTACCCACATGGGTATGGTGTTCCAGCAGTTCAACCTGTTCGGCCACCTGAACATTCTGGATAACTGCACGATTGCTCAGATTAAGGTTCTGGGTCGTTCCAAGGCGGAGGCGGAGGCGGTTGCCCGCGAGCAGCTCGCCAAGGTTGGCCTGGAAGGCAAGGAAGACCTCTTCCCGGCTCAGCTGTCCGGTGGTCAGCAACAGCGTGTGGCTATTGCACGTGCGCTGTCCATGAACCCGGATCTGATGCTCTTCGATGAGCCGACCAGTGCGCTCGACCCGGAGATGGTCGGCGAGGTTCTGAGCATTATGCGCAACCTTGCTGACGAGGGCATGACCATGATCGTGGTGACTCACGAGATGGCGTTCGCCCGCGAGGTCGCCGATAAGGTCGTCTTCATGGCCGATGGCGTGGTCGTGGAGGAGGGCCCCGCCGATCAGGTGATTGGCAACCCCCAGCACGAACGTACTCAGGCTTTCTTGGCGCGCGTGCTCGATCCGACCCACGCCGTAGTAGACTAGTACTAGCTCTTGAAAAACGTAGCGGGCGGTGCTGTACGAAACATTCTGTTTCGCGCAGCACCGCCCGCTTTTTAATATTCTAGTTCGCGGCTATTTCGGCCCTAGAAGATGCGGCGCGCAACCTTGTCAAAGAGACGGTCCGGCAGCACGGTATGCAGGAACACGGAGGGTTTAGCACCGAAACCCACCAGGTAGCGGGTCTTGGGGCGGTGCGCCTCCAGGGCTCGCAGAATGGTCCTCGAAATCACTTTGGGCTCTGAGAGACTGGAGGAGGGCGAGTAAAGCTTACGCATATTTGCCGCAACGCGCTGCGCCTGCTCAGCGTAGACGCCATTTCGGGAGGATTCCTCCAGGTGGTCTGCCGCGATGAGCCCCCAGGGGGTCTTGATGCCGCCGGGCTCGATAATGACCACGTCAATGCCGAACTCTTCAACTTCCATGCGCAGTGCATCACTGAACGCCTCGAGGGCGTACTTGGTGGCGTGGTACCAGGATCCGAGGGGCATGGTAATGCGCCCCGCCATCGAGGAGATGTTTAGGATGCGCCCGCGACCCTGTGCGCGCATATGCGGCAGCACCAGCTGGGTGAGGTGCGCCAGGCCGAAGAGGTTCACCTCAAACTGACGGCGCGCCTCGTCGATGGGGACGTCTTCAATAGCGCCGTAGGATCCGTAGCCCGCGTTGTTGATGAGCACATCAATGCGGCCTTCTTCGTCAATGATCTGCTGTACGGCGGCTTCCATGGATGCCTCATCGGTAACGTCCATGCTGAGCGCTTTCACGCCCTCGGAGGCGAGCTCTTCAATCTTCTCAACGCGGCGGGCGGCACCGTAGACGGTGTAGCCGTAGCGCACCAGTAGCGGCGCCACATCGTAGCCGATACCGGAGCTGGCGCCGGTGAGAAGAACGACGGGGCGTTGCAGTGACTTGGGCATTGCGTATCCTTTCGGCTTGCTCCCCTTTCGGGCTGTTCCCTGCAGTGTTAGCAGGAGTGTACTTCTCAGGGTACGCTCACGCGCGGTGTCCGGGCATGCAGAAAACTCAGGGCGTAGCGTGAGGGTATTCTCGCCGGCATATGTGAGGGTAGGCAGGCATATAGAAAGCTCGCCGTGGCATCCTGTACGGATGCGGCGGCGAGCTAATGTTGTGAGGTCGGGCTTTAGACCTCTTCAACGTCAATATTGACCTTGGGTTCGGGGTGCGATTCGCCGGTCAGCATGGTCACCAGCAGGGTGGAGTCCTTCACGGCGCGCAGGGAGTGCAGCAGCTTGGCGGTCACGTGAATTGGCTTGCCAGGCACCAGGGTAATATCGCGGTCCTTCACGTGGAAGATGACCTCACCCTTGAGCACCTGCACGAAGATGGGGTGCACGCTGTGGTGCTCGTGCCAGGACTGGCCTGCTGCCAGTTCCATGAGGGTCAGGTTGCCGCCGTCGGCATCAACGATCTTGCGAGCCTGAGGCTTATCGTCAAAGGGGGTCAGCGCTTCGGTGAGCTGGGGGAATACGAGGACGCGGCCTTCATGGGTACCTGCCATGGTACGAACCTTTCTTGTCAGGGATGAGTGAAAGGGGGCGCGCACCCCCTCCCTATATTTGGTATATAAAATACTAAATTAGTTATATTGTATTCCCCTCCCCGCAACAGGACAATACCTCAGCTCACACCGAGCCAAAACACCCCGCGCAGGGAGGGGAACAACAATTATTTACTGGTAACTCCACACCTTCGAATAGGCGGAGCGATTACTATTACGCGGGCGCAACAGGTTCACCATCAACGCCGTCGTACCAAAGCTCACCGCAATAATCATGCAGGTCGCCGCGGTAAACGCACCACCGGGAATCGGCGCAAAAATCGCAATCAGATACAGGATGACCGCGCAGAACGACAGGAACAGCGTCGCAATCGTCATCAACGGCACCAGCACCAAACCGCCACGCGCCGCCACCGCAAAATCTGCCGGACGCACATAACGCAGCACGCCCATACCCACAACCGTCCAGATGGCGGTGACCAGGATAGCGGTCACCACATCCGCCGGGCGGTGCCAACCATTAATAATCGTGGAGGCACCCGTCAGGCAGGTAGCAAACGCCGCACACAGAGCCACCGTGGGCCGCAAGAAACGAGGCGCCGCAAGGAAGAGCGCCGCGCCGGCCGCCGCCGCGAAGGTCGTGTGGCCGCTGGGCGCCGAGTTGCTCAGCGCCTCCTGAACACCCAGGTCGGGCTTCACAATCAGATAGTGCTTGAGCAGATACGTACTCGTCACCGCGGCAGCCGCGACCAGCACGCCAATCAGCGAGGGCAGGAACCGGTGTTTCCAAATCAGCACCGCAACCAGACCCAAAACGGCAATCACGCCAACAATCGTGGGCAAAGAATCCAGAGCCGTCAGGGTCGGACCGCGGTAGCTCTTGAACTGGTGCGCGTACTCGGTGTACGCCTGCTCATCCACCTGCTGGCCGGTCGCCGTGTAAATGAAGAACACGAACGCACCGTAGAGCGTCAGACCCAAGAACAGCAACGCCATCACGTGACGCATCAAAACGCCGGTACTCGGAAGATGGTGCCCCTGCTCTTCGCCGGGACGATCCACCGGGCGGCCCGAAGCATCCACGGGAACCTGACCGGTCTGAACATACGCACCGTTCGGGTAGGCGGCGGCAGGATACGCCTCGGGAGGATAAGCCACCGGTTGCGGAGGCGCCTGCGGGGGCATCTGCGGAGGAAGCGGCTGCTGCGCACCCATCTGAGGCGTACCCATTTGGGGGGCACCCATCTGATTGTTCAGCGGAAAACCGCTCACCGGAGGCTTCGGCGGATCGAGACGGCGAGTAGCCTGCATCGGCTCATCCGCACTGTAGTTCCCCTGGGAAGCGCGTTCCTGCGGCGAGGGAATCGTCTCAGGAATCTTAATCGGGGCGCGGTAGGCGCGCGGCAGAGGACGGGTCGCACCAATAACCTCTGTATGTTCGGGGTGCGAAGAAATAACTTCGGTATTCGCGGATTCAGCGTTCGCGGAACCTGCATTCGCGGAACCTGCCGGCGCAGCTTCGTTAGCAGGCGATGAACCGTAATCGGTCAGAACTTTCGTACGGTCATCACTGTGCCCCGCTGCAGGGGCAGCCGTTTCGTGAGCGTTAAGCACCGCAGTCGGGTCCTGATAGTCAGAAAGCACCTCAGTAGGATCCTGATAGTCAGAGAGCACCGCAGTCGGGTCCTGATAGTCAGAGAGCACCGCAGTCTCATCAGAGGAAAACACTGTAGTGGGCGCGTCATCAGAAGGGTGAAGAGCGCGAGTAGCCTCCAGGTTCTCCGAATCGCCCCAACCGGGGTTCCCCGCACCTGTTGTTTGCCCCTTTGATGTCTTCTTCATAACCTCTTCCGTACCTTCTGACCCTCATATCTGTTAGCGGTATTCGCCCTGCTGGCACCCACTGTTTGGGCGGTAGCCCCCAAGCTACCGTTTTCTCGTACCACAGCGCCGGTTCTTGCGGGCGAATAACTATCTACTATTCCAGGTTAAGCTATGAAAAACTAAAGTTTTTTCGACCACAACCTGAGAGTTTCCAGAGAATGCGAAACGGACTGCGAGCGCACCAGCGTCAGAGCAGAATGCTATGGTGAGCTCATAGCGCATCGAAGAAGGACAGATACCTTGAACACCAGTATGAGCGTGCCGCCTCTCGGCTACGGTTTTCACCTCACGAACACTCCCCTGCCGCCCCTGCAGGAGATTCTGGAGAACCTGTTCACGGTCGAAATTCCGATGACGGTCACTTTCCGCGGGGTCAATAGCCGCCAGAGCGCGCTGATTCGTGGCCCGCACGGCTGGGGCGAGTTCGCGCCCTTCCTCGAGTACGGTGCGCAGGAGTCTGCCGCGTGGCTTGCCTGCGCGCTGGAGGCAGCGTGGCTGCCCGCCCCGGAGCCGGTGCGTACGCGCATCCCGCTGAACGCAACCCTGCCCGCGGTACCGGCGGAGCGTGTTCCGCAGGTGCTCGCCAAGTACGAGGGTGAGATTCAGGAACTCAAAATCAAGGTGGCTGAGAAGGGGCAGAGCCTCGCCGACGATATTGCGCGTGTGGCGGCGGCGCGATATACCCTCCCGAATGCACGCCTGAAGGTGGACGCGAACATGGGCTACACCCTCAGCGGCGCCCTTGATGCGCTGCGTAAGCTCTGCGAGTACGGCATTATTTACGCCGAGCAGCCGGTGGCATCCATTGAGGACATGGCGGCGCTCCGCTTTGCCATTGCCAAGGAGGGGCTGCCCGTCCGCATTGCCGCGGACGAGTCGATTCGTAAGGCGGAAGACCCGCTGAAGGTGGCCCGCGCAAATGCCGCGGATCTGATGGTTATTAAGGCAGCGCCGCTGGGCGGTGTACGTCGTGCACTCGCACTGGTGGAGCAGGCGCAGCTTCCGGCGGTGGTTTCTTCCGCGCTGGAGTCTTCGGTGGGCATTGCCACCGGTGCTTCTCTGGCGGCTTCCCTACCTACGTTGAGGTACGGGTGCGGTCTGGGCACGGTCTCCCTCATGGCTGAGGATGTCACCGATGAGCCGCTCATCGCCCGCGACGGGTTCATGGACCTGCGCGCTATCACCCCCAGCCCGCAGCGCCTGGAGCGTCTTGCCACCGATGAGCAGACCCACCAGTGGTGGGTGGAACGCGTCACCGCATGCTACCGGGTATTAGAACGCGCCTCCGGACTGTGAAGACTGCAGTTGTCAAGGTCGCACCTGTGAAGGGTAACCATAACTGAACGAAAAACCTTACGGCATTAGAATGGTACGGTGACTGATAACCGCTCAACCCCCGCCATGCTCACCGCAGTATCCGTGCTCGATTCGCTGATTCGCGCCGGTATGCGGCATGTTGTCGTGTCTCCGGGGTCCCGCAGCGCACCCCTTGCGTACGCTATTGCCGCCGCCGCTGAAGCCGGCGCGCTCATTGCGCATGTGCGCGTGGACGAGCGAAGTGCAGCCTTTACCGCCCTGGGTATTGCCAAGGCATCCGGTCAGCCGGTGGGTCTGGTGTGCACCTCCGGTACGGCTCTGGGCGAGTACATGCCCGCCGTCATGGAGGCGTACCACGCCGGCGTTCCCCTGGCGGTGCTCAGTGCTGACCGCCCGGAGCGTCTGCGCGGTAGCGGCGTGAATCAGACGACCCGTCAGGCGAGTTTCTTCCATCCTTTTGTGCGTGCTGAAGCTGATCTGACCTCCTACCCCGAGCAGGTGGAGGGTGAGCAGACTCAGGCTTTTGCCGCCTGCCTGAATGCGCTGACCGGTCGTAGCGCCGAGCACTGGCGCAAGCAGTCGGCGGAGCCGATTGGCCCGGTGCACCTGAATATTTGTTTTGATACGCCGCTGACTCCCTCGGGTCGTTTTGCGCAGATGTTGCCGCAGTGGGCGCAGAGCCTGCTGGAGGATTACGACCCGCAGGCTGAGGGCCGCGCCCGTGCCGCCCGTGCCGAGGGTTCCGGGCTTTCCAGCGCTGAACAGCGTTGGCTTCTGGATTCTTTGGAGGCGCAGGCGGACCTGGCGGAGTTCACCCCGGCGCACCGCACCGTGGTGGTTGCCGCTGACGGCGCCGGCGAGTTTGCGGCGGAGTTCGCGCGCGTGCTGAACCTGCCGCTATTTGCGGAGCCTTCCTCCGAGGCGCGCCACGGCGTGACCTCGATTCCTCACTACCCGCAGCTGCTCGGCGATGAGTCGTTCAAACCTGCCGCGCAGATTGAGCGTGTGGTACTCTTCGGCCACCCGACGCTTTCGCGCCCGATTACGGCGCTGCTGGAACGCGAAGATATTCAGTGCGCGTTCTACGCCCCGCGCCGCGCCAGCTGGTACGAGCCGGGCGCCCGCTCCTTCGTGGAGCTGTCGACCCCGCACGAGCTCGCCGAGTTTGCGCACGCGTCCTCTGTTGCCACCGATGAGCTGGCAGATGAGCTGGCGGACGAGCTGAGCTGGCTTGAGCAGTGGGTTACCCCGGCACGCAAGCTGCAGGATGAGTGCCTGCGCGCCATTGCCGCCTACGAACACCCCGACGCCGAGAGCTCGGTTGACTACACCGATTACCGCAACCGCACCGCCGGCCGCTCCTACGCCCGCCGCGTCTGGCAGGATGCGGTGGCTCAGCGCCGCCTCATGGTGCTGGGCTCCTCAAACCTGGTGCGTGATCTGGATGCGGCAGCCCCCGCCCTGGGCGAGCCCGCCCCCGCACGCGTGTTTGCTAACCGCGGTCTTGCCGGTATTGACGGCACCATTGCGACCGCTATTGGCGTGTCCCTGTCGGGCTACTACCCTGCCGGCGTGGATGAGAACTCCCGCCCGATAATTGGCGGCGCCGCACTGCCGGTGACCCTGCTGTGCGGTGACCTGACCTTCCAGCACGATGTGTCCTCGCTGAACCTGCCGAATACTGAGCTTCTGCCCGAACTGCGCGTTGAGGTCTTTGACGATGCCGGCGGCGGTATTTTCACGACCCTTGAGCACGGCGATATGGCTCGTCAGGAGCAGTTCACCGCCGCTGTGGATCGTTTCTTCACGGTGGCTGCCGCCCCGAATACTGATCTGGCGCGCATGGCTGCCGGTTTTGGTACCGAATCGGGCGTTGAGGTGCGCATTCACACACCCTAAAGCCGTTTCTAAAGGGTGCAGGCTAAGCCCCGTGCGCGGGGTTGACCGATATACTGAAAACTACCTATGCCGTAGCCTTCCGTGGCTGAAAGCTAGCCGGTCGAGCGGTTTCACTCGCCGCTGCCTTCGCGTTTTTCTGCGCGCCTGCTGACGTACGGCACCCTATCTATCATTTATTGACATTCATGCTCTCGCCGCTGACACACACCGCGCGCGACCCGGGGGTTTACCCCGGTGAGCCCGGTGCATGCGGCGGGCGTTGCTCCCAAGGATTCTCATGAGCTCACTCGATATTATTGTTGCCGTCCCCTCCGGAGCCGGTTGGGTTCCCGTACACGCTATGGCGGAGCTTCTCGCCCGTTACACCGGCGGTACCGTACACACCGTGGATGTGGGCGCATCCCTCAGCAAGGAAACGAAGCTTCTGGCGCGTCTGCCCCGCCTCAAGGGCGGCTCCAAGCGTTGCCTAGTGATTGCTTCTGATCCCGGTCAGCTGTACGCCATTTCGCAGCGTTCCTTCGCGTTCCGCCGCTACGGTGCTATCTACGGCTGGGTGATTGATAGCTTCTGGGATGACCGTATTCCCGCGGTGGCTAAGTCCTCCACCTACGACCGTATTTTCGTTGCGGACGTTGATGACGTTCAGCCCTGGACCGCTGCGGGTGTGAAGACTCCCGGCGTTCTGCCCTGGGGTGCGGATGTTTGGAGCAAGTTCAGCGACCGTCTGGCTGCGCTGGAGTCGAAGAGCACCGACCTGCTGCGTGTGGGTCGCCAGCCTGCCGCCTACGAAGATGACGAGGCGACCGCAGCTCTTGCCGCCGAGCTGGGTCTAAGCTTTGAGGGCCGCCCGCCCTTCGGCGCGAACGACCGCGAGTCGGCTCAGCACCTGCAGGATTCTCTGAACCGTGCGAAGTTCCTGCTGGCGTTCTCTACCTCGGTCAGCCCGGCACCGTACACTCACCCGACCAAGGAGTACATTACCGGTCGTTGGACTGATGCGCTGGCTTCGGGCGTGACCGTTGTCGGTAAGGTTCCGAACACCACCACCGTACGTGAAATCCTGTGGGACGGCGCGACCATCGACATTGATCACGCGGATGCACGCGCGGGCCTTGCGCAGGTTGCCGATGCCGCCTCCCGCTGGACCCCCGCGCAGGGTGAGCAGCAGATTCGTCAGGCGCTGCAGCATCTGGATTGGCGTCACCGTTTTGTGCAGCTGTGCAAGGCAATGGGCGATGTCCCAGCTTCTTTGACGGCTGATTGCGAGGCAATGCGCGCCCAGTACGTTCAGCGCTAAATACGTACCCTAAGGGTTCGGGCATATAAAAGGTGAGGGCTGGTTTCTACCGTAGAAACCAGCCCTCACCTGTATTTATGCTCTATGAGGCATATTGTATATGGGGGTTAGTACGAAGCCTGACCCAGAGTAATCGGACCCGTGAAACCACTGGTATCTGGGTGATCCGCTTCGAGATATGCCGCCACCGGTGCACCTTCAAGCTGAGCCAAACGATCCAGCAGGAAGCGAGTAGCACCCGGCGCATAGGGCAGCTTATACATTGCTGCGGTCGTCGCCTCGTCATCACGATCCAAAGTGGAAGCACGAATCGACTCAATAGCGGTCACCATGGTGTTACGTTCACGCTCCACGAAGGTGCGGTCCACCGGCTCACCGTTACCGGGCACAAACACGCGGTAGCGATCAAATTCGAGCACGGCACCGAGAGTATCGATCCAACGGTCGGGGAAAGAGTCCTCAAAGTAGGGGTCGGTACCCTCTTCAATCAGACCGCCCATGAAGAGCACATCTTCAATGCCGACCAGGATGTCACCGTCGGTGTGACCGGGACCCATGTACATGAGGGTTGCGCTACGCTCACCCAGGTCAATGGGGGTAAAGGTAATGCCGTCGCCCCTATTGGCGACCAGGCGGTTGGGAACAACAATATTAGTGGCGGCACCCTGCTTGTGCGCCATTTCCGGTTCCAGCGTCTCGACATAGGGACGCTGCGCCTCACCGTATTTACGGATTGCACGCGCGGCGCGAGGATGCGCCCAGAATTCTTCGACACCCATTGCCGCGAAAACATCGTTGCCGAAGAAACGCTCATAGTGTCCGTGAGTGTTTACGACGGTAATAGGAAGGCGCGTGAGACGGCGAACCTCATCATAAATTTCGGTTGCCTGACGGGGACCTGCGCCGGTATCCACGACAAGTGCACGTTCCAGTCCGAGGACCAGTCCGGTGTTCAGTCGGTAGTTGTCGGTCGCAATACGGTACACGCCGTCTGCGAGTTCAATAGTACGAGCCATAGATACAACCCTACTGGAATTTTTAGCACCTGAGGGGCTATTCGGGCTTCAGAGAACAGAAATTTACGGTTCGGTAACAATTCAAGGCAATGAAAGTGCATTATTTTGTACAAACGTATCTCTAGCGTCAAGAAAGTGGTGAGCTTTATCAACCTCTCCGGATTGTTTGAACAGCCCATCATCGCCACAGGAGCTCCTCAAAGAGCCCGGCGCGCATCCGTAGAAGCAATATTTATGCCTCAACACCACTCAACCCAGAGTTGTGCGCGCAGTTAAACCCGCATCTAACACCCCTATAGGATAGGAGTATGACTTCTTCGCCTACCCCCTCTTCTCACCCCTCGACTCAGCCGTTCCCCAGCGGTACCGGACGCTACGCCCCCTCCCCTTCGGGGGACTTGCATCTGGGCAATTTGCGTACCGCTATTTTGGCGTGGGCGATGGCACGCCGCGGTGGCAAACCCTTCTATCTGCGCGTGGAGGATCTGGACCGCGTGCGCCCGGGTGCCGCGGAGCGTCAGATTGCTGATTTGGCGGCGTTGGGTCTGGATTGGGATGCAAGCCCCGGCGCCTCGACAGAACGTATTGAGACGGGGCGCGTTGAGGGTGCCGAGGGCACCGAAAGCAAGGAAGCAGGCGTACTGTACCAGAGCACGCGCCTTGCCGCCTATGAGCAGGCGGTTCAGCAACTGCGCGAGGCGAACCTCGTCTACGAATGTTTCTGTACCCGCCGCGAAATTCAGGAGGCATCGAGCGCCCCGCACGGTGCGCCGGGTGCATACCCGGGTACCTGCCGTGAACTGACGGAGGCGCAACGGGAGGAGCGCCGCACTCAGCGTCCGCCGGCTCTGCGTCTGCGTGCCGAGTGCACGAGCTACACGGTGCAGGATGATTTTTACGGCGCCTACATGGGGCTGGTGGATGATTTTGTGCTGGTGCGCAATGACGGCACCTATGCCTATAACCTGACTTCCGTGGTGGATGATGCTTTTGTGGGGGTTGAGCAGATTGTGCGCGGTGATGACTTGCTTCCTTCGGCGCCTCGCCAGTCGTATTTGGCGCAGCTTTTGGGTGTGGTGCAGCCGCGTTACGCTCACGTGCCGCTGGCGCTCAATACGGAGGGTAAGCGTCTGGCGAAGCGTGATGGTGCGGTGACCCTGCCACAGCTGCGTGAGGCGGGCGTTGAAGTCCCGACGATTTTGGGGTGGATTGCCGCTTCTATTCCGGTGTATAACGTGGATGGTTCTGCCCATTCGGTGGATGTTCCGGTGCCTAATGCGGCGGCGATTTTGGAGCGTTTTGACCCGGCTCGTATGGCTACTGAGCCGTGGGTCGTGAGGGATCTCTAAGCCTCTGTGACATTGTCGTGTAACAGTTCAACACTCCGAACGGCTTTTAAATTTTTTGTTTAATTCGTTTTAGATGCATACGTCTCTGAACGTTTGCGTTGCTTTTAAACTACTTCTCTTGCACCGAAGTGCCCGAAACCCTGAATTCTAGGGATTTTTCGGGCACTTTTTCGCACACGCTCCCACATTGACCCACGTGTACGACCACGGATTTTACACAGCAAATACATATTTATTCCATAGTTCCTCGCTCTTAAGCGTCAAATAGACTTTATTTTCAGCCTCTCAGAGCCTAGACTGTATCCTACGCCACTCATAAAGTTATGAAGTCGCGCATAAATACACAGACGCACACTATCACCAGGAGAGAAGGAACATTATGGCCGCGAGTACATACCAGGTCATCGCGCTGGCGATTTATTTTGTTGCCATGATCGCAATCGGCCTATGGGCAAATAGCAAGAACAACAGCCTCGACGACTATGTGCTGGGCGGGCGACAGCTCTCCCCCACCGTCGCCGCACTCTCAGCGGGCGCCTCCGATATGTCCGGTTGGCTCCTCATGGGTCTGCCCGGCGCCGTCTACCTCAGCGGCCTCTCCCAGGCATGGCTCGCCGTCGGTCTGACCATCGGCGCATGGTGCAACTGGAAGTTCGTGGCACCGCGACTGCGTAGCTACACCGAAGTAGCAGGCGACGCCGTGACCGTCCCCGTCTTCCTGAGCAACCGCCTCCATGACACCAAGCGCGTGCTGCGCATCGTCTCCGGTGTCGTGATTCTGGTGTTCTTCACCTTCTACGTCTCCTCCGGTATGGTGTCCGGCGGCCTGTTCTTCAAGTCCTCCTTCGGCCAGGAATACCACACCGGTATGCTCCTGCTGGCAGGCATCACCGTGTTCTACACCTTCTTCGGCGGCTTCATGGGCGCATCCTACACCGACATGGTTCAGGGTCTGCTCATGCTCGCAGCACTTATTGCCGTTCCGGTTGTCACCATCATTGACCTCGGCGGTGTGGGCCCCGTGGTTGAGTCCATCAGCCAGGTAAGCCCCGACGCGCTGAGCATCTTCGCAGGCACCACCTTCGCCGGTATCGTTTCATCCCTCGCATGGGGTCTGGGCTACTTCGGCCAGCCGCACATTATCGTGCGATTCATGGCGATGCGCACCCCCGCGGACGCTAAGTCCGGCCGCCGCATCGGCATCAGCTGGATGGTCCTGACCGTGTTCGGCGCACTGAGCGGCGCGTTCATGGGTATCGCCTACTTTGCACGCCACCCCGAGGCGTCCCTCACCAACCCCGAAACCGCTGAGTCGGTCTTCCTGGACCTCGCCCAGATTCTGTTCCACCCCCTCATCGCGGGCCTGATTCTGGCTGCGGTTCTGGCGGCAATTATGTCCACCCTCTCCTCGCAGCTGATCGTGTGCTCCTCCGCTCTGGTGGAGGACCTCTACGGCATCTTCTCCTCGAAGAAGCTCAGCGCGGGCAAGTCCCTGTGGCTCGGCCGTGCAGGTGTGGCAATCGTGGCACTGGTCGCCGGTGCCCTGGCGTGGAACCCCAACAGCTCCATTCTGCAGCTGGTCGCATTCGCTTGGGCTGGCTTCGGTTCGGCATTCGGCCCGACCGTTCTGCTCTCCCTCTACTGGCGTAAGCTGACCACCCAGGGTGCACTCGCCTCCATGATCACCGGTGCCGTTGTGGCATTCGCATGGGGCCAGAGCCCGATGAAGTCCGTGCTCTACGAAATGGTTCCCGGCTTCGCTTCGGCAATGCTGGTCGCAATCATCGTCTCCCTGGTCACCTACAAGAAGAACCCGGTCATTGACGAAGAGTTCGACCGCGCGGTAGAGCTCGCAAAGATTAAGTAAAGGTTTGGTTCAATAAACCTCCGCGTTCAGCGGATACATCGAGGACAGCTTGGCGAACCTTTAGAACCTTTATTGGAAGTGAGGACGTAGGTTCGCCACTCTACCTGGCAGCCCGGTACTACAGCCTGTAGTGCCGGGCTGCCTCTTCTTTACATAGATTCGTGGTGTCGGGTTAAGGGAGGGGGTATGATATCTTCAAAATATGAAGATTCTCAACTTTAGGGTAAAAAACCATAAGAGCGTGAGGGATGAGGTAGCACTGGAGCTCCTAGACCCCTCCATTAACAGGCTAACCCCCGCCGAAGGAAAAACTTGGAACCAATATGTAAATAATGTTGCAAGCATATTTGGTGCAAATGCATCAGGAAAATCTAACTTTCTTAATGCACTCCTGTATTTTATAACTGCTATCCGGGATTCATCTACCGTCTGGCAGAGCTACTCTAATTTCCCCTGCGCTCCCTTTAAACTGGATAAGCATTATCAAGATTCAGAGAGTGCTTATGAGCTAGATTTTTTACTTAACGATAAAAGGTATCGATATAGCTTTGGGGCATCCCCTCAGGGAATTACTTTTGAATCTCTCGAGTACATCCCGACCAAACGATGGAAAAGAATCTTTAGTCGGGAAAAACTAGGGGAAGGTAAATATATCACAATATTTTCAAAGGGAATTCAAAAGCTTGAAGTAAATAATCGGGAACTTATACTTTCGCGCGCACTCGTTCTTAAGAGAAAAGACATATTGCAGGAAATATCAGAAAGTATCATACATGGAATTGATTTCATCCTACTCAACAGGGATCAGAAATCTCGTATTGACTCCATAATAGAAGATCTCGCAGAAAATGCAATCTCTTTCGAAGAGCTCGAATTGCTGTTGCAGGTCGCTGATATCGGCATACAAACTGTTGGTCTTTTGCAACAAGAAAATGAGTTTGATGGACAAAATTTTCCGCCCGATATTCCCATTTCAGTACAGGCGAAGATTATGAAATTCCTATCAAACTTAGACTCTACTGATGACGATGATTAATCCGGATCCCTTAAACCCAAAATTACCCGAATCATCCAACGACGCCTAGAGTTTTTCCATTATTCTTATGACGAAAACACACCGCCGCTCTATATAGAAGAAGAAAGCGATGGAACCTTAGCGTGGCTCGCCGTATCTTTTGCCGCATTGAAAGCCATCCGTAAAGGTGGGGTTGTATGCGGGGATGAGTTAGATTCCAGCCTACACCCGTACCTAGTGCATCTTCTTGTTAGGCTATTTACGGATACTTCCATAAACATATATGGCGCTCAAATAATTTTCACCACTCATGACGCAACACTTCTGGCTGCTCAAGAGGATCTTGGCTTAAGCAGTAAAAATATATGGTTCACTGAAAAAACTCGCCAAGGTGTCACGGAGTTGTTTTCATTAGATGATTTTCAAACAGATTTAAATAGCGACATTGAAAAACTTTACCTTATGGGAACTTACGGCGCTGTTCCATTTATTGCAGGCAGCATTTTCAAGGTTCTAGTCAATTATCCTTCGTCGAAACTAAGTTCACAGAAAGAAACAAATGAGGAATAATAGACGATTCGCCCGAAATAAACGAGCCATCCGCAACCCCAAAAAAAATATACTTATATGCGTCGAAGGCGAGAAAACAGAAGCTCAGTACTTTGATCTATTAAAGCTACACCTCAGGCCTCAAAAAACTTCGGTCCACTTTAAGATAATTAACCCTAAGGGGACCGACCCCGGCAGTATCCTTAGGGGTTGCTTAAACCATAAAAATAAAGATTCAGATAAATATGAAAGTTTTTTCTGTGTAGTTGATGTCGATCAGCATACTAACTTAGAGCAGACACTAAAAGAAGCAAAAGAAAAGAATATATTAATGGTCGTTACAAATATTAAATTTGAGGTATGGCTAGTTTGGCATGTGGATTCCTCTAATGGATATATGTCAAATTCAGATATAAATAATCGAGTTAAGGCAATCTCTACTTCCCGCCCATTCATGACAGGGAAAAACAATAAAGAGCTTCATGCTGAATTCCCCATTGAAAAATATGATATAGCTATCAAAAAAGCCCAACAAAACGACCCAAATATGGAATTCAACCGAATAGGACCGAACCCTTCAAGTGCTATGCCGCTTCTAATCGATAAAATTATCAATGGATAAATAACATCATTTCATATTGAGAGGCCCGGGCCGCACACACGCGGTCCGGGCCTTCTTATATGCCCGGGCAACCCATGCCACAACCTCAGACAACGCCCGAGCAACACCTGGGCAACCCCCCGGGCAACGTGAGGGCAACGTAGAATAGGGTCTATGACTGCACAACTTCCCGAAAAGGTCTCGGACATCTTCAACCCCGCCGACTGGCGCGTCGTCGAAGGCTTCGAAGACTTCACCGACATCACCTACCACCGCCAGGTTGAGCGCGACGAAAACGGCGAAATCCTGCGCGATCTGCCCACCGTGCGCATCGCATTCGACCGCCCCGAGGTCCGCAACGCATTCCGCCCGCACACCGTGGACGAACTCTACCGCGCCCTCGACCACGCCCGCATGACCTCCAACGTAGGCACCGTACTGCTCACCGGCAACGGCCCCTCCGCCAAGGACGGCGGCTGGGCGTTCTGCTCCGGCGGCGATCAGCGCATCCGCGGCCGCGACGGCTACCACTATGCCAGCGGCGACACCGCAGAAAGCATCGACCCGGCACGCGCAGGCCGACTGCACATCCTGGAAGTGCAGCGCCTCATCCGCACCATGCCCAAGGTCGTTATCGCCCTCGTCTCCGGCTGGGCGGCAGGCGGCGGCCACTCCCTGCACGTGGTGGCTGACCTGACTATCGCCTCCGAAGAGTACGGCAAGTTCAAGCAGACTGACGCAACCGTCGGCTCCTTCGACGCAGGCTACGGTTCGGCACTGCTCGCACGCCAGGTGGGTCAGAAGTTCGCCCGCGAAATCTTCTTCCTCGCCAAGGAATACGACGCACAGCGCATGTACGAAATGGGCGCAGTCAACGACGTAGTCCCCCACGCCGAACTCGAGAACAAGGGCCTGGAATACGCGGCGCACATCGCCCGCCAGTCCCCGCAGGCAATCCGCATGCTCAAGTACGCCTTCAACCTGCCCGACGACGGTATGCTCGGCCAGCAGGTCTTCGCCGGTGAGGCAACCCGCATGGCATACATGACCGACGAGGCTGTGGAGGGTCGCGACGCGTTCTTGCAGAAGCGTGACCCGGACTGGTCCAACTACCCCTACTACTTCTAAGAGACAGCCCCTTCCGCAGAAGTAGTTTCAGATGCATAGGCTCGGAGCCGGATTCAACCCTGATACCCTCAGCTAAGAATCCGGCTCCGGCGCATTTGATGCTTTTTTTTCCCCCCCCCCGGCATATGACATGCCCCGGCTCATAAGCACGCAGCCGTTACCAACAGCCGCTAAGGACTTAGCCATGATGAACACCCCCGCACCCGGTCTCGTGCCCTCCCCAACCCCGCAGGAGGCTGCCCTGCACCCGCAGGCGGTGCAGGTGCGCGCGGATCAGCCCGCCAATCCTCATGCTATGCTGGGTGCCTTTGAGCAGCTACTGGGTGGGTACGCGGCGGGTGCTGGTGCGGAGAGTGTAGAGGCTGCAGAGCCTATTGCCCTGGTGGTGGGCACCTCCGGATCCACCGGAACCCCCAAACGCACCGCACTGACTGCACGAGCTCTAGCCGCCAGTGCGGCAGCCACCGAGAACTTCTTCGGCTCGAACTCCGATGCCGCCTCGCAGTGGTTGTTGGCTCTTCCCGCGCACTATATTGCCGGCGCGCAGGTGCTCGCCCGCTCCGTGCTCGCCGGTACCACCCCGGTCATTGCCCGCTCCGTGACCGAACCGGTGCACTTTAGCCCCGAAGTTTTCCTGCAGGCGGTTGAGCGCATGAGCTCGGCACGCCGGTTTGTCTCCCTGGTGCCCACCCAGCTACATAAGCTCCTTGAAAGCGCGGACGCCAACCCGTCCCTGGGCGCTGAGATTCACGAGGCGCTCGGCTCCTTCACCGGAATCCTGCTCGGAGGCGCCCCCGCCAGCGCCGACCTGCTCGCCGCCTCCACCACTCTGGGGCTGAACACGGTGACCACCTACGGTAGTGCCGAAACTGCCGGTGGATGCGTCTACTCCGGCTCTGTTCTGCCCGGCGCGCGGGTGGAGCTCGTGCCTGAAGAAGGCATGCCCGCCGTGCCAGATATTGAGGGGAAGCCCGCGCAGGTGGGCCGTATTTGGATCAGCGGCGCGCACCTCGCCAGCGGTTACATTGGCGATGCCCCCCGCACCGCCGAGCACTTCTTCACCGCCGGGGACGGCACCCGCTGGTACCGCACCGACGACTACGGTCTGCTCAGCCCCGCACACGGCCCCGACAGCGCTGTGCAGGGTAGCGAGCCGCGCCTGCAGGTGCTTGGCCGTAGCGACGACGTGCTCATCAGCGGAGGCGTAAAAATCTCCGCCCTCGCCGTGGCGACAGTCCTCGAAGAGCACCCCGCCGTACGCGAAGCCTGCGTAGTCGGCTTACCCGATGCCCGCTGGGGCACAGCCATTGCCGCTGCGGTCACGCTGGTACCTTCTGTCGGTACCGCGGCTGCGCCTACTGAGAATAGCCGCGCGCTGAACGAAGATCTCTGCGCCCTGCTGCGTGCCCGCTGCGCCGAAAAGCTCGGTGCCCCCGCCGCACCCAAGCAGCTGAGCATCCTGCCGGATTTCCCGCTCACCAGCACCGGCAAGCCGGACCGCGCAAAAATATACAGTATCCTGGACAGAGACTATCGTCAGGGCTAAAGCAGGCTCATCCGCGGGTTTTTGCCCCGTACACGCAGCCGCCCACACGCCCTGACCGTCACATCACAACCCCTCACGCACAAACTCACGCATCATACGCACTTAGACCCGGAAGGAACCCCTGTGGCAACTGCCGCCCAATGGATTGAAGGCGCTCGCCTGCGCACCCTGCCGCTCGCCGTCGCCCCCATTATTGCCGGCTCAGCTGCCGCCTACGAGATCAACGAATTCAAGCCGCTCTACGCGTTCTTGGCGTTCCTCGTCGCGTTCTTCCTGCAGGTCGGCGTGAACTACGCCAACGACTACTCCGACGGCATCAAGGGTACCGACGAAGACCGCGTGGGCCCCCTACGCCTCGTCGGTTCCGGCGTGGCAAGCCCCCGCTCCGTCAAGTTCGCCGCCTTCGCATGCTTCGGTCTAGCGATGCTTGCGGGTCTTGCCCTGGTCGCTCTGGCGAACCAGTGGTGGTTCCTGGCGATTGGCGCCTCCAGCGTCTTCGCGGCGTGGGGCTACACCGGCGGCAAGCACCCCTACGGCTACATGGGCCTGGGCGACGTGTTCGTCTTCGTCTACTTCGGTCTGGTCGCGACCCTGGGCACCCTCTACACGCAGGCACACACCCTGACCCTGCTCGGCTGGGTTGGCGCTATCGGCATTGGTCTGATTTCCTGTGCACTGCTCATGGCGAATAACGTGCGTGACATTCCCACCGACATTGAGGCGGGCAAGCTGACCATGGCGGTCCGCCTGGGCGAACGCTGGTCGCGCATCACCTACATCGTGGAGATGGCGCTGGCGCTGGGTCTGGGTGTGCTCCTGCTCGATGAGAACCCCTGGTTCCTGCTAATCTTCCTGCTGGTCGGCCCGACCATCCACTCCTGCGTAACCGTGTGGACGCGCGGCGGCCGCGAGCTAATCCCCGTGCTCAAGCAGGCGGGTATTGTGGCGCTCGCGTACTCCGTGATTCTTGCCCTCGCCGTGTGGCTGGGTTCGCTGGATATTATTAGCCACGAGGTTCAGGTGTTCACCGGTTACTAAGACCGGCTACTAAGCCGACGCACGAATCTGCCCCGATTTGCCGCGCCGTTAAGCCGCTAGCGGGCACCCGGTTCATAGTTCCGCGATAACGCGGCGGTGTGTCATAGTAGTGCTTATGATTCGAGCCATGCTGATTATTGGCGGCGCCGCCCTCATCGTGGGGCTGACCCTCTACACCCTCTTGGACGCCGTCCGCACCCCCGCACACGAGGCGCGAACCCTGCCCAAGTGGCTGTGGGTTCTCGTCACCCTGCTCTTCCCCGTGGTGGGCCCGCTCATGTGGCTCATCCTGGGCCGCCCCAAGGCACAGCCCGCAGCAGGCGCTCGCCGCGGCTTCGGTCAGCGACGCAGCACCCCGGCGCCCTCGGTATCTTCCCCCGACGACGATGAAGAGTACCTGCGCTGGCTCAAAGCAAAAGCAGAACGCGAACGCCGCAGCCGCGAAGCAGAATCGCACAACACGCAGGATTCCGAACGTAAAGATCCCGAGGACGGCACCCCGAATCAGGGTAACGGGCAGAACTAGCCGAGACAGCTAGGCTCACGCCCCTCAAGGTTTACAGAAAGAGGCTGTGAGCGCATCCGTAATGGATGGGCTCACAGCCTCTTACTATGCTCGAAACAGCTTCGGGAACTAGCTACCGGGCAGCTGAATCACGCCACCGTACAGCGGCGCAGCAGGCTCCGAATACTCCACAAAATGCGGCATCTCATGCTCAAAATCAGTGGTGCTAAACGCCAGGGTTGTAATCGACGCCAGGTTGCACTCACGGGCACGCGGGTCATGCTGCAGCATGCGGCCCTCAACGCCCAGGCGAGTAATCCAAATCGGCAGCTGATGCGACACGATAATCGCCTCCGCACCCTCGCCACCCAACTCGTAGGCGGTACGCGCCGCATCCTGAACAGCCGCAGCCATACGGCGAATCTGATCCAGATACGACTCACCCCAGGAGGGGCGCGCCGGGTTGTACAGCTTCGTCCAGTGACGCGGGTTCTTCAGCAGCTCCTGCGCGTTCACGTGCAGACCCTCAAAGTAGTTATCCGCCTCAATGACGCGCTCATCCGGCTGCGCGGTCAGGCCCAGCAGCTCCTCAACCGGGGCGGCAGACTCACGGGTACGCTGCAACGGCGAGCAGACCAGATGCACGAAACGGGCGCCGCGCTCAGCACGAGCCGCGAACTCCTCAGCGCTCAGACGCACCATCTGCTGGCCCTTATCGGACAGACGGTAGCCGGGTAGACGGCCGTACACGATACGCTCGGGGTTGTGCACCTCGCCGTGACGCATGAAGTGAACTTTAATAGTGGAAGTTTCAGTCATAATCCCAGTCTCTCAGATAGCACGCCGCACCCCAAACAGGTGACCCGCACATCCCCTCTACAAATACAAAACCCGGTGTACAAAACCCAGCATATAAAACCCCGCCCGCGAAACTGCCAGAACGCAAAAACCCCGCCTCTCCGTGCGGAGGGCGGGGCGAAAGAAGTCTATTTACTTCTTGTTGCGGCGCTGGTGGCGGGTCTTACGAAGCAGCTTGCGGTGCTTCTTCTTGGACATACGCTTGCGGCGCTTCTTGATAACGGAACCCATAGGATTTCCTCACTTTACTCGTACCCGGCCGAGCCATTCGACTCGGTAGCTACCCGGGGATATTTATACCGGTATAACCGATCCAAAACGCATTTTAGGCACAGAAATACCCTTGCGTTTTAGAGCGCTACCTACCTAGAGTACTAGGTTTACCCCCATTTTCACCATTCGAGAGCGGTATTTCAGGAGTTTTTCCCTGAATTTCCGCTTTTCCTGCGGGTATATCGAGGGTATTTCCGGGTGAAAACGGGGATTCGGCAACCCTAACGGCGCTTCTTCTTCGACTTCTTCAAGCCCTTACCGCGGCCGTGAGACAGCACCGAACCGGAAGAAGCTACAGCACCCTCAGAAGTGCTCTCCTCAGCCTGGGAGGCGGCCTCTACCGACTCCTCAGCCGATTCCTCAGCAGGTTCTTCTACGGAAACCTCCTCAGCGGGGCTTTCCTCAGCCGCCGCGTGCAACGCCTTCAGACGCTCAGCACGCTCAGCCTCGGCACGAGCCAGCGCCTCCTGGTCAATAGCGGGCTGGGGCTCAGGCTTCGCTTCAGCGTTCACAGCCTGCTCCTTCACTGCCTGATCCTTCTCGGGGCTCTTCTGAGCTTCCTCAGGCTCGTACACATCCACGCCAAAGAAACGCTTCATCTTCGAGAAGATGCCGCGGCGCTCCTGCACCGGCTCATCATGAGGAAGCTTCTCATAGGTGTCGTGAATGGTCGCTGCCGCCTCAAGGCGGGTAGGCTCAGCAGGCTGGACGGCGGGCGCCTCCTGGCGCGCCGGGGCACGCAGAACGTTCTCCGGCTCAGTCTCCGCAGGAGCCGCGGCAGTCACGACAGCCGCAGGACGCGCGGTACGGGCAGGCGCAGTCAGCACCCTACTACGATCCACCGGCTTAATGATGGTCGCACGCACCGGAGAAATAATCTGACCGCTACGACGACGCGGAGCCGCCGTAGAAGCACGCAGAACCTTTGCGGGGCCCTCGGCCTCTTCCTGCGCGTACGCGGCAGGAACGCTCGGCAACTGACCGCTGGGAGTCTGCGAGCTAAAATTCTGCGCGGCAGGAGCCTGGGAGGCGGGTGCAGCCTGCGCAACCGGGGTGCTGCGGCGCGGGGTACCGAAGCTCAGCGGCACATCCGGGCTCACCGAATGCGCGGCAGGCTGTGCGGGGGTTGCGGAAGCCGCAACAGGTGCGGGCTGGGATGCAGCGGGAATGACACGTTCCACCTTGTCAGATGCAGAAGCATCCGCACCAAAAGTAGTCTCAGCAGAGGTATCAACACGCTCGGCAGGGCTCTCAGAAGCCGTCTCCTCAATGTAGACGACATCGTCTTCAGGCACCTTGTATTCCACCGCAGAAGACTGCGCAGACTCAGCCGGGACCTCAACAGCAGACTCCACTACAGGCTCAGGCGCATCCGCCGCGGGCAACACACCCGCATCAGCGAAGGACGCATCATCCTGCATCAAATCGTCAAAGTCATCGGCGGCAAACTCATCCACATCAACCGGCGCAAACTCAGAAGCAATCGGCTCACCCGGCAGACCGTTCGCAGAGGTCGCCTCCTGCTCCAAGTCAATACCGGCATCGGCATACATGCCGCGCAGCTGACCAATCACCATGGCACGCGCCGTCGCCGAATCGCCCGCCTTCAAAGCCTCCGCAATAGCGCGGCTCTCAGCACGCAGACGCTCCACAGCGCTACTCCACAGCGGCATACGGCCCACCAGCGACAGCATCGACTCAAAACTCGGCTGACGCACCGACGCGAGCAGACCCACCAGCAGCTCATTACCCGCACAACGCATCACCTGGTGGTGGAACGTCAGCAGAAGCTCCAGGAAATCACGGATCGACAGGTCGAAATCTTCCATCTGCGCCAGGACCTCATCCATCTCCGCGAAGGAGGCGGTCTTCGGGTCAATACGCGCAATCGCCCAGCTTTCCAGCAGAATACGGGTCTGCACCAGGTCACGAGTCGGGTAACGCGAGCTGGACATGTGCAGGCGCAGAGCGGCACTCGCCGCGGAAGCCGGCTCATCGCTCAGGTGCACCAGAATTTCCTTGCCGCGACCGTTGTACAGCTGCACCAGATCCATATCTTCCAGGGTGCGCAGAGCCTCGCGGGTACGGGAACGACCCACACCAATAGCGCGCGCAATTTCGCTATCGCTGGGCAGATCTTGACCCAGCTGAATGTTGCCCTCGAACAGTTCGTTCTCGAGCCAGCGCAGAATTTTACGATGAATAGCCACGTGAATGCGTCTTTCGGTCAAAAAGTGAGTGAGAGTGTGTGTTTTACAGAGAGTTAATGCCGGAAGTGATCGGCAGGGCAGACCCTAGCCGCCCGTCTTAGCGGCGGCGGCCACGCAGGAAGCCGAATAGGCCACCGCGGTGATTGTCCTTCGCCTCAGCGCTGTTCGTCTCAGCGTTGGGGCGGTACACCGAATCGTAGGCGGGCATGGTCTGATACTCGGGCTCCTCAGCGGAGGCTTCAGCCTTAGCAGGCTCACCCTCGACAGGCTCATCATTAGTGAGCTCATCATTGGCAAGCTCGACCTTACCGAGTTCAGCCTTCTCAGTAGCTTCTGCGGGCGAAGCTGCTTCCTCAACAGATTCAGCCTTCACGGGCTCTTCTGCCACGACTTCATCCACTACGTTCTTCTCAATCACAGACTTTTCAGCTGCAGAATCCTCAGCTGCAAATTCCGTGCGGGTTGCTTCTTCCTTGACGGATTCAGCGGGTGCAACAGGCTTCTCAGCTGCGCCCTTTTCGTCGGTAGCCTTTTCCTCGGCGACCTTTTCAAGCACAACAGCCTCGGGGATCACAGCGATAGGCTGAATCGAGCCACCCACAACCGCAGCGGGGTCGATGCCATAAGGCACCACAGCCGCAGGCTGAGGGAATGCTACCGGCTTCTGCGCTACGACAGGCTTAGCCTCAGCAGGTGCCGCGGGGGTAGCGGGCTGAGCGGGGGTTGCCGACGCCGCGGGGGCCACCCCAGCGTCGTAACCGTAGGATACGGGAGTGAAGGGGCGCATCGGGGTGCTATCCACTGCCTCTTCCTGCGGGGTGGGCTCAACAGCTCCAGTCTTCTCAGCGACAGCTTCGGAAGCGGTGCTGTCAGCTGCTTGTTCCGCAGGGCGCGAGTAGATGCGCGCGCTGGGGGTCATGTGCTGTGCGCGGGTGCGCTGAATGCGAGCCTGCTCAATTTCCTCGGGGGTGGGTGCCTCAACGGCGAGAGTCTCAGAGTCGGTCGCCTCGGGCTTCTCAGCCGTCGCCTTATCGGAGGCAGATGCAGGCACGCCACCGGGCAGTGCCACGGGTGCGTGCGCCTCATTGGACTGGCGTGCAATCTGAACGGTCTCGTTAATCCACTCGGTCACGGTGGCGAATACATCCGGGTTCAGGGAGTAGAGGCGACGTTGCCCCTCCACGGTCACGGAGACCACATCTGCATCGCGAAGGACTTTCAGGTGCTTCGAAATGGTCGGCTGGCTCATGCCCAGCTTTTCAACCACTGCGCCCACCGTGTGGGTTTGCTCAGCGAGAATACGCACAATTCGGCGGCGAGTCGGATCCGCGATGACAGAAAAAACATCAGAATGCATATAGCGATTATGACATATAAAGTGGCGCCTCAAGCTTAGAATGAGGCTGATACAGAAATTACCTTCAAAAATTCTGAAAGACCACTGAATGCTAACCCAATATGGAGCCCTGAAATGGAGAAAAGCATGAAGTGCCTATCACATCTCATGGTGATTTCCTGTATCTCTTCCTAGGCATATGCGAGCCGCCCAACCCCTCAATACTTATATAGCTAATTCAGAATATATAGTTTTCGTGGTTGCACCCACAAAACCAGCCGCACGCCTTCTCCAAGCTCACATATTTACCCCCGAACCACCAGAGCCTCAACCCCCTCAGCAGGCACCCGGCGCGATACACTAGAAGGCGTTAAACACAGGCTCAAACAGCCGACCAACACATCAACACACCAACACCCAGACACTCGCTGAAGGAGGCGCATGGGACGCATCATCCGCCGCACCCGGCGCCGACACCACCACCCCCAGGGCCAGCTCAACCGCCGCTGGGACACCCTCAGCGGTGCCACCTCCGAACCCCAAAAGCAGCAGGTTCGCCGAAGCCGACGCGACCGCCTCGAGGCTGAAAACCTCAGCATCCTCACCAGCGTGCCCGGCATCGATCTTGACCGACTGCCTACCCTACGTGACCACGAAGACCGCGAGACTCAGCGCAAACGCACCCCGCTAGAGTTCAACCAGAAGACTCTCGAACGCTTCCGCGACTTCATTGATTCCTCGGTTCTGGCGTCCCCCTCACGCACCGCAATCAGCGCGTTCTTTCTAGTCATCATCTTCTTCACCGTCATGCTGTCCCTGCCGATTTCTTCGGCAGACGGGCAGCGCGTCGCGCTACACCACGCGGTCTTCACCTCAACCAGCGCGGTCACCGTGACCGGTCTGACCACCGTCTCCACAGCAGATCAGTGGTCAACCTTCGGTCAGGCAATGATTCTTCTCGCCTGCCAGGTGGGTGGCCTGGGCACGCTGACCATCACCTCCCTGCTGGCGCTGGCTATCGGCCGCAAAATGGGTCTGCGCACCAAACTCATCGCCCAGGAAGACCTGAACATCAGCCGACTCGGCGAGGTCGGCGGCATCGTCAAAGCGGTGGCGTACGCGTCTTTCTCCATCGAAGCGTTCATTGCAATGCTCCTCACCCCGCGCTTCCTCGCGCTCGGCGAAGCACCACACGAGGCTCTGTGGCACGGCATTTTCTACTCGGTTTCGGCATTCAACAACGCCGGATTCACCCCGCACTCGGACGGCATCGTACCCTACGGCCACGATCTCTTCCTACTCGTACCCATCTGCATCGCGGTGTTCCTCGGCTCGCTCGGCTTCCCCGTGTTCATTGCGATTCAGCGCAACCCTTTCCGTCCCTCACACTGGCAGCTCACCGCAAAACTGACCGTGGTCACCACCCTCTTCTTCTTCGGTTTTGGCGCTTTCTTCTGGGGTCTTTTCGAATGGAATAACCCCGCAACCATCGGTTCCTACTCTCCTGGCGATAAAATCCTCAACGCCATCTTCGCCTCCGTGATGATGCGTTCGGGCGGCTTCAACCTGGTTGACATGGACGCCATCACCCCCGTCTCCACGCTACTGACGGATACGCTCATGTTCATTGGTGGCGGCTCCGGCTCGACCGCAGGCGGCGTGAAGGTCACCACCATCGCCGTGATTGCCCTGTCGATTCTTGCCGAGGCGCGAGGTGACCAGAAGGTCGTAGCGTTCAATCGCACCATCCCCGAATCCTCTCTGCGCATTGCCATCTCTGTGATCGTTATGGGTGCTACCGTGGTAGGTGTTGGCACCGCATCGATTCTCATCATTAGCGGCGCAGATCTCAAAGAAGTCATCTTCGAGGTCATCTCTGCCTTCGCGACCTGCGGCCTCTCAAACGGCCTCTCCGCCAGCCTACCTCCGGCAGGCGTGTACGTGCTCAGCGTTCTGATGCTCATTGGTCGTGTGGGTACAACAACCGCCGCAACCGGCTTGGCGATGCGTTCACGCCGCCGCCTCTACAAGTTCCCCGAAGAAAGGCCCACCATTGGCTAGTGCACATAACGCCCCCGTCCTCGTGATTGGTTTGGGACGCTTCGGTTCGGCTGTGGCTGCCCAGTTGCGCCTGCAGAATAAAGAGGTTCTCGCCATCGAGAAGGACCCCGAGCTGGTGCAGAAGTGGTCCGGCGTGCTGACCCACGTGGTCTCCGCCGATGCGACCGATATCGACACCCTGCACCAGTTGGGTGCGGACGATTTCGGTTCCGCCGTGGTGGGTGTGGGCACCTCCGTTGAGGCGTCTGTGCTGATTACCGCGAACCTTGTAGACATTGGTGTGGAGCGTATCTGGGCGAAGGCTATCACCCCCGCGCACGGCAAGATTCTGGAGCGTATTGGCGCACACCACGTGGTCTACCCGGAGGCGGACGCTGGCCGCCGCGCCGCGCACCTCGTCTCGGGTCGACTGCTGGACTACATTGAGTTTGATGACGACTTCGCCATTGCGAAGATGCGCCCGCCGAAGGAAACTCACGGCTTCACCCTCGCCGAGTCGGATATCCGCTCCAAGTACGGCGTGTCTGTGGTTGGTATTAAGTCCCCCGGTGAGGACTTCACCTACGCGGACGCGACTACCCGTATTCACTCGCGCGACATTCTGATTGTGTCCGGTCAGGTGGACCTGATTGAGCGTTTCGCGGCGCGCCCCTAAGTGCGTTTTTCCTCGCTGCCTTGAGGAACCCGAGAATAGACATAGAAAAGCAAATAAGCATAGAAAAACAGCCTCTTCCCGTTCTGCCGGGAGGAGGCTGTCTTTCTGTAGTTTTACCCAGTTTTCTGTAGTTTCACCTAGTCAGAGCGGCGCTACCGAGCGGTATTAGTCCCCGCTGGTTAGTCCGTAATGACTAGTCCTCGTCAGCGGTGTACAGCTGGCTCATTTCCGCCGAGCGGGCTACGCAGGCGCGCATCGCGTCCTCGGTCAGCTGGAAGAGGCCGCCGTCCACAAAGGTGTTCAGTGCACGCTCGGTGGTGCCGTTCGGGCTGGTCACGGCGCGGCGCAGGGCGGGCGCATCCGGGTTGGTATCGAGCAGGAAGCCTGCACCGGCAACGGTTGCGCTGGCAAGCTTGAGCGCGGTGTCTGCATCCAGGCCGAGCTTCTCGCCGGCGGTTGCCATCGCCTCCGCAAGCAGGAACGCGTATGCCGGGCCGGAACCGGAGACGGCGGTGACCGCATCCATCTGGTCCTCGCGAACCTCAACGACCAGACCGACGGTGCCCAGAACCTCTTCGACGAGCTTCTTCTGCTCGTCCTTCACGGTGTCGGTGGTGGAGATGGCGAGCACGCCCTTGCCCACGGAGGAGGGGGTGTTCGGCATGCAGCGAACAATGGGCTGACATGCAGGAAGGCACTCGGCGAGGGTTTCGAGGGTCACGCCGGCAGCAACGGACACCACGACGGCGTTCGGTGCGAGGGCGGGTGCAATATCGCGGGCGAGCTCGACGATGCCGTAGGGCTTCACGCCGAGCAGCACGACGTCCGCATTGGCGGTTGCCTTGTGGTTGCCGTCGGCTTCGCCGCCGGTGGTGATGATTTCGACCTTGTCGCCGAGGCGCTGGGCGAGAGCGGCGCGAGATTCTTCGCTACGCACGGTGGCGCGGATGTGGGCGGGGTCGTGGCCTGCGGCGAGCAGACCCGCGGCGATGGAGCCATTCATGGAGCCGGTGCCGAGAAAAGCAATAGTTGCGGTCATCGTTGATCCTTCCGTATGTGGTGCCTGCGCCCGGCGGCTACTTTGCACAGTGTGCGGCGGGCGCATGGAGGCGTACCCTTCCAGCTTAGCGGGTGCGGGTGGTTTGGGGCACACCGAACCAACGCATGAAAGCCGAGAGTTGATGCGCCGGCCCCGTGGGCGAGGCTCGTGTTGCCATCCGAAACCGGGTTTTCGCGTTGCCCCCGTTGCTGAGGCGCAAAAAGCGCGGGCGTAAAATTAAATTGGCTTTGTCTCCCCCGATTTCGCTGCGGTTTCCATCCGGTTTGCGCTACGGCTTTCGCCGCGGTTCGCGCGGGTTGTGAAGCCTCAACCCAACACACAGCACGCAACACGTTACGGCCTCAATCCATGTCTTTTCATCCCCATTCACCCACGAATAGCCCCCAGATGCCTGCGGGTTCCCGTTCTTTTTCGTTTCGCCTCCTGCTGGGGCTGACCCTTGCCGCGCTGGTCACGGGCGTGTTCAGCGGCTTGGGTGCGATTGCTCTGCATTATGTTCTGGACTTTATGCAGGAGCTAACTTTCGGTCAGGCTGAGGGGCATCACCCGATGGTGACTGACGGTGCCGATCCGGCGCGTCGTGCCCTGGTTTTGGCGGCGCTGGGCCCGTTTGTGGCGCTGGTGTGGTATTACCTGCAGTCCGGTGGGCGGCGTGTGGTTGGCGTGAAGTCGCAGATTGCCGGTGCTACCGAGGAGGACCGCACCCCGTCGCTGTGGTGGCAGATCGCCCATTCGGTGATTCAGATTGTTGCTGTGGGTGCAGGCTCTCCTGTGGGTAAGGAGGTCGCGCCTCGTGAGCTGGGTGCTTTGGCGGCTGGCCGTACCTCGAATCTGCTGGAGCGTGTGGGTGGTACCCGCCCGGATGGTTCGCCGCTGTTGGGTGTTCGTGAGCGCAGTCTGCTGGTGGCGGCGGGTGCGGCGTCTGGTTTGGCGGCGGTGTATCAGGTGCCGATTGGTGGCGTAGTGTACCTTGTAGAGGCGATGGCTGTTGGTCTGAGCTTGCGGTCGCTGTATGTGGGTGCGGTGACGGTGTGGACGGCGACGGTCACGGCGAATCTGGTGATTGTCAATGAGCCGACGTACCCGGTGCCGCAGCTTCCATTGGATGCGACGACGCTGACGGTGGCGGCGCTGACGGGCGTGGTGTTGACTCCGTTGGCGTTGGGTTTTAGAGCGTTGTCGCAGCGTGCGGAGAAGTTGAAGGCGAAGGATCGTTCTCTTCTGTGGCGTATTCCTGTGGCGTTTGCGCTGGTCGCGGTGGTTTCGTTGTGGCTTCCGGAGATTCTGGGTAATGGTCGTCTGCTGACTCAGCACACGTTTAATGTGTCGTTGGATGCGGCGGCGGGCGGTTTGACCGCGGCAGCGGCAGTGTATGTGTTGGCGTTGGCTGTTGCGAAGGCTGCCGTGGTGGTGTTGAGTCTGCGTTTCGGTTCTTATGGCGGTACGTTGACGCCTGGTTTGGCGTTAGGTGCGGCGGCTGCGTTTTGTGTGGCGGCGCTGGTGCTGTGGGCGTTCCCGGGTTTGGGCGGGGTACCGGGTGGCGCGTCGATGGTGTTGTATGCTGCGGCGTTGACGGGTACGGCGGCGTTTTTGGGTATTTCGATGAATGCGCCGCTGTCTGCGTTGACGTTGTTGATTGGTTTTACGGGTCAGGGTGCGAGTGCGTGGCTGCCGATGGCGGTTGCGGTGGGTACGGCGGTGCTGACCCGCTGGGCGTGGACGAGGGCGTTCGGTGCTAAGAAGTAAGTTCTGGCAGGCGGAGGGCGGCCCCGGATGCGGAAGTGTTCGGGGCCGTCCGCTTTTTAGACCGAGGTTTACGATAGGTTAGTGCCTTCACCGTGGGTCTTTAACCCGCAGTGAAGACACTAACCTATCGACGAAAAGGCTAAATCATAACCAATAACCGACCCTCACTTACCTGGCGCAGGCGCAGATCCGGTAATGAGCTACGGATTTGTGCCATAGGTTAGCGTCTTTGGTCGTAGTTAAAAACCATGGCAGAAGACGCTAACCCATAGCACAAATTCTGTGGAGGTGGCACCTCCGCGGGCGCAGAGATATTTGATGCATAAAACATTGAGAAGCCCGAATAATGACCAACCACCGCCACCATCCTCAAAAGAATGCAAACGACGGCAAACATGCGGTAGGGTAGTAATTGTAGTGTTCAATAGCGCATTGATGCGCTTGTTAGATGCACTACGAGGCTGTTTTCCTTCCGGCAGTCGACGCAACCTGTGAATAACGGCCCGACATGCACATATGTCACACCATCACCGACGATAGGAGCGTATCTTCTATGGATTCGACCATCTTTAATCGCCGTACCCTGCTGGGTAGCGGCGCACTTGTGGGCCTTGGGGCCTTGCTTGCGGCGTGTGGACAGCAGGCAAATAACGAGGCGGCAGCGACCGCCTCCGCCGCGCCGAGCGAAACCGCTTCGGCGTCTGCGGCGGCTACTGAATCTGCATCAGCTTCTGCTACCCCTAGCCCGGTTATTACCCGCGGCTACTCTGGCGGCTCGAAGGCACCTGACGGCGAATACCGTGAAGCTGATGAATACGGTATGGCTCAGAACGTCCCGCTCCCCAAGGCTAAGCCGCAACAGTACCCCGAAACCTTCGCTGGTCTCCGTGAGATGATGACCGATTGGGTCAGAGCCCGTAACTACGGTATTCAGACCGGTGATATGCAGTATGTATGGCCCTATATGCTGGATACCTACGAGAAGGATATTAAGTTCCTCAAGGATATCGAGGGCCTTTATCAGCGTGGCGGCTGGGTTATTGCGGGAACCTCAGATTTTCAAGCAGAGAGCACCCTCAATTACGACGATAAAGCAAAAGAGTATTGGGTTCTTACTCGGCGCCTTTGGACCTATGCCATCTATGTCAATCCTGATGGAAGCAGGACGGAGCATTCCAATACCAAGCATGATAATAACGAAGTTTTCATGATGCGTTATCGCTATAAGGATGGTTATTGGTATCTGTCTGGTTATGTTTCCAATAAGCAGCTCCGCGAACAAGGAGTTATTAAATAATGCATAAAAAACAACTATCCCTGTTCTGCGCGACATGTGTAATAGGTTTTATTGGCCCTGCTTCACATCTAATTTACGCTTTAGAGGACACCTCAGATAGCAACAATCATAGTATTTCCGATGTAAAAGCACCATATAGCGTTCCCTCTTCATATGATGACGTAGATGATATATCTCAAACAAATGCTTTTCCTAATCATGAGTCTGCCCAAGATGATCTTAGGACTGCAAAACAACAGCAACAGCAAAAATTTGAGGAGACGCATTATCTTGCAAATGATGGCATGGGCGGTCAATATTACGCTTCAACCACCGATAAAGACTCCTGCGTCACCGCTGACGGCCAACCAGGACAGTACTTCCGCACCTGGATGATGCCTGACGACGGCAACGACTACACCGGTTACTACAATACCTCCGGCATCGGAACCTACTGCACCCCAGTAGAATCCCGCACCCTAACCGCCAATAACCCCGGAGAGCCTCGTAAACCGAGCCCCACTGAAATGCTTCAAGAAATTGAAGACAAATTCGCCAACACCGATATCCGACCCCCTATCCTGAAGCAGTCCTATAACTCCGGTAACGGCACCGGCAGAGCTAAAGGCGACCCGAATATTTACAAGGGCGACAACGTCAATTTCTACGCTGAAGCTCCCACCGCTTATTGGGAGGGCGAGCTTTCGGCCGGTCATGTTGAAATCGAGTCTTATCCGGTGCAGATGACCGTCCAATACGGCAACGGTGACGAAAGCACGTCTTACACTATCGGTGAGCCCATCTACCCGAAGTCAGGCTCGAAAGCGCGACCGACTGCGACCAGTTATGTGTATAAGCGGTCGGGCAATTTCCACGCCTATGCAACGGTTTCTTATGCTGGCCGGTACCGAGTCAATGGCGGTCCCTGGCAGGCTATGCGTACTGT
Source organism: Rothia mucilaginosa (assembly GCA_963534775.1). GTDB lineage: Bacteria > Actinomycetota > Actinomycetes > Actinomycetales > Micrococcaceae > Rothia > Rothia mucilaginosa_D. Next base: position 80,866 of record CAUSUH010000002.1, on the reverse strand, counting down.
CATCAAGAAGGATACTGTCGACCCGCTGCTGATTCGTGTGTGGTGGACCGACGTGGGACGCGTGGCAGGTGACTGCAGCTACGACGACACTCGCTGGGGCTGCAAGAACGATCCGACCATGGGCAAGCCGGACAACCCGAACCCGCGCCTGCGCAAGGCTGATATTCGTACCGGCCAGCGCTGGCACCTGAACGATAACGGTGACGGGGACACGGAGTATTCGTTGCACCGCGACTGGCCCGACATGTAAACCAGTTTCTAACCCAACATATAAATAACCGCAGCAGGCGGCCCCGGACATGTAAGCGTCCGGAGCCGCTTTTGTTTTACCGTGCCCTGCCGAAAAATTGTGCCATAGGTTAGTGTCTTTGGTCGTAGTTAAAAGCCATTGCCGAAGACACTAAACCATGGCACGAATTCTGTACGTGTTACAGCCCCATAGCGAGAAGCCACATGTGTTTCCAGAAGCCACTTATGATGTGGCTGTTCGAAACACATGTGGCTTCTCAACGTTTACCCTTGCGGATGCGTAGGCTGGGATTCTTCTGGGGTATCAGAATTTGGCACTTGAGTACCTTTACGCCCCAATTTTTCCTTCAAATCACCATTCAATGGCTCTTCTTTGTAGGATCCCCACAAAACACTATCTTTACCTTTTATCCCTCTTCGCACATAATAACCAGGATTAAAATATGTCATAATTTTCATAAAGGTGGAAATTATTAAATTCCTATCTTCCCAGGGACAGTACACGACATCTGAGGGGCTAAAGTCAAGCGCAGACATCATTAAACGCCTTGCCATCATATTACTTTCAGAAACAATATTTATTTCGAACTTCTGGCCGCGAGAAATTATTATCTTACGGAAACAATAATTAGCTTCAAGTACTCCACTGTACCCATCTGGGAAGAATCTAAAGATAAAAGGAATAAGAATAAACAGGTACATAAATCCTATGAGAGAAGAAACTACACCATCACGGTCCCCATTGTATAACTTTACGAATAGATAGACCATACATACAATAAACAAGGAAACCCATGCGAAAAAACATATTAAGTACGGCTTAAAACTTAAATGCACATATATATCTGAGCTAGGCAACCTCTCATCACGCCTAGAATTTAAAATTCGAAAAATCTTCGAGGGATTAATCTGCATTAGAAGTTTCTGGGCATTAACATTGGGGCAAAAAGAAAATACTTTACGTTCCCATACTGCTCGTGCAAGAGCAGCTTTTCGGGAAGACTCAACTTCTCTATATTCTTCCGAAATCGCAGAAAGCTTATCTAGGTCCTCACAGCCAGCAAGTTCCTTATACTTTTCAGAGACCTCAAGCCATTCTTTGTATTGGGTTAGCTCAGGAGGTGCCCCTTGTTTAGAGAGCTTCATCTTCTGTGTTTCCCTGCGTGCAGTAAACATAAGACCTAGAGCTGTGATAATAGCCATTGCAATCGGCGCTATCGCAGAAACCAGCGCTTTGCCAAACTCCTGGTCGTGGGTCCAATGCCATAGATAGTCCCAGTCAAACCCAGCAGCTAGCACCTGCGCTAACAGTAGTTGGTTCGTCATCGGTGATTGTTCCTTTCCTAGCAGGCGGCCCCGGATACGGAAGTGTTCGGGGCCGCTTTTTAGCATATCGGCAAACTGCGCCTTATCTTTGCTTTGATGGCTTTGAAAGAAATAGTAGATAAATTCCAAACATGAGCTTAATTGCCGCATCAATATATGCAATTACCTCTAGTGGAACATCGACATAAACATATCCTACGAAAACGTTAATGGCACAGATAAGGCCCAGGTATATCATTGACTTTCCATGCACAAAATAGTATGGGAAGAAATGCAGTGCGGTTGCCATCAGTGCTCCCAACCAAATCAGTCTCCAATTTTCAGTTGCAAAGAATGGGCCACCCAGTAAAACCATTAAGACAAATAGTAGAATAACGGCACGTGAAGATACTTTATTTTGAAATTCACTCGAAGGGCCATCGGATAGTCTATTCAGCACCTTTTTATTCATGTTGATCGAGAAAAAGCTAATAACGTAGCCAATGCTGAATACTTGCATATTTATTATTTGCTTTCCTCCAACCAAGGTAGCTATTGCTATAACTGCCGCCACCGCAATTAGCCACAGACCGCATGCCTTCTTATAGTTAAATTCTAACTTTTCATCTTTGTTATAGTTTAGAAAAGTCATCGATACCTCCAATAGCCTCTCGTAGAGTCACTTCTCTTGTTGCGTCACTAAATTTTAATATGAAAAAAATTCTGCAATATATCAATATAGCCCAGTCCTTCCGACTATTAATTACATCCCCTATGATTATATCAAAATGGCAATAGAGAATTCGTCAAAAAAGCGAAAGAAGCAGCCCCGGATGCGGTGGTATTCGGGGCCGCCCACTTTTTAGATCGAGGTTTTCGATAGGTTAGTGTCTTCACCGTGGGTCTTTAACCCGCAGTGAAGACACTAACCTATCGACGAAAAGGCTAAGTCATAACCCATAACCGGCTCTCACCTACCTAGCGCAGCCGGAGATTTGGTCATGAGCTGGGGATTTGTGCCATAGGTTAGTGTCTTTGGTCGTAGTTAAAACCATGGTCGAAGACGCTAAACCATGCACAATTTCTGTGCGGATTACAGATACCCCAATAGCGAGAAACCACATGTGGTTCCAGAAGCCACTTATGACGTGGCTGTTCGAAACACATGTGGCTTCTCGGCGTTTACCCTTACGGAGAGGCGCTACTTATGACCTTTCATTCGTAGACGATTCCACCACGCTTTCTGAATATCAGGCGTTTTCTTTACTTCAGACTTATGTTCCATTACCTCCCCAGTCTCAGATTCAAGCGCACCAATTTCAGATTTATACTCAGAATAATATGTATGAACTTTCAATACCATGCGATACATACACGCAACAAGAAGATAGAATTCACCTTTCTCAATTATCCCCTCTTCCTCTCTTCTCGTGCACCCACTAGACTTTTTATCTCTATACTGCTCCTCCTTAGATATATTCTCATTATTCGACGCCCCCACAACACTGGCATACTTAATATAATTGGGTAAGTACTTTTCGGAATGAGTAATAAGATTTTGATAAAACTTTATCCGAGAATCCGCTCTAATCATCTTTGAAGACCGATTAACCAAGAATACCGAAACACCAAAAAACAATGCAATAAAAAATGCATAAACCAGATTACTCAAATTTTCAAGATTCACAAGATAAGCAAGTAGAGATAAGATTGACAGAATGACTACTAAGAAATAAGTTGCCGCTATTACACACTTTTCAATCCCCTTCTCAACCCTATAGGCTTCGAGCAACTTACCCTTACCTCCACTCCTCCTACCCAAATCTTCAGAAATAATATTACATACATATTCATATAAATAACCTTTATCCACGATTGATCTAAATATCTCCAGAATAGACAGCAGAAATACTGAACTAATACATGAAGCCCACAAATTAAGAATCGCATCGCCCCAAAAACCACCAAGAACTTTAACCAATACGGGAAAAAGAATCCATAAAAATATGGCAATGCCCCAACGGATTAGACCTTTTCGAATACTTTTATCTTTTTTATACCTACCACCTGGCAGTACGAACCTAAACCCTTGATAATCACTTGAATCTGGAAGCTTATCAAGATAATCATTCAATGCTTTTAATTTTTTATCAAGAATCCCAGAAACCAACCCACTATCATCAATAGAAAACATAATAAGCTGATTCAATTTATTATATTCTATATCCTCTGACTCAAACATTTTTCGCAACCTTCGTAACGTTAGAGCATTTCGAACTAATATATCTTTCTCATTGAATGTAAGCATGTATGAAGATGCTAGAGTAAACCATGCAAAAAAGAGTAGTATCCATAGAGGAATCTCAGCATAGCGAGACAGGTCAATATCTTCCGGAACAATATATTTACTCCATTCTGAGCCATGGCTTAATGGGCCAAAAATCTTAGGCGCATATGAGCTACCTTGGAAATAACCTGCAAGAAATCCGTGCCAAAAATTAAGAATAAGAACTACAGATACAAAACCTCCAACAATTCGCGCAAAATTTCTATACACTGCCCGTCGAGCATCTCCGGTAATTCCCTCAGCTCCATCAGCGAATTTACCAACACTCACATATAGGCTCAAAAGGATACTAGCCAAAGAAGCAATAATTCCGGCGCGTACATCAAAAAAGTAATATGGAAAGTTGAATACATATGCAGGCGAAAATATGTTTGGAATACCTTCTAAACGGGGACCAAACATATGAAAGACCAAAAAAACCAAAGTTACAAAGAGATAAAATAAAGATACATCTCTAAATACACCTAAAGGCTTCCATAAAATATTTTCCCGAAATATCTTTTTTCGTTTTTCCTCGTGTTCTTCGCCCCAGACTTCGTTGACCTCATCAATAACATCTTGGATTTTCATCGGTGATTGTTCCTTTCCTACGTCTTTGTCGGCGGGTTATATACAAGAAAAGCGGTGCCCCCGCAGGCCGGTGCTTACCAGCCTGCGGGGTTCAGTTACGGCTATTCGCGCACATCGCGCACCGGTTACACGCCCAGGAGGGTCTTCGGGTTGACCGGAGTACCCGTACCCTCCGCCAGGTGCTCAATACGCTTCAGGATCAGGCCCTCACGCAGCGCCCACGGGCACACACGCATCGTCTCAACCCCAAACGCCTCCATCGCCGCCTCCGCCGCAATAGCGCCCGCCAGCATCTGCTCCGCACGCGTCTTCGAAACACCCGGCAAATCGCCGCGCTCCTGCACCGTCATCGCCTCCATGCGACGAGTCCACAAACGCAAATCCTGCAAATGCATCTCACGCTTCACATGCGGGCCCGCCGAATACGGCGCCGCACCACAAATACGCGCCAGCGAACGGAACGTCTTCGACGTACCCACCGTCATATCCGGCGCACCATAACGCAGCAGATTCTCCGCCACCGGGGCAATCTGCTCACGCACATACTTACGCAGACGCTTCACCTGCTTCGGGCTCGGCGGCTGCTCATCAAAAAACTCACGCGTCAAACGGCCCGCACCCAACGGCACGCTCATCGCCGCATCCGGCAACGCATTCGTACCCGTCGAAAACTCAAACGAGCCGCCACCAATATCAAAATCAAGGATGCGGCCCGCACCCCAGCCCTGCCAGCGGCGCACCGCAAAGTACGTAATCGCCGCCTCCTGATCACCCGAAATACCATTCAGGCTCACGCCGGTCTGCTCACGCACCTGATGCAACACCGCCGCACCATTACCCGCCTCACGGATAGCGCTCGTAGAGAACGCCAGCAGGTCCTCCGCCTCATTCTCGATAGCGAAGTCGCGGGCGCTAGTCACGAAGCGGGTCAGTGCGTCCGCGCCCTCCTGCGAAATATTGCCCTCAGCGTCGAGGTACTGCACGAGCTGCAGCGGAATCTTATGGGACGCGTACGGTTCGGGGCGCGCTCCAGGGCTGCCGTCAATCAGTAGCAGGTGGACCGTATTCGAACCGACATCCAGAACTCCCAGGCGCACGATGCGCTCCCCTCCCCCGCCCCGCGGCGGGATATTGTCTGTGTGCGGTACCGCAGGTGCGGCGCCTCTTCCAGTCTGTCAGAGGCGCGGCTCACTCCGCAAACAATCCGGGCGGATGCCCAGCATCAGCACAGGCATACACATTCCTCGGGCACGCAAAAGGCGCAGGAGGCGCCCCACCCCACGCGGGGGTTGCGGGACGCATCCTGCGCCTTCAGGTAGAAGCGTTACTCGGCGGTCTTCTTCGCCGCGGTCTTACGAGTGGTCGTCTTCTTCGCGGTAGTAGACTTTGCGGTCGTCTTCTTAGCAGTCGTCTTCTTAGCCGTGGTGGTCTTCTTCGCGGCGGTCTTACGCTTGACCGGGCCCTTCGCGCGCTTGTCAGCCAGCAGCTGCACCGCACGCTCGTGGGTCAGCGACTCGACCGATTCCGCACGCGGAACCGTAATGTTCGTAATACCGTCGGTGATGTACGGGCCAAAGCGTCCATCCTTCACCACGATCTTCTTCTCGCTGACCGGGTCCACGCCCAGCTCAGCCAGCGGAGGCTTAGCCGCCGCACGACCGCGTTGCTTCGGCTGGGAGTAAATCTCCAGCGCCTGCTCCAGCGTAATCGTGAAGATCTCGTCCTCGCTGCCAATCGAGCGGGAGTCCGTGCCCTTCTTCAGGTACGGGCCAAAGCGGCCGTTCTGCACGGTAATTTCCACGCCCTCAGCATCGGTACCGAGCACGCGCGGCAGGCTCATCAGCTGTAGCGCCTGCTCAAGGGTCACGGTCGCCAGGTCCATGGACTTGAACAGGGACGCGGTGCGCGGCTTGGCGGGCTTCGGCTTCTTCTTCGGCTTGGGCTTGCCGTTCTTGTAGTACTCGGTCGGCTGCGCGTCCAGGTACGCCTGGATCTGCTCCTCGGTCATCTCTTCGATGACTTCGGTGACGTAGGGGCCGTAGCGGCCGTCGCGTGCCACGATCTGGTTGCCGGAGACCGGGTCCACGCCGAGCACGCGGCCATCGGACTTGCCCTGTTCGAGCAGTTCACGTGCCTTCGCTTCGGTCAGTTCGTCCGGTGCCAGGTCGGCGGGTACGTTCGCGCGGATCGGTTCGGTCAGTTCGCCGGTCTCGGTGTCGAGGGTGCCTTCGGCTTCCAGGTAGGGGCCGAACTTGCCCACGCGCAACACAATGCCGTCCGCAATCGGGATGGAGTTGATGCTGCGAGCGTCAATCTCGCCGAGGTTGTCGACGATGGGCTTCAGGCCGCGCTTGGAGCCGCCGCCGAAGTAGAACTCGCCCAGCCATTCGACGCGGGATTCTTCGCCGCGTGCGATGCGGTCGAGGTCTTCTTCCATCTGCGCGGTGAACTCGTAGTTCACATAGGGGCCGAAGCTGGATTCGAGCAGGCGCACCACGGAGAACGCGATCCAGGACGGAATCAGCGAACCAGAACGAACGTTCACGTATCCGCGGTCCATGATGGTCGAAATAACCGCCGCGTAGGTGGACGGACGGCCAATGCCCAGCTCGTCCAGGGTCTTCACGAGGGACGCCTCGGTGTAGCGCGGAGGCGGCAGGGTCTCGTGGCCGGCGGGTTCAATCGCCTCGGCGGTCAGTGCCTCGCCGGTGGTCAGGTTCGGCAGGCGCTTCTCAGCGTCCTTCGCCTCACGTTCAGCCACGCGGGATGCGTCAACGCCCTCCTCGTAGGCGGCGAGGAAGCCGCGGAAGGTGATGACGGTACCGGATGCAGCAAACTCGGCGTCCTGGCCGTTAGATGCCACGGCGCCCAGGCGCACGGAGGCGGTGGAACCGGTCGCGTCAGCCATCTGGGAGGCGACGGTACGCTTCCAGATCAGCTCGTAGAGGCGGAACTCGTCGTTGGACAGGGAGCCGCGCACGGCGTCCGGGGTGCGGAAGGTGTCACCCGCGGGACGGATTGCCTCGTGGGCTTCCTGCGCGTTCTTGCTCTTGGAGGTGTACACGCGCGGTGCGGAGGGCACGAACTCTGCGCCGTACAGCTCGGATGCCTGGCGGCGTGCGGCGGAGATTGCCTGCTCGCTCAGCGCCACCGAGTCGGTACGCATGTAGGTGATATAACCGTTTTCGTAGAGGCGCTGCGCCACCTGCATGGTCACGCGGGAGGAGAAACGCAGCTTACGCGCGGCTTCCTGCTGCAGGGTGGAAGTGGTGAACGGCGCTGCCGGGCGGCGCTTGTACGGCTTGGTCTCAACGGAGCGTACCGAGAACGCGGCGGACTGCAGGGCTGCGGCGAGCGCGCGGGCGGCTTCCTCATTCAGGTGGGTGACCTTGGAGGTGTTGAGGGTGCCGTTGTCGGCGAAGTCCTTGCCGGTGGCGATGCGGTTGCCGTCTACGGCGACCAGCTTGGCGTCGAAGCCTTCGGAGGCTGCGGTCAGGAAGCGTCCGGACAGGTCCCAGTAGTTGGCGGCGACGAATGCCATGCGTTCACGTTCGCGCTCAACGACGAGGCGGGTTGCGACGGACTGCACGCGACCTGCGGAGAGGCCGCGGCCGACCTTGCGCCAGAGTACGGGGGAGATTTCGTAACCGTAGATGCGGTCGAGGATGCGGCGGGTTTCCTGCGCGTCGACCAGGTGCAGGTCGATGTCGCGCAGTTCGCCGAAGGCGCGCTGAATGGCTTCCCGGGTGATTTCGGGGAAGGTCATGCGGTAGACGGGTACCTTGGGCTTGAGGACTTCCTTCAGGTGCCATGCGATGGCTTCACCTTCGCGGTCACCATCGGTTGCCAGGTAGAGCGCGTCTACTTCTTTGAGCTTGCGCTTGAGTTCGGCGACCTTTTTCTTTTTGTCGGGGTTGACCACGTAGTAGGGTTCGAAGTTCTCTTCAACGTTGACAGCGAACTTGCCGACGGGGCTCTTTTTGAGGTTTTCGGGCAGTTCGGAGGGCTGCGGAAGGTCGCGGATATGGCCCATGGACGAGTCGACGAGGTAGTCCTCGCCGAGGTAGCTGCTAATGGTTTTGACCTTGGAGGGAGACTCCACAATCAGCAGGGCTTTTCCGGTCTTTGCCTGAGCGGGCACGGCACTCCTCTATCTGTGTGTTGAAAAGCTACGTATTCAACCATAACCTACGCTGGCGCTTGTGGGCGCCGGCGGGGTGTGGTGTACGCGGGGTGAGGTGATCGGTAGGGGTGTAGTTTATGTTGGGTTGATGTGGTGCGCTCGGTGCGTTTCATGCGGCGAGCGCGCGGCGGCCCGGCGCGAGGCGAGCTGGCACGGTTCTAGTTGATGTGAACCGGGCGTGTTGAGCTTGCACGAGTGCGCAGGGTACTCGGTACATCATACGGTACCGGAGTGGTGGTGTGTGCGCAGGGCGGGTGTACGGAACTCATGCAGGGTATAGCACTGGGGCGCACCGCACCCGCGCACCTGCGTTTTCTAGCTGGTGAGGGTGTCCGAGTCGGGGTGGGTGCCGTCCAGGTATGCGGGCAATAGCGGGTATTCGCGGCCGTACACGGTCTGCGGCGCGATGCGCACCCACTGCATTTCGTGGGTTTCGGAGTCGGGCAGGTCGAAGGTGCGCACGATCTGCGGGGTCATTTCCGGCGGCAGCCAGTGGGCGATACCGACCACGATGACGGAGCGGATGCCGTCTTCGAGGGTTTCGTCGATTTCGAAGGCGACGCGGCGGCTAACCACCACGGAGGAGAACTTGTTACCGCGGGTGGTGCGGATGTAGATTTCCTGCTTGTCGTCTTGGCTGGCGACGGCGTAGAGCACGGGCAGCACATCGACGTGCTGTCCGTCAGTGAGGATGAGGCGGCCGAGAGTGTTTGCGTGCAGACGCTCCCAGCACTTGTCGACGCTGATACTTTCATCGGGGTACAGGTTACTCATGGTTTCAGTGTATGCGATGGGGTGGGCGCTCTTGCGCAGATGACGGTTTTGGTCAGTAGGTGGGTCGGGGCTGTGTCATTGCGCTACCGCCTGTACGCGGTGGGCGCGCCCGGGCAGATGCGGCGGATGCGTAGAATGGTGTGCATGACTATTTCTGCCGCCTCTTTCGCTCCCGAGTACGCCGCCGTTGCGGATGCTCCCCGCAGCGATGATTACGCCCGCCTAACCCGCATCCGTGAACGCCTGTTGGCGTTGAACTACAGCTATGACGCTGTGCAGGAGCTGCTCGGTGTTGAGGCGGCTGAGGCGATGGCTCGTGACCAGGTGGTTCCGGGCCTGTGGCGTGTGGAGCATATTCTGCGCGGCGGTTACAGTGCGGGTGAGAAGAACCTGGCGCGTCTGCTGGCGTTTTTCCTGTTGGCTCGCCCGCTCACTGAGGCTGAGGCAGCCGAGGTTTTCGGCGATGCCCTGGTTGATTTTGAGAATGCCGCGCTGATTGAGCGCGACGCTGCGGATTCTACCCGCTGGTCCGCGAGCGTTGATTTGCGTCCGCACGCCGCCGATGACGGCACCGAAATCTTTGTTGCCGCCGACCTGGGTGCGCATCAGCGCCCCGGCGTGCTGCGTAAGGATCACGTGCTCGGCATTGGTCACGCCTCCCTGACTCTGGCGCAGATTACCGAACGCACCCCCGTCAAACGCGCCCTGGATGTGGGCACCGGCTGCGGTATTCAGACCTTCCACCTGCTCGCCCACGCTGAGCACGTGACCGCCACCGACATTTCGGAGCGTGCCCTGGCGTTCACCCGTTTTAACCTGCTGCTGAACGCGCAGGCGCTCAATATTGACCCGCAGAACCCACAGGCGCGCGTGAGCCTGCGTGAGGGTTCCCTGCTGGAGCCGGTCGCCGGTGAGCTTTTCGACCTGGTAGTGTCGAACCCGCCATTCGTGATTACCCCGCGCGTTGCCGGTGAGAGCGCCGAGGAGCAGTTCACCTACCGCGACGGCGGCCTGCCCGGTGACGAAATTGTGAGCACGATGGTGCGTCAGCTGCCGTCGGTGCTGGTGCCCGGTGGCCGCGCGCAGATGCTGGGCAACTGGGAAATTATTCGCGATTCGGCGGACCCGGAAGCACCGCGCCCGTGGGATGAGCGCCCGCGTGCCTGGGTTGCCGACGGCGGCGCGGAGGCGTGGTTTATTCAGCGTGAGGCACTGACCCCCGCTTCCTACGCCGAGACCTGGTTGAAGGATGCGAGCGAGAACCGCGACCGCAGCCACTACGAGCAGACCTACGTGGCGTACCTGAACGACTTCGCTTCCCGGAACGTTCATTCTATTGGTTTCGGTATGATTTGGCTGCGCCGCCCGACCGAGGCGACCGCGGCAGGCGTGACCGAGCCCCTGCAGCGTTTCGAGGAGATCACCTACCCGATTCAGCAGCCCATCGCCCGCGCCCTCACCGAGTCCGTGCGCCGCTACGACCGCCTCGCCGCCATGGACGATGAAGCGCTCCTTACCGCGCATCTGGAGGTCGCCGAGGACGTCACCGAGGAACGCCACGGCCGCCCCGGTGCCGAGCATCCCAGCGTCATTTTGTTGCGTGCCGGTTCGGGTCTGTGCCGCACCCAGCTGCTCTCCACCGAGACGGCGGGTTTTGCTTCGGCAAGCGATGGTGAGCTTGCCGTGGGTCAGATTGTGGCGGCTCTTGCCATGCTGCTGTCCTGGCCTGAATACGATGAGGCTGCCGCCGCGGCGCGCGGTACGCAGGAGCAGCATCCGCGCGACACCCTGCTGCATGCGGTGCGCGAGCTGGTGCTCAAGAGCTTCCTGCACTTTAGCGACGAGCACGCGGGCACAGCATCGGCTGACGAAAATGCCGCTGAGGTACATGCGGCAGAAGCGCAGGGCTAAGCGTGCGTATTTGGTCCCTTCACCCTTCTCTGCTTGATCGGCGCGCCCTGGTCGCCTGCTGGCGTGAAACTCTGCTGGCGCAGAAGGTTCTGCGGGGTCTGACTCGCGGGTACACGAACCATCCGCAGCTGATTCGTTTTCGTGCGCATCCGCAGCCGTTGGAGGCGGTTGCCGCCTACCTGTCCGGGCTGGCGGATGAGGCGGATGCCCGCGGCTACTCGTTCAACCGTGCACTGATTGGTGCGGGCGAAAATAGCACGGGCAAAAATAGTTCAGGCAAAAACGACACCGATAAAAACTGCGCTGACAAGGCAGAAAACCCTTATGCTTCGGTCGCCCTGATTCCCGTTCCTTTGGGTCAGTTGGAGTACGAGCTCGCCTTTCTGCGGCACAAGGTGGCGGGGCGCGACCCCGAGTGGGAGCACCGGTTGAGCGAGCGCCTGGCGGCGCGCGGCGAGCTGGCGGCGCGCGGCGAGCTGGCGGCGTGTGCGCATCCGCTCTTTGAGGTGGTTCCGGGCGCTATTGAGCCTTGGGAAAAGACGAAAGACTTTTAGACAGAAGGATTTCTAAGAACGTGAGCATAGTAATGCCCCGGCGGAACCTTTGCGGGTGCCTGCCGGGGCATCGCTGTATGTGTGGCTCAAGCTGTATGGGGACAAACATCTCAGCGCATTACAGAGCGCTGGAAACAGCTTGGCACGGGGTCATTACCCCAGGACCTTCACCTCAGGACCTTTACCTGGTGGCCAGCGCGGGCTTAATTTCCTTCACGATTGCCTCCAGCATCTTCAGGTTGAAGTCCACGCCCAGCTGCAGTCGACCCGCCGCAATGAGATCGGCCATGACGGCAAGTTCAGCCATGTAGAGCGGGTTTTCGTAGCGCATGTCTGGGTTGCAGCACTGGCTCTTCATCGTCGGGTGACGGGTTAGTCGTCCTCGTCTTCAAGGTCCTCTAGCACTTCGAACGGCGACTCGACGTCGCCGCGCCAGGCCTCCAGGCCTTCGCGCACCGCGAGCACCGCCACGACCAGCGCCGCGACCGAGTCAGCCCACCACCAGCCGAACAGGCTGTCGAGGACGAGGCCGATGAACACTGCACCGGAGAGGTAGATACACAGGATGAGCTGCTTGGCGTCGGCCATCACGCTCTTGGAGCCCAGCTCCCGCCCGGTGCGGACCTCAATCCACGCCAGCAGAGGCATGACGACCAGGCTCAGCGCGGTGATACCGAGACCCAGCGGGCTGCGGTCGGGGCCCTCCTGGCCGACCAGGGCCAGCACCGCGTCGATTGAGACGTAGGCCGCCAGCGCGAAGAACGCGATGCCGATGGCCTTGACGGTGACCGTTTCCCACCGCTCAGGGTCCTTGCGGGTGAACTGCCAGGTGACGGCCGCGGCCGAGAGTACCTCAACAACCGAGTCGAGCCCGAAGCCAATGAGAGCCGCGGACGAGGCGAGGACGCCTGCCCAGACTGCGACGATTGCCTCGATTACGTTGTACGTGATCGTGAAGCCGACGATGAAGCGGACGCGCCGGTGCAGCATCGCGCGGCGTGCGGTGGTCAGGGTCTCGCTCATGCTCCCGCCGCCGTTCCACAGCAGCCCGACACCGAGCATGCCGGGTCGATGCACGGCGCGGCCTCGTCCACCGCGAGCGTGACGTCGATTAGGGACGTCAGTGCCGCGGCGAGGTGCGGGTCGGCAATCTCGTAGCGCGTCTGGCGGCCCTCGGGCTCGGCGACGACGATTCCGCAATCGCGCAGGCAGGTCAGGTGGTTGGACACGTTCGAGCGGGTCAGCTCCAGCTCGCGCGAGAGCACGGCTGGATAGCTCGGGCCGCTGAGGAGGGTCATCAGAATCCGGGAACGTGTCGGGTCGGCCATGGCGCGGCCGAGCCGGTTCATGACGTCGAGATGTGAAGCAATAGTCAGCATACGATGACTATACAGTGATAACTGACCAATTGTCCACTTGTGCGGGCTGCCGCACGTGCTCCGCGCCCTTGCCCTCGGGAGGCGGCAGAGTTCGCGCTCATCAGCGACCACCGCCCATCACGGAAGCGACGGCGGCACGCTGGCGCGAAACCCTGCTAGCGCAGAAGGTTCTGCGGAGTCTTCACCTCAGGGGCTTTACTTAGTGGTCAGCGCGGGCTTGACCTCCTTCACGATTGCCTCAAGCATCTTCAGATTGAAGTCCACACCCAGCTGGTTCGGGATGGTCAGCAGCACGGTGTCCGCCGCCTGAACCGCCTCATCACGAGCGAGCTCTTCGGCAATATCCGCAGGATCACCAATGTAGCTGCGACCAAAGCGGGAGAAGCTGTTGTCGATAATGCCGGTGTAATCCTGCGAGTCCTCCGCGGCGCGGCGCCCGAAGTAGCGCGCCGAGGTTTCATCAATAATGGGCAGCACCGAGCGGGACACCGAAACACGCGGAACACCCGAATTGCCCGCCTTCACCCACTCGGAGCGGAAAAGGCGAATCTGCTGCGCCTGCTGCTGATCGAAAGGAATACCCTTATCTTCCAGCATCAGGGTCGAGGACATGAGGTTCAGGCCCTTCTGCGCGGTCCACACGGCGGTGCTATCGGTACCCGCACCCCACCAGATGCGGTCGCGCAGACCCGGCGACTGCGGCTGGACGGGAGCGTACTTGCCCGCCACGCGAGCGCTGGGCGCCATGCCCTCACCCTCAATTGCCTTAAGGAAAATGTCGAGGTGGCGGCGCGCCATGTCGCCCTCGTTTTCGCCTTCTGCCGGGTAGTAGCCGAAGCTCTCAAAGCCGCGGATAACGGATTCGGGCGAGCCGCGGGAGACGCCAAGCTGCAGTCGACCCGCCGCGATGAGGTCTGCCGTGGCGGCAAGTTCTGCCATGTAGAGCGGGTTTTCGTAGCGCATGTCAATCACGCCGGTGCCGAGCTCGATGCGTTCGGTCTTGGCTGCGATTGCGGAGAGCAGCGGGTAGGGGGTTGCCTGCTGCTGGTCGAAGTGGTGCACGCGGAAGAATGCGCCGTCCAGCCCGATGTCTTCGGCGCCTACGGCGAGGTCGATTGCCTGGAGCAGGGACTCTGCGGCGGAGGGTACGCGGGAGCCGGGGACCTCAGCCCAGTGGCCAAAGGAGAGGAAGCCGAGCTTCTTCTCGTCGCCGCGCATGGGTTCGAGGTGGCTGATGCGGATGGATTCGTCGCGCTGCGGGTCGAATTGCGGAGTGCCGGGGGTAGTGGGGGTGCTCATGATTTTTTTCCTTAGCGAGTTGCGCTCGGGTTCGTGTAGTGCCGGACTGGTGGTTTAAATCTAAACTCAGATACTTTACAAGTCAAGTATTTGTTTCGAAGCATTACACGAAGAGCACCCCTCCCCTTTCGCCGCACGTACCACCCACACCAAACCCGAAAAAGGGCACAAAAAAGCCCGGCGGCACGAACGCATCGCACCACCGGGCCCCTCTATTCAACAGCTAAAACTGCAACTAAAACGACAGAAACAAACTGCCCTAGGAACGCTTCGCCAGCGGAACCCACAGCTCCATACGGTAATCAGCCGCCTGCATATCGCCGCGACCGTACACCTCAAGACCACCCACCGGGCGGTACTGCGGATTCTTCGCGAAGAACGCCTCCTCAAAGCTCGCAAAGCCAGCCGGAATGGACTCCGAAATCGGGCCGGTCACCTCAACTACCGCGTAGGTGCTCGCAGGCAACTCCAGCACACCCAAACCAAGCTTCGCCGCACTCGCCGGCTCCGACACCAGGAAGCCCGCCGTGTAGCGGACCTGGCCCTTCGGGTTCGGCTGAGTGCACACACCCAAGTACTGGGTCACGTTCAGAACATCCAGCATCGCCGGGGACGCCTTCTGATTCAGCTCATCCCACAGCGAGGAGAAGTCGCCATCCAGGGGGAACACCTGCGAAACGCCGGCAACGACCATCGCCGGGTGCTCCTCAATGCGAGGTTCAGAAATCTGAACCGCGCCGCCCTTAGCGGCTGCCATTAGGCGTTCGCCTCAACTGCTTCGCGGTCCACCGAGCACTCGGGCACGCAGTGGCGCTTCGCGTCATCAGCTGCGCACTCGGGGCAGAGCAGAACCAGCTCGCGGCAGGAATCGTTGGAGCAGTTCTCGAACTTGTTCGAGGGGGCGCCGCACTGTTCGCACTTGCCGATAGTGACGGTGTCCGGGGTGAACTCCATGTGCATGCGCTTGTCGAAGACGTAGAGCGAGCCTTCCCACAGTTCCTTATCGCCGTACTTCTCGCCGTAACGCACGATGCCGCCGTCGATCTGGTAAATCTCCTTGAAGCCGCGGTTCTTCATGAGCGCGGAGAGAATCTCACAGCGAATACCGCCGGTGCAGTAGGTGACGACCGGCTTGTCCTTAATGTGGTCGTACTTGCCGGACTCGATCTCGCGGATAAAGTCGTGGGTGGTGCGCACGTCGGGAACGATAGCGTTCTTGAACTTGCCAATCTTCGCCTCGAACGCGTTACGGCCGTCAAAGAAGACCACGTCCTCGCCGCGCTCTTCAACAAGCTTGTTAACCTCTTCAGGCTTCAGGTGCACGCCGCCGCCAACGACGCCGTTCTCGTCCACCTGCAGCTCATCGGGAGCACCGAAAGCCACAATCTCGTCGCGTGCCTTCACGGACAGGCGGGGGAAGTCCTCCGCGCCACCCTCAGACCACTTGAACTCCATGTTCTTGAAGCCGGGGTACTTGCGGGTTTCCTTGGTGTACGCCTTGACCGCGTTGATTTCGCCGCCGAGGGTGCCGTTAATGCCGTGTTTGGAAATGAGGATGCGCCCGCGCAGGCCGAGCTTCTCACAGAGGGCACGCTGCCAGAGCATGACCGCCTGCGGGTCGGCGATGGGGGCGAACTGGTAATACAGAATAATCTTATTTTGAGCCACGGAACTATTTTATCGTCATATACGTCTAAAGCATGCAGATTTTTTGATACGTGCGCGCTGACTACGGGGTCGGCGGCACAAAAGCGGCACAAAAGCGGTGCTGGGGCGGGGTTGGGCTCAGGGCTGAGCTCGGGGTCGGGGCAGGATTCGAGAGGGTTCAGAGCCAGCGTTCAGAGGAGCGCGTAACCGGCGGCAGGTCGGGTTTTAGCCCGCCGCTCTACAATGGAACCCATGCCGCACAGCACCTCCTCGCAGAACGCCAACCAGCACCCCGAACAGCAGCCCACGCACCAGTCTGTACACCAGCCCGAACAGCCGCAGGGGCAGTCTGTGGCGCACCCAAAAACGCTACGCTACCGCGAGCTGCCCGCGAGCGCACAGCAGGTGCTGGCATCCCTGTTGCCGGAGGCGGAACGCACCGGAACCCTGCCCGAGCAGGTGACCCATATTCACACCATTGCCGCCAGGGAGGCGAGCTACGCGCCCTGGCCGCAGTGGTTGCATCCGCGTGTGGTGGAGACCTTCGAATCGCTCGGTATTGCCGAGCCCTACGCCCACCAGGTGCAGGCGGCAGAGGCCGCCCACGCGGGTCTTGATGCGGCACTGGCGGCGAGTGCGGCACGCTACGGCTGGCAGGCGGGGCGGATTGAGGAGTCGGTCCCCGCGCGCGCCGAAGACGCGAAGAGCATCGGTAGCGGCGGGCACGTGATCGTGGCGACTGGTACCGCCTCGGGCAAGACCCTGAGCTACCTGATGCCCACCCTGGATGCTATTTATCGCGCATCCTGTGGCGAGCCGGTGAGCTCAACTTCCGCGTATTCCGGGTCAGAAAACCTCAATAATAGAGCGAACGTTCTCTACATTTCACCGGCGAAGGCGCTCTCCGCCGACCAGCTCACCGCCCTCACCTCCTACAACCTGCCCGGACTCCACGCGGCAAGCTACGACGGCGACACCCCCACCGGCGAACGCCGCTGGATCCGCGAACACGCCAACTTCATCCTCACCACCCCGGACATGCTCAACTACTCAATCCTGAGCAACCACCGGCAGTGGACATCCTTCCTGCGCGGGTTGCGCTACGTGGTGCTCGACGAGGCGCACAGCTACCGCGGCGTTGTCGGCGCGCACATCGCCAATCTGCTGCGCCGCCTGCGCCGCGTCTGCGCGCTCTACCGCACCGTGCCCGTATTCTACGGCGCCTCCGCGACCAGCTCCAACCCGGTCGAGTCTTTCTCCAAGCTCATCGGCGTGCCGCAGCAGGCGGTCACCGCCATTACCGAGTCCACCTCCGCACGCGGTGAAACCACCGTCGCACTCTGGGAGCCCGAATTCATGCCGCCCAAGGCACACGATCAACTCACCAAGGGCGCCCGCAGTACCCAGCAGCAGGCAGTCCAATCAAAGGCTGAGCAGGAGGCGCCGCGCCGCGTCTCCCCCGTGGAGCAGGGCGCGCAAATGCTCACCGACCTGGTACTTTCCCGCACCCGCTCCCTAGTTTTCGCAGGTTCGCGCCGCAGCGTAGAAATCCTCTCGAAGAAGACCCAACGCTACCTCGACGAGGTGGAGGCGGGCCTTTCCCACCGCGTCGCCGCATACCGCGCCGGGTACACCCCCGAAGAGCGCCGCGAGCTCGAACGCAAACTCCGCAACGGCGAACTGCTCGGCCTGGCGAGCACCTCCGCCCTGGAACTGGGCATCGACATCTCCGGGCTGGACGCCGTACTCGTGGCGGGCTGGCCGGGTACCCGTGCATCCTTCATGCAGCGCGTGGGCAGAGCGGGTCGAAGCGGTCAGGACGCGCTCGCCGTGCTCATTGCCGACGACAACCCGCTCGACACCTACCTGGTGCACCACCCGGAGGCAATTTTCGGGCAGGAGGTTGAGGCGACCGTATTCGACCCGACGAACCCGTACGTTCTCTCACCGCAGCTGTGTGCCGCCGCGCAGGAGGCACCCATCCGCACCGAAGAGCTGAGCCTGTTCGGTCCGCATACCGCCGCCCTGCTGGATCGGCTGGTACAGCAGGGGTACCTGCGTCGCCGCCCGGACGGCTGGTACTGGACGCACGCCGAATCAGCCGCCGACCTGGTCGATATCCGCGGCACCGGCGGCGGACCCTACCAGCTCATCGACGCCGAAGACGGCACCCTGGTTGGCACCATGGACGCCGCACACGCCATGAGCCAGGGGCACCCCGGCGCAATCTATATTCACCAGAACGCGCAGTACGTGGTCGAGTCCCTCAGCGAGGGCGAGCGCGTAATTCTGCTCAGCCGCGTCTACCCGGACTACTACACGCGTGCCGTTGAGAGCACCGAGGTGCGTATTCTGGCGGAGCGTGCGCGGGTTAGTTACGGTGCGCAATGTATTGGGGAAGCGGTTCCCGGCGAGACTGCTCCCGGTGAGCCTGTTCCCGAAATTTCTATCCCCGAAACCGATGCGCAGAAGCTCGCCCCACTCACCATGCACCGCGGGCAGGTTCAGGTCACCGACCAGGTCACCGGCTACCGGCGATTCTCCGTCTACGGCGGCGAATACCTGGGCGAAGAGGCGCAACCCATGCCGCCGGAAGTACTCATGACCGAGGCGGTCTGGTTCACCTTCGAGCCCAGCTACCTGTTCGGCGCGGGCGTGACCGAAGAGGACGGCCCCGGCACCCTGCACGCCGCCGAGCACGCCGCCATCGGGCTACTGCCGCTCATCGCCACCAGCGACCGCTGGGACTTGGGCGGGCTCTCCACGCTGCTTCACGTGGACACCGGCAGGCCCACCATTTTCGTCTACGACGCAGCCCCCGGCGGTGCGGGCATCAGCGAGCGCGGCTTCAACGCGGTTGTGCAGTGGCTGAGCGCCACCCTCGAAGCCATCGAAAGCTGCGGATGCGACAACGGCTGCCCCTCCTGCGTGCACTCACCCAAGTGCGGCAACCGCAACGAGCCGCTCAGCAAACACGGCGCCCGGGCGCTACTGCAGGCGATGCTGCGGAACATGGCGGAGGCGTAGGGCTTGCTGGGGGCGCGGGGCGGGTTGGGATGACAACTCCCGGCAAGCATAAATAGCCTAGTCGGCTGGGTTTTCCGGCTCAGGAGGTTCGGGCACCGAGTCCTGCCCAGCTTCCAGCTCCTCCTCCAGCTCGGCGACCTCATCCGGGCTCAACTCCTCCGCGTTGCCCGCCGCGGCGTGCTCTTCTTCGGCGTACTCGTCTTCAGGGTGCTCAGCCCCGGCGCGGGCACGCACCCTCGCCGGGCCCAGCACACCCATGGGCCCGGTGACGGGGACGGCGACCGTCACCTCCACCGTTTCGGGGCGATCCGGAAAAGTGCAGGATTCCAGGTGCGCCCCGTGGCGTTCGGCAAGATCCGCCGCGACCGCGCACGGGTCGCCCTCGGTGAGCCCGCGGTAGGCATCCGCCGCCGCGAGCGCGCTCAAATCGGCGGCTGCGGATGCCCTGCGGTTCGCGAATACCACCCCGATGAGCCCGGCAATCACCACGGTCAGCACCAGTAATGCGGCAATAATGGTGAGGGCGAGGACGGTGCCGCTCCCCTCTTCGGGGCGTTGATTCTCGGAGGATGCCTTCGGAGCGGGGCACATAGCGGCTCTACTCGTTCTCATGCACCGCACCGTTTTCAGCATCGTTTTCGCTGCCGCCTTCAACGCGGGCGTGGGCGTCCGCCCGCAGCACCCAGCCGGTTGCCGAGCCGATTACACCGGGGGCGGGGCGGCTCACCCGCACGTGCACTTGCCGGGCGCGCCCCGCCTCCGTCACGGCTGCATCATCAGGAGAAACGGAAATCTGCACGCTCTGCGCCGGGTCGATGCGGCTAACGGCGGAGCGAATCTGCACCTCGGAATCTCCACGGGCGGCGGCGCGTGCAGCCGTTCGCGCGGACTCCTCCACCTTCAGCTGTGCAACCCCCGTGGAGGCGGCACCCAGGCAGAGGGCGAGCACCACCGTCACGGCGGGTAGGGCGACCGCAAATTCGGCGGTAATCACGCCCTCTTCTGCTGGACTCTTGTGCGGGGTCGAGGGTGCTGGTTCCGCTCCGGCTTTCCCTGCGGAGCAAGTGCACCACAAAGCACCCAAATTCACATGAGCGTTCATTCTTTATTCCTCCTTTCTGACTTGATTTTCCAGGGCTCCCAAAACCTAGAGTCAAACCCTGCGATGGATTCTCCAAAGGTTCTAGAGCAACCCCGTGTTGCCCGCAATCGACAGGGCGTTACGCACAATATCCAGGAGCATGGAACGCACCTCATCCGACTTGAGAATCAGCACCAGCAGGCCCGCGAAACCGACCGCCGCGAGCATCACAATGCCGTACTCCGCGGTGGAGGCGCCCTCCTCCGGATCGCCCGCCGGGGCGTACTCTTCGAGCACCTTTTCCTGCTCCTCAGCGGGTACATATTCGGTACAGTCGGGCGCGTGCTCACCCAGACTGCGGCAGGTGGCGCCGCATTCATCCAGGGTGCATCCCTCGGCGAGAGCGCGGGCAATGGTCAGCGCCTGCTCGGGGCTCAGGTGATTCGTGTTCATATCAATCTCCATTTCGTGAGGGTCAATCCTGGGGCCGGCGTGCTTCTGTTCAGCGCCGGCGGAAAGCTCAGCATCAGTAAAGAGTTCGGGGCATTCTTCGCGCAACTGCTTCATGGTGGTTGCGGTGTCAACGGACAGCGGCACGGGGCCCAGAATGGTCTGGGCTTCTGCGCCGGATGCGGTGGGCTGAATTTCACGCGGAGCACCGGCCGGGGCGTTGACCGGAGCATCGGCAGTGTGCAGGTCGTGGCGGATTGCTTCGCAGAGGGTGTTCGTCATTGGTTTTCCTTTCGTTGTGCCCCGTTCGTTCGGGGCGGGGTGGGTACTCATCCGCGTTCACGGCAGATGAGCAAAGGTCTAAAGCAAAGGTCTAAACTTTTCGGCATTTCGGCTAGTCAACAGCGCTTATGGGCATGGTTCTTTAGCCGGTCAGTGTGGGTAGTAGCGAAATGAGGATGGGTACAATGCCCAGGCAGATAAAGGCGGGTAGCGAGCACAGCCCGAGGGGTACTACGAGCGCTACAGAGAGCTTTCCGGCGGCGCGTTCTGCCGCGCGGCGTTCGCTGAGGCGGTGCGCATCGGCAAGGGAGAGCAGTAGCGCCGTGCTGGGTGCGCCGCCCGTGTAGGCGGGGGCGAGTGCATCCCGCAGCTCACCGAAGGTTCCCGCCGCGGAGCCCGACCAGGCGCTCCCCCAGCCACTGCCCATCTGCAGGCGCTGGCAGACCGTGTGCAACGGTCGGCTGTTAAGCGCCTCGGCGAGGGTGCCCAGTGCGGCGAGCGGTGCGAGCCCGGCTCTCAACTGCGCGGCGAGTAGTTCCAGCACGAGGGCGGTATCAACGGGCGGCATATTCGAGGTTTGTTCGGCTCCATTACTTGCCGTGCTCTCCACCTCTGCCCGATGCACGAGCGCGGCGGTCCAGCGGCGCCCGGCGAAGGCAAGCCCCAGCCCGAGCAAACCGGTGAGCGCCCCGAGAACGGATTCGGTCAGCACGCCCACGGGGTCACTTCCCATGAGCACACCCAGCCCCAGGCCGAGCAGCGGCAACCAGGAGAGAATCCTGCCGGTGGCGCGTGGTGCGGCGAGGGCGCTCTGCCTGCCCATGAGCGCGTCGATGCGTTCTTCGGCGTGTTCAGCGGCGCGTTCCAGGCTCGTGGCGAGCGGCGCACCGGCGCTCTCGCTCATGCGCAGACTCAGCTGCAGGTCGTGCAGGCGCTCGCGGCTGTGCGGGCGCATCCGGGCGCTATTTTCGAGCAGTTGGGCGCAGGCGAGCTGCGCGGGGGCACCCCAGGAGGTGACCGTGGCGAGAGCCTGCGTGAAGCGGCGGATATCTTCGGCGCACCGCTTGTGCCCGTAGTCTTCGGAAAGGGGCCCTCGTGCCCGTCGGGATCGGGCGCTTTTCCGAGAGCTATTCTTCGCACGCGTTTTCCCCGTACCCTGCATCAGCTCGCCCTGCCCGAGCTGCCTAGAGCCCGGGTCGGCGTGTACCGCCTCCTGCAGGGGAATGCCGGCGCGTAGGTTCAGGGCGAGGGTACGTAGCATGAGCGGCCACATGCGCATTTCCTCGGCACTGGCTGCTCCAGCGATACGCTCGGCCCAGCGCTCAGCCCAGCGTTCGCGAAGGCTTCCGTTGCTCTTCTCGTTCTGCTCCATTGCTTCCTCCTTTCACGTTTTCTGCTTCCCCCCATTTCGGGGGGGGCTAGTACCCAACTTCAGAACCAGTAGAAATACGCCTGACCTGCAGGTACTCTTCACTCCCCCGTGTGGCGGGGTGCAGGCTGTAAATACCCTCGATGCGACGGCGACCATCCCGATGTTCCAGGTGGATAATGCGTTCAAAAGCCGTCGCCGTATGTAGAGCGACCGTTCTACTATCCAGTCCGGCGAGCGCGCCCAGGGCGCACAAACGCAGGGGCACCGCCTGCGCACTATTGGCGTGCAGGGTCGTTCCGGCGCCGCGGTGACCGGTGTTCATGGCGGTCAGCAGATGCACCACCTCCGCGCCGCGGCACTCACCGACCACGAGCCGATCCGGGCCCATGCGTAGCGCCTGCACAATCAGCTCACCCAGCCCGATTTCGCCGGCACCCTCGGAGTTGGCGGCGCGGGTTTTGAGGGCAATAACCTGCTCATGCTGCGGCGTCAGCTCCGGGGTGTCTTCGAGCAAAATAAGGCGCTCCTGCGGCGTACACAGCCCCAGCAGGGCGTTGAGCAGGGTGGTTTTGCCGGTACCGGTGCCCCCGCTAATGAGGAATCCGCGGCGTTCAGCAATCATGCGGCGCAGGTAGGCGGCGGTTGCCTCATCGCACAGCCCGGCGGCCTGCAGCTGCGCCAGGGTGGGGCGCTCGCGGGCGGGTAGACGCACGGAGAGCCGGGTACGTTCGCTCAGCGGCGGGATAATCGCGTGAATGCGCCTGCCGTGCTCATCGCTAATGTCAGCCGCCGGATGCGCGGCATCCAGCTGCCCGCCGTGCCTGCGGATGAGCCGCTCGGCGAGGTCACGCACGCGCCGCTCATTGCCGAGGCTCAGCGCCACGGGGCGG
The DNA here is from genome assembly GCA_963534775.1 of Rothia mucilaginosa. Taxonomy (GTDB): domain Bacteria; phylum Actinomycetota; class Actinomycetes; order Actinomycetales; family Micrococcaceae; genus Rothia; species Rothia mucilaginosa_D. The sequence continues at coordinate 57,546 of CAUSUH010000002.1, read as the reverse complement.
GTGGTTCCGTTGATGCCCGCCCAGATATCGCAGGGCGAGTTCACGTAGATATCGGTGATGGTTCCGGCGCGTTGCCCCTCGTCAAGGAGCAGGTCGAGGACGCCGAGGCCGTAGAGTTCCGCGGCGAGGTAGCGTAGCGCGGTCTGCCGGTTGACGGGCACGTATTCCACGCTGGGGTAGCTCCAGGAGGTGGGCGCGGGGTGCACCGTTTTGGTGCGGAATTTTCGGGGCTTCGTCACATTAGTTCCGTCTGCGCCCGTTCCTTCTGCGCTCGTGTTCCCCCGAGCATTCCCCCGGCATCCGCCGTCGATGGCGCAGATTGCCTCGTCCACGGCGTTTTCGAGGATCTCGCGGAGGGGCTGGGATTCTTGGAGTAACCCACCGCCCGCGGCACTCGCAGCGTTTGCACTGTCCGCGGCAACTACCCCCTCTGTGGGCGGCCGCTCCCCTGCCTTCTCGAGCCCGACACTGAACCCGGCACTGAACCCACCACTAAAACCGCCCAGGGCTATAGCGCTCATCTGCGGCGAGCGCAGAATCAGCTCGCGGGCGTGCAGGGCGACGGCGCGGGCGCGATAGTCTTCGGGAATGAGCAGGGCGGGCAGCGAGTGCGTGCGGGTGTTCTGGACGCCCGTATTCTGTGCGCCCGGCTGATTCACGCCCTGTGCGGCACGCGGCGGGCAACCGTTGGGGCTGCCGGGATTGTTGGCAGGGTGCCCGGCGGGATTGTTGGAGGGGTTCATGGCGGGGTTCATGACTCTAGGAGAGCATTGCGCCCGCCCCGAATTTTTAAGAGAATGAGCGTTCTGTGGATAACTCCTCGCGCACCCCGAAATATCCGCGATGCACGCACCTCAAACGAACAAAACGCACGCATCCGGCGCTTTTATGACAAACCACCCGTAAATTCTGGTGATAACCACGCACCACCCGTTCTACCGGCACATCCTCGATAATGGAAGAATGTACGTTCTGCTCAGTCCTGCCACCGGCGCGGATATTACCGCCCAGACCGGCACCCCCGCGCACCCGGTCACGTCGGCTATTGCCGCGGGTGCGTCGTCGCGCGGTGCTCAACCGGTGACCTCGTGGGGTGCTTTTCATTTTTCGACGCCGACCGCTGAGCAGTTGCAGGACCCGACCTTTATTCCGCGGATTACGCGGGCGGATCGGGTGAGTGCGGCGAATCTTCCAGCGTATGTGCGAGAGGTGGAGCGGCAGGCGGCAGATTCGGCGCAGGCGCGTTTTCCCCGCTGGATTTGGGCTGATACCCGCCACGTTGACCCGCTGCTTCTGCGTCGCGGGGTACGGGTGCATCTGTGCCATGATTTGCGTCTGGTGCAGCGAATTTTGGTGACTGCCGCTACGCATCCGAGCGGTTTTGTGGAGTACAGCCCGGTGCTGGATCTTTCTGATGTGCGTGAGGCGGCCGAGCCTCAGGGGTACCTGCCGGTGGCGCGGCAGATTCAGGGTCAGGAGGAGCTGTTCGGCGCGGACTTTTTGAGTATGCCCGCTACCAACACCACCCAGTCCCCCGCAGATTCCTCCCCCGATTTCCTTGAGGCGGCGCCTCATGAGCCTTTTGCCCCGCAGTTGGCGGCGGGCCCGGTGACTCTATTGCCGGAGCATCCGGTGGTGCGTGTGCTGATGCGTGAGTGGCTGGCGCAGGCGCGCGCTATCGGTGCGTCGAGGCATCCGGAGCGGCTGCGTCTTTTGGCGGCGGCTGAGTCTGCCGGTGCGTTGGTGGCGGCTGAGATTGGCTATTACGGCATCCCGTTTAATGTGCAGGCGCATCATGAGCATCTGTGCGAGTTGTTGGGTCCGCGCCCGGCACCCGGGGAGCGTCCGCAGAAGATGCAGGAGTTGGCGGAGCAGATTCAGCGCATGCTGTTTATGCCGTCGTTGAACCCGGATTCGCCGCAGGATCTTTTGCGGGCTCTGCAGTCTGCGGGGGTTTCGGTGAAGTCTACGCGTTCGTGGGAGTTGAAGAGCTGGGCGGATGCGATTCCGGCTCAGCGGGAAAAGCGTTGGGCGCTGATTGACCCGATTCTGCGCTATAAGAAGCTGTACCGCATTTGGACTGCTAACGGCTGGACCTGGGCTGATACCTGGGTTTCTGAGGGTGTATTCCGCCCGCATCTTGAGGTGGGTGGCGCCGCGACCGGGCGCTGGGGCGCTTCCGGCGGTGGTGCGTTGCAGCTGCCTGCGGAGATTCGTCAGGCGGTGCAGGCGCCGGAGGGTCAGGTGCTGACGGTGACGGATGGCGCGCAGATTGAGCCGCGCATTCTGGCGGCGTTGAGCCGTGATGAGGCGCTCGCTTCGGCGGGTCGTGGCGCTGACCTGTATGCGGGTATTGCCGAGCTGGCGCGCCTGAAGGGTGTGGGTTTGACGGAGCGTTCCCACGCAAAGGTGGGCATGCTGGCGATTATGTATGGCGGCCGTAGCGGTGAGATTGGTGCCCTGTTGCCGCATGTGGCGGCGCTTTTTCCGCAGGCGATGGAGTTTACGGAGCGTGCGGCTCGTATTGGTGAGTCGGGCGGTCAGGTGACGACTTTTTTGGGTCGTACGTCCCCGCCGGTGGATGAGCGTTTCCGTGAGATTGTGGCTGATCGGTCTTCGCCGGCGGCTGAGTCGCGTGCGGTGTCGACTGCGCGTGCGCACGGGCGTATGACCCGCAATTTTATTGTGCAGGGTACGGCGGCGGAGTGGGCTCTGTGTTGGATGGGCGCGGTGCGTTCTCGTCTGTTGTCGGAGCGGATTTTTGGTATGCCGATGCGCACCCGCATTGTGTATTTTTTGCACGATGAGCTTCTGCTGTGCGGTCCCGAGCTGGAGGCCGATCGCGTGGAGCGTATTGTGCGTGAGGGCGCTGCGGAGGCGGCGCGTCTGCTCTTCGGTCGGGTGCCGGTTGATTTTCCGGTGTCGGTGGCGCGGGTGCGCAACTACGCGGACGGCAAATAATCGGCGGTAAATAATCGGCGGTAAATAATCAGCGGCAAGTAAACGGCACGTCAGCGACACATAACCGCGCACTAGTGAAAATAGGGGCGGCAGGTAGCTTCATTCAAGCTACCTGCCGCCCCCATCTGCGCACTATTCTGCGCACCATATCCGCTGGTCGGGCACTTATTCCGGTCGGTTTTACTCCTCGTAGTTATTCCCCGTAGCCGGGTGCCGGGCGCATCTTTTTCGTATCCCAGGGCACGGTCCAGCCGAGCGAGTCGAAGATCCGGTCGAGCAGAATTGCGGTGAATCCCCACACGGTGAATTCTTCGCCGCCGGGCATACGCACCTCGAAGGCGGGGGTGCGGTGTGAAGTGCGGCCGCGTTTGACGTAGGCGGTGTGCCGGTTGGCGGGGTTGAGCAAATCACGCACGGGCACGCGGGCGATGAACGCCGACTCGTTGTGGTCGACGACTTCGACGGGCACGGGGCTGTTCCACCAGCCGATGACGGGGGTGACCATGAAGTTGCTGATGGGTAGCGGCAGGGTGCGTAGCTGGCCGAGGATCTGCACGCCGGCGGGGTCAAGCCCGGTTTCTTCGACCGCCTCGCGCAGGGCGGCGATGTGGACGACAGGTTCGCCGGTGGTTTCGGCGAGCGCGTAGTCTTCGGGGTCGATTTTGCCGCCGGGGAAGGCGGGCTGACCGGCGTGTGAGCGTAGGGTTGCGGCACGCACGAGGAGTAGTACATCTAGGTCGGCGCTGACGTTTTCGGGGCAGCCTTCAAATTCGCCGGTGGAGGGCGAGTTGTCGAGCACGCCGAAGAGAATCAGCACGGCGGCTTCTTTGCTCAGGGGGCTGGCGGGTGCGCTGCGTAGCAAGGCTTGCACATCGAATTCCACGCCGCCTGTTGCGAGAGCCGCCAGTGCCTGCTGGGCGGGGTGCTGTGCATCCTGTCCCGCCTGTTCGGGCTGTACCGCTTGTTCGGACTGTACCGACTGCTCGGGTGCGCTCATCTGTGTACCTCTCTTCTGTGCGGCTGCATTCCAGGCTGGTTCAGACACCGTTAGGCGCTGAGCGGGTAGCCTTCTGCCATGAGTTCGCGGCGGGTTGCGCCCTGCAGGAATCGCAGGTGCAGGTCTTCTCGGCCGGGTGCCATTTCGTATTTCATGAGTTTACGTGCTGCTTGTTCGTTCGTCTCCCCGGCTCCATAGGACGGGCAGAGGTCGGCGACGGGGCATACGCCGCAGGCGGGCTTTTTGGCGTGGCAGATGCGGCGGCCGTGGTAGACCATGCGGTGTGAGAAGAGCGTCCAGTCTTTGCGTTCGATGAGTTCGGCGACGTCTTTTTCGGCTGCTTCGGGGGCGTCTGCGGTGGTGAATCCCATGCGGCGGGCGAGGCGACCGAAGTGGGTGTCTACGGTCAGTCCGGGCACGTCGAAGGCATTTCCGAGGACCACGTTCGCAGTTTTGCGGCCAACTCCAGCGAGTTCTACGAGCTCTTCGAGGGTTGAGGGAACCTGCCCATTGTGGCGTTCTACGAGCTGCTGGGAGAGGGTGACGATGGAGCGTGCCTTGGCGCGGTAGAAGCCGAGGGACTGAATGTAGGGTTCGACCTCTTCGGTGCGTGCGGAGGCGAGCGCGGCAGCGTCCGGGTAGCGTGCGAAGAGTGCGCCGGTGACGGAGTTGACGCGCACGTCGGTGGTTTGTGCCGAGAGCACGGTGGCGATGAGTAGCTCGAAGGGGTTGTCAAAGTCGAGTTCTGCAACGGCGTAGGGGTAGGTTTCGCCGAGGATGCGGTTGATTTTGCGGGCGCGGCGCACGGTGGCGAGGTGGCTTTCGGGTGCGCGTGCGTTGAGGCGGCGTGCGGCGGCTGCGGCTTTGAATTCGGGAACGAATCGGATTTGTAGGAGCGATTCGGTGTTCTCTGCCGTGTTGTTCTCAGCCGCGTTATTTTCTGCCGCGGTGTTCTCTACTTCGGTGCGGGTGGCATTCTCGGTCATAGCGCGAGGGTACCGGGCTTGGGGGTGCGGGCGGTAGCGAGGTTCACCGTACTTGGCTCGCTTCTCATCATTTTCTGTGTCTCATCTTTTTTGGGCAGTTCGCGCCGACTAGCGCTCAGCGGGCGCCGGCTGTGCCACACTGGTTTTATGTCAGATACGATTTTTGTGCTTAATGGACCGAATTTGAACCTGCTTGGGCAGCGCCGCCCCGAGGTGTACGGCTACACCACTCTGCACGATATTGAGCGTATGGTGCGTGAGCGCGCGGCGGATCATGGTTTTGATGTTGAGTTTATGCAGTCGAATCATGAAGGTGCGCTGGTGGATGAGATTCAGCGTGCTCGTACTCGTGGCGCGGCGATTATTATCAACCCGGCGGCGTACACGCACACTTCGGTGGCGCTGCACGATGCGCTGGAGGCGGCTGAGCTTCCGGTTGTTGAGGTGCATCTGTCGAATGTGCATCGCCGCGAAGAGTTCCGTCATCATTCGTTTGTGTCGCCGCAGGCTACTGCGGTGATTGCCGGTGCGGGTGCGTACGGCTATGTCATGGCGGTTGATTTCCTGGCGCAGCATTTGGCGGAATAACAACGCAGCATTTGGCGGAATAGCCCAGCGCTTCGCGGAATAACAGCGCGCCGCCTCCTTTCGTTAAATAGTTCAGGCTCCCGTTCCTCGTGTGAGGGCGGGAGCCTGAACTTTTATCGCTATTTAGCGGCTAGTTACTTGCGGCAGGTGCCGGTGGAGACTGCGGCGGTATTGTCGCCGCCTTCGGCCAGTGCCTGCTTGAGGGTGCTTGCGGTGATGGCGTAGCCGGTCTGGCCGGTGGTTGCCCTACCGAAGATCACGCCGACCACGTTGCCGTTTTCGTCGAGGACGGGGCCGCCGGAGTTGCCGTGCTGCACGTCGGCTGCCAGCTGGTAGACCTGACGCATGGCGTTGGCGCGGCCGGTGTCGGCGTCGATGGTCTGGGTATTGCCGATGCCCTGCACGGTGGCGGGCAACGCCTTGAACGGGCCGCCCTTGGGGTAGCCCATGAAGGTTACGAGGCTACCTGCGGTGGCGTTGGTGCCGATGGTCAGCGGTTCGAGCGGTAGCTTTGGAACGCTGATGAAGGCGAGGTCCTGTTCGGTGTCCATGTAGACGACGGTGCCGGGCCAGGTGCGGCCGCGGGAGTCCTGTACGACCGGGGAGGTCACGCCGGCGACCACGTGGGCGTTGGTGACGACCAGGCCGTTATCCGCTACGAAGCCGGAGCCGGTGGAGGTGTAGCCGCACTGCTCTGCGGCGCCCAGAATCTCAACGACGGAGGCTGCTGCCTGGTCCAGTGCCGCGGATTCTACGGTCTCGGTGGGGGCGCTGGTTTCGGGGGCGATGAGCTGACTGACTTCCGGAATGGTTCCGAAGGCGAGCACGTCATTGCGTACCGTGTTGATGCGGTCCTTGACGACCTCGGGGGTGGAGGCGACCATCCAGGAGAGGGTCTTGGAGTCGCTGAGCGCAGTGTTGAGCTGCGGGATGGGTACGGTGCGCATGGAGATGGTCAGCACGACCATGACCAGGGCGCAGGCGGCAAGGTTCAGCACGCCGCCGAAGAAGCGTTCTACGCCCTTGAGCGGGGTGATGTCGGTGACGCGGCGGATGGTGCGCCCGGCAAGGATACCGAGCCACTGTCCGATGGTCAGGCAGATGACGAGCACACCGACGGCGGTAATGAGGCTCCACTGGGATCCCACGGATGCCACGGCGAGGGGCACGAGCCAGGCTGCGGCGCAGACGCCCAGCCCCAGGCCCAGGAAGGTTCCGAGGGTGGTGAAGAATCCGCTGCGGACTCCGGCGAGGAAGTAGAGCAGCAGGATGATGGGGATAGCAATATCAAGCAGGTTGATGCCAGTCGTCACGACTAATTGCCTCCTTGGTGGGTAGAAATGGTCACGGTGTGCCCATTGTGGTTGGTGCGGGCTGTGCCCGGTGAGTGTGGCGGCGCGTTAACACCCAGTGGTGGATGCGGCGGGCTTGTGTTCCCGGGGTTTTTGGGCTCGGGTTTCTGCCTCGTCGCATCGTACCGTGGTGGAGGCGGTGCGCCTCCTGGTCATGAGGGTGTCTGCGTGCTTGGTACCGAAAAAAGTACACACCTGAATGCCTGATATTAGGTGCTGAACCTGTGGGTAAGCTTTGAATTTTCTCGGAAGAAATAACTTTTGCTGTAAAGCTCGCCCTATCGGAATGCATAAAGCGCTTTTTTAGGGTACGCTCATATCAGTTGAATATGTCACACTAGCTTGAGCCTTCTCACATTTCAGATGTTGAGACGCATGACACCGGTTCGGGCTCACTCACTGAACATTTACGAGCTTCGGCTCATCACCTCATATCTAGGAGAACTTTATGGATCTCGAGATCCTCCGTCGTACCCCTCTCTTTGCTAACCTCGACGACGCAGCTTTCGCTCTGCTGACCGATGACATTCAGGAGATTGACCTCTCCCGCAACGCTGTCCTTTTCTACGAGGGTGACCAGGACGACCAGCTCTTCGCTGTGCTCTCCGGTAAGGTCAAGCTGGGCCGCACCGCCGCTGACGGCCGCGAGAACATGGTCGCGATTATGGGTCCCGGTGATGTTTTCGGCGAGATGGCTCTCTTCGATCCTTCGCCCCGTTCGACCAACGCTGTGGCTGTTTCTGAGACCCGCTTGGCTGCCATCAAGCACGAGTCCTTCAAGCGCGCGCAGCAGCTGGATCCTTCGATCTCCGATCAGGTTATTAAGACTCTGGCTCGCCGCCTGCGCCACGCTAACGAGGCACTGGCTGACCTGGTCTTCTCCGACGTTCCCGGCCGCCTCGCTAAGGCGCTGCTGGACCTGGCTGACCGCTTCGGCCGCCCCGCAACCGACGGCGTGCTCGTTGCTCACGAGCTGACTCAGGAAGAGCTGGCACAGCTGGTTGGCGCATCCCGCGAGACCGTGAACAAGGCTCTTGCCGAGTTCGTTTCTCGCGGCTGGATTCGCCTGGAGGCACGCGCAGTTGTCATTCTGGACCTGCCCCGTCTGCGCCAGCGTTCCCGCTAAGGTCTCTTTGAGTTAGGGCATTCTAGGACGCCCTCGCTGAAAGACGCACGACTTAAAATAAATCAGGAGCCATTTCCCTCTGCATGGGGAAACGGCTCCTGATTTCTTTAACGCTTCATCTCGAAAGCAAGTGTAGGCGGCAGCTCGCTAGAGCACGCCCGTTGCGCCGGTGTAGATGGAACCGGTGGTAGCCGGAACCACCTCGGTGAAGGAGAGCATGCACGCGCCGTTGTGGGTGACGAGCACGGGCTTCTTCACCTCAATCTTGCGGCGCTTCGACAGCCACGCCACGGAAGTCTGGGCCTTTGCCAGCGATTCGAGTAGGCACATCACGCCGGGGGTGATGAGCTGGTCGAGGGTACGGCCCACCGTATTGGACTGACCGATGCGGTCGCCCAGTTCGCTGGTGTCCTTAGCTTCGAGCAGTTCACGCACGTTCAGCCAGTCGCCCCACACACCCTTACCGAGCAGCAGCTTCGGGTCCTGGCCTACGGGTAGCGCCGTGGTGAAGTAGGCAATGTCGTAACGCTTGAGGAAGAAGTCCGGAGACTGCCAACGCGCCACGGGGCGCAGCAGGTCGGCGCGCACGCTCAAACCACTGGAGGTCAGAAAGTCTGAGAAGCTCTTGTCCTGTGCCGCAACCGCTTCACGCCAGCTCATGAGCTCGGGAGTGCTGGAGCGCTCCACCACGTCCTGGTCGTCCTCACCGGCAAGTAGGATGCCGGTCTCTTCGAAGGACTCACGGATGGCAGCCATGACGCTGCGGCGCGCCTGAGTAACGTCAGAGAAGTGGAACTGTTCTTCCCAGTATTCGGCGCCGGGGCCGACCCAGGAGGCCGCCTCATCATCACCGGGAAGAGCCGTACCACCGGGGAAAGCCACCACGCCCAACGGCGAGGTGCCGGGGCGGTAGGTCAGAATCGTTTCAAGGCCGTTGTCACCATCGCGCACAAAAATGACGGATGCCGCCTGGCGCATCGTACAGCCGGTCGCACCTTCGTTACCGCCTTCACGCCAACTTTCGGCTGCGGTGCGCATGAACTCGGGAATCGTGTAGAGACGCTGGATGCAGGAGGTTCGCGGGTTAGCCGCAGACTGGCGGCCGGTAAACATGCGGGGGCGTTCCACGCCCTCAGCCGGGGTGGGGGTGCCGAAGCGGCGTTCCTGCACCGGCAGGGGCAGAGTCTTGATATCCTGCGATTCGCCGGATCCGTGACCGTCGATACCGTTCACCGTCTTTTGGGCGCCACTTTGTGCTGCCCGCTGAGCCTGGGCAGCACGAATAGCAGACAGCGGCAGCGCGCCGGTGTACAGATTAGACATATTCAACAATGATCTCGACCTCTACGGGCGAGTCCAGGGGAAGAACGGGAACGCCGACGGCGGAGCGGGCGTGCTGGCCTGCCTCACCGAAGATTTCGCCGAGCAGTTCGGAGGCACCGTTAATGACGGCGGGCTGAGCGGTGAAGTTCACCTCGGATGCCACGAAGCCGGCAACCTTCACGACGCGCTGCACGCGGTCCAGGTCGCCAATGACGGACTTGACCGCTGCCAGGGCGTTGAGCAGGCTGATACCCGCGTACTTCTTCGCATTCTCGGGGGTCACGAAGCCTTCAGCACCGGAGTCGGACACCTTACCAGTTTCGGGTAGGGCGCCCTCAACGAAGGGCAGCTGGCCGGAGGTGTACACGTAGGAGCCGGAGGTCACCGCGGGAACGTATGCGGCAACGGGGGCGGGTGCTACGGGCAGTTCGTAACCGAGTTCGCGGATACGTGCTTCAATACGGGATTCAGTCATGATTACTCCAGAAGGATGGCGGGTGATGGCACCCAAACGGTGATAGGGGAAATGCCGTAAATCTAAACGCTACTGATATTCAGGCAGCTGTTAAACGGCTAACCGGCGGCCTTCCTCATCTATTCCCGCGCTCCCCTAGTTAAAGGAAAGCCGGGATAGCGAGGTGACCGCCGGGTACGCTGCTCTTAGTCAGCCTTCTCGCGCTTAAAGTAGGCGATGGGGTTGCCCTGAGTCGGAGCGACCATGTTCGATGCGGGGGTTGCACCGGCAGGTGCGGAGGCACCGGGTAGCACGGTGACGAGCTCCCAGCCATCTTCACCCCAATTGTCGAGGATTGCCTTGGTCGTGTGGATCATCAGCGGTACAGTTGCGTATTCCCATTTCTTCATACCCTCTAGCCTAGCTTTCAGGGTCGAATAAGTAAAAGGGATTCACTATGGTTTCGGTCAATGTCCGGGGCTTTTTGGGGCTTTATTCTCAGGGCTGAGGCGCCCACCTCCCTGTGGGGCGGCGAGACGGGCTTTCTCTCACAGCTTCATGGGATAAACTGAATGAATGGCTTCATCTAAGAAAACCCGTGCGCGTCGCCGCCCGGGAGATTTTTTGCAGTTCCTCGCGTTCAGCGTGATTGCCGGTTTCCTCGCGGCAATTATTGTCGTACCCCCGGCAGTGAGTGCCGGTATGGTCGCGAACGCGTCGATGTCATGGTTCCAGGACCTTCCTGACGACATTGCCGATGGCATTTCCTCCCGTCCTTCTACTATTTACGCTGCTGATGGTAAGACCGAAATCGCGACCTTCTTCGAAGAGAACCGTGAACCGGTCAAGCTGGATCAGATTTCTCAGCACATGAAGGACGCTATCGTCTCAGTGGAGGACCGTGACTTCTACAACCACGGTGCGGTCTCCGCTATCGGTATTGGTCGTGCGTTCCTGAACAACATCATTAACTCCAACAGCGGCCGCCGTCAGGGTGCATCCACCCTGACCCAGCAGTACGTTAACAACCTCATTGTTGACTCCGCTGTGGCTCGTGGTGAGGACGCTACCGCAACCCTGAACGGTAACAAGACGTACGCTGCAAAGATTCGCGAGATGAAGCTTGCGATTTCTATGGAGCAGAACAAGTCCAAGGACGAAATCCTTGAAGGCTACCTGAACATCGTGAACCTTGGTGGTTCGAACTACGGTGTTGAGGCTGCTGCACAGTACTACTGGGGTATTTCCGCTAAGGACCTGAACGTGGCACAGTCCGCCCTTTTGGCTGGTCTGGTGCAGGCACCGAACGTGTACGACCCGACCGTGAACCCCGAACTCGCCCGTGAACGCCGCGACATCGTTCTGGGCACCATGCTCCGCGACGGCAAGATTTCCGACAAGGAATACAGCGACGCCATCGCCAGCGACATTAAGCTCAACGTCCACACCAAGTCCCAGGGTTGCTCCCTGGCAGGCGACAAGGCGTTCTTCTGCCGTTATGTGGTCAACTACCTGCTGCAGGATGAGTCCCTCGGCGCAACCGCTGAGCTGCGTAACACCGCCATCAAGCGTGGCGGCCTGAAGGTAATCACCACCCTGAACCCCGAGGCTCAGACCGCGGCAAAGCAGGCTGTGGACTCCACCCAGCCGGCAGCAACCAACTGGAACGACGTGAACTCCGCGCTGACCAGTGTTGAGCCCGGCACCGGCCGCGTCATCGCGATGGCACAGAACACCGAGCTCGGTAGCCCCGCAGACGCAAACGACCACTCCAAGACCGAGTACAACTACAACGTTGATGCTGCGTACGGTGGTACCCCCGGCTTCCAGCCCGGCTCTACCTTCAAACCGATTATTCTGGCCCAGTGGCTCATGAGCGGCCACGGTGCGAACGCCACCGTGAACGGTACCCAGCTCTTCTGGCCCTCCAGCTTCGGCTGGAACGCCAAGTGCTACGAGGGCGGTAAGTACTACTACACCGGTCAGCCGAACGGCTGGTCCTACAAGAACGCTGTGAACGGCGGTCTGACCTACGGTACCGCTGCGTACGGTATTCGCCAGTCCTTGAACTCGTACCTGTACGGCATGCTCTCCCAGATTGACCTGTGCGATGTGCACGACCTGTCCATCAAGATGCACGCCCTGGACGGTACCGGCGAACCGCTGCACAGCATCCCCGACCTGGGTACCAACATTGGTGGTACCAAGTACGGTATCTCCCCGCTGACCAGCGCATCCATGTACGCTATCTTCGCTTCTGAGGGTAAGTACTGCACCCCGCGCCCGATTGAGAAGATCACCAAGACCAACGGTGAAACCATGAAGGAATACCAGAACCAGTGCGAGCAGGTCCTGGATCCGGACATCGCGAACGGTGTCAGCTGGGTTCTGAAGGGCGTTATCCAGCCTGGCGGTTCCGCTTCTCAGCGCGGTATTGGTCTTCCGAACGGTTCGGCTGCGAAGACCGGTACGAACGATAACTCCTCCCAGACCTGGCAGGTTGGCTACACTCGTGGCCTGTCCACCGCGTCTTGGGTTGGTTCTAACAACCTCGGCTTCCGCTCCCTGAACGGTGTGGGTATTAACGGTCGAGTCCTCGAGTACGTCGATGGTGCAACCTATGCGGGTGCACAGTGGCAGTCGTTCATGAAGACGATCGCACCGAAGTACAACACGAAGGACTTCACCACCCCCAGCGATAAGATTCTGTCGTACAGCTAGAATCACAGCTCACCAGCTGAAGCCTGAAAGGCGATTGATAATGTGTGAAAACGCTGTCAACGCCCGCGTCCCCGTGGCGGTCCCCGGCGCACGCGGCTCCTCCCCGCTCCTGAAGAAGGTAGCGGGGGCGGTAGCCGCCACTGCAGCCTTGGGGGCCGCCACGGCGGCGTATGGGCACTTTATTGAGCTGAATAATTTTCAGCTCCGCACCGAGTCCCTGCCGGTGTTGCCCGCCGGGAGCCCCGACTTTAGGATTCTGCATATTTCGGATATGCACATGATTCCGGGCCAGCAGAAGAAGATTGACTTCATGCACTCGCTGGCTGCCCTGGAGCCGGATTTGGTGATGAACACGGGTGATAACCTCTCCCACGTGGACGGTATGGGCCCACTGCTGGAGGCACTCGACCCGCTCATGGACTTCCCCGGCGTGTTCGTGCCCGGCTCCAATTGCTACTTCGCACCCGTCTTCAAGAACCCGGCGCGCTACCTGTGGCAGCCGCGCACCCCGCAGATGATTGAGGAAGGCTCGCGCGTGGCCCTGCCCATTGAGCGGATGCACGACGCCTTCGAGTCGCGCGGCTGGACGGGTCTAATCAATCGCTACGATACGCTGAATCTCAAAGGTCTGCGCCTGGAGTTCTCCGGTGTGGATGACCCGCACCTGCGTTACGATGAGCACCCCGGATTCGCTCCCGGTGCCTTCGATGAGGGGCAGGAGCCGAGCGTCCGTATCGGCGTGGCGCACGCCCCTTATATGCGTACCCTGCACCGCTTCGTGCAGGACGGTGCGCAGGCCATTTTTGCCGGTCATACGCACGGCGGTCAGGTCTGTCTGCCCGGCGGTCATGCCCTGGTCAGCAATTGCGATTTGCCGCCTTCGCGTGCGAAGGGTGTCAGTGAGCAGTCCGGTATTCCGGTTCAGGTTTCTGCCGGTTTGGGTACCTCTCGTTTTGCGCCGGTGCGTCTGTTCTGCCCACCGGAGGCAATCCTGGTGACCCTCACGGCTCGTGATAAGGGGCAGGGCGCCTCCGCTACCTCGGCGGGTGGTCGTCCCTAATGTCTGAGGCTTCTACAGCACACACGGCTAAGCGCCGCCGTAATCCTTTCCTGGAGACGGCGAGCGAGCCGACCCCCGACCCGATCGACTACGCGCACGGTCAGCGTGCCCCGCGCACCCTCGCCGCGTATGCGCGTCCGATTCGTGTGCGCTGGGGCGTGGGTCTGCTCGTCGCATTCGGCGCCGGTGCTCTTGAGATTTCCATCCCGCAGATGTTGCAGATTATTGTGGATCATCTCTCGCAGAGCACCACTGAGAGCGCCATCTGGATTGCCGGCGGCCTGGTGCTTCTGCTGGGTATTGCGCACGCCTCCTTCATGTATTGGAGGCGCTGGCTGATTGTGGACCCGACCTCCACGATTGAGCTGTCCATGCGCATGAACTTTTTTGACCGCCTGCTCAGTGCCCCGCTTTCTCTGCTGGATCGTTGGCCCTCCGGTCAGTTGCTGACCCGTTCCATGAGCGATTTGGGGACGATTCGCCGTTGGTTGTCTTTCGGTATTGTTCAGATGCTGACTGTTGTGGTGATGTTCCTGGTCGGTGGCTTCTTCATGCTGCGTTCTTCGCCGTCGCTGGCGCTGGTGTTCGTGGTGACCGTGCCGATTCTGGTGCTGTCGCTGGTGAACTTCACCCGCAAGTACTACCGCGCTTCACATGAGATTCAGCAGATGACGGGCGACCTCTCCACCCGCATTGAGGAGTCGGTGCGCGGCATCCGCGTGATTAAGGCGCTGGGCCGCTCCCCCGAGCAGATTCAGGAATATTCCGAGTCGGTAGATGCCCTGCAGGTGCGCGAGTACGGCAGGTCGATGCTGGTGGCTCGTGTTGCCCTGTACCAGGGCCTGATTGTGGGTGTCTCCACGGCGGTGGCGCTGGCCGTGGGCGCCTCACAGGTTGCGGCGGGCACCTTGAGCCTGGGCGCGATGACCGCCTACTTTGCGGTGCAGACGACCGTACTCAGCCATGTGACGCGCTCGACCGCGCTGATGTCTGCCTATTTGAGCTATAAGGTGGCGCTCGAACGCCACAACGAGGTTATGGATGAGCCCGGCTTTGAGGCGGTGCCGCTGGTTCGTGGCTCCGAGGCTGTGTCTGGGCCCGAGCATCCGCAGGGTGCTTCTGATTCGTCAACAGTAGCTGGAGTGTCTGCCGAGGGCGACTCCGGGAAGGAAACTATGCAGTACCCCAGCGGTGGCGCAGTGTCTGTCACTTTCGATCACGTTCAGTTCAGCTACGATGCTGCCGAAGCACCTGCAGAGGATACCGGCGCAAACTCTGAGGTGAAGGCACCCGAGGTTTCCGTGCTGAAAGACGTAAATTTCAAGGTCTTCCCGGGTGAGATTCTGGCGCTGGTGGGTGCAACCGGTAGCGGCAAGTCGACCGTACTGTCGCTGGTTCCGCGTTTCTACGAGCCGACCTCCGGTTCCCTGCGTTTTGGCACCCGAGATACCGCTGACATGTCCATTGAGGAGGTACGCGCCCAGACCGCGTTCGTCTTTGAGGAGGCGGTGCTCTTCTCTGGCACGGTCCGCGAGAACGTACTGATGGGCGTTGCCGAGCAGTACGAGCGCGGCACCGAGGATGAGGACTACCCGAGCCAGGAAGAGCTGGAGGCGACCCTGAACACCGCGTTGCAGCTGGCTGCGTGCGATTTCGTGGCGGAGCTTCCGCAGGGTCTGGATACCGTCATTGGTGAGGAGGGTCTGAGCCTTTCGGGTGGTCAGCGTCAGCGTCTGTCGTTGGCGCGTGCTTTGGCGAAGCGCCCCTCCGTGCTGCTGCTGGATGACCCGTTCTCGGCGCTGGATGTGAACACCGAGGAGCGTATTATTACCGGCCTGCGTGAGGGTCTGGATGGTCTGGGCGGCGCTACGACCCTGCTGACGGCGCACCGCCCCTCCACCGTCGCGTTGGCGGACCGCGTGCTGCTGATGGTTGATGGTGCCGTGGTCGCTGAGGGTACTCACGCTGAGCTGATGGACTCTTCGGAACAGTACCGTCAGCTGATGACGATGGAGGAGGGCTAATGGCCCATCATGGTCCGGCAGAGCGGCGGGAGGAGTTGAGCCCGCAGGAGCGCGCGGAGACTCGTGAACGTTCGATGGCTCTGCTGCGCCAGATGTTGCGCCCGCACCGTGGGGCGTTGGCTCTGTCGATTATTTCTGTGCTTTTGGTGTCGGGTTCCTCGGCGATTGCGCCGATTCTGATTGCCCGCGTTTTGGATAGTTCCATTGAGCCGCTCAGGCAGGGTGACGCCTCTCCCCTGCTCACTTTGCTGGCGTTCTTCGTGGTGGCTACCGCGGTGACCGCGATTTTCTCGTGGGTCAACGTGGCGTACACAGTGCGCGTGTCGCTGGGCGTGGTGGTGTACCTGCGTAAGCGGGTATTCCGTCACGCGCAGTCGCTGAGCGTGTCGTTCCATGAGCGGTACACCTCGGGCAAGGTCATTTCGCGTTTGACCAGCGATATTGATACGGTCCGCAGCTTCTTGGACAGCGGCATCAGCCAGTTGGCGATTACCTTGCTGTCCATGGTGATTTCTGCGGTCGCTATTTTCCTTCTGGATTGGCGTATTGGTCTGTTCATGCTGGTCATGGGCGTGCCGATTTACTTCTTGACGCGCTGGTTCCAGAAGGCTGCGGTGCCGGTTTTCCGTACGATGCGTACCGAGTCTGCGCATTTGACGAGCCGTTTTGTGGAGACTTTTACGGGTATCCGCGCGGTGAAGGCGTTTGGTGCGGAGGCGCGGATGCGCACCGAGTACGCTCAGGCGGCGGAGCGTTACCGCCTGGCGGTGATGGATTCGATTAAGATTTTCGGTGTTTATGCCCCAACCCTAACGTTATTGGGCAATCTATTTATTGCCGGTGCACTGGTGCTGGGTGGTTATGCGGTGCTGGGCGGCACCATGCAGATTGGTACCTTGCTGGCGCTGGTGATTTATGCGAACCGCGTGTTTGAGCCGGTCATGCAGCTCTCTGAGTTCTACAACATGTTCCAGTCGGCAATGTCTGCGTTGGAGAAGCTGTCGTCGTTCTTGGCTGAGGAGCCGGAGGTTGCTGAGCCGGAGCATCCGCATGAGCGGGCTGTAGAGCCTGCAACCGAGTCTGCCGATGAGTCTGCTACTGGCGGAGTGAGCGGCACTGTTCGCGGCGCCCTGGTGGAGCTGGATTCGGCGGTCTTTGGGTACACCTCGGATCGTCACGCGTTGAAGGAGACGAGCCTGCGCATTGAGCCGGGTACGACCGTGGCGCTGGTGGGTGCTACGGGTGCCGGCAAGTCGACGATTGCTAAGCTGGTGGCTCGTTTCTACGATGTTTCAGCCGGTCAGGTGCGTATTGACGGCGTGGATGTTCGCCAGCTGGCGGATGTGCAGCTGCGCCGTGAGGTACTCATGCTGACCCAGGAGGTGTTCCTGTTCTCCGCGTCGATTCTGGAGAATATCCGCATGGGTAACCCGCAGGCGACCGATGAGCAGGTGAAGGCTGCCGCGAAGGCGGTGGGCGCTGATGCGTTCATTGAGCGTCTGCGTGAGGGCTACGAGTCGCAGCTGGGTCGTGGCGGTATTACTCTGTCGGCGGGTCAGCGTCAGCTGGTGTCCTTTGCTCGCGTGTTCTTGGCGAATCCGCGGGTGCTGATTCTGGATGAGGCGACGGCTTCGCTGGACATTCCGAGTGAGCGCGCGGTGCAGGCGGCGCTACGAACCGTGTTGGCGGGGCGTACGGCGCTGGTGATTGCACATCGCCTCTCGACGGTTCTGGGCGCTGATCGTGTGCTGGTAATTCATGAGGGCTCCGTGGTGGAGGATGGCTCCCCGCAGCAACTGATTACCTCCGGCGGTCGTTTTGCGGCGATGTACGCCTCCTGGGATGAGCTGAATCAGGTTCAGGAGGCTGAAGCGTAGAACCTTTATGTGCTTCTCCCCGACCGGTGGCGTGCCGCTGTGTTGCGTTCTAAATTTTTTTGGGTTATCCTAGGTGAGTTGCCTACGGTATTCGCTGATAGGTCAACATCGGGATGTGGCGCAGCTTGGTAGCGCGCGTCGTTCGGGACGACGAGGTCGCAGGTTCAAATCCTGTCATCCCGACAACTAGCCCCGGTCCGCTGGACCGGGGCTTTGTCGTACCCGCAATAGTTTTGCCCGTACCCGCAGCATCTCTGGCGCAGATTCTGCCGCAGATGTTGAGTACATAGAAGCGGCCCTCTACCTGTTCGGATACGCAGGTAAAGGGCCGCTTTCTAGGTTGTGGCTCTAGGTTATGTTCTTCAGCCCGCTTAGCCGCGCCCGGAGATGAGGGCGAGAATCGCCTCCAGGGGGCCGCGTCCGGCAACGGAGCGTGCCATGCGCGCCCAGAGGGTGCAGAAGCCCAGGGCGATTGCGGAGCCGAGCAGCAGGAAGGCGCTCCAGTACACGGCGGTGCCCCAGCCTCCGGTGGCGACGTAGTGCTCACCCGCGGTGAGAGCCTTAACGGTGGGACCTGTGTAGATGATGATTCCACTCAACACAATGGATGCGCTCAACGACATCTGGCCCAGGCGAGCGATCGGGGTGAGCATTCCCGCCTGCGCGGAGAGCAGCCGCGCACATTCTGCCCAGAAGTACAGGGTTGCCGCCAGGTTCAGGGTGAGCAGCACCTGCGGGCTGTTGAGGAATCCCAGCTCGGTGTAGGGGTTGAAGGTGCGGTAGACGGCGAGCGCCAGCACGGCGAGTACCACGGGGATTGCGAGCTTTGCCTGCAGGTTGTCGTAGAGGCGAACGAGCACGATGCCCAGGCACATGACCCAGATGAGCTGTGCACTCTGCGCGTGGTTGACGCCGTGGCTTGCGAGGAAGGGCAGCTGCACGGCGGTCCACTGGTCGGCCCGGGCGGCTACATCCGTGAGGAGCGTGTAGGTCCAGGTGATGAAGGGGCTGGCGACCACCGCCAGCGCGGCGACCGCCCACAGGGGCAGGTGCACGACGAATAGGGTGAGCAGGGTAAGTAGCGCCAGGTGCACGAGCATGTCGAAGGGTAGCGTGTAGCTGAAGCCCTGCGCCGGTACGGTTACGCCGGCTTGCGGAAGGTAGGTGATGCCCTGCATGAGCGCCACGCCCAGTAGCAGTAGCGCGAGGAATCGCACGATGGTTCCGGCGAAGAGCTGGGGAAAGTTCGCGGTGCGGGCGTAGCGCCAGGCGGCTGCGCCCAGGATTGCGGCGAAGAGCGGTTCTGCCGGTACGAGGGTCTGCGGAATCCAGAATTTCCAGGAGACCGGGATCAGCTGTAGCCAGTATCCGAAGGGGATGAGTAGGCTGAGCACGGCGAAGGCGCGGGCGAGGTCCAGGCCGAGGTCGCGTCGGGTGCCTCCGAGGGAGGCGGCGCGTGTCCCGCTGCTGACGGTGGGGATGGGTTGAGTGCGCCCTGCTGCCATGTCCTCGCTCCTTGTAGTGCCGTGTTTGAGAGTCTGTGTGCCCTGCCAGGGTATCTGCCGCATCCGGTGGTGTGTGCCGGATGCTCTGGCGTAGGTGTTAAGTGTAACGGTGGAAGCTGAGTCTGCTCGGGCGGTGGCGCGGAGGTTTTGCTCTCATGGCGCTTCTGTCCCGGCCGCTGGCGGGTACCTCTTGCCCCTAGTGAGTGCTGTTCAAGTGTTGTTGCACGAGGTTGGGTGTGTACCATTGGTACGTTCTTATACGGTGGGGTCATCCCGCGAGTGCTTCACCCCGGATTACTTTTCTGTACGCGCCCCACCTGTACATACACCACGTTGAGGTTTTATGTTTTCGACTTTTTCCCCTCTTTTTCTGACGGATTGGGGGACTTCTGGTGCTCTTCTGGCGTCGGGCACGACTCTTTCGGATGGGTCGAGCCACGATAGCGGCCAGTTTGTGTCCATTTTCTGGATTACGTTGGTTGCGTTGCTATCACCGATTCTTTCGCGCCTGACGGGTAAGAAGATCCCTGATGTGGTTTTCCTGCTCATTTTTGGTCTGCTCATTGGCCCGAATATGCTCAACCTTGCCAGCAGTGAGGGCGGTATCCCACTGCTGAAGGAGCTGGGCTTGGGCATGCTCTTTTTGATTGCGGGCTTTGAAATTAACGTGTCCTCGCTGCGTAGCCGCCAGGGTTATAGCGCTATTGCCACATGGGTGGTGTGCTTTGCTCTGGGCATGACGGGTGCGGCGGTTATTACGTCGTTCTCGCATGAGCTGAATACGTATATTGCGGTGGGTGTGGCGTTGAGTTCCACGGCGTTGGGTACTCTGCTACCGATGTTGAAGTCTCATGGTGCTACCGGTACGCGGGTGGGTAATGCGGTGCTGGTGCACGGTGCTGTGGGTGAGCTTCTGCCGGTTTTCGCTATTTCGCTGTTGTTGTCTTCGCGTTCGCCGGGTATGGCGTTTGTGGTGCTGCTGGCGTTTATGGTGGTTGCGGTGATTACGGCGCTGATTCCTCACCGTCTGTTTGCGCATGTGCCGGGTCTGCGTCAGATTATGGCTGCGGAGGCGAATACGACCGGTCAGACGGTTCTGCGTCTTGCGATGTTCCTGCTGGCGACCCTGATCATGTGTACTGCCCTTTTTGATTTGGATGCGGTGCTCGGTGCCTTTGCGGCGGGCCTGATTCTGCGTACGTTGACCCCTCCGGCGGCTCTGCATATGATAACTCACCGCCTTGAGGTGGTTGGTTTTACCTTCATGATTCCGCTGTTCTTTGTGGTCAGCGGTATGGGCATTGATGTGTCTGCCGTGGTGGCTAATCCTTTGGGTCTGCTTGCCGTGGTGGTGGGTATTCTGCTGTGCCGTGGTGTTCCGGTGCTGTTGGCGGAGCATTTCTTTGATACCCGTTCGGGGTTGGCCACTCGCGCGCAGAAGGTGCAGTTGGCGTTGTATTCGGCGGCGGGTCTGCCGATTATTGTGGCGGTGACGGAGATTGCGACCAGTTCGGGTCTTCTCGAGAAGTCCACGGCGTCGCTGCTGGTTGCCGGTGGCGCGCTGACGGTTCTGCTGTTCCCGCTGTGGGCGTTGGGTATTCGTCAGGCGTTTGGTTCTGCTGAATCCTCTCAGCATGCGCCAAGCCGTAAGGAGCAGATGAATGCGCTGAAGGCTCAGCGTAATGCTCAGACAAAGCTTGCCACGGGCATGGTTCCGGTGGTTCGTCTAAAGTCGCAGGCTGATGCTACCTCCAATGCCGCTACCGGTTCTGAGGCTGGCACCGCCTCCGAAACCTCCTCTGAATCCTCGCCTGAGGCTGCCGCCGAGGTGAAGAAGGATAAGGGCTCGGCAGGGGGTTCTGCGCAGAAGTAGCTACGGCTGGGCTGTGGTTGTTTTTCGGCCTTCCATGGGCGGGTCAATAAGCTGTTTTGAGGGGGTATCCCGCTTACAGTCACCTCAACCCTATGTGGGATTGGGTTTACAAAACCACACACAATGCCAGACAGTCACAGCCCCGCAAACCAACATACATCCCACATATAGAGTCAAAGCCCGCCGCATCCTCCATAGAGGTTGCGGCGGGTTTTTTGCGCCCGAATACCCCGATAAATCGGGGGAAAATGAGAATCTTCCTTAAATTCGGATTTTTAATGCAAATATTACAGAACATGACGTGTCTTAGCTTTCTCAATTGACACCTTGTCCTATAAAATTGAAAGCGGACAGGGAATTTCCCTGAAACACACATAAACCAACATACATACACAGAGTCGCTTCCGCCCCAGCGGGAGCTGGCGCACCTCCCCTCTCACACACGGGAGGTGCTCCTTTCGGGAGTATCCGCGACGATACCCCCGGCGGCTCCCAATCACTGAGGAGGATCATATGGGTCAGAAGGGTAATTATTTCTAACATCACATCTCAAGGCCTCGCACTGAATCCTAACGATTGTCTGCACACACAGTCATTTCCGAAGGAAATATCATGCACCAACTACTCCTCACCGCGAGCACTGGTGGCGTAGAGCTGGACTTCCCGTCCTGGCTCCGAATTACGCACTTTATCAATTTCATTATGATGGGCTTCCTGATTCGTTCAGGTTGGGAAGTTCTCGCCTCTCACCCCCGCCTGTACTGGAACAACCACTGCACCCCGGGTTCTGAGTGGCTCAAGTTCACCAAGGACAAGGTTTCGACTGTCCCCGGTGAATTTACGGCGCGCGACGACCAGCGCACCCTGTCTCCCCTGATTTCTCTGCCTGGTAAAGCCCAGATTGGTCTGGGCCGCGCATGGCACGCGCTGGTGACCGTCATCTGGATCGTTAACGGTCTGGTATATGTCTCCCTGTTGTTCCTGACCGGTCAGTGGCGCCGTATCGTCCCGACCAGCTGGGATATCATCCCGCAGGCGTGGGAATCCATCCAGATTTACGCTGGCTTCCAGATTCCCTCGATTGAACATTTCCAGCCGTACGACGCTCTGCAGCAGATTATGTACTTCACCGTGGTGTTCATCGTGGCACCGCTGATGATTGCAACCGGCCCGATCATGAGCCCGGCATTCTGCGGCCGCTTCCCCGGCTACGTGCGTCTCTTCCGTAACCGCCAGACCGCGCGTTCCATCCACTTCCTGGGCATGGCGTTCTACTGCGTCTTCACCGTCATTCACGTGGCGCTGGTGTTCGTGGTTCACCCCCAGTACAACATCGCCCACATGATGCTGAACAAGCCCTACAACGAGGTGGACGCAGCACAGTTTGCTCAGGCAGTCACCATGCTCATTGGCGGCATTGTCTTCGCTGTGGCTCTGTGGATTTTCGCTTCGTACTGGTCCCTGCGCGACCTGCGCTTCACTCAGACCTTCATTTGGGGTCTGACCCAGCCGATTCGTAACGTCCTGCTGGACCGTATCACCTCCCGCCAGGTGCAGAAGAAGGTCTTCACCGACGCCGATATTTCGCCCTTCCACTGGGTTAACACTCGCCCGCCGACAGAGCGTGAGAGCACCGAGTGGAACCGTCTGAAGGAGCACGAGTTCGTTGACTACCGCCTGGAGCTGGGTGGTCTGGTGAAGGAATCTAAGTCCCTGAGCATTGATGACCTCAAGAAGCTGGGCAAGGAAGTTAACATCACCATGCACACCTGCATGCAGGGTTGGACCGGCATCGCCAAGTGGGAGGGTGTGCGCCTGCGCGACGTCCTCGCACTGGTCGAGAAGACCGACGACGCTCGCTACGTCATGGTGACCTCCTTCGGCCACGTGGGCCACACCTACGACGGCCGTCCGACCGAACCCTACTACGAGTGCCTGGACATCTCCATGGCAATGGAAGACGAAACCATCCTGGCCTGGGGCATGAACGACAAGCCCCTGCCGGATGTGTACGGTGGCCCGCTCCGTCTGCGTGCGGACTCCATGCACGGCTACAAGATGGTCAAGTGGGTTCAGAAGATCGAGTGGATCAAGGATTACCGCGACGTTGGCGATGGCCAGGGCGGTAGCCGCGAGGACTCCGGTCTGCAGCACTTCGACGCACGCGCCTAAGCACCCACACGGGGCGCTACGACGCTAACCGTCGATACACCACAAGATACTACTCCACAGAACGGTGGCGGGAACATGGGCCCGCCACCGTTTTTGTGCGCTCACAACTGGCGCCTCGCTTCTGCGGCTAGACGTCGCGAGGGCATAAAGAAACCGCCCGGGAGCCTTAGCTCTCGGGCGGTTTCTTTAGAGGTTTGCCTTCTGGCGCTGTACCTTAGGCGTCGTAGATGATGACGTCCAGGGTACGGGGGCCGTGCACGCCCTCCACGCGGATCAGCTCGATATCACTGGTTGCCGACGGACCGGAAATCATGGTCACGGGGCGGGTGTAGGTGATACGCTCGATCGACTCGGGGACCAGCTCCACGACGGTGGAACGGGGCACCACGCAGATGTGGTGGTCGGGCACCAGGCTGATGGCGCGGCGACCCTCATCGGGGTTGGTGTTCAAGAAGATCGTGCCGGTCTCTGCGCAGGAGACGGTCGAACCGGTCACCACAGCGTCAACTGCGTCCAGTTCCTTCAGGGTCAGGCAGCCGGGCTTGAGGGTGCTACCGGAGTCGGTGACGCGCTTGCGGTCAGCGGTGTCAGCCGGCAGCCACTCCATGTTCAGGCCCTCGGGAACCACGTAGGTGGACTTTTCACCCAGGCGTTCTGCGATGACCTCGGAGATGTTCTCCTTGTTCGCGTGGAACACATTTGCCTTGTAGTCAATGAGGCGGTCGACGAGCATCTCAATGGTCTGCTCTTCGTTCAGCTCGCTGACGCGGCGGTAGTTACGTACGGGCTCGGGGGCGACGGGTGCGTCAGCCAGGGACGAGCGGATACGTGCGAGGATATCTTCCTTAGCAGAGGACATTAGTTGTTCTCCTTAGCTTCGCGGGCTTCCTGAGCAGCCTTAGCGTTTGCAGCCGCTTCAGCTGCCTTACCCTTGTTGGCCTCGATGAGGGCCTGAATGTCAACGCGCTGTGCGTTATCGCGTGCCGGAGCCTGGCCCTTCTCCTTCTTCCACCAGTTGCGGAAGGATTCCTTGGGGGGCTCGGGGATGTCGCGGTAAGCGGTCCAGCCGCCGACGATACCGGGAACAGCGGTGATCTTGTGCTTGCGGCCGGTAATGAGGCGGGACATGGGCAGACCACGCTCTGCAATGGACATCATCTTGCCGGAGGTGAAGAGCTTCTTCGCACCGAGCATCATGCCGTCCATCTGCGAGAAGGGAGCCTTCTTGTTGCCCTCGAACTCGCGGACAGCGTGCTTGGACTCGACGTCCTTAGCGCGCAGGTGCACGAGCACCTCGGGGAAGTTAATCTTCACGGGGCAGACCTCGTAGCATGCGCCACAGAGGGAGGATGCGTACGGCAGCGAGTTGTTGTGCGCTGCCTCGATACCGGAGAGCTGCGGGGACAGGATCGCACCGATGGGGCCCGGGTAGGTGGAGCCGTAGGCGTGACCGCCTGCGCGCTCGTACACGGGGCACACGTTCATGCAAGCGGAGCAACGGATGCAACGCAGTGCCTGGCGGCCGAGCTCGTCAGCCAGAACGGCGGTACGGCCGTTGTCGATGAGGATGACGTGCATGTTCTGCGGGCCGTCACCGGGGGTCACACCGGTCCACATGGAGGTGTAGGGGTTCATGCGCTCACCGGTGGAGGAACGGGGCAGCAGCTGCAGGAACGCCTCGTAGTCCTGGAAGGTGGGCAGAATCTTCTCAATACCCATGAAGGTAATGAGGGTGTCGGGCAGGGTCAGGCACATACGGCCGTTACCCTCGGACTCCACGATGGTCAGGGTACCGGTCTCAGCAATACCGAAGTTGGTACCGGAAACTGCCACGGTGGTGTTCAGGAACTTGTTGCGCAGGCGGTTACGCGATGCCTCTGCCAGTTCTGCCGGCTCATCGGTGATGTCCGGGTTGATACCCTCGATTTCGCGCAGGAAGATGTCGCGGATTTCGCGGCGGTTGCGGTGAATTGCGGGCACCAGAATGTGGGAGGGGCGGTCGTGGCCGAGCTGGACGATTTCTTCCGCGAGGTCGGTCTCAATAGCGTTGATGCCGTTTTCCTCGAGGAATTCGTTCAGGCCGGTCTCTGCGGTTGCCATGGACTTAATCTTGATGATTTCGTCCACGCCCTGCTCGCGGATCAGTTCCAGGGCGATCTGGTTTGCCTCGGTGGCGTTACGTGCCCAGTGCACGTGGCCGCCTGCGGCGGTGAAGTTACGCTCGAACTGCTCGAGCAGCTCGGGCAGGTTCGCCAGAACGTAGTTCTTGACGGACTCACCGGTGTCACGCAGGTCCTGCCAGTCGGGCACCTCAGCGGTGACCTTGGCGCGCTTGTTACGAATCGCGTGGGTCACGAAGCGCAGGTTGGAGCGCAGCTGCTCGTTCTTGAGCTCTTCCTTCGCGTACTTGGGGAAGGGGGTTTCTTCGAAAATGTTGCCCTCGCCGTAGTGAACGACCTTGGGCATACCAAGCTGAATAGCGGTCATGAGGTCTTATCTTTCCTTAGGCGATTGAGAGCTCGAGGTGCTCGGCATCAATCTTGAGCGGGTTTTCCTTGGTGGATGCGAGGATCTCAGCGAAGTGGATGGTCTTCACGTCGGAGCCGCGACGGGAGAGTGCGCCACCGATGTTCATCAGGCAGGAGCAGTCGCCGCCGGTGCAGACGGAAGCACCGGTTGCTTCAACGTTGTCTGCCTTGTCGTTGACCATTGCGCCGGAGACGTCAGCGTTCTTGAAGGAGAAGGTACCACCGAAGCCGCAGCACTGGTCCATACCCTCAATCTGGGTGTACTTGATGCCCTCAACGGTGCGGACCAGGTCCTGCTGGCGGGTGCCCAGGCCGAGCATACGCATACCGTGGCAGGAGCTGTGGTAGGTGACGTGCTCGGGGAAGTAGGAGCCGAGCTGCTCAGCAGCGTTGGTGATGCCGAGGATGTCGATCAGCAGCTGGGAGAGCTCGAAGGTGCGGGAAGCGATCTGCTCTGCCTTCAGAGCCAGTGCCTCGTCGCCGCGGCTACGTGCGACCATTGCCTGCTGGTGACGCAGGGAGCCGACGCAGGAGCCGGAGGGTGCAACAGCAACGTCCCAGTCCCAGGAGTCGAATGCCTCGACGTGGTTCTTGATGACTTCGTAGCCGTCATCGAAGTAACCGGAGTTGACGTGCATCTGGGAGCAGCAGGTCTGGTTCGGGGGGAAGACAACCTCGTGGCCCAGGCGCTCAAGAATTTCGACGGTGGCGCGTGCTACGCGGGGGTACATGCCGTCAACGATGCACGTGGAGAAGAGTGCAATGCGCATGACTTGTCCGTCCTTTCCTCTGTGTTCAGAGTTTCTCGGTCTCACCGCCTGCGTCTGGGGCAGGCGGGGCACAGTCCGAATAGGTTCGGTCTTCCAAAGAGGCGACTCAGCTGTATTGAGTCGGGGAAGCTGGGCCGGAGAGCTCCGGCTGAATGTGCGCGCCCCAAGTGGAGGTGGGATGCGGTGGGATCAGAAACCGTGGTGATGTCTTTTATCTTCCTTGCCATTTAACACCGTTGTGCGGCTTTTCTCTAGTCGAAATAGCACATACTTTCCTTGTTAAATAACGGGTTAGGTCACCCTGACCTTAAGGTACACTTCCCTACCTTTCGGTACATATGACCTCATCTAGTTTTTACCCCCACCCCACCCCCTATACCTCTTTATTTATTGAACGTTTATCAAACACACATCTTTGGCGGCTAAATCCCCTAGAAATCCGCCTTTCTGAAGAATTCATGATTGTTTTGTGGGGTGACTCCTCTTTAACGCAACATTCTTTTCAAGAATGTGTCCGCAGTTGAAGGTTCCTTAACGAATAAACCGACCACTCATACACCCAATTCATTACGCCTTCAGAAATATTCGAGTTTCAGAAGCTGGCATTAACTGTCAGAGTCGCAATATTTCGGTAAATTCACGGGGTGCAAGCCCGCTCAGCACCCCTTAGACCCGAAAATGAGTCAGGTCACTTTTGGTGAAACACCGCACTATCCGGTACTCTTCTAAACATGCGATCAATGGTCTGACCACATCCCCGCATGGGAAACAATGACCCGTTCCCCGGCGGGATTATCTATGGTCTGACCACACACAAGACACACCCTGAACCAAAGGAGTTCCAGTGGAAACTTATACCGCTGTAACCAATGCAGTGGGAGGTAGCCTCGGCCTCAGCGCACTCGTGGCAACCATTCCCCTCCTCACCTTCTTTGTGATGCTACTGGGCGTTAAGGCACGCGCTCACTGGTCCGCACTCGTGGCACTGGCAGCATCCATCCTCGTAGCAGTCCTGGGCTTCCACATGCCCGCTGACCTCGCCGGTCTGGGCGCCGTCCGCGGTGGCATCTACGGCCTGGTCATCTGCTGGGTTATCCTCGGTGCAATCTGGTTCTACCAGCTCACCGTTCTCTCCGGCCGCTTTGAAGATCTGCGCCGCGTCTTCGACCGCCTCGGCGGCGGCGACCTGCGCATCCAGGCTATCCTCATCGCATTCTGCTTCGGCGGTCTGCTCGAGGCACTGGCTGGCTTCGGCGCTCCCGTTGCAATTACCGCAACCATGATTCTCGCCCTGGGCGTTAAGCCCCTCAAGGCTGCTATTACCGTTCTGCTTGCTAACACCGCGCCCGTGGCATTCGGCGCAGTTGCTGTCCCGATTACCACCGCAGCTGACGTTGGCGGCAAGGACGCACACGTTATCGCAACCATCGTTGGTCACCAGGCTCCGTTCCTGGCAATGCTCGTTCCCCTCATCCTGCTGGTCATCCTCGACGGCATGAAGGGTCTGAAGGACGCTTGGCTGCCCGCACTGATCATCGGTGTTTCCTTCGCAATTGCCCAGTGGGTCACCGCTGCTACCCCCGCGTTCAACCTGACCGACGTTGTTGCTTGCATCGTCTCCATGGGTGTTGCTGTTATCTTCCTGCAGTTCTGGAAGCCGCGCGGCGTCGAGGGCGTTCGTGAACGCTACGGCCTGCCCGCACAGGCTGAAGAGAAGGAAGCTCTGCCCGCAGTTCGCATCTGGATGGCACTGCTGCCCTACGTCATCGTTGTCGCAATCTTCGGTGTTGCTAACCTGCACGCAGGCCTGAAGGCATGGCTGAAGGGCTTCGTCATCAAGATCGACATTCAGGCTCTGAGCTCCCGCCTCGTCACCGCTGACGGCAAGCCCGTCAAGGACGCAGTCTACAACTTCGCTTGGATGTCCAACCCCGGCACCCTGCTGATCATCTCCGGTCTGGTTGTTGCTGTCGTCTACTTCTTCTTCAACGAGAAGGGCCGCTACGCATTCAAGTTCCCGGCAATCTTCACCGAGTTCGGTTCCGTTGTCTACCGCATGCGCTGGTCCATCCTGACCATTGCTTCGGTTCTGGCACTGGCATACGTCATGAACTTCTCCGGTCAGACCATTGCTATGGGTACCTTCCTGGCAGGCCTGGGCACCGTCTACGCATTCCTCGCACCGGCTCTGGGCTGGATCGGTACCGCTGTGACCGGTTCGGACACCAGCGCGAACGCACTGTTCTCCAAGCTGCAGGTGTCTGCTGCTGAGAACCTGCAGCACGCAGGTATCCACGGCGCAACCCCCGAGCTCATGCTGGCTGCTAACACCACCGGTGGTGTGGTCGGTAAGATGATCTCCCCGCAGTCGCTGGCTATTGCTGCTACCTCCGTGGACATGGAAGGCAAGGAATCCGAAATCCTCAAGGCTGTCCTCCCCTGGTCCTTCGCAATGCTCGTGGTTGTCTGCGTCCTGGTCTTCCTGCAGACCAACGTTCTGTCCTTCCTGGTTCCCTAATCTGAGGCTCACCCCTTAGAGAGTTCTTGAGGCGAAAGCCTCAAGGGCCGTAGGACATTCGCCCCGGTATTTTCCGGAGGCCACGGCGGGGCGGCGAACCTTCTCGGTTCTGCCGCCCCGCTTTTTATGCTCTGACCACTCAATATGCCCTGACCACTCAACGAATAGCCCGGAATATCTTTGAGCTAGCTCAAACACAGGGTATTTCTTTTCGTTATCAGCCTCGTTATCAGGAGAGACTATGCCTCGTTCTTATGACGACACCCAGCCTGCTGAGGCGCCCCCTGCGGTTGAGCGCCAGCCGATTCTGGCGGACCGCAGCTACAGCATCATCCTGGAGACCTTTGAGCGGCGCCTGCGCCTGGGTGAGTTGCGTGTGGGCGATAAGCTCCCTTCCGAACGTGAGCTTGCCGCACGGCACGGTATTTCCCGCCCCTCGGTCCGTGAGGGCCTTCGGGTTTTGAACGCGTTGGGCCTGATTCGTTCCAGTACCGGTTCGGGACCGAAGTCGGGCGCGATTATCATTTCGGAGCCGTCGGATGCGCTCAGCTGGGCGTTGCGCATGCACATTGCGACCCGTAGCCTGCCGGTGAAGGACGTTGTCTCAACCCGCCTGCTGTTGGAGGGCCCCGCGGCACGTGCGGCAGCCGCAGCGCCGGACACCCCGGAGCGTGAAGCGGCGTTGGAGCGGGCGCGTGCGCATTTGGCGGAGATGGATGAGCAGATCAGCGATGAGCGCTTCCATTTCTGCGATACGCGTTTTCACTATGAGCTGTCGAAGCTTGGCGGCAATATTGTGCTTGATACGGTGATTGACTCTTTGCACATGGCGACAATGAGTTATGTGCAGGAGGCGGTTCCTTTCTTGAAGGATTGGGAGGCGGTCAAGCGCACGCTGCAGCGGCAGCATTACGGCATTATTGAGGCGATTGCCTCTCACGATGAGCAGGCGGCCTACGAGCGGGTGTGCGAGCATATTACGTGGTTCTATTCGCTGTCTGACCGTGCAGCGGAGGAGCGGGCGCGGTTGCACCCGGCGCGGGATCTTCTGCACGAGGATTTGTGCCACGAGAACGTACACGATGAAAACACGCACGCTGGCTAGGCTTTGCCTCTCAACTTCATAAACCCATATAGCTAAAGGGCGGTGCCCCGGAAGAATGACCTTCCGGGGCACCGCCCTTTAACTCATAAGCCCTATTACATGCATTCTTATAGGTGCTATACGTCATAAATATATGTTGTATATCTGTTGTACGGGGGGGGTAACACTCTATCATGTTAGTAATCGGCTCACTACGCTTCTACTCCACAAAACGCAGGTTCACACCATATAGCAGGTCTGTAGATAGCATCCACGATACGCCCGTATCACTGCCGATTCTCGCCCATCAATGATGCTTGAGAAAGGTGAAGTCCATGGCAAAGAAGCCCTTCGCACCCCTCGCCCTTATCGGTATTGCCTGCTGTCTGGGTGTATCGAGTTGCTCCACCACCGTTGAAGTTAAACAAGACATTCGCAATGTCCTGGCAAGCTACGAGAATCCCTCCCCGGACATTAACGTGGCCCTCGTTAACGAAGTCAAAAAGTGCATGAGCGAGAAGTCCTTCACCTACTCCGGTAGCCAGAACATTATTTCCGGCGCCTCCGTTCATGAACTTGCGATGAGTGGCGCCCACTTCGCCAACGAAGAAGCGGCCACTCAAGGATACTCGTCCACCCGGCAGGACAACGCTAGCTCCAGCAACGCACCCGCGATGGAAAACCCGGCATATCAGAAGGCGTTCCTAGGCGACCCTCAAGCCCCAGACAGTAAAACTATCACCATCACGATGAGTAACGGTGCCCAGACCAGCATGGCAACAGATTCATGTCTCGGACGTGCGGCAGAAGCTGTCTTCGGCTCAGCAGAAAACTACCTCAAATACACCAACTTCGTTAACGAACTCAACACGGGCGGATCCAAAAACAACGCAGTAGAAGAAATGGGGAAATACTACCGTAATGACACCACCTACGGTGCATGCATGAAAGAAAGCGGATACGCCGACATCCAGCACTTCGGAGATGCTCCCAGCTACGCAGAGAAAACCTGGGGTAAGTACAAGGCAGCCAATGCCGCCGCCAATGCGGAAGAGCAATCCCTAGCTCATGCTGACTACAACTGCCAAAAGTCCACTGGAATCCTGACTAAGGCACAGAATATCTACTACGAAAAGGCTGCGACCTGGCTCAATGAGCATGAACCGCTCATCCTTGAAGTACGCGATATCGAACGTCAGGCACAGGAGCGTGCCGCAGCTCTACTCAACGGCAACTAGCCGACGGCAACTGGCCAACAGCAACTAGTAAACGCTGATTCCTCATTGGACATTTTCTAGCGAGATTTTTCTATCGGTCCTCTGCTCTCAACCGCGTTCACCCGCGGATGAGAGCAGAGGATACACCCCTTTATTCAACCCCCGCCACGTTGTTACCCTCAGCAATTACCCCTAGTCCCGCCCCATATTTCACCGTAGAAAGGTGAACCCATGAACACGCAGCAGAGTTCAGAAAACCCCCGCCGCACCGCCATGACGGCAACCATACGCGCCTACCTACTTCCGGTGCTCGTCATCCTGCTCGTCATCACCGGCGGGTTCTCCATCTACGCGCTCAATACGGGGCTACGCACCAATGTTGAGTCCAACGCGCAGCCATCCCGAGCCGCGCAACTAACAACCCGCATCAGCACGCAGACTGTTACCCGGACATACTCGGGAGAAGTCAGCGTGTCACCCGCCCGAAGCTACACCGTGGGAACCCCTCAAGGAGTGGTGACCAGGGACGGTGCCAAAGCGGGTACCCAGCTGGGTAACGGCTCAATTATCACCACTATCAACGAACGTCCCATCATCGCGTTCAAAGGTAGCATCCCCGCCTACCGCGACCTCGCCGTAGGCGCACGCGGCGATGACGTTAAACAGCTCCAAAAAGCTCTAGAATCGCTCGGCTACAGCATCTGGGATGAGGAAGGAAACTACGGCGAAGCAACCGCCAACGCTGTCTACCGTTTCTACCTCGACCGAGGCTACTACCCTCCCGGGGATACTGACCGAAGCGAAGAAGGACGCTACAACACCGCCCTGCCGCTTTCTGAGTACCTCTTCGCTGAAGGTAACGAATACACCGTAGACAACAGCTGCGGCACCAAAGGCCAAACCTCAACTCCGGCACTGTGCACCCTATCCGCAGGTGGGTACCGTCTGGTACTCTCCGCGGACGGTAGCGCTCTCAGCAATGAACTCGCTGAGGGACAGAAAGTCCAGATTCTTAGCGATAACGGAAGCCCGCTCGAAGGCACCCTAGGCGCGGCCCTCACACCCGAAGGCTCAACTAACGCTGACGGCGGCGCTAACGCAGGTGCCTCCAACGGTGCTCAGAACAGCGCGCGACCTAACAGCGATACCTCCGCACCGGGAGCTACCGCGCGGAAACGCTACCCCATCACAATCGACTTGCCGGAAAACACGACGGCATCAACACGTTTTCAAGCAACCGTCACTCTCAACCGAGGCGCTGAAAACGCCCTCGCGGTGCTCGAAGCAGCCGTCAAAACCGAAGAAAACGGAACGCACTCCATCACCCTGGATAACGGTCAGAGCGTTCCCGTCACCCTCGGTGTGTGCTCCGCCGGAATCTGCGAACTCATCAACCCCGCTACAGAACTCAAGGCAGGCACCGTCGTAAAGCTGAAGGAGCGCTAAAATGCCTCATCACGAGACAGAACGCGCCTTCCCCGCAAGCGCTACCGCCTCAAAACCTAATATCGAGTGCCACAATATTGCGCGTTTCTTCCCGCCCGCCACCTGGGCGCTCAAAAACGCGACCCTCAGCATCCATGAAGGCGAATCGGTGGCCATTACCGGCGCCTCCGGAAGCGGAAAATCTACGCTCCTCTCTATCATCGGGCTACTCGATCAGCCCTCTGAGGGTGAGCTGAAAATATTGGGCCAAAACATGGGCACCGCCAGCGATGCCGAACGAACTGTGGCGCGTCGTGAGCATATTGCCTTCGTTTTCCAGGCGTACCACCTCATTGCTCATCTGAACGCCACCGAGAACATTTCTCACACCCTCCGGATGCGTGGTGTACCGGGCCGTCAAGCGCATCAGCGTGCGTTGCAGGCACTCGAACAGGTGGGTTTGGGGCACCGCCTGGAGGTTCTTCCACGCAATATGTCCGGTGGTGAACAGCAAAGAGTCGCGGTTGCGCGTGCGTTAGCCTGCGCCCCGCGTATCCTGCTGTGCGATGAGCCTACAGGAAACCTCGACACTGAAAACTCTCACAAGGTGTTGGATCTGCTCCTCGCCGGCCGTGCGGAAAAGCAAAGCCTGGTTATCATCACCCATGAGCCCGATATTGCGGCTCGCTGCGACCGGCAGCTACACATGGTCGATGGGATGCTCGTTAGCCCCGAACTCGCTAGTCCCGAAGAGCCTGCCCACCAAACGCTCAAAGAACCCGTTGTCAGGGGAGGATAGATGCTAAGGAACAACCTTCACTACGCTCTCCTTGCAGTTGTCCGCCGTTGGCGCCGCAACCTGCTCACAGTATTGGCGATGCTCGCGGGAACAACCACCATCATCATGCTGGTGGGTGTCAGTGAGTCGTCAGCGCTCAATACGAGCTCTCAGCTGGCCAGTTACGATTCCACCCGGCTCGGTGTGCGCCTCCAGCCGCAGACCTGGGATATATCGGAGGAGGAACTACTCTGGCGCGTTAACCAAATTCCAGAGGTTAAAGCTGCCGGTACAGTCACCGTAGATACGCAGACGACGCGTCCACAAGTGAACAGGCCGGGGTATGAGAGCCAGCAAACGCCCCTTGCAGTCGTTTCAGAGGCAGGTTTGAAAGCACGAGGTGCACACATTGTCGAAGGGCACTTTTCGGAGCCTGCCCGCGAGCGCCCCGGTGAGCCTACCGTCTATCTGGGTGTTGCCCTCGCGAAGGAGCTGGGGGTCAGTACTGAGCCCGGGCGGAACATAATTGAGGTCAACGGAATGCGAGCCTATGTGCTCGGTATTATCCGTGACGGTGGCAAAAACGCTGCTCTCAGTAGCGCTCTTATTCTGCCGACCACCTCCACTTTCTTGCCGCAAGCCCACACCCTGCAACGCGGTATGGACGTCATCGTGAATCCAGGAAGTGCAGATACGGTCGCGGAACAGCTCAAGCAGGTACTAGATCCGCAACGCACCCCCGTTGATACAAACATTGAGATTCCACCTTCACCGGTGACTCTTCGTGCTTCCTTGACGAAGGACAGTCGAGCTCTTACGACCATCATCCTGGTGGTTCTTATCGTCTCGACAAGCTTCGGCATTGTGATGACCATGCAGATTTCGGTCTGGGAACGCCGCCGGGAAATCGGCATTAACCGTGCGTTAGGGTTGGGACGGCGAGATGTGGCGGTGAGCTTCCTGGCGGAGGCAGCCCTCCTCGGGGCCCTAGGCGCTCTTGGAGGCTTCATCCTCGGTGTCCTCGGTTCCTGGGTTGTGTGCCTTCTCAACGGATGGGCGCTATCTCTGCCACCCCTTATCCTAGGGATTCCTTTCCTCGGCTTGGCTGTGGGTATCGTGGCGGGTGCATTGCCCGCCTACGCGGCAACGAAGGTTCAGCCGCTTGAGCTCCTGCAATAAGTGCCCAGCACTAAAGGGCGGTGCCCCGGAAGAATGACCTTCCGGGGCACCGCCCTTTAGCTATCGCAAAGACTTATTCAGCCCGAAATATTGAGTTTAGAACTTCGTGCCGGTCAGACGCTCATACGCCTCAACGTAACGGGCACGAGTCTTCTCCACAACCTCCTCAGGCAGGTGCGGCACGTTGTCCGAACCGTCCCAACCCGCCTCCGGGGAACGCAGCCAGTCACGCACATACTGCTTATCGAAGCTCGGCTGCGCACGGCCCGGCTCATACTGGGTCGCATCCCAGAAACGCGAAGAGTCCGGGGTCAGCACCTCATCGCCCAGGGTAATCTCACCGCGGTACGAATCGGTACCGAACTCCATCTTGGTATCCGCCAGGATAATGCCCTGCTCGCGAGCAATCTTCTCCGCGGTGGTGTACAGGCTCAGGCTCAGCTCCTCCAGGCGCTCACCCACCGGCTGACCCACCTCAGCGTACAGCTCCTCACGAGTCACCAGCTCATCGTGCTCACCGACCTCGGCCTTACCGGTCGGAGTGAAAATCGGGGTGTCCAGGCGGGAACCATCCACCAGGCCCGCAGGCAGCTTCACACCAGCAATCTCACCGGTCTCGTTATACGCCGCCAAGCCCGAACCGGTCAGGTAGCCGCGCACAATGCACTCCACCGGGAACATGTTCAGCGAACGGCAAATCATGGCTCGACCAGCCACAACATCCGGAACGTCAGTGGACAGCACATGGTTCGGAACCTGCTTAAGCTGCTCAAACCACCACAGGGACATCTGAGTCAGAATCTTGCCCTTATCCGGGATCTCGGTGGGCAGAATACGGTCAAAAGCGCTAATACGGTCCGAGGCAACAACCATAACCGAACCGGCACGCAGCTCAGCGTCATCATTGACAGTCAAGCCGGTAGCGTCAAAACGTTCCTCATTCGGAACGTACAGGTCGCGGACCTTACCGGAATAAATGTGAGTCCAGCCCGGGATTTCCAGGGGGTTAGAACGAGAAGTCATGAGAATTTCTCCTGATGAGGTGGTGTGATGTGGATGCAAAAAGTCTGTGTAATTACAATACCGCGACAGGCACGGCTCCCGATAGTGCCAAGCAGTCACCAATACAGCACAATCTTGAGGCAAAGAAGCGACCGGCTCCCCCACCCTCAAGCGGGGAAGCCGGTCACACTAAGGTTTTAGCCGCGCGGAGCGGGAATCTGGATGCGGTTCTCCACAGCCTTCAGCGCAATGTCGGTACGGTACTGCGCGCCAGCCCAGGAGATAGCGCGAACACCCTCGTAGGCGGCGTTGCGGGCGGCAGCCAGGTCGTCACCGAGAGCAACAACAGCCAGCACACGACCGCCAGCAGTCAGCACACCCTCCTCGGATGCGGCAGTGCCCGCGTGAATCACGTGCACACCCTCCAGAGCGTTCGCCTCATCCAGACCGGAGATGACGTCACCCTTACGGGGAGTGTCCGGGTAGTTCTCGGCAGCCATGACCACGTCCACTGCGGTGCGGGGATCCCAATCCAGCTCGGTACCCTCAGAAATTTCACCGCGAGCAGCCGCACGCAACAGCTGGCCCAGCGGGGTGCGCAGACGCGCCAGAACCGCCTGGGTTTCCGGGTCGCCAAAGCGGGCGTTGAACTCGATAACGCGCACGCCGCGGCTGGTCACAGCCAGGCCGCAGAAGAGCACGCCCACGAACGGGGTGCCGCGCTCAGCCATACGAGCCACGGTCGGGCGTGCCACCTTCTCCACAACCTCCTGCACGAAGCCCTCGGGCAGCCAGGGAAGCGGGGTGTAGGCGCCCATACCGCCGGTGTTCGGGCCCTCATCGTTGTCGAAAATGCGCTTGAAGTCCTGTGCCGGGGACAGCGGCAGAACGTTCTTACCGTCAGAGATGACGAAGAGGGACACCTCGGGGCCGTCCAGGAACTCTTCGATAACCACGGTGCCACCAGCGTTGAAGCAAGCCTGAGCGTGCTCCAGTGCCGCGGTGCGGTCCTCGGTCACCACAACGCCCTTACCGGCAGCCAGGCCGTCGTCCTTCACCACGTAGGGTGCACCGAACTCGTCCAGTGCCGCCTGCGCTTCATCGGCGTTCGTTGCCACGTAGGCGCGGGCGGTCGGCACGGAAGCCTCTTCCATGACCTGCTTAGCGAAAGCCTTGGAGCCTTCCAGCTGTGCGGCAGCTGCGGAGGGGCCGAAAACGTCAAAGCCCGCCTCACGCAACGCGTCGGAGACACCTGCGACCAGGGGCGCCTCCGGGCCAATAACGACCAGGTCGGCGTTCAGTTCGCGTGCCAGGGCGGTTGCCTGGGCGGGGTCATTCGCATCAATTGCGTGGACGGGAACATCCTGGGCAATACCGGCGTTGCCGGGGGCGCTGTGCACCTCGGTTACCTCAGGGTCGCGCAGAAGCGCTCGAATAATTGCGTGTTCGCGGCCGCCGGGGCCCAGTACCAAAACCTTCATGCTATTCAGGGTACCCGCTATCACACTAAAAATGTGAGCTGAGCGCACTAAAAATGCGGCTCTTCTCATGTAGCGGCACATTCGCACGAATGCACACTAGAGAAGAGCCGCACAGCTTACGTAACCGAAGCTACCGAACCAAGCTAAACCTTAGATGAGGGCGGTAATAGCAGCCAGGCTACCGAAGACAATACCGGGAGCGTTCGCGATGATAATCGGAATGTCCTTCTTGGGACGCCACAGGCCGTACAGCAACCATAGGGTGCAGTTTACGGCAGCAACCAGAGGCTGAATCCAGTCACCCTTGTGACCGTTCAGGTTACCGATAATCTGCGGGAAGTAGAACACATACATGAGCACTGCGGTCACAGAAGCAACGCGAGCCAGGATGGGGAAGAACTTTGCGTGGAATTCAGAATCCACGCCCACACCGCCCTTGGGGGAGGTGTTCTGTGCGGAGGTGTTGTTCTGCTCTGCCATGGATGTACTCCTTTACATGGTTTGTACATGGTTTGCCGCTCACCGTTCAAGAGTAAGTTGGGCGGTGAGGGGCGCTGAGGATGCATACTCGTACCGGATCGCGTCTAACTAGTTTCGCATAGATATAGGGGTCCCTGGGCTGCAGCAATTTCCTACCGGATGCATTACGCCCGTTCTCAGACTGCATATCGGGGCATGCCAGCCCCACACTCACCTCCGCGCCACCGAGCGCGAATAGGGTCAAGCCGCACGCCCCGCTTAAACTAGAAGAATGACCAACAGCACCACCCCACAGGCAACCACTCACACCACCTGCCAGAGCAGCGCCTTCGACGTAGAACTCGCGCAGCTCACCCGCAACAACCTTGTTGAAGCACGCCACCGCGGCCGCCTCATCCTGCTGGGCCCCGACGGCGATGTGCAGCTAGCCCTCGGCGATATTCACGAGCCCTTCTACCTGCGCTCCGCAGCCAAACCCCTGCAGGCCATCGGATCGATGAAGGCGGGCGCACCCCTACGCGGCTCCCAGGTCGCCATCGCCTGCGGTTCGCACCGCGGCACCTTCGAGCAGATGCGCGCCGTGCAGGACGTACTCACCCAGGGCAGCACCGAAACCAACCTGCTCACCCCGGCACACCTGGCGCTCAAGCCCACGCTCCCCTCCGATCAGCAGGCACGCCAGGCAATGGTTCAGGCGAACCTCGCCGCTACCGCCCTGGCGCACCCCTGCTCCGGCAAGCACGCCGCATTCCTGTGGGCGTGCACCGCCAAGCTTGAGCGCGGCGACCTCGAAGAGGGCTCGCAGAACTGGACCCTGCACAACTACCTCGACCCCGCGCACCCGCTGCAGCAGGTCATCACCGAAGAAATTGAGGCGTTCACCGGCGAGCCGGTAGCCGCCATCGGCGTTGACGGCTGCGGCGCCCCCGTGCACGCCGTCTCCCTGCTGGGTGCCGCACGCGCCTACTCGACCCTCGGCTCGGCAATCCGCAACCTCGGGGCGGATGCGCGCGCCTCCACGGTCGCGACCGCCATGGTGGATTACCCCGAGCTGATTCAGGCGCCCGGCTCCCCCGACACCGTGCTCAGCGAAGAGCTGGATGCAATCGTCAAGGGCGGCGCGGAGGGCGTGCTCTGCATTGGTCTGCGTTCGGGCGCGTCCGTGGTGGTGAAGATGAGCGACGGTTCGCACCGCGCCATGTACGCCGTGGCTCTGCACGCTCTCGCTGCCGGTGGCTACCTGAGCGCAGAGGAATGCGAGCGCCTACTTTCGCTGGTGGTTCGCCCGGTGACCGGCGGCTACGTGGACGGCAAGCCGGTTGTGGTGGGTGAGCTGCGCGTACATGCGGAGCTTTTACATGCGGAGCTTTTCACCCGCGAGGATCCGACTCCCGGCGACCCCGAAGAGAACGCCCAGGAAGAGGGCTAGTCGTGGCGATTCGGCGTAAGACTAGCGAGGAAGCGGGCATGGCGGCGGTACGCGAAGTGCGTGCCTTCTTTGAGGCGCAGTGTGCGGCAACCGGCGAGCCCGCAGATTCGCATGCCCGAGGCGAGTACCTGCTGAACAGCTACCTGCTGAACAGTGCCGGGGTGGAGCAGGCATTTGCCGCGCTCCCCCGCTCGGTGCGTGCAACCTTCGTGCGTTTCACCCTGGAGGAGCTTGCGACCCTCGCCCCCGGCAATAGTGTGGAGGTGCGCGTACCCCCGCTGGGCGTGACTCAGTGCGTGGCGGGTCCTCGCCATACGCGTGGCACTCCCCCGTCCGTGGTGGAGGCGCGCCCGTTCGTATGGGCGGCGCTGGTGCTGGGGATCTGTTCGTGGGCGCAGGCGGTGAGTGCCGGTGCGTTGGATGCCTCGGGCGAGCGCAGTGACCTTTCGGGCTTGTTGCCGCTCTTCTAGAATTTGCTACAAGCCCGCAAGCTACGAGCCCGCTAGCCCACACAGTTTCGTGATTTGGCGTGTTCGTTGCCCGTTCTAGTCGTCCATCCTGAGGTATTTAGCGTATCCTTCACCACAGCGTCTCTGAAACCCGGTACACTTTTAAGGGTCTGGTGTATGCTATGGCACACGCAGGCAGGTGTGAGTGCGGCAACACGCCCCAATCTTGCGCCTGCGCAGACGCATCCGCAGTCCCAACGTCGAAAAGAAGTGAATTGATTCGCCCCGACGGAAAACTCACTCACGACCTCGATCCGATTGACCACGGCCCCAAGGACGCCTGCGGCGTCTTCGGTGTCTGGGCACCCGGCGAGGACGTGGCAAAGCTAACCTACTACGGCCTGTACGCACTCCAGCACCGCGGCCAGGAATCAGCAGGTATCGCAACCAGTAACGGCAAACGTATCCACGTGTACAAAGATATGGGACTCGTCTCCCAGGTCTTTGACGAAGCCACCCTCAGCTCCATGCCCGGCGACCACGCTATCGGCCACGCCCGATACTCCACCACCGGCGCATCCCACTGGGCTAACGCACAGCCGACTCTCGGTACCACCCCGCACGGCACGCTCTGTCTGGCGCACAACGGTAACCTCACCAACTCGGCTGATCTCTACGAGCGTCTGATTGAAAAGAACGGCGGCAAGCCCCCCAAGCACGGCGAACTCGCCCAGGGCAACACCACCGACACCGCACTCGTCACCGCCCTGCTGGCGGAGCACGATTTCGATTCCCTCGAAGAAGCAGCACTCGACCTGCTGCCGACCCTACGCGGTGCTTTCTGCCTCACCTTCATGGATGAGCACACCCTCTACGCCGCACGCGACCCGCAGGGCGTTCGTCCCCTAGTACTCGGTCGCCTGGAGCGCGGCTGGGTTGTCGCATCCGAAACCGCGGCACTTGATATTGTCGGCGCGTCCTTCGTGCGTGAAGTTGAGCCCGGCGAATTCCTCACCATTGACGAGAACGGTCTGCGTTCCCAGCGCTTCGCTGAGGCTAAGCCCGCAGGTTGCGTCTTCGAGTACGTTTACCTCGCTCGCCCGGACACCACCATCTCCGGTCGTAGCGTCTACGAATCCCGCGTGGAAATGGGCCGTCAGCTCGCTCGTGAGCA
Organism: Rothia mucilaginosa; assembly: GCA_963534775.1. Taxonomy (GTDB): domain Bacteria; phylum Actinomycetota; class Actinomycetes; order Actinomycetales; family Micrococcaceae; genus Rothia; species Rothia mucilaginosa_D. Next base: position 17,013 of record CAUSUH010000002.1, on the reverse strand, counting down.
CGCTGTTGAAGCTGATCTGGTTATGCCCACCCCCGAATCCGGTGTTCCTGCCGCTATCGGTTACGCCGAAGAGTCCGGTATTCCTTACGGTAACGGCCTGGTCAAGAACGCTTACGTGGGTCGAACCTTCATTCAGCCTTCGCAGACGATTCGCCAGCTCGGTATCCGTCTGAAGCTGAACCCGCTCAAGTCCGTGGTTGCGGGCAAGCGCCTCGTCGTCATTGACGACTCCATCGTTCGCGGTAACACCCAGCGCGCCCTCGTGCGCATGCTCCGCGAAGCCGGCGCGAAGGAAGTGCATGTGCGCATCTCCTCCCCGCCCGTGAAGTGGCCCTGCTTCTACGGTATTGACTTCGCCTCCCGTGCGGAGCTGATCGCTAACGGCCTGTCCGTGGACGAAATCGCCTCCTCCCTGGGCGCCGACTCGCTCGGCTTCATCTCCCAGGACGGCATGATGGCAGCCACCGAGCAGCCCGCCGAAAACATGTGTACCGCATGCTTCACCGGCGAGTACCCGATTGAGCTGCCCAGCGAGGAACGACGCGGCAAGTCCCTCTTCGACTCCGAGGAGAAGGGCAAGGGCGGCCCCCTCGCCGGTAAGGCTGCTGAGGTGACCGTGGAACGTCCCGTCCCTTCCAAGCCCGAGCACGCCGAGGCTGTCTCCATTGAAACCCGCGAAGGAACCGAAACTCTCGAAACGAAGTTCGACCCCTCCGCAGTTCAGATTGCCCCAGACGACGCCGGCATGGGCATGTGCAACCCCGGCCCCGACGCCGACCTCGAGGCACTGCTCACCGAGCAGGACCGCACCCCCGCAAACTCCTCCGCTACCACTACCCCGAAGGAATCCTAATGAGCGAGAACACCACCACCGTAACCTACGCAAGCGCAGGTGTTGACGTAGAGGCTGGCGATCGCGCCGTTGAGCTGATGAAGGGTGCTATCAAGGCGACCCACAACTCCTCCGTCGTTGGTGGCGTGGGCGGCTTCGCGGGCCTGTACGACGTCTCCGAGCTCGTCAAGTACCGCAAGCCCTACCTGGCTACCTCCACCGACGGTGTGGGCACCAAGGTCGCTATTGCGCAGGCACTGGATATTCACGACACCATCGGTTACGACCTGGTTGGCATGGTCGTGGACGACATCGTCGTGTGCGGTGCGAAGCCGCTGTTCATGACCGATTACATTGCCACCGGCAAGGTCGTTCCCGAACGTATCGCTGACATTGTGCGCGGTATCGCTGGCGCATGTGCACAGGCTGGTACCGCCCTGGTCGGCGGCGAAACCGCTGAGCACCCCGGCCTGCTCGCAGAGGACGAGTACGACGTTGCGGGCGCAGCAACCGGTCTGGTCGAGGCAGATGAACTGCTCGGCCCTGAGCGCGTGCGTGAGGGCGACGTGCTGATTGCTATGGCATCCTCCGGTATTCACTCCAACGGCTATTCCCTGGTCCGCAAGGTCCTGAACGTTGCCGGCTGGGGTCTGGAGCGCCAGGTGGACGAGCTGGGCCGCACCATCGGTGAAGAACTGCTCGAACCCACCCGCGTGTACGCGGCAGACTGCCTGGACTTGGCGGCAGCATTCCCCGTCAACGGTGAGGACGGCACCACCGGCAGCGGTGTGCGCGGCTTCTCCCACGTGACCGGTGGCGGCCTGGCCGCTAACCTGGCTCGCGTTCTGCCCCAGGGCCTGGAGGGTCGCGTGGACCGCTCCACCTGGCAGATTCCCGCAATCTTCTCCCTGATTGGTTCGCTGGGCAACGTGCCCCTCGCCGACCTGGAGCGCACCCTGAACCTGGGCGTGGGCATGATCGCTATCGTTGACCCCTCCGTGGCTGAGTCTGCTACCAAGCGCCTGAACGACCGCGGCATCCCCTCCTGGATTATGGGTGACGTTGTTGCCGCCGGCGAGCCCGAGGCTAACAACCCCGATTACGTTCAGGGCGCTAAGGGCGTGGACGGCGGCGCGGTTCGCCTGCTGGGCTCCTACGCTTCCTAAGGACGCTTTCTCCAGTAGACAGCGAGCGCTAGTTTGCTGGTGCTGATGAGTCTATAGGCCGGGGCGGTCACCATGCGGTGGCCGCCCCGGTCTTTTGTGTGTCTGCCGGCAGGGTGTGCCGTCAGCGCTGCCAGCTATGAGCGCCACCAGCTTTTTATTTAATTTCACGCGCATTTCGGTTGGTTTTTATCTTTTAATATCAACCACATTTTTAATGCATTTCAGTGCTTACACCACAGTGTTAAAACATTTACTTATCACCCACCCCTCAAGGGGCGCCATGCAGTTCACCTCGCACACCTAAACCTTCAAGTTTCACTTGCATAAACCCTTAATGATTAGGCACTATTCAGCCTGTACGGGTTGATTTTCTGCACATTAACCCGCGAAAAATGCTTTAAAAATCCCTAAAGCTCACCCTGAAGTGATACCTTAGAAATGTACGTTGCACACCGTCCAAAATGAGTTCTTCCGGGACGAAAAAGGGTCAAAGAAATACTATTCCCTCACCCCATTCATTACTTCAGCGCGCCCAAAAACAGACCCCTTTGCCGCCCCGTAACAACAAACCAAACATGGACGGAACGCACCCGTACACTTCACACAGTCCACACCAACACACCTACATCAGGAGAACCAGATGAGGCTTCCATACTTCGGCGCGCAGCGCACCGAAACACCTCCTCGCCGCTGTCCCGATAACCAGCGCCCCGATAACCCCGGCGCCGATAACCGCCGCCGCAAGCGCCCCGCACACGCAGCCATGAGCCTGCTCGCCGCCGGTGCGCTCCTCTTCGGAGGCGACCTGCCCGCAGTCCTCGCGCAGGCACCCAGCGACGAAGCCATCCTGGCAGCAGCCCAGGCGGCACCCCAGATTGAAGGCCCCGCCAGCCCGTTCAGCCTCATGCGCAACGGCGCGGCACGCCCTAACACCCCCGCTGCGGCAGCCCCGGGTACGCTCCCTCAGCAGGCGTTCGACTGCTTCATCGTCACCTACACCAACGAAGCCAAGCAGCGTAAGCTGCAGCGCGACGGCGACTGGGACGCTATCCGCGGCATCGTTGACGACATCATGGACACCGTCGGAATCGTCAGCGAAGAGCTGAACGTCGACGTTAAATTCTTGCGCAACACCTCCACCGATGACGCCGTCATTCAGACCTCCAAGAGCCTGAACAAGTACCAGGCGAAGGAGTTCATGGAGAAGGTCGCCTCCGACCCGGATGTAGCCTCCGTAGAACCCGACTACATCAACCACCCCGCCTATCTCCAGGACGTCACCTTCACGTACAACGACCCGCAGTACAGCAAGCAGTGGAACCTCACCAACCCCACCACCGGCGTCCAGAACACCGGTAACGCACGCCTGCGCCGCGGCGCCCACGTCAAGGTCGCCGTACTCGACACCGGCTACGTACCGCACCCCGACCTGGTCACCGGCATGGCAAACGGCTACGACTTCATCAGCGACCCCCTCAGCGCCCGCGACGGCGACGGCCGCGACCCCAACCCCAGGGATGAAGGCGACTACGCGCCCTACAACCTCTGCAAGGACCAGGCGAACGCTCATACTTCCACCTGGCACGGCACCAGCGTTGCCGGCATTATCGGCGCCCGCGGCGGCAACGGTATGGGCATTGTTGGTACCGCCGATCTTGCCCGCGTGCAGCCCGTGCGCGTGCTGGGTCGATGCGGTGGCCGCACCTCCGACATTGCCGACGCCATCATCTGGGCTGCCGGCGGACACGTTGACGGAGTACCGGATAACACCTACCCCGCCAAGATCATCAACATGTCTCTAGGCACTGTGGGCACCTGCCCCGCCGCGTACCAGCGCGCCATCGACATTGCCCGTTCCAAGGGCGCACTCGTGGTCGCCGCAGCGGGTAACGGCAACACGGAAGCCTCCAAGTACGCACCCGCCAACTGCAGGGGCGTCATCACCGTTGGCGCAACCACCAAGGCTGGCACGCGAGCATCGTTCTCGAACTACGGTACGAGGGTCAACATCTCGGCACCGGGTGAGAACATCCTCACCCTGTCCATGAACAGCCTCGACCGCCCGGATAACACCAAGTTCAGCTACGACTACGAGAGCGGCACCTCCATGGCCGCACCGCACGTCTCCGCTCTGCTGGCGCAGCAGCTGGTCAATGGCACTTCCATAACCACCAAGCAGGTTGAGGAGGCGTTCACCCTCGCGGGGGGAAACCGCATCAAGTGCGATAAGTATTTCTGTAGCCGAGGCATTATCAACAGCTTCAACCTGGCTAAAAAGGCGGGAAACCTGGACGCTAACGGCAAACTTGCCTTCCAGCGCCCGCCGCGCAAGGTCATCATCAAGGGTTTGAGCGCTGGCGCTTCTAAGGAAAAGATTGCCGACGGTGCAGGCGAGGCTGAGGCAACCGCTGCAGCATCCGCGCAGGCGGCTGGCACCCATGAGCAGAACCTCGCCGACGGCTACAGCCAGATTCCTGACGACCGGATTCCCGGCGCCCCCGCGATGGAAATCCCCGAAGATGCCCAGGTCTATGACCTGAACGGTGACGCCGAACCCATCACCCAGGACGAGCCGCTGGTCACCAACCCCGCGCAGAAGCCCCGCGAGGTCAATGAGCAATAAACTATCCGCTACGGACGCCGTACCAGACCCATCCGACAGCGCATAGCGAAGCCCCCGATGAAAGAAATCATCGGGGGCTTTTCACGTCTACAACGAGGTTCGGCTAGTGGAGATAACTAGCGGTGATTACCGGTCGCGAAGCCCAGGTAGCCATTATTCGGGTAACCGCTGCTCGGGTAGGTGTTCGCGGAAGCACCGTACCAGGAGCGGTAACGCGGAGTGTGACCGTAACGCGGACGCGACGGGTAGGAGGGGCGAGTCACCGGGCGGGACGGGCGAGTCACCGGGCGGGACGGGCGAGTGACCGGTCGGCTAGCCTTAGGTGCCGGAGTTACCTTAGGCGCGGGGGCCTGCTGACGCTTGGCGTCCTCTTCAGCCTTCTTGCGGGCTGCCTCTTCAGCTGCCTTCTTACGTGCGGCCTCCTCCTCAGCCTTCTTGCGTGCCGCCTCAGCCGCAGCAGCATCGGCAGCCTCGCGGTCGGAGCGGACCTGCTGAACCGCACGCGCCGCATTCACAATGCCGGAACCGCACGCGGACTGGTCGCACTCAACGCCCTGAGAGGTGGACTGCAGAACCTTCTTCGCCTGAGCGTAGGTCAGCTTCGGGTCGACCGCCTTCATGAGCGCCACAATACCGGCAACATGCGGTGCCGCCATGGAAGTGCCCTGGTACTCGGCGTAGTCAGCCTTACCGGGAGCGGTCTTACCTGCGTTGAGGGTGGAGAGAATACCACCACCCCAGTAGCGGCGGTCGCCACCGGGTGCGCTCACATCCACGCGGGAGCCGTAGTTGGAGAAGTAGGAGCGCTTGCCGTTCTTATCGGTTGCGCCAACGTTGATGACGTCCTCACAGTTGCCGGGGCTGGACTTCGAGGCATCAAAGTTATTGTTACCCGCTGCGACAACCACGATGGAGCCGCGCTTATTCGCCTGAGCAATCGCCTGGCGGTACGGGGTGGTGCAGGTGCCCTCGCTACCGATGGACATGTTAATGACCTGGGCGGGGTTCTGGTTCGCCGGTACGCCGCGCACGCTACCACCGGCAGCCCAAATAATGCCGTCGGTGATGTCCGAGTCGAAGCCGCCGCAGGCGCCCAGCACGCGCACGGGCACAATCTTCGCCTCGGGTGCCACCCCGGCGATGCCCTCGTTGTTGTTTGCGATAGCGGCGATAGTGCCCGCCACGTGGGTGCCGTGCCAGTCGGAGGCGGTCGCCTTCGAACCGGTGAAGCACTGGTTGTCTACGGTCCAGTTGCCGGCGTCAGTCGGGTCGGAGTCGCGGCCGTCGCCGTCGTTGGAGAACGCCGACTCGGCAATGAAGTCATAGCCGGGCAGCACGTTAGCGTCCAGGTCCGGGTGGGCGGTAATGCCGGAGTCCAGCACCGCAACGGTCACACCCTTGCCGCGGGTGGTGCCCCACGCCTCCAGGGCGGAGACGCCCTTTTCACCGGTGAGGGACCACATGCGGTTCATCTTCGGGTCGTTGATCTTGACGGGCTCCGAGGTGTTATCCACGGTGGCGTAGCGGCGCATATCGGGCGAGACGGAGGCGACCTTGGAGTTCGCGCTCAAAGCGTTCATGTACTGCTGCGCCTCGGCGGGGGTGAGCTCCGCAGAGGTGGTGACCACGCTGGCGTCCAGCGCAGTGGAGCGGACGTAGCTGGTCTTGATGTTCAGCAGCTCGTCAATGCTCTGCACCTCGGAGGTGATGCCCGCGTAGAGTGCGTCGGCCCAGGTTGCCTGCTGGGTGCCGGCGGCTGCGGACCAGTCGATCTGATCTGCGGTGGCATCGGTGGAGGCGGCGTTCTTCGCCTCATCGGTGTAGGTGATGATGAAGCGGTTGTACGCCACGGGCGCAGCCTGCGCGGTCTGCGCGGTATTGGAGATCTGGGCGGTATGAGAAGCCTGTGCCGCAGCAGATGCCTTGGGCTGGGTGGCCTGCGCGGTGGGTGCCGCCACGGCGGGGATCACGCTTGCCGAGAGCAGGCAGGTTGCGGTGACGAAGCTCAGCAGGGAACGCTGTGAGGAGCGTGCCTGCGAGGGGCGAGCAATGCGAAGCATGGACGTCCTTGAGGTGAGTGGTACCGGGTGCGCACGGTGCGGCGTAGCGTTGCCGTCTCGCGTTGAGGGTGTGTACTCGGTACGAGTGAATACGGAAGAGTGAGGTGTGGTGCATTGTGTGGGCGGTGAAGTGGCTTCACAATGTGCATGCACGGGTACGCACCGTGAGATACTCTAGCACCCTTTTCGGGTTACTTTATGAATAAAATAATCTTTGTGATGCAGGTCATTTTATATAAAGGTGAGTAAAACTTAAATCTTTACTTTAAGTCCACGAGAATAGTTTGACTAGGCATTTCTTTATCTGCATTTACATGAAAGAAAAATCCCATTATTTACGCCACACTATCGAGTTTTAGCCGCTTCACACATAGGAAAAGGTGCTAGGATAGCGATATCTCACCACATAAACTACTTCCGAAGAACTCCCGCACGGGGGTTTTAGAGAAAAATACACATCAATGCAGTGATGTGCATTTTCTTTTTCTATTCGCTCCTCACAAGCAAATACACAAAAGAATGCAGATATTTTCTCGAAGGTGCATTTATGTGAGTGAATAACCAACCCACTTGCCGCTTCCGGCACTCACATACGCAAAGGACCCCGATGTCTTTTACCACTCACCCCTCAGCACGCGGCATCGCACGCACCGCGCTGAGCCTGGGTACTGCAGCAACACTCGTCGCAACCCTGGGCACCCCCGCATCCTTCGCGGCACCCGCAAAGGCTAACAGCACCGAACGTACCAAGGCGCACACCACCATCTCCTCCCTCAGCTCTGCACAGCAGAAGGCAGGCTTCAACCGCTTCGTCATCACCTACACCGATAGCGCACTGAACGCAGGCGGCGTCAACTGGGCAAGCCCCGCAGGCACCCAGGTCGCCACCTGGAGCGACTCCCTCTACCAGGGCCTCACCTCCGAGGTGCAGAGCGTCGACGACCTCTTCAAAATCAAAACCAACTACGTGCGCACCACCGCCCAGAAGGCAACCGTGGTGACCCTCTCCTCCAAGCTCACCGCAGAGCAGGCGGAGAAGTACATGGCAACCCTGAGCTCCAACCCCTCCGTCGCATCGGTTGAGCCCGACCTGCTGCGCCGCTCCACCGCGCGCACTCGTACCGCCACCACCTCCAAGGTGGCTCAGGTAGCTCAGACCTCTCAGGCGTCGAACCAGGTTGTAGCACCGAACGACACCCTCTACCCGCAGCAGTGGAACCTGCACGGCACCAGGGGCCTGGCCGCACCCGAGGCGTGGAAGACCACCCAGGGCGCTGGCGTGACCGTTGCTGTGATTGACTCCGGCATCGTCAAGCACCCCGACCTGGACGCGAATGTTCTGCCCGGCTACGACTTCATCACCGAGCCCTCCATCGCCCGTGACGGTAACGGCCGCGACTCCGACCCGACCGACCAGGGCAACTGGGAAGAAGCGGGCGTCTGCGGTGCTGACTCCGAGGCAAGCGAGTCGAACTGGCACGGCACCCACGTTGCCGGTTCCATCGCCGCAATTATGAACAATAAGCGCGGTATCGTCGGCGTGGCGCCCTCCACCAAGATCCTGCCCGTGCGTGCTCTGGGCATGTGCGGCGGCTACGACTCCGACATTGCGGATGCAATGATCTGGGCGGCCGGCGGCACCGTTGAGGGTGTTCCCGCGAACTCCAACCCCGCCAAGATCATCAACCTCTCCCTCGGCGGCGAGGGCACCTGCCCCGCAACCTACTCCAAGGCTATTGCTGAGGTGAACAAGCGCGGCGCGATTCTCGTCGTTGCAGCTGGTAACGATGGTCAGGACACCTCCAAGGTCGCTCCGGCTAACTGCGGCGGCTCGATCGTGGTGGGCGCTACCGACCAGGAGGGTAAGCGTAGCGACTTCTCCAACTACGGCAAGCTCGTTGATGTGAGCGCCCCCGGTAGCGGCATCATGTCCACCGTGGACCTGGGTACCACCGTGTCCACCGGTGCAGGCTACACTGAGTACGACGGCACTTCCATGGCGGCACCTCAGGTTGCTGGCGTGATTGCGCTGATGAAGTCGGTGGATCCCTCACTGACCGCTGAGCGCGCAAAGCAGATTCTGAAGCAGAGCTCCAAGCCGCTCACCTGCGATGTGAACGCGTGCGGCTCCGGCATTGTGAACGCGGCGAGCGCACTGGCTATGGTGCAGGGCAAGAAGGACCCGAACCCTGCTGCGAAGCCCTGGCCGAAGCGTGCCCCCAAGCACCCAACCCGTGCGGCACGTGTTGGTTACGTGACCAACCCGGCTGTTAACCACAACCCGCCGTTCCTGATTACTGCTCACGGCCTGATTCCCGGCCAGTAATCGGCGCGTTATCCTTTGGGAGCCGGTGAGCCAATAGGTTTCTGAAGGATGCCACATACAAAAAGCCCCCGTTGAGTTTTCTCAGCGGGGGCTTTTCGTGAACAGAATGCTGCCGCTTGTGGTGCGGCAGCTTGCATCTCCCACCCACCCTCACGACTGACGGGTGGGAGAAGTTTTGTAGGTAGCCCCTATAAAACTAGCCACTAGTGAACTAGCCACTAGTGAACTCGACTCCAGGGTAGGCGAACTAGGGGCGTACCTGGGAGGCGCGCGCGCCGGTACGGATACCAGCAGCCTCCATGCGAGCGGACTCGTAGCTCACCGCACGCAAACCCGAGGGTGCGTGAGTTGCCACTGTCTTCTCTCGCGTATTTTCCTGCCACCGAGTGGGTAGAAAGACCCAGCGGCGCTGGACCGCGAAGCTGATCGGGATCAGAATCAGTTCGGTCAGGATCTTGGCGACCAGCAGGGACGCGCCCAGGCCGGTCAAAGCTTCCATCAGAGCCGCATTGGCTGCGAGGATACCCACCGCCAGCACGGCGTAACGTACCAGTGAGGAGGATGCCGAGGGGCGTGCGCCTCCGTCGTGCATGAGCATTCGGTTGACGGTGAAGTTCGTCAGCGCCGAAATGACGCGGGCGCCGACCACGGCCGCCAGTAGCGGAACGCCCATGCCCACCAGGACGAACAGGGCGATAGCATCCACGAGGAAGCCGGTCAGGAAAGACGAAGCCAGGAAGGCAAGCAGGGGCGCGTAGATGAGCGCCGAGTCCTGCAGCGGCCTAAAGTGGCTGGTCGGGTTGCCCGGCTCGTAGACCTTCACGATGGGTACCTGCACCAGCTCCACGTCTGCACGGGTTGCGCGCAGCAGCATGGAGAACTCGTACTCGTACTTATCGCCGGGGATCTTTAGCAGCCAGTCCAGAATCTGCGGGGTGAAGCCGCGCAGACCGGTCTGGGTGTCTGCCACGCGGGCACCGGTCGCCAGGGCGAAGAAGCCTACGGTTGCGCTGTTACCGATTTTGGAGCGCAGCGGCACCTTAGTGCCTTCTTCGCCGGCGTTCGGGTCGGGCTTGGTGCGCACGCCGAGGATGATGCTCCTCTGATCTACCGCCGCTGCGGTTTCGGTGCGCACACCCACACGGAAGATGTCCCGAGGTAGGTGCTGGCCGTCCGCGTCGGCGGTGACGATGACCTCACCGGGGCGGTTTGCTTTCGCCCAGGCGATGCCGGTGCGCAGTGCCGCACCCTTGCCCCTATTGGCGGGGTGGGTCTGCACGGTCACGCCGTCAATGCGCAGTTCGGTGAAGATCGGTGCGTAGGTGCTGCCGGAGCCGTCGTCAATCACGAGGATTTCGGTGCTAGGGTCCTGTTCGCGCAGGGCCCGGGCAAGGCGGACCAGCGATTGGTCCGGCTTGTAGGCGGGTATCAGGATAATCACGATGCGCTCCCTGCAATGTAGAGGATGTCGCTGGTGCCGCGTTCCTTGGTGCCACCCTGGGGGCGGTTGACCAGCTGGTTGTTGAAGACCATGGCGGAGGAGCCACCACCGTCCAGGTTGTAAGCGGTCACGCAGCCGAGGTCCTTGAACATCTGGGCGAACTCGGGCATGGTCACACCGCGCGAGTAGTTGGTGGAGCGGCCGTCGACCACGATGAAGACCAGGTGGTTGGTGCCGAGCACGCCCACGCCGGTTCGCGGCTGGTTGCCCTGGATGGAGTGGTTACCGAAGTTGGTATCCACCTCGACGCTGTCGATGCCGTCGACGACTGCGGAGTCCTTGACCAGTGCCGGGCCGAAGGAGAGGGTGTTCCACACGCCCTCGCTGACGAGGGTCTGGGCATTGGTGGCGGTTTCGTCGTAGAGCTTGACGGAGCCGTCGCGGTAGAATGCGAGACCCTCGCGAGCGCCGGAGTCACGGTAGACCACACCGTTTCGGATCACGATGCCGGTGGTACGGAAGCCGTAGTAGTCACCGTTGATCGCCCAGATGCCGTTGTGTTCGGAGGCAATGTTCGAGGGGGTGTCGATGATGTTCTGGCCGAACTTGTTGTTGGCGAAGGCGCTTCGCAGCAGGGTTGCGTTGTCGAGCTTGATGTCTGCCACGAAGGAGACGACCGCATCCGAGCCGCTGCCGGTGGTGTTGGAGGTGATGGTGATCGAGCCTTCGTTAGCGGTGAGGCTCTGACCGTTGACCTTCACGCCGGTCAGTTCGGTGGGGTCTGCGGTGGCGGAGCCGGAGGCGCTTGCATTTGCCTGCTGTGCCGCCGCCTCGTAGGCGGTGGTGTCTTCGATTTCGGTGTGCTCTGCCAGGTAGCGGTTGTATGCCCAGCCTGCGCCGCCGCCGACTACTGCGAGTGCGCCGAGGCCGCCGCCGATGAAGATTCGACGGGTGAGCTTCTTCTTGGCTAGCTTCTGCTCTGCGGCGGTTTGCACTGCGTTAGCTTGTTCTGCTGCGGTCTGGGTGGCCTGGTCAATGTTCTGAGTCATGTTCTGTTCGTTGTTCATGTCTCTAGAATGCCGGGCTAGTCTCTGTGCCAGGCATGACTAAGCTGTGCAGAAGCTATGTATGCTTATTCATTTCAAACTTTTTTATTACTGACTATGTTCTATTACCAGATAGAGTTATGCACATCTATGTATAAACATGTGTATTGGCTTTGTGCTCCGCACAGTTACAACCACCATGAGCTGCCCGTCCTCGCGCATCCACCCGGGTGAATCCGCCCGGGTGAATCCGTCTGGGTGCATCCGCACAAACTGCAGGCACGAAAAAACCGGCTGAGCACCCCGTGCGGGGCCTCAAGCCGGTTCATCATCTGTCGAATACGCTCGGTCGATATGCACCGAATCAATCCGCGTATTCTTTATGCCTCATCCTCGTAGGACGCGTACTTTTCTGCGTATGCCGAGTAGTCGTCCTCGTCGTCATAGCGACGGCGGGACGAATCGGAGGACTTCGTTTTCTTCGCGCTACTGAGCTCGCGCTCGAGTGCGCTGTAGTCGGTCTCGGGGCTGAAGTACTTCATCTCCCGAGCCTGCCTTGTTGCTTTAGCCTTCTGACGGCCGCGCCCCATGGCGTGACCCCCTCTTTCATCCTGTCCGAGGCGAACAGCACGCGCGGCGCATCGCTCTCGGATCGTTCAACAGTCTTTACTACACTATAGAGTACCCTGTTTCAGCCCTGAATGTCTCGCTGGACGGCACCTATTTTGCGTATCAGAGCACTTCTTCGCACCGGAACAACCGTTTTATTTTGCACCCGCGACTTTTTTACCCCAGAGGCCACAGAGCCCCGCACCGGACGTATCGCTACATCCAATGCGGGGCTAGGGTCTCCCCTACCGGCTCACTCACAAGACCGGGTTCAGAGAGGGTACCGTGCCGGTCATGACATCCAGCACGGGGCTTGAGGGGCTACCTGCCGCCTAGCTTGCGGTGAAGGAACCCAGCGAGGTGGCGTTGGACGCCAGGGTGGCGCTGGAGGCATCCACGCTATCGGTGGTGGTGTACACGGTGTAGCTCTCGCCCTTGGTGATCTTGGAGCTGGAGACCAGGATCAGTGCGGTGTTGGAGTTCGTGACCTTGTAGTTTGCCACCACGTTACCGGAGGAGTCTGCCACCTGTACGGTGGTGCCTGCGCTCAGGTTCGATACATTGCTAATCTTCACGTAGCCGCTGGTGGAGTTGGTCGAGGGAGCCTCGAACATGTCACCGGAGTTACCCGCGGCCACGGTCGTGCCGTTGAGCAGCAGGTCGCCATTGGTGTCCAGGGAGGCGTTACCACCGGTGAAGGGGCCGTTCACAACCAGGGTGCCACCGGAGAGGGTCGCAGTACCGTTGGAGTCGATGCCGTCACCGTTCGCGTTCACGGTGACGGTACCGCCGGTGATGTTGATGGTCGCGTCGACCACCTCGAAGGTGCCGCCGCCACCGCCCATACCACCAGCTGCACCGCCGCCACCTGCGCCACCGCCAGCCGGGGGCTGGCCCATGCTACCGGAGGGAGCCTGACCGCCTGCCGGAGCCTGACCTGCACTACCGCTGGGTGCCTGGGGTGCAGCCTGGTTACCCTGTGCAGATTGATTGCCCTGGTTGTTCTGGGTGGTCTGCGTAGTGGAGGTCGAAGCCGACTCGGTGCTGGTAGAGGTGGTGCTGTACGAGGCGTTGATACCGTCATCCGAGCTGGTCACGTTCACGGTGCCGTCCAGAATGTTGATGTACTGCGCCTCAATACCCTCGTTCGACTGGGTAATGTTCAGGGTACCGCCGGAGATTTCCAGCACGCGCTCAGCCTTGAAACCGTCATCACCTGCGGAGATGTTCACGGTACCGCCGCTCAGGCGTACCCAGCCGCGGTTGCCGTCGGTGTCATTGGTTGCCTTGATGCCGTCCTTGGTTGCGGTCACGGTGATGGTGCCGTCCAGAATATCGACGTAGTCCTTACCCTTGATGCCGGTGTTTGCCGCGTTCACTTCCAGGGTGCCGGAGGCAATGACCAGGCCGTCAGTGGTGTGGATACCCTCTTCGTACTTACCTTCAACCTTCAGGGTGCCTTCACCCGCCAGGGTCAGGTCGCTCTTGGAGTAAATAGCTGCGTCGGGGCTGGCGGTATCCGAGTAGGAGGAGCCGTCAGAGACGGTGTTGGTGGTACCCGAGGCGGTGTAGATAACGACCTCGTCCGCCTCAACAACGTTGATTGCCGCGCCGGTGGAGTTGGTAATGGTCGCATTGTTCAGGATCAGGCGGACCATATCGCTGTCGGCGGCCTCAACCTTGATCTGGCCGCTGTAGGTGCCGGTGAGCTTGTAGTTGCCCGCCTTGGTGATGGTGATGACGCCGTCGCTGACGGTCACGCCGTCAGTCGCGGTCGGGTTCGAAAGATCGATAGTAACTTCGCTGGAGGAATCCCAGGTGACGTCCTTCGCGGAGTAGTGGGTATCCTCGGCGAGCTTCGCGCCGCTCTTCACGTCGGTGGAGAAGGAGTCTGCCACCTTCGAGGTGGTGTCCGAAGTGCTCGAAGCGGAGGTGCTGGTTGCACTAGTGGCAGTAGCGCTGGCATTCGATGCCGAAGTTGCCGAGCAGCCGGTCAACGCCAGGGCTGCCAGGAGGGTAATGGAGGTTGCACTCTTGATGATGCTGTTCTTTTTCACGGTATTCCTTCTTCGTGTATCACAGCACTATGTAGTGCCGATGCGGGTTTCGGGTAAGTAGTCTTGGGGTTGGGCCCTGGCGTCAGGGTTCTGTGTCAGGGGCCTGGAGGTGCGGGTAAGGTAGGTGCGCTACCCTACCCGCACATCCCGGGTTGCCGTTTTAGGCGGCTACGAAACGCTCGGTCAGCAGCTTCTGGTAGTCCTCTTCGGTCATGTCATCCACGTTGAGGCGGGTGCCGTTGACCGGTTCCAGGTGCATCCAGTTCTTGATGGTTTCTGCCCACTTGTTGCTTGCCAGCTGCGGGTTCAGCGCCGCCATGCCGGTTGCAAACTTGGAGATCTTCGCGGGGGTGATGCCCGCATCCCAGAGGTGCTGGTCTGCCACGGAGGGCTCCACGCCGGACTTGGTTTCGATGATGACCGCGTTCGGCAGGCCGTAGGTGGTGCCGACCAGGTTGCCGTGGAAGTTACGGTAATTCACGCCCGCCATGAGGATGTTCTCGGACAGAGGGGTCCAGGTCAGGTCGGTGTCTACCGTCATGCGGGATGCGATCGGGTTCTTCTCGCTCTGCGGCAGGAAGACCGTGGTGCGGCGGTAGCCGGTGGTCAGAACCGCCTCCAGCTTCTCGACCGGGCCCGCGAGGATATCGCCGAGTGCTTCGGTGATGTACTCGTGACCTTCCGCGGTCAGCTGGTCGCGCGTCTCGAAGGTGTACGGGATACGCTTCTTGACGGTCATATCCTGCTCACCGTCGGTCTTGACCTCCAGGAAGGTCAGCTCCGAGTCCAGGTAGCTACGGGTACGAATCTTGAAGGTATCGTCGCAACTGTAGGCTGCCGAGTGGTAGCTCTGCATCTGCGGGGTGTCGAAGTAGACCGAGTCGTAGGCGAAGTCGCGCTGACCTTTGATTTCCATGACGGAGGCGTCTGCGTCGAGCGTGGAGAGTACCTTGGCGGCGGTTTCTGCGTCGACAATGTACTTGCGGTCCACGCGGGTCTGCATGGCGGCCTTCTCGTTCATGGCTTCGAGGCTGATGCTCTTCCACTCTGCGGGGATGATGTTTGCGGCTGCGTTAGTCATGGGTCTTCGTCCTTCTGGGGTGCCGCCCGGCGCGTATTGGGCTGTGCGCCGGGGCGGCGTGTCGTGGGTATCGGAGATGTTTGTGCGGTTGGAGTGAATCGGAGGCTTAGATACCGGTTGGTCTTACTTACCTACCGGGGTGGAAACCGGGCTAGAAACCGGCGTGCGCTGGAGCGGAACCATCCGAGTGTCCAGCGTGGCGTGCGCCTCGGCGGTAGGTGCTACCGGCTGGCGGGTTGCGCTAATCTGTGACGCTGCCGCTTCCACTGCCGCGGGGGTGCCACCCTCGGGGGTTTCTTTGGGCTGGTAGGTGACGGTGGCGCGGGTCAGGTTGTTCACCATGTCCAGCTCGGTGATCTTCACCGAGGTGACGGTGTAGCCCAGGTGCTTGCTCAGGTAGCTCTTGAGTTCTTCTTCGTCGCTGATAGCTCGGTCGGCGGTAACGGTCTGGGTCAGTTCCTTAGAGGTCGGGGCGCTACGCGAGTCGAGGATTGCGATCAGGGCAACCAGGGTAGCCATGAGGCCGAAGGCAATGTACGCCGGGCTGATATTCACACCCGCGATCATGCCAACCGAGAGAGCCACGAAGTAGTAGCCGACTTCGCGCTGGCTCAGGGCGGTGGAACGCAATCGGATAATCGACAGGACACCGAAGAGGCCCATACCCATAGCGGATGCGTTCGATCCGGCGGATACCAGCGCCACCGAGACGGTGAAGATGCCGGCGTTGATGACCGCGTAGGAAATCATCAGTTCGCGGTTGCGGTGCCGCACCATGTAGAGGGTGCAGAGGGCCGCGATGGCTATCGCATCGGCAAGCGCCATGATGAGGATGTTCATTGGGTTCTCCAGATTCGTGTCGTGATATCCGCTGTGCTCTTCGCTGTCTGTTCTTCAGCTCGGTGCTGTGCGTTTTTCGTTTTCTGCTTGGTATCTAGATTCCCGGTTGAAGCTGTGTTTGCCCTGTGTCACTCTTAACTTAGAGTTAAGTGTTCACCATCTCGCATAAAATAACTTGTCAAGGTCTTACGTGCAGGTAATTTTTTCCTTTTTCGTACACTGCTCCACCTATCCTCAACAGCCTGCAAAGGCACAAAAAATGGGCTCCCTCCGAGATGGAGGGAGCCCATAAAAGCAGCTAAAAACTTAGCGACTAGGCGTTATTATGCCTTCTTGCGCATGCGGGTTACCACGATGGTCGCGCCACCAGCACCCAGAGCAATCAGACCCAGGCCAGCAGCGGTCATCGCGTCGGATGCACCGGTCTTAGCCAGGGAAGAAGAGCTCTTGGAGGATGCGTTCGAGGAACCGGAGCCCAGGTTGTCGTTCGAGCCGGAGCTCAGCGAAACACTGTCAGATTTGGAGTTCTCGTAGTTCGGCTGCTCCTCGCAACCCTTTCCGTCACCATCAGCGTCGAACTTCTCGCGGAAGTCCGGGTCGCCCTTGTAAATGGGGCCGCCACGGTCTGCCCATACGTCAGCGCAGTTCTGGTACTTGTAGGCCTTCTCGTCCTTTGCGGAGGAGTCGGAAGCCTGGTCAGACTTCTGCTCATCGGACTTCTGCTCTTCGGCAGGCTTCTGATCCTCTGCAGGCTTGGTTTCCTTAGCGTCCTCAACAGCGGGTGCGGAGGTCTCGTCAGCAGGCTTGGGAGCCTCAGTGGTCGGATCCTGGGTCGGAGCCGGGGTCGAGTCCTCGGAGGGGGTCGGAGTCGGGTTCTCGGTGGGAGCCGGGGTCGGGTCCTCGGTAGGAGCGGGGGTGGGCGCCTCGGAGGG
>CAUSUH010000001.1:0-525924 GCA_963534775.1 Rothia mucilaginosa | reverse complement strand
GAGCTCGACCTGATCGCCATTGACCCCGAGGACGAACTGGTTTTCGTTGAGGTCAAGACCCGCAGCAGCGAAGACTTTGGGCACCCGTTCGCGTCCATTGACCGTGATAAGGCGCGCCGCACGCGCTCGCTGGCGATTCTCTGGTGCAGGCTGCGCGAGAACCTGGATTTTCCGCGCTTTCGCATCGACGCAATTGCGGTGACCGGAACTTGCGAAACCTTTACCTTCGAGCATCTGAAAGCGGTGGCGTAATGGGATTCGCACGCACCTATTCCGTGGCGCTGGTTGGCCTGCGCGGGCACATTGTTGATGTTGAGGCTGACATCTCGCAGGGCCTGCCCGGCTTTGTGCTGCTGGGTTTGCCTGACACCGCCCTCAACGAGTCTAAAGAGCGTGTGCGCTCGGCGGCGAAGAATACCGGCATCACCCTCACGCAGCACCGGCTTACCGTGAACCTGACCCCGGCGACCCTGCCCAAGCGCGGCTCGGCGTTCGATCTAGCCATTGTGGTTGCGGCGCTGCAGGCGGAGAAGAAACTGCACCCCAGCGGCGATAGCGTCTTCCTGGGTGAGCTGGGCCTGGACGGAACGCTACGCCCCGTGCCGGGCATCCTGCCGGCAGTTAAAGCCGCCGTGGACGCCGGACACCACCGCGTGATTGTGCCCGCCGAAAACGCTGAGGAGGCGGCGCTCATTCCCGGCGCGCAGGTGAGCGGTTTCCGCTGCCTGGCTGAGGTTTTTGCCGCGCTCGGCGCGGAGAGTCAGAAGCTGACCTACCCGCCCGCCTCGCAGACGGAGGCGAGCGCACCGGTAGCGAAACCGACTGAAATTCCCTCCGATATGAGCGATGTTGCCGGTCAGTCGCAGGGTCGTTTCGCCCTGGAAATTGCAGCTGCCGGCGGCCACCATATGCTGCTGACAGGCCCGCCCGGCTCGGGTAAAACCATGCTGGCGGAGCGCCTGCCGAGCATCCTGCCGACCCTCGACAACGATGCCGCGATGGAGGTGACCGCGATCCGTTCCCTCTGCTCGGCGGGGGAGCACCTGAGCGAGCTGGTGCGTCAGCCGCCGTTTGAGGCGCCGCATCATAGCGCCTCCGCGCCGGCGATTCTTGGTGGCGGTAGCGGCATTCCCCGCCCGGGCTGTGTGTCTAAAGCGCACCGCGGCGTGCTCTTTCTGGACGAGGCGCCCGAGTTCAAACGCACGGTGCTCGACTCGCTCCGCCAGCCCCTGGAGTCGGGAACCGTGACCCTGGACCGTTCGAGCGCGTCGGCGACGTACCCGGCGCGTTTTCAGCTGATCCTGGCGGCGAACCCGTGCCCCTGCGGCATGAATGTGGGTACCGGTACGGAGTGTACGTGTGCTCCGCGTGAGCGTCGCGCCTATTTTGGGCGGCTGTCCGGCCCGCTGGTGGACCGCATTGACGTGAATGTGACGGTTCCGAAGGTGTCCTCCACGGAGCTTGCGGGCGGTCAGGTGAATGAGAGTTCGGCGCAGATTCGCGAGCGCGTCATGGCGGCGCGGCAGGCTCAGCGGGAGCGCCTGGAGCCGTACGGATTGAAGACGAATGCGGAGATGAACGGCAAGATTCTGCGTGGCCCGCTGCGTTTGGATGCGAAGCTCACCGGCGAGCTGAACGCCGCCGTGGACCGCGGAACGCTGACGGCGCGCGGCTACGACCGAGTGTTGCGTATCGCCTGGACCCTCGCCGATTTGGAGGGCGCCGCCTACCCGAGCCGGGAGCACCTGGATGTGGCGCTTTTTCTGCGGCAGCAGGGGCAGCTGACATAGCGTGCCGGTTTATAGAAGGAATCACTCACGAGAGGAGAAGAACATCATGGGTGAGAAGAAGCTCAGAAAACGAGCTGAAGAGGCCGAATTGAAAGAAAATGGGCTGAGAGAAACAGCGCCGGAAGAGCATGTGCCGGAAGAGCGCGCGGCGGAGGATTTTGTTCAGGAGGAACTGCAGATTCGCCTGCCAGGCCGCACCCTGGATGCGCACGCCCTGGTGCGTGAGAGGGTGGCGCATATTCTGTCGCTGGGGCAGGAACCCTCGCCGAGCCCCTATAATGCGGCGCGGTTGCCGGGGTTCCTCGCTTCCTACCTGAACCCGGTGTACTTAGAAGAGATGAGCCGGGAAGAACAGCCGAGGGAGGAACAGCCGGGGGAGGAGCTACAGGGTGAGCACCCCGACCCCGCGGCGGGCACATCCTCCAGCAGTTCTGACCCCGCACCCCTGTTCAATCCCGCCCTCAGCGCGGAGCAGCTTGAGGCGGCGTGCCGCGAGTACATCCGCTGCTGCACCGCCCAGCTGATGCGCTACGCCGAACCCGCAGATGAGCTCGTGGTCGAATCCCTCACCACCCTGGGAGCGCCGCTGACCCTGCACTACCTGCTGACCGGGCACATCCCGGATGAGCACACCTGGGAGCACGGCGAACCGGATACGCAGCTCAGCGATTTTCTGCACTCGGTGGGTGCGCCCGCGGCGGGGGAGTCCGCCCTGTTTTCCAGTGCGAATGGCTACTACACGCCGGGTGAGCATCAGATGAGCCGCGATAAGTTCAGCAAGGGGCTCGCAACCCGCCGCCTGCGCTGGAACCGCCGCATGGAACGCACCCTGAACGCGGAGGCGCACATGGCGGCAACCTGCGGGGCGTGGCTGGTCACTCCCGCCGATCCGCTGTGGCCGCCGCAGCTGAACGATTTGGGGCCTGCTCGACCGTACGGGCTGTGGTGCCGAGGCGATTCGCGGCACCTGCTGGATGTGGCGTCTGCCCCGAGCGTGGCGCTGGTTGGTTCGCGTGACCCGAGCATCTACGGTACAGAGGCGACGACCCACCTTGCCGCCGAGCTGGCGCGCCGCGGGTACACTGTGATTTCTGGCGGTGCGATGGGTATTGATATTGCGGCGCATCGGGCGGCGCTGACCCAGCAGGGTAGTGACCTGCCGACCATCGCCTTCATGGCGGGTGGGCTGGACCGGCTGTACCCGGCGCAGAACTCGGATGCGCTGAACATGATTGTTGACCGCGGGCTCATCATGAGCGAGGTGAGCGTGGGCAACACCCCGACGCGTTGGCGTTTTCTGGAGCGTAACCGCCTGATTGCGGCGTTGGCGCGGCACACCATTGTGGTGGAGGCGCGCTGGCGTTCCGGTGCCCTGAATACGGCTCGTCACGCGATGGAGATTGGGCGTACCCTCTGGGCGGTTCCAGGGCAGATTAATTCGCCGAACTCGGTGGGCACGAACCGTCTGCTACGCGATGGACTAGCGCAAACACTCACCGAGGCTGCCGACATCCTCGAGTACGATGCCGCCGCGGGTTTCGAGCTGGGCACCGAGCACGAGAGCGAATGGGATCAGGTTGCTTCCTCCAGCGCGCTGGATGAGCTGACCGAACGACAGGGTAGGGTGTGGGACGATTTGAGCCCGCGCTCCTACCGCGGCGTGGATGAGATTGCCGCAGCTCTCGGGTTGAGCGCTCGCGACGTGATGGCTGACCTGTTCCACCTGGGTCGTTGCGGTCTGGCGGAGAGTAGCGGAACGAGCTGGCGGAAGGTCCGCCCGGCTGCCGCTGCGTAGAAGAGCCCCCCGCTGAGCACCCCGGCTGAACGCCCGTAGTGAACATCCCGGCAGTAGCGGGTTACTGCGGTCGGTCATGACGGGCGGCACGTAGAGAGCTCGGAACCTCTCTACAATTGGGGTAGGCTTGCGCGCACTGGCGCGGAGCCTACCCCGCCGCCACGCTATCAGCAGATACGCCGGGGGCAGAAATACAACGTCGAGAAGCATCAACGCCGCCAGAGCCAGGAACCAGAAACCCGAAAGGAGGGACGTATGACCCCCGCCCGCCAGCACGAAAACCGAGCTGAAAACCAGGCTGAAAACCGGAGCGAGAACCGGGAAGATTACCGGGACGAGGCTCCCTCCACGACCCTGCCGGTGACCTACACCCGTAGCCTTGCCGCCGATCATCCCCAGACTCACGGCGAAAGCCTGGACTCAGCCCTACCCGGCTCTGCTCTACCTGATTCTGCACTGGGTGTTTCCGGTGAGGTGTTCCGCCCTGTCCTGGACCGTTTTGAGCGTTTTTTGCGCTATGAGAAGCACCGTTCCGAAGAGACGATCCGCTCGTATATCTCTGATTTGGAGGGCTTCTTCGGCTATATGGCGCGCCGCGGTGTGCGGCATCTGGACAGCATTGATGCGTCCCTGATTCGTGAGTGGTTGGGTTCGTTGCATCTGCGGCAGGCGGCTCGTTCTACGGTGGCGCGCCGTGGTTCGACCCTGCGCACGTTCTTCACCTGGGCCCAGGAGGAGGAGCTGGTGCACGCCAACCCGACCCGCGGTATGCGCACCCCCAAGCGGGAGAATCACCTGCCGCCGGTGCTGAGCCGTGAGCAGATGAACCAGCTGCTGACTACCCTGCAGGAGCGTCGAGCGCAGGATCCTCGGGATGCGCGCCTGCTGCGCCTGGAAGCTGTAGTTGAGGTGCTGTACGCCTCGGGCATGCGTATTTCTGAGCTAACCGGCCTAGATTTGCAGAGCGTGGACCGGGCGAATAAGACGGTACGCGTGCTGGGTAAGGGCAATAAGGAGCGCGTGGTGCCGCTGGGTACCCCGGCGCTTAAGGCGTTGAATCGTTGGGTGTCCTATGGTCGTCCGCAGTGGATCCCGGAAGGGTCCCAGGGGGTGACGGCGCTGTTTATTGGCCCTCGGGGCGGGCGTGCGAATGCCCGTCAGATTCGTGAGGACCTGACCCGCCTGCTGCGCACGGTGGAGAATACTCAGGCGTCGGGTGCGCACGTTTTACGTCATTCGGCGGCGACTCACCTGGTCGATGGTGGTGCCGATATTCGTTCGGTGCAGGAGCTGCTGGGACATTCGTCGTTGGCGACCACGCAGATTTACACGCACGTGTCGATGAAGCGTCTGGCGGAGACGTACGCGCGGGCGCATCCGCGAGCATAGGGTGGCAACCTGAAAGTTAGCTGTCTCTCTATTTGAACCTTGCCCGTTCGGGTTGTGCGAATGGGTGAATTCAATCTAAGCTATACACTGTTCAACCACTGTCTGAGCTCCCAGTGCACCCCAAAATTCTTGCACTGCGATGTTTATGCAAAGCGGCTGAACAAGGTAGCATAGGTAACAGACTAGCCGTGGTCTCCGTCTCTGCGGAGACACCGCGTACGAGTACTAAAAACCAGAAAGGTCGCACCGCATGCGCGCACTCGTTTGCCCCGGACAGGGCTCCCAGAAGAAGGGCTTCCTGAGCCCCTGGCTCGAGATTGAAGGTGTGCGTGAGCACCTGGAACGACTCTCCGAAGCGGCAGGCATCGACCTGATTCACTACGGCACTGAAGCCGAAGAAGAAACCATCAAGGATACCGCAATCGCCCAGCCCCTCATCGTGGCTGCAGGCATCGTCACCGGTCGCCTCGCACTACGCGAACTCGACGGTGAAGAACTCATCTTCGCGGGCCACTCCGTCGGCGAAATCACCGCAGCAGCCCTCGCCGGTGTGCTCAGCGACGAAGACGCAATGCGTTTCGTGCGCGTACGCGCCAACGGCATGGCGGAGGCGGCAGCCGCCTCCCCGACCGGCATGGCTGCAGTACTCGGCGGCGTTGAAGAAAACGTCCGCGAAGCCATCGACGCAGCAGGCCTCGTCGCAGCAAACTCCAACGGCGGCGGCCAGATCGTAGCCGCAGGCCCCATCCCCGCCATCGAAGCATTCGCCGCGAACCCGCCCGCACGCGCTCGCGTCATCCCCCTGAAGGTCGCAGGCGCATTCCACACCGAGGCAATGGCACCCGCCGTGCCCGCCCTGGAAGAGTTCGCCGCATCCTTGCAGGTATCCGACCCGACCTCCGCACTGCTGACCAACCGCGACGGTTCCGCCGTGGCATCCGGTGAAGAGTTCGTCAAGACCCTCGTCTCCCAGGTCACCAGCCCCGTCCGCTGGGACTTGTGCATGGCAACCCTGCTCGAGCGTGAGGTTGCCGGCATTATCGAGGTCGCCCCCGCAGGCACCCTGGTCGGCCTGGCAAAGCGCGCGATGCGCGGCGTGCCCGGCACCTCCATCAACACTCCCGAGGACCTCGCCTCGCTGAAGGGCTAAACACCGGGGGAGAGCACCCCCGCCCTCCCCGCACTGGGAACCCTTCACACTAGACATGCACTTTAGACCTGCGAGGCACACAGTGTCTTGCGAGCATCAGCACTAAGGATTGAATACGTGACTACCCTCAAGCAGTACGAAATCAACCGCTACTCCCGCATCCTCGGTTACGGCGCAGCCCGCGGCGAGGTCATCGTCCCCAACGATGACATCGTTGAGGCAATCGACTCCTCCGACGAGTGGATTAAACAGCGTACCGGCATCGCAACCCGCCACCGCGCCAGCGAAAACCAGTCGGTAGCCGACCTTGCCATCGGTGCCGCAAAGGACGCCCTCGAAGCATCCGGTGTAACCGGTGAGGACATTGAGGCGGTCATCATCTCGACCATCTCGCACCCCTACGCAACCCCCTCCCTGGCAACCCTGGTCGCCGACGCAATCGGCTCCAAGTGCCCCGCATACGACATCTCCGCAGCGTGTGCAGGTTTCTGCTACGGCATCGCCCAGGCAGACGCCCTCGTCCGCGCGGGTACCGCAAAACACGTGCTGGTTATCGGCGTTGAGAAGCTCTCCGACTTCATCGACAACACCGAACGCACCATCTCCTTCCTGCTCGGCGACGGCGCAGGCGCAGCAGTCGTAGGCGTCTCCGACGAACCCGGCATCGCCCCGACCGTATGGGGTTCGGACGGCTCCCGCTGGGGCACCGTCGGCATGACCCACTCCCTGCTGGACATCCGCAACCGCGACTTCGCCGCAAACCCTGTCGAAGAAGGCGAAAAGATCTGGCCCACCCTGCGTCAGGACGGCCCCTCCGTCTTCCGCTGGGCAGTATGGGAAATGGCGAAGGTCGCCAAGCAGGCACTCGAAACCGCCGGTATCACCCCCGACGAGCTCGGCGCGCTCATCCCGCACCAGGCAAACGCCCGCATCATTGACCAGATGGTCAAGACCCTCAAGCTTCCCGACACGGTGGCAGTGGCACGCGACATCGTCGATGCCGGTAACACCTCCGCCGCATCGGTCCCCCTCGCCGCGCACCGCCTGCTCAAGGAGAACCCGGAACTCTCCGGCAAGTTCGCCCTGCAGATCGGCTTCGGTGCTGGCCTGGCATTCGCAGCTCAGGTAGTCGTCCTTCCCTAAGGAAAACCACCGGAGCCCGATGCTCACCGCTCCTCACGACCAGCACCACGCCGGTACACGAGAAAGAAAATAAAGCGGAAAAGCATCCCCACAAACTCCGAGTTGACCCATGCGTACACCACGCAGACACGATAAACTCGGTAATGCACGCGTACCCCCACCCGGCGGGTGCGATGACCATCGAAACAACAAAGGAGCCCCTGAATGGCTAACAAGGAAGAGATCCTCGCAGGTCTGGCAGAAATCGTTAACGAAGAGACCGGCGTTGAGGTTGAGGACGTTCAGCTGGACAAGTCCTTCACCGAGGACCTGGACATCGACTCCATCTCGATGATGACCATCGTCGTGAACGCTGAGGAGAAGTTCGAGGTGACCATCCCGGACGAAGAGGTCAAGAACCTCAAGACCGTTGGCGACGCAGTCGAGTTCATCGCGAACGCTGCCTAAGCTATAACCAATAACGAGGCGGCGCGGGCTCTCACCGGCCCGCGCCGCATCGCTATTCACTCTGCTTCATTTCAATACACTCCGGGCTCCCATAGGGGCGTTCCCTACACGCAGTATCAGCCCGGACCCCACAGGTTTATATCCACACACCACCGGATAAACCACCAAATCGACCACCGAAGAGAAAGTGCCACAATGTCTCGAAAAGTGCTGGTGACCGGCCTCGGCGCGACCACCCCCATTGGCGGCGACGTCCCCACCACCTGGGAAAACGCCACCAAGGGCGTATCTGGTGTATCCACCCTCGACCACCCCTGGGTCAAGGAATACGACCTGCCCGTATACATTGCAGGCCAGCTCGCCGTGCCCGCCCTCGAATCCGGCCGCCTCACCAAGGTAGAAGCAAAGCGTCTGGATCCCTCGGGCCAGCTCGCCCTTATCGCCGCACGCGAAGCATGGGAAGACGCAGGATTCACCGGCCCCGACGCCGAATCCGCAGAAGAAGTCGACCCCGAGCGCACCGGCGTAGCCTTCGGCACCGGCATCGGCGGCGTGTGGACCCTCCTCGACGCATGGGACACCCTCCGCGAAAAGGGCCCCCGCCGCGTCCTACCCATGACCGTCCCGATGCTCATGCCCAACGGCAACGCAGCAGCCGTCTCCATGAACCTCAAGGCACGCGCCGCAGCACAGACCGTCGTCTCCGCATGCGCATCCTCCACCGAAGCCATGCAGCTGGGCGCCGAAATGATCCGCAGCGGCAAGGCAGACGTCGTCATCGTCGGCGGCGCCGAAGCAGCAATCCACCCGCTTCCCATGGCCGCCTTCGCCAAGATGCAGGCACTCTCCTCCCGCAACGACGAACCCGAAAAGGCATCCCGCCCCTACGACGTCGACCGCGACGGCTTCGTCATGGGTGAAGGCGCAGCAGCGCTCATCCTCGAATCCGAAGAACACGCCAAGGCACGCGGCGCACGCGTCTACGCGGAACTGGCAGGCACCGGCGTCTCCGCCGACTCCTACCACATCACCGCACCGGACCCCGCAGCACTCGGCGCAACCCGCGCACTGCGCGAAGCCCTCGAAGACGGCAACATCGACCCGAAGACCGTCGTGCACATCAACGCGCACGCCACCAGCACCCCCGCCGGTGACCTGCCCGAAGCAACCGCAATGCACGAAACCTTCGGCGAGCACACCAAGAACATCGCCGTCTCCGCAACCAAGTCCATGACCGGCCACCTGCTCGGCGGCGCGGGCGCCCTCGAGGCTGTGCTGACCGTCCTGGCTCTGCACCACCGCACCGCACCCTGCACCATCAACCTGGACAACAAGGACCCCCAGATTGACTTGGACGTGGTGACTGAGGCGCGCGAGCTGCCCGCCGGTGAGATCGTGGCACTGTCGAACTCCTTCGGTTTCGGCGGCCACAACGCGGTTGTAGCATTCCGCTCCGTAGAGGGCTAATCCCTCAGGGCTTCTAGCCTTATATAGATATAACGCTCCCTCAACTACCGTGTGTAGCTGGGGGAGCGTTACGTTTTCTGAATGCGTTTACGAGAGAGTGGCATACCGGACACCGCTCGCGGGGTTTGGGTTCCGTGGGGTAGTTGTTTGGGGAGAGTGCATACCGGACGCCGCTCGCGGGGGAGTGCCCCCTCTTCAGCGCCTGGGGGCGCTTCGAGGACGGAGCCCCCGCTTCGCGTGTCCGGTACGCACTCTAGGTCGCCTATCCCTCGGGTAGAGGAGAGAAGGGGTTGGTCTGGGGTTTCCTTTTTGGGTCAGCTTGCCTCAGTCTGGGGTATATGAGGCTGGTCTGGGGCTGAGTTTCGTGCGCAGCTCGCCTGAGTTTGGGGTGGGCAGGGTATCACAGGTTAAAAACGGGTGGCGTATCCGCTCCGGCACTGCGAATACGCCACCCAAACACACCACACTCCACAAGACAATGCAGAGCGCGCGGGATCAACCATCCCGCAAGGTTCCCGTAACCTCCATCGCGCACCACGGTAGGCGACGACAGAAGAACGGGAGCTTATGACCGTTTGACACGCACAACGCCCCCTCGTACAGGTATACAAAGGCGCATGTCATGCGATCTTCCGGAAGTTTATTCGGAAGAGCTCCCACGCCGGTTCCGTTGAGAAATAATTCGGTGTGGTTGCCTCCCGATGGTGAAGCACATCAACATCGTGCGCCGCAATACTGCGCAATCCAGTACGCGCAGATGCTGCGTGAAAACCATCCGGGGAATGCAGTCCGCGGGCCAGTTTTCCAGCTTCAAATGGCAGAAGCTTAAGGGTTTGATGTGAGTGCTCGGATGGTCCGAATCATGTCGCTCTCAACGGAACCGGTTTATCGGTGATGGGAGCTCCTGTAGATAAGAATAACCTTAAATCACCCCTGGAGTAAACCTTAAACCAATAATTTAACCTTATTGTTATAATTCCTTGTCATAAAGGTATTGACGGATGTTCAATATGCTCTGGGCAACCCCCTACAGGTCCCCGTAACTCTTTGGTCTGTTTGGCGCTCTTCACTGTTATGAAACCGTGATAAATCGTCCCCGAAAAATGAAGGATCGGTTCCGAGCAGCCCCGCGGGTGGCTGTTGCGAGGAGTCGTGTGGTGGGGCGTGGAGCCGCACTTGAGGGCACAGTCATAAAACGTCATCTTGTCACGGAAGTTATCCCAGAGAAAACAAATTAAACCAGCTGCGTGCGCTGTGGCATAATCGATATCGACATCGTGCTCCGGGGTCGGTGAAATTCCGAACCGGCGGTCACAGCCCGCGAACCGCTCTCGCAGGCAGGCAAAAATCGTACGAATCTTCGCATCCGCGCAGGACGCCAAGACTCCGCTAGAGACGCCCGCCCGCAAGAGAGGCCGAACCGGTGAAAATCCGGTGCCGACAGTACAGTCTGGATGGAAGGTAGCACGAGCAGAAAAAGGCAGGAGCGCACTCCGCCGAGCCTCCCGAAAATCGGGGTGGCGTGCAGGGTGCACCGAAACAGTTGTTTGAGAAAACTGCTGCTTGCAAAAACTGTTGCTTGAGAGAACTGCTACTCGCGAAAAATAGTTGAGAGCATAGCGGTTTTCAGCACAGTGTTTTCAGCACAGCGGTTTTCTGCATGACAGGGGATAGGCGCCTCCAAGGTGCCGGTACGTTATTCCCCTCGACGGCAGTCGCTGATTTCAGTCACGGTTGGCTGATTCGCTGCTCCCGCCTCACCACGGATACCGGGCACTGCCTAAGATGCCCGCGGTAGCCGCCCTTTTCTGTTCCTCTCCCCGGAGCCGCCGCAGATGCGCACCCCGCGCATCCGAACACACGGTCCAACTCAGAGAGGAAAGAAACAATGGACATCTTGCGGTGGCTCTTCGACGCACAAATTCACGTGGGGGACCAGTCCCTCCTCGTGCGCGAAGTTCTCGGAAACGCATTCGGCCTAGCATCGGCGCTCGGCGGTATGCGACGCAAAGTATGGGCGTGGCCCGTCGGTATTCTCGGCAACCTGCTGCTGCTCACCGTCTTCCTAGGCGCCCTCGTCGGCAGCCCGCACCCGGTCACCATGCTCGGCCAGGCAGGCCGCCAGATCATGTTTATTGCCGTGTCCATCTGGGGCTGGCATCGTTGGCGCGCCACCCGCGCCGCCGGTGGTGACGCCTCCGCAGGTGCCGCGGTAATCCCCACATGGGCTACCAACACCGAACGCGCAGGCCTGGTCGTCGCCATGGTTGCAGGCACCCTGCTGCTCACCCCCATCTTCCGCGCACTCGGCTCCTACGAACCGGTCTGGTCCGACGCCTGGATCTTCACCGGCTCGCTGCTCGCCACCTACGGCATGGCGCGCGGCTGGGTTGAATTCTGGCTCATCTGGGTTGCCGTCGACCTGGTCGGCGTGCCGCTGCTGTGGAGCGCAGGCTACTACGCAACCTCCCTCATGTACGTGTTCTACGGATGCTTCACCCTGGTCGGTTTCTTCGTCTGGTGGCGCACCCGCAACCTGGAGGCGCAGAAGACTCAGGTGCAGACCCAGTTCCCCGACGTGACCGTTGAAGTAACTGACGTACAGAAGGGTCGTGCATAAGATGCCGCAGAACCCCTCGCTACAGGTGCTGGCGAGCGCGCACCTGCCCGTAACCGTTGCCCCGAGCGTTCCTCTGCCGCACAACGAGGCGGACTACTCCGCCGCGGAGTACGGGCACCTTGCCGGGCTACCCGCCGCACGCACCCTCCAGCTGCCCAGTCCCGAGCAGACGCTTAGCCACGCAGAGGCCATGACCCTGGCGCTGCAGGCGGCACGCCAGGGCATCCGCGGCGCGAACCCCCTCGTTGGCGCCGTTATTACCGACAGACACGGGCACCTGCTGCACGTGGGCTACCACCGAGGCGCAGGCACCCCGCACGCCGAAGCCGACGCCCTCGCCTCAGCCCGTGCCGCGGGAACCGACCTCACCGGCGCCCGCATGTACGTGAGCCTCGAACCCTGCAACCACACCGGACGCACCGGCCCCTGCTCCCACGCCGTCGCCGAGGCAGGCATCAGCGAACTCTACTACGCCTACAGCGACGACACCGAAAACGCAGCCGGAGGCGCCGCCTACCTGCGCTCGCAGGGTGTCACCGTGCACGCCATGGAGGAGTTCGCGAACGCATCCTAC
The DNA here is from genome assembly GCA_963534775.1 of Rothia mucilaginosa. GTDB lineage: Bacteria > Actinomycetota > Actinomycetes > Actinomycetales > Micrococcaceae > Rothia > Rothia mucilaginosa_D. Next base: position 513,549 of record CAUSUH010000001.1, on the reverse strand, counting down.
CTGCTGAATGAGCGCTGGTTCATTGCCGCCGCCGAACGCCGCCCCTTCATCACAGCAAAGAGCGCCTCCACCCTGGACGGGTTCATTGCGGCAGCTGACGGCACGAGCAAGTGGATTACCGGCCCCGCCGCGCGCATTGACGGGCACCTGATTCGTCACCGCGCCGACGCCGTCCTGATCGGCACCCGCACCACCCTCATGGACGACCCGACCCTGGATGCGCGCGACGCCAACGGGGAACGCTTCGAGAAGCAGCCGTTGCGCGTGGTCATGGGTAAAACCGAGATTACCGAGAACTACCGCGTGCGCGGCCTCAACCCGCCCGAAGGTGTGGAGGCGGACCCGCAGAACTTCCTGCAGGTCTTCACCCACGACCCGCGCGAACTGCTCGATGAGCTGTACGCCCGCGGGGTGCGGCACCTCATGATTGAGGGCGGCCCCGGCATGGTTGGCCTCTTCGCCGGTGAAGACCTTATCGATGAGATGGTCTGGTACCGCGCCCCCATGATCATGGGGCAGGGCAAGAGCGCCGTGTACCGGCTGCTCGTGGACACCCTCGCGCAGGCGCCGCGCCTGCAACTGGACGATCTGGGCATGTTCCCGGCGGTGCGCGTGCTCGGTAATGACACCGCAACGCACCTGGTGCCGGCACCTCGCGGAACGGCGCAGGAACCGGGTGAGCGGCGCACCCTGCCGAAGCTGGACGCCTGCCACGCGCCCGAACCGAGATTAGATTAGCCGAGGCTGGACTAGTTGCGGCTGGACTAGCCTCCGCCTGGGTTGAGCGCGGGCGGGGGGGGGAGTAGTACCTCAAGGAACCCCCGCCAGCGCCCGGCTAATTCATGCCGGCTGGTTCGCATGCTGGCACAAAAGCTCCCCGTCACGGGGAATATTCGAAAAATACGTATAGTTATACCGACGAACAAACCATCGCCGCCCGTCGCCCTCAACGACGACGCCCCGGCGGACACGGCGAGAAAAGGAAAGCACACATGTTTACCGGAATCATTGGCGCCCTCGGCACCGTAGAATCCATCACCCCCATCGAAGGTAGCGACGCAGCCTACCTGACCCTCACCGCCGGTGACATCGTCGCCGACCTCGAACACGGTGGCTCCCTCGCCGTCAACGGTGTATGCCTCACCGCTATCGACCTCGACCAGCTGCAGCCCGGTCAGTTCCGCGCCTACGCGATGGGTGAGACTCTGCGCCGCACCAACCTCGGCAACCTGAACCCCGGCGACACCGTCAACCTGGAGCGCTGCCTGCCCGCCGGTGGCCGCCTCGACGGTCACGTCGTGCAGGGCCACGTGGATGCGGTCGGTACCCTCGCATCCGTCACCGCGCACGAGGCGTGGAGCACCCTGCGTTTCAACCTGCCCACCGAACTGGCACCCCTGCTCGCTGAGAAGGGCTCCATCGCTGTTTCTGGCGTGTCCCTGACCGTCACTGCCGTTTCTGAGCCCGGCGAAACCCCCGCATGGTTCGAGGTCGGCCTGATCCCCGAAACCCTGAAAGCAACCAACCTCGGCGTCCTCAAGGTCGGCGACAGCGTGAACCTTGAGACCGATGCGCTCGCTAAGTACGTGCAGCGTCTGACCGCGTTCGCAGGCGTGCCTCAGGCTGACTCTGCGCACTCCGGTGAGCAGGTTGCACCGCGTCGCGCCGACGCCGCAAGCGTCCTTGATAGCGTGCAGACCGCAGTGGACGCTATCGCAGCAGGTCGCGCCGTAGTCGTCGTTGACGACGAAGACCGCGAAAACGAAGGCGACATCATCTTCGCCGCCGAGCACGCAACCCCCGAGCTGATGGGCTTCATGATCCGCTACACCTCCGGCGTGGTCTGCGCACCCCTGAGCAACAAGCGTGCCGACGAGATGAACCTGCCGCCCATGGTCACCAACAACGAGGACCCCAAGGGCACTGCATACACCGTCTCCTGCGATGCGGCATCTGGTGTGAGCACCGGCATCTCCGCGGCAGATCGCGCACGCACCGTGCAGATCCTCGCGGATGCATCCTCGACCCCGGCGGACATCACCCGCCCCGGCCACATCTTCCCGCTGCGCGCTGTTGACGGCGGCGTGGCGGAGCGCCCCGGCCACACCGAAGCCGCTGTGGAACTCTCCCTCGCGGCGGGCCTGTCCGGCGTGGGCGTTATCGCCGAGGTCGTGCACGACGACGGCTCCATGATGCGTTTCGACGCACTGCGCGCCTTCGCCACCGAGCACAACCTGCCCATGATCTCTATCGAAGACCTCATCAAGTACGTAGCTAAGGCGTAGGAGAACGCATGAGCGAAACCCCTAACACCCAAGCAACGCCGGGCACCCCCGCAGAGCTGAGCACCCCCGCGGCTGTCACCTTGGCAGAGCCGGGCACCCCCTCAGCGGACACCTTGGTCGAGCCGGTTGAGGCGCAGGCTGAAGAGCTCAGCGCCGAATCCCTGCGCATCGCCTCCCAGCTCGCTGAAGGCTACCGAGTCAGCCCCCTCGACATGGTGCCCAACCCCAGCCCGCTGCTGGTCGAAAGCACCGAAGAGGTCGCCGTACCCACCCCGCAGGGCCTGTTCGGATTGCGTGCCTGGCGATTTGCGGACGGCGCCGAGCACATCAGCGCCCGCGCCCTCGACCGTGACGGCACCCCCGTACCCGCCGAGGACGGGGGAGCGCCCGCGGTACGCATCCACTCCGAATGCGCCACCGGCGATATTTTCGGTTCCTTCCGATGCGATTGCGGCCCCCAGCTGGAGAACGGCCTGCGCATCATTGGCCGCACCGGCGGGTACCTCATCTACGTGCGCAACCACGAAGGACGCGGCATCGGCCTGGTCAACAAGCTCCGCGCCTACGCGCTGCAGGATGCCGGGCTCGACACCCTCGACGCGAACCTGGCGCTCGGCCTGGACGGCGACATGCGCGACTACTCGCAGGCGGCACTGATCCTGCAGGAACTCGGTGTGAACGAGCTGAGGCTCGTGACCAACAACCCCGCCAAGCAGGAGGCGCTCGAAAGCCTCGGCCTGCAAGTCACCGAACTCATCCCGGACGAAATTCCCGCCCGAGTCGAGAACGCACACTACCTGCAGACCAAGCGTGAGCGCATGCGCCACGTGCTCAAAAGCGCGTAGCGGCACCCCTGCAAACCCCTAATTTTTCAAAAACCCCAAAACCTACAAGGAGAACACAATGAGCGGCGTAGGCGCAGCAGACACCACCCTCAACCCCGAAGACTACAAGGGCTTCAAGCTCGCAATCGTAGCGGCAAGCTGGCACACCCAGGTCATGGACGGCCTCATCGACGGTGCGCAGCGCGCAGCACGCGACGCAGGCATCGAGCCGACCCTCGTGCGCGTTCCCGGCACCTTCGAGCTGCCCGTCGCAGCGACCCGCCTCGCTGAGAAGTTCGACGCAATTGTCGCGCTCGGCGTGGTCATCCGCGGCGGCACCCCCCACTTCGACTACGTCTGCCAGGGCGCAACCAACGGCCTGACCGACGTGTCCGTGCTGACCGGCCGCCCCATCGGCTTCGGCGTGCTCACCTGCGACAACGAGCAGCAGGCACTCGACCGTGCAGGACTGGAAGGCTCTAACGAAGACAAGGGCTACGAGGCAACCGCAGCGGCACTGCAGACCGCAGCAACCCTCAAGCAGTTCAGCAACTAACATGGCTGAACGGTACGCGGCTCAGTTTCACGAAGAGAACTATTGACTCTTTACCGTGGAACTGGGCCGCAGCACCGGTTAAACTGAAACAACCCGCGCACCGGGCTTACCGGGATTTATCAGGCATTATCGGGCGTCTATGGATCTAGCAGGTATGTGCCAGAGAGATACACGCCGGCACATATGTCCCGGTACCCCCATGTACCGGTAAAACCCCATACCCCGGTAAAAACCCCGCGCGGCAGCTAAGGGACACAGCGCACCGACGCGCTCCCAACCCAACACCAAGGAGTACAGCAATGCAGGATTTGGGCACCATCACCCCCAGCCTCGAAGAATTCCGCGCCCGCGCAGCCGGCACCCGCGTCATTCCCGTACACATCAAAATCCTCGCCGACTCACTCACCCCCATCGGCATCTACCGATCCCTCGTACTCCAAAACGACCAGGGCGAACCCGTCGAAGCCGCCCACGGCACCTTCCTGCTCGAATCCGCCAAAATCTCCGCAGAAGGCGAATCCGCAGCCTGGGACCGCTACTCCTTCATCGGCGCATCCTCCCGCTCCACCCTCACCACCGTTGACGGCGCAGTCCACTGGCAGGGCCGCACCCCCGCCGGCGCGCCCGTCGACGGTGACCCCGTAGAAGCCATCGCAAAGACCCTGCAGATGCTCTACACCGAACCCGACCCGACCCTGCCGCCGCTCACCTCCGGCCTGGTCGGCTACCTCGGCTGGGACGTCGTACGCCACTGGGAACACCTGCCCTTCCCGCCCGCCGATGACGTGAACCTGCCCGAATTCGCGCTCAACATGGTCTCCGACATGGCAATCCACGACAACAAGGACGGCACCGTCCTGCTCGTCGCCAACGCCATCAACTTCAACGGCACTAGCGAAAACGTTGACGGCGCCTACGAGGACGCCGTCGCGCGTCTGCACAGCATGCTCCGCCGCCTGCAGCGCGGCGCCACCGCAACCACCTCCACTCTCTCCGGCGTGGCAGACGTTGACCGTAAGGTCCGCGAAGATGTCACCCTCACCTGGAGCGAACAGGGCTTCAAGGACGCCATCGACCGCTCCAAGAAGAACATCATCGACGGCGACGTCTTCCAGATCGTGCTCTCACGCCGATTCGAAGCCGAAACCAACGCCAAGGCACTCGACGTGTACCGTGTACTGCGCCAGTCTAACCCCTCGCCGTACATGTACCTCTTCAACTTCGAAGACAGCAACGGCACCCCCTTCCACATTGTCGGCTCCTCCCCGGAGGCGCTCGTCACCCTCAAGGGCGGCATCGCCAGCACCCACCCCATCGCCGGTTCCCGCCCGCGCGGCGCAACCCGCGAAGAGGACCTCGCACTCGCCGAGGAACTGCTCGCCGACGAAAAGGAACGCTCCGAACACCTCATGCTCGTCGACCTGGCACGCAACGACCTCTCACGCATCGCCAAGCCCGGCACCGTGTCCGTCGACCAGTTCATGATCATTGAGCGATTCAGCCACATCATGCACATTTCCTCCGCCGTCAGCGCCGAACTCGACCCGCAGTTCAGCGCCTACGACGTGCTGCGCGTCGCCTTCCCGGCGGGCACCCTCTCCGGTGCACCCAAGCCGCGCGCCATGCAGCTCATCGACGAATACGAACCCACCCGCCGCGGCGTCTACGGCGGCGTATGCGGCTACTTCGACTTCGCCGGCAACATGGACATGGCAATCGCCATCCGCACCGCCGTCCTCAAGGAAGGCACCGCCTACGTACAGGCAGGTGCAGGCCTCGTCATGGACTCCAACCCGGACTCCGAAACCCTCGAAACCGTCAACAAGTCCGCCGCCCCGCTGCGCGCCGTGCTGATCGCCTCCGGCCTGGCACCCCTGGACGCAGACGCAGCCGTCAACGCCACCAAGTAACCCAAGGAGACACCATGAGCACCGTTCTCGACGAGATCATCGTCGGCGTCCGCGAAGACCTCGCCGCCCGCGTACAGCAGGTTCCCCTCGAGGAAATGAAGAAGCGCGCCCTCGCAGCCGCACCCGCCCGCGACGCGCTCGCCTCCCTCCGCGGTGAAGTACCCGGCGGTGGCAACGGCACCACCGCACGCATTATTTCTGAGGTGAAGCGCTCCTCGCCCTCCAAGGGTGCGCTCGGCGAAATCCCGGACCCCGCCGCGCTCGCCGCACGCTACGAGGCAGGTGGCGCCGCAGCAATCTCGGTACTCACCGAGCAGCGCCGCTTCAACGGCTCCCTCGCCGACCTCGACGCAGTCCGCGCCGCCGTGAACATCCCCGTGCTACGCAAGGACTTCACCGTCGACGAATACCAGATCTGGGAAGCACGCGCACACGGCGCCGACCTGGTCCTGCTCATCGTCGCAGCCCTCGACGAGCAGACCCTGCGCGAGTTCCTCGAACTCACCGAATCGCTCGGCATGAACGCCCTCGTCGAAACCCACACCCCCGAAGAAATCGAGGTCGCCCAGCGCATCGGCGCCAAGATCGTCGGCATCAACGTGCGTAACCTCAAGACCCTCGAAGTCAACAACGAACACTACGCATCCCTCGCAGCGCACCTGCCCAACTCGGTTATTAAGGTTGCTGAGTCCGGTGTCGCCAGCATCGAGGATGTGCGCGCCTACGCCGGTGCCGGTGCGGATGCGGTCCTCATCGGTGAAGCACTGGTACGCTCCGGCGACCCCGAAGGTACCGTGCGTGAATTCTCCAAGGTGCCTGTGACCCGATAGCCTGTGGGTTAGTTGTTTGAGATGGCGTATCGGACGCCGCTCGCGGGGGAGTGAGGCTTCCGTGGGTTAGTTGTTTGAGATGGCGTATCGGACAACGCTCGCGGGGGAGTGCCCCCTCTGCGGCGCTGGGGCGCCTTGAGGACGGAGCCCCCGCTTCGCGTGTCCGGTACGCACTCTAGGTCGCCTATCCCTCGGGTTTGTTGAGATAGGGGTTGGTAGGTGGGTTACCTTCTCCGGTTGGCTTGCCTTGGATTGGTTGAAATAGATGCTTGGTGGATGGGTGCCTTCTCCAGTTAGCTTGCCTCGGGTTGGGGTATATGAGGCTAGTCTGGGGTCGGGGTGTTGCTGTCAGCTCACCTGATTCTGGGGTTATTTATCCTGTCGGATTTTTATCTACTTCCCGGATACAGACCTGATACATAGAGATAAAGCCGGTGCTTGCTCCCTCGCAGGCACCGGCTTCACGCATCTCTTTCGTCATAATCAGCAGGAATAGCGCGTTCACATTGAGCCGCAGTCAGTTCGTTGATAGTCTACGCATGGATATTTCACCAAACTGCACCACTCATATTGGTCGAATAGCACACGTTGCATCTAATGGACACGAACCAACAGACACAGCACCGGAATATCTATCATGCGCCCACACTACACTCGCAAGAATACTTATGGCTCAATCCCCAGGAAAACCTGTGTCCTTCATCGAACGCGACCTCTCATCCGGTCCCGTGCCCACCCTTGAAACGCATCGCCCTGTGGGCGCTCGCCGTGTACGCGTTCAGCCCGGCAAGCCCCATCTTCGTTACCGGTTACGCCGAGGCTCTTTCCACTCTGCTCCTTGCCCTGAGCGTCTGGTGTGTGGCGCGTGGCCGCTACATCCTGCTCCTTCCCGTGGCACTTCTGACAGCACTGTCCCGACCTCTGGGCGTGCCGCTCGGCGCATTTGTGGGCTGTGGTGGCTGTGGTGCACTGTCTCTGACTATCTTGCCCGCCGCTCCGATGAACCCTCACAGTCCGTACTGTCGGATGCGTGGGCTGCGTTCTGCGGACGCATCGGCCAGCTCCTCGGTGCCCTACTGGTCTGCAGCTTCGCATTCGTACACCCCCTGCACGCGGCTCTGCGCACCGGACGTATGGACGCCTACCTCGCCACAGAACTCGGCTGGAGCTTCCGCAAGGTCGAAGACGGCCACCAGTACTTCGCCCAGTGGGTCCACCAGTTCAACCTCTACTACGTGGGCTCCGTACCCGCCATCATCATGTGGGCCACCCTGGTGCTCCTCATCCTGAGCTTCTACTGGTGGATGTCGCAGAAATTCACCCGCACCCTGCTACACCCCGCCCTGTGGCTGTGGACCGCCTGCTACACCGGATACCTGTTCATCTTCTGGCTCCCGACATCCTCTACCTTCCGTATTCTGCTACCGCTGTTCCCCCTGTCGCTGCTGGTCGCCGCCTACCTGCCGAAGAGCCGCATGTACCGCCTCCTGCTGGTGCTGATGGGCCTACTCGGCTCCGCTCTGTGGATGCGCCTACTCTGGGGCGGCCCGGACGTGATTGGCCCCGTCTGGCTGCTGCCCTAGAAGGGTTAGTTGTTTGGAGAGGGCGACCAAAACACACGAAGCGGGGGAGTGCCCCCTCTTCAGCGCCTGGGGGCGCTTCGAGGACGGAGCCCCCGCTTCGCGTGTCCGGTACGCCCTCTAGGTCGCCTATCCCTCAGGTAGAGGAGAGAAGAGGGTGGTCTGGGGTTTCCTTCTCAGGTCAGCTCGCCTCAGCTTGGGGTATATGAGGTTGGTCTGGGGTCGGATGTTGCTGTCAGCTCACCTGATTCTGAGGTTATTTGTCCTGTCGGATTTTTTATCTACTTCCGGATAAAGACCTGATACATACACATAAAGCCGGTGCCCGGTTCCTGCCACCTCACAGGAACCGGGCACCGGCTTTTTACCTATTAGAGAGCTCTTAGCGGCCCGTATAGTCCGCGTCCGCAATATCCTTCGGCCAGCGCGCCTTACGGAACGGCGCCCACGTGAACGCCGCCGCCACCAACAACAAACCACTCATAATGAACGCCGGAACAAAGCCCCACGCATCCGCAATCAAACCAGCCACCAGCGGGCCCAAAATCATACCGAAATCGCTACACATCTGATACACCGCCAACACCTGACCACCACTGCGGCGAGTACCAATCACATCAGACACCGCAGCCTGAATCGACGGGCCCATAAACGCCGCACCAATACCCAAGCACGCCGTCAACGACACAAACACCCACGCCACCGGCGCGAAACCCATAAACGTCACCGCAGAACCCGCCAACAGCAGACCCGAAAACGCCATCACACGGCGACCAAAACGATCCGAAAAACGACCCGAGAACGTCTGCGTCAACGCATTACCAAACGAGTTCGTCGCCATCGCCAAAGAAGCCAACAGGGTACCCGCCACCGGATCCGACATATCACCACCGGTCGCCAAATACGCCGCCGCCAACGGAATAATCGACGACTGCACACCAAACACCGACCAGCCAATCGCCCAATTCGAAACCAGCGCAGAACGGTAATTCGAGAACTTCAACGCGTCACGAACCGTCATCGCCGGCAGGTCGCTCTTACCCGCAGCGCCGCCGGATGCAGCAGGCTTAGCCGCCTTGCCGGATGCGCCAGCCTGAGTGTCAGCAGGGGAAGGCGCCGCCGACGGCAGCACCCCGGTACCCTTACCCTCAGCCAGCGCCGCCGCCTCCATAATCGCGTCACGCTCCGCCTCCAACGCCGCCTGCGACGGCATCAAAAACCACACAATCAGGCCCGCCGCCAACAGCGAAAAACCATACACAATGAACGGCGCACGCATACCAAACGGCGCAAGCGCGCTCGCAATTACCGGGCCCAGCAGGTTACCCAGCAGGAACGCCGTCGCATAATAGCCAGAAATACGGCCACGCATATGCGCAGGGGACAGGCGCACCAGCAGACCCATCGCAGAAACCGTGAACATGACCGAGCCGATACCCGCCACCGCACGCGAACCCAGCAGAACCCAATAATCCCAGGCAAACGCAATCATGAACGACGTCACCGACACAATCAGCATGCCAATCGTGTACACCGGACGCTCACCCCAACGGGTAATCAGCTGACCCGCAGATGGCGCAAAAATCAGGCGCGTAATCGCCAACGCAGAAACCACCATCGTCGCCATCGTGACCGTCGCATTAAAGTTCTGGGCATAGTTCGGCAGCACCGGCGCCACCAAACCAAAACCCACCGCAATCATGAACGACGCAACAATCAGAACCTTCAAACCGGTCGGCACACGGTTCGGGTCAATCGTGCGCGGGTCAAAAACAGGCGGTGTTGTGGCAGGGTTCCTCATGTTCATCCTCGAAATCGTGCGGTGCCGTGCGGCAGTCGCAGGCCCCACCCGCAACTGCCCAACATGTGTTCGGCTAAAAAAACTTAACAGTGTCCAGTCTACTCCGCCGACAGTCGGGCATGCGCGTAATCTCGACCAGCCAAACCGCCCAAACCGGTAAGCTAGTAGTGTGAATGAAACGATGATGATGATTTGCGCGATTGTGCTGGGTGTACTGGTGATCGCCGGTGTACTTTTCGCCGTTCTGCGCCGACCCAAGAAGACCGCGAACCTGCAGTCTTTGCGTCAGGAGGCGGCAGAAGCCTCCGGCGGATCGGCGGAAAAACCCGAAAGCTCGGCACCGCGCGCTATTGAACTTGATATGCCCGACCCGTCCGCGGGTCGCCTGGTGCGCCTGCGTGCCCGCCTGGCACGCTCCAACAACATGCTCGGCAAGGGCCTGCTGGCTCTGCTCTCCCGCGACCGCATCGACCAGGACGTCTGGGACGAGGTTGAGGAAACCCTGCTGCTCGCTGACCTCGGTTCTGAGCCGACCACCCGCCTGGTGGAGGCGCTGCAGCAGCGTGTGCGTGTTGAGGGTACGAGCAACCCCGCCGCCGTGAAGAAGATGCTCCGCGAAGAGCTTGTGAAGATTGTTCGCCCCGACATGGACCGCGAACTGAAGACCGCCGGTAGCGACGGCAACCCCGGCGTGGTGCTGGTCGTTGGCGTGAACGGCGTCGGTAAGACCACCACGGTCGGTAAGATTGCCCGCGTGATGGTCGCTGACGGTCAGACCCTGCTCCTTGGTGCCGCGGACACATTCCGTGCGGCAGCGTCTGAGCAGCTGACCACCTGGGGTGACCGCGTGGGCGTGAAGACCGTGCGTTCCGAGAAAGAAGGCGCCGACCCCGCATCCGTCGCGTTTGACGCCGTGAAGGCTGGCAAGGAGCAGGGCGTTGACACCGTGCTCGTGGACACCGCGGGCCGCCTGCAGAACAAGTCCGGTCTGATGGATCAGCTCGGCAAGATCAAGCGCGTGATCGAGAAGGAAGCGCCGGTCACCGAGGTTCTGCTCGTGATTGACGCGACCACCGGCCAGAACGGCATGGTTCAGGCGAAGGTCTTCGGCGATATTGTGGACGTCACCGGTATCGTACTGACCAAGCTCGACGGTACCGCAAAGGGCGGCATCGTGGTCGCTATCCAGGAGGAGCTCGGCGTTCCCGTCAAGCTCATCGGCCTGGGTGAAGGCCCGGACGACCTGGCGCCGTTCGACCCGGAAGCATTCGTGGACGCGTTGCTGGACTAACATCCTCATATTCCGCCGAAAAGCCACATGTGTTGTGAACACATGTGGCTTCTCGCGGTTAATGGGCGGGTAATGACGACGGGCAGTACATGATTCGAGGCTCTGGGATATTCTGAAATTAGAAGATGCGCCGGCTCCTCAAGCGGCACCGAGCATCGCACACCATACAACCCATTTCACCCCGAACCTCAGCGAAGGAGCCACCATGGCAGCCACCCTCCCCGGAACCCTCCCCAGCGCTAACTACCGACCCACCTACCGCTCCAACGGTGCGTGCGATGACCTCGCCGCACTCGTTGCACCCTACAGCCTTTCGCGCGCCCAGCTGGCTGAGGCTACCGGCATTGCCGACGAGGCTGCCGTGAACAGCTGGATTGAGCAGTGCCGCCCCGGCCTCGCTGCGGATGCTCCCGTGCCCCTCGAACCCGTGCTGCGGTACCTGGACGAAAGCTACCTTCCCGACCCCGCAAACTGGCCCGGCGACAACGCCTACGACGAGTTCATTCTCGAGAACATTGCCGCACGCATGCTCGCACGCGTTGTTGCTGAAACCTTCGGCGCTGACCGTTCGGGTAACTACCGTGAACTTCTCGCACTCGTTGCAACCCTTGTGCTGATTGCCCGCTGCTGGGCTGGCACCGATGAGGCTTTCCTGACCCTGCTCAACGCCGAGCCCACCGCGGAAGCGGAGGAGTACCTGCAGGAGGCTATCGCGAACGCCCCCGAGTCCCTGCACCCCCTCCTGACCGAACTGCTGCTGCCCGCCCTGCGCGAGGCGCGAGGCACCTTCACCGCCGCCGAGGCGCAGCTACTCACCGGCTACGCGCTCGCCGCCGGATACTTCGCGGGTGAGCACCCTTACGAGACTCTGAACGGCATCCACATTGCATTTGCCGCGGATGACCGCGCACTGCCCGATGATGAGCTGATGAGCCGTGTTGAGGACGTCCTCAAGGCTAACTTTTCCGCCGCTCGTGCGGAAGCCGGCGCTACCGAGAACCCGGAGGCGCACGAGTTCACCCTGCCCGGCGACCAGGAAGGCTACGAAACCGCCGCACACCTGATTGCAGCTCTGCCCCAGGCTCATGACGTTATCGCTTTCAGCGCCCACCCCGGCGAAGGAACCAGCGCGCTCGCTGACGACTGCCGCGCCGCCTTCACCCTGTACCTGTGCTATCTGCTCCTCGGTGATGACGAGTCTTCGGAGCAACGCGCCGCTGAGCTGTACCGCGCCAGCCGTGAGAACTAGGTTTTCGCGCCCTACTTTGATTCTGTAGACACCTTGCCCGCAGACGCTAAGAAGCCACATGTGTTCGGAACACATGTGGCTTCTTGCGGTTAATGGTGGTGGTGGGTGTGGTGTGGTGGGATTATTCTCAACGGTGACTGTGCACGGCGAATTTACACAGCTACGGGCTGTTCCGCGCGAATCGCGCTGTAGGTCGCGTCGCTGACGGTCACGCCGTACTGGTTGGAGGCGAGGCGCAGAATCTCCTCGACGGTGTAGATGCGGAACACGCCGCCTCCGGTTGCCTTAGCGTATTCACGTAGCAGCTGGCGGTTCGCGAGCTGGTGTACGGGTTCGCCACCCGATGCGGCGCGTACCTGCTGACCGTTGCGTAGCCAGGTGTCGCGCACACCGCCGGTGACAAAGACGCAGTCGGTGCCCTTCACGCGGGTGGTTGCTTCGGTAACGCACTGGTTCCAGAGCGCGAAGTCGGCGTCAAAGCTGGCGTTAGCGAGCAGCGGGTGGTCCTGTGCGAGGGCTTCGCGGCATTGCTGTTCGTGGCGTTCGGGGCTGGGCGCTGCGCCTACGTGTCCGGTGAAGATGCGGTTTAGTCGCGGCAGGATCGTGTCGTCTTCGCGGCGTGCCATGTTGATGGATCCGGTGTCGGTGGTGGGTTCGAGGATCCGCATGATCTGTGCGATGGAGTGGTCCAGCTGGTGCGTGACGGAACGCAGCGCACTCCAGGGGGAGTTGCGTTCTTCGGGCAGGGTTTCTTTGAAGGATGCGAGCGCTGAGCGGACGCGTTCTGCGGCGGCGGGCACGGGGGATGCGCCGTCGAGTGCTGCCCAGAATTCTTTGAGCGCCTGGTGAGGGAGAAAGGCGTGTCCGCGGAGCTGGGAGTAGGCGCGGAGGATTTCGTCGCTAATGTGGGTTGGGTAGTTGTAGAGGCTTGCAAGCGCGGTGGAGTCGAAGGCGACGAGAATTCCGGGGTGAATGGAAGTCAGCGGGGCGCGGTCGAGTTCCTTGTACTCGACGAAGTCTGAGTACAAGGTGCGTGCTTGACGGGTGATTGGCATGAATCCCCTCCGGGTATCGAGTATGGTCGGTCAAATGCGAGTGCCGGAGAAGTCGAGGAGAATAATCCATTCCAGTGTATCGGCCTTCTTTGGCAGGTGATGGAGTTTCGGTATAAATATTTTGTTTATTACGTTTGTGTCTAACCCGAGGGCGTGTTACTGCATGTCAGAGTCATTTTCGGGTCTATGTTTTAGGTGTGAATTTCGCCGCTTGACGTCTATGTTGTGCGTTTTTTCTGGGTTGTTATGAGCAGTATAGAACAAAAAAGTGCATTAAGGTGCAAAATCTGCGGGGTGGCGCCCAAAATAACGTCAAAAACCCTTCCCACCTGCATATAGGATGCATGTAACACGCGGGGGACAAGGCGAGAAAGTAGATGAACATTTATTCCCTCCTGTAGACTTTAAGTGATTCAAATTTGATAAAGGAGAAGAGTAATGTCAGAGCTGACCACTCAAAATCAGGCGGAGGAGCAGGGTCCCGCTCGCACCGTCGTCGTGGCAGAAGATGAGGCATTGATTCGCCTCGACATCGTCGAAATTCTGAAGGACCAGGGTTTCGATGTTGTTGCAGAAACCGATAACGGCAAGACCGCTGTCGAGCTAGCACAGAAGCACCGCCCCGACCTCGTCCTCATGGATGTGAAGATGCCGATTATGGACGGCATCACCGCAGCCGAAGAAATCGCGAAGGAGCAGATCGCTCCCGTCGTTCTGCTGACTGCATTCAGCCAGAAGGAACTCGTTGACCGTGCCGTTGAGGCAGGCGCTATGGCGTACGTCGTCAAGCCGTTCTCCCCGAACGACCTGGTCCCCGCCATTGAGGTGGCAATTAGCCGCTACGAGCAGATTCGCGCACTCGAGAAGGAAGTGGGCACCATCCGCGACCAGTTTGAGACCCGCAAGCTCGTTGACCGCGCAAAGTCGCTGCTCATTACCAAGATGAACCTGACTGAGCCAGAAGCATTCCGCTGGATTCAGAAGACCTCCATGGACCGCCGCCTGTCCATGCGCGAAGTTTCTGACACCATCATCAAGCAGCTCTCCTAAGCACAAGACGTGCAAAGTACGTGACAGTACAGGTACGAACGCACGCTACGGCGAAGACTAGGATTTGCCCGTATGCGTCTTCAGCTGGTCAGAATCTGACCATCACCTTTTCATGACACACAAACGCCCCACCCCTCACAATGAAGCTGAGGGACGGGGCGTTCGTGTTTAACGGTTCGCGGGTGTACGTTGTAAACCGGCGCTTAGCGTGGGCGGGAACCCAACGCTACACGGAACTTAGCGCAGGTAGCGGTTCAAATCGTCTTCGTCATTGTTCGGGCCGCTGATGGGGCGGTCCGTGGGGGAGCCAGCCCAGAGCATTCCGCCGGTACCGAGCATTACGCCCAGCCACCAGAAGCTGCCGGGGTTGTTGATGGCGGTCACCAGGCACACTAGCATCACGCCGATTGCGATGGGTAGGACAATGCGCTTGGCGCGCACAATCTTCGGGTAACGCTTGAAATAGGGGGTGCGCTCGCGGGCCATAGTGCTCCTTCTGGTCGTACCTTCTGGTGGGGTGTTGGCGGGGTGCCGTGTACCCCGTGCTTCTACGATTTTAGGCTACTTGCTGAAGTTGTAGGACGTTAGGCAGTGGGGCGGGGAATCAGCATGTTGGTGATGCGTGCGGTGCAGGTGGTGCGGCCGCGCTCATCCACAATGTCGATGGAGTGGATGCACAGGGTGCGTCCGAGCTTGACGGCGGTGCAGGTTGCGGTGACCACGCCGGAGACTGCCGGGCGCACGTGGGTTGCGTTGATGTCCACGCCGACTGCTACGAGGTTTTCGCCGCCATGCACACCTGCGGAGAGCGATCCGAGGGTCTCGGCAAGGACCACGTTGGCGCCGCCGTGCAGCAGGCCGATGGGCTGGGTGTTGCCGGCGACGGGCATGGTTGCGACGGTGCGTTCTGCGGTGAGTTCCTGGAACTTAATGCCCATGGCGGGGATGAGCTCGCCCAGGCCTCGGGGGAAGTAGGGGTGCAGGTGTTCGGGGATGCCGCTTTCGGTCAGCTGCGCCTTGATTTCTTCTGCGGTGAGGGTGGTGGGTGCTGCCGCGCGGACGGGTGCCTGCTGTGTGTTGTTTTCAGTCATGACTTCCAGTGTACTCCTTGGTTTTTGTTGTTTTGGGTGGGATAGCTTTTCTGGAGTGCTTCCGGGTACGGGTCAGCCCCGCCTCCTGAACTCAGGAGGCGGGGCTGAAAAACGCTATGTGAGCGGATGAGGATTAGGCGGAAATAGCTTCTGCCTTTTCGATGTCCTCGTCGCGGATTTCCTTATCGGGGTTCGCTCCGATTGCCTTGGAGATACGCTCGGTCAGGGCTGCGATGGTCGCGTCACCGGTCACGTTGGTCGCGGTGCCGAAAGAGTCCTGAGCCAGGTACAGAGCAATCATCAGGGCGATCATGGAGGAGTCAAAGCCGAGCATGGACTCGAGCAGACCAATTGCGGTCATCACGCCACCGCCGGGAACGCCGGGAGCGGCAACCATCATCACGCCGAGCACCAGAATCATGGGAACCAGCGAACCGAAGTCGGGGCTCTTACCGGTCATGAACAGCACAGCCACCGCGCAGGAGGTAATGGTAATCATGGAGCCGGAGAGGTGAATGGTTGCGCACAGCGGAATCGCGAAGTCCACCACGCGAGCAGAGATGCCAGCCTTCTTAGCCGAACGCACGGTCACAGGGATGGTAGCAGCCGAAGACTGGGTGCCGATTGCGGTGAAGTACGCGGGCATCATGGTCTTGAGCATCTGGATGGGGCTACGGCGAGACACCGCGCCAGCCACCGAGTACTGCAGGGCCAGGGTGACCCAGTGCAGGATAATCACCATGACGAAGACCAGACCGAAAACGGAGAGGATCTTGGCAACCTGACCGGCGAGGGTCATGTTCGCGAACACACCCACAATGTGCACGGGCAGCAGGGGGATAATCACGTAGCTGAGCATCTTCTCAACGATGACCTGGAAGTCCTCGAAGAGGTTCAGCATCGCACGGGTCTTCAGCGCGGTAATGCCCAGGCCCAGAATGAAGGAGAGAACCAGCGCGCTGAGCACACCCATAATCGGGGGCAACTGAATGGAAACGTAACCGGCGGAGAGTGCGTTCTCCGGGTTATCGAAAGATGCCAGCTGCTGACCCTTCAGGATGATGGGGTAGAGCAGCAATGCGCAGGTCAGTGCCAGGAAGCCCGCAAGGATGCTGGAGAGGTATGCCAGACCAACGGTGATGCCGAGCATCTTGCCTGCACCCTGCGCGAGGGAACCAATACCGGGCACGATGAAGCCGATAATAATCAGCGGAATCGCGAAGCTCAGGAAGGCACTGAATACGGTGGAGAAGGAGACGAAGAGCTGCACAATGAAGTCGGTGGGGATGGCTGCGCCGGTTGCGTCATTGATGCCGCTAATCATTCCGGGGGTCAGCATGCCGATAAGCACACCCGATGCAATCGCGATGATAATCCACGCGAGGAGGGGAAGTTTTTTGAGTGCCTTCATAGTTTCCTAAATGAGGGTTCGTTGTGTGGTAAGCGCGGGATACGCCCTCACGGTCCGGTGAATCCTGCCGGTGAATTCTGCCAGTGAATTCTGGGTAGAGTTCTGCCTATGAATACACGGGGTGTGGGGGTTTCCTACGCTGGAGGCGATAATAAGGTTATATATTATCTGGAAACTGTATTATTATCCACCTTACATAGTGGCATGGGGCACAGTTTTTGGGAGGAAAACTCACCAAACGCACCCCACCGGCGCCTATATATGAGGTAAAACTCTTTCTACACACCCCGTGATTCCGCTATATGGCACAGCTATGTGGCACAGCGCCGGCGCCCGATACGGCACGGGCGCCTCCCAGCAGGACTGACCAGTAGCCACCGCGCAAAACCAGCCGTCACAAAACCAGCCATCACGAAGCCAGCCACCGAGCAAACTCAGACTCGATACACTAGAAGAGTGACTACAGAGAACAAAACCCTCCTGCTCATTGACGGACACTCCCTCGCCCTGCGCTCCTTCTTCGGCATCTACACCATGGCCGAAAAGACTGGACAGCACATCTTCGTGCGCAGCGACGGCCAGCACACCGAAGCCGTCCACGCCTTCCTCTCAACCCTGCTGAGCATCATCAAAGACAACCAGCCCAGCCACATCGCCGTAGCCTTCGACCTGCCCGGCGGCACCTTCCGCACCGCCGAATACGGCGAATACAAGGGCGGCCGCAACGCCATCCCCGAAGCCTTCAACGGCCAGATCGACCTCATCAAAAAGATGCTCGGCGCGCTGAACATCCCCGCGCTCACCTACGAAAACTACGAAGCCGACGACATCGTCGCAACCCTCACCCGCCGCGGCACCGAAGCCGGCTACAAGGTCCTCATCCTCTCCGGCGACCGCGACATCTTCCAGCTCGTCACCGACGACGTCACCCTGCTCTACCCGGTCACCACCGGCCCCTCCAAGGGTATTCAGCGCATGGACCCCGCTGCCGTCGAAAAGAAAACCAAGGTACCCCCGCACATGTACCCCGACCTTGCCGCCCTC
Source organism: Rothia mucilaginosa (assembly GCA_963534775.1). GTDB lineage: Bacteria > Actinomycetota > Actinomycetes > Actinomycetales > Micrococcaceae > Rothia > Rothia mucilaginosa_D. Next base: position 495,572 of record CAUSUH010000001.1, on the reverse strand, counting down.
ACCGGCGAGCAGGCGGACAACCTGCCCGGCGTACCCGGCGTGGGCCCCGGCTTCGCCGCCAAGTGGCTCGGCGAGTACGGCTCCCTCGACGCCGTCATCGAAAACAGCGACAAGATCGGCGGCAAGAAAGGCGAAGCACTACGCGAAAACATCGACAACGTAGTGCGCAACCGCCGCCTCAACCAGCTCGTCAACGACCTCGATTTGAACGTCACCCTCGAAGACACCGCATTCACCCCCGACCTGGATGCACTCAACACCTTCTTCGACGAAGTAGAGTTCCGCACCATCCGCAAGCGCACCGCCGACACCCTCGGCCCCATCGTGCGCGCCGCTGGATCCGCAGGCTCCACCAGCTCCGCCGCAGAAGCAGGGGAGGAGGGCGCCACCAAGAAGGCACCCACCGGCCCCGTCTACGCACCCATTGCCACCAGCGCACCCACCAAAAACGCAGACGCAGCAGCATTCCGCGCCTTCTGCGCCTCCGCAGCCGAAGAAAACTACGGCAACGACGAACAGGGCGCGCCCATCGCCGTACCCGAACGCCTCGAAGGCGCTGTGACCCTCTACCCGGTCACCAACCTGCCCGTAGCACGCCCCGCCATCGGCGACGCACCCGCCGTCAAGGTGACCAAAACCAAGATCCGCGCCGCCGAAGAAAACCCCGAACTGCTCGGCGTGCTCCTCACCAGCAAGAACACCAGCCTCTGGATCGACACCCGCACCATCGACCCGGAACTCGACGCCGCCCTCGCCGCCTGGCTCTCCGACGAAGCAGCCCGCAAAATCGTCATGGACCTCAAGGTTCAGCGCAAACTCCTGCGCGCCTACGGCTACGAACTCGCCGGCGCCGTCGAAGACCCCGCCCTGTCCTCCTACATGTGCGGCTTCATCCCCACCGCAACCCGCAAGCTCTTCTCCGAACGCATGGAAGACCTCGCCGAACGCTACCTCTGGATCCCCAAGGACCCCTACGCGCAGCTCGTCTTCCAGCCCGAAGAAGACGAGGCAGAACCCTCCCTCTTCAGCCTGCCCGGCGAAGCCGAACCCGTCGACAACCTGCGCTACTTCACGCAAATTAGCCGCATCATCCACGAACTCGCACGCCTGCTGCACTTTGAAATGGAAGAACACGGCCAGCTGAAGGTCTACGAAGAAATCGAGCTGCCGCTACTCTACGTCCTCGCAGACATGGAGCAGGCAGGCATCGCCGTCTCCGACGCACTCCTTGCCGAACTGCACGACACCTTCTCCGCGCGCGCTGCCCAGGCGCAGGATGCCGCACGCACCATCATCGGCGACACCGTCCAAACCGACGACGGCGAAGAGCCCCTCAACCTCGCCTCCGTCAAACAGCTGCAGACCGTGCTCTTCGACAAGCTCGCCCTGCCGCACACCCGCAAAATCAAGTCCGGCTACTCCACCGACACTGAATCCGTCACCGAACTGCTCACCAAAATCTCCCCGGAGTCCGACGGTGCCGCATTCCTCGGTGCGCTCGCCGCCTACCGCGACAACATCAAACTCGTACAGACCGTCGAAGGCCTGCAGAAAGCAGCCGCCGACGACGGACGCGTGCACACCACCTTTCAGCAGGGTGCCGCCTCCACCGGTCGACTCTCCTCGACCGCGCCGAACCTGCAGAACATCCCGATCCGCACCGAAGAAGGCCGCCGCATCCGTGGCGCATTCATCGTCGCGCCCGCACCCGTCGACGGTGTGGAGTACGAGGGCCTGCTCACCGCCGACTACTCGCAGATCGAAATGCGCATCATGGTGCACCTCGCCGCCGACGAGAAGCTCATCGCAGCCTACGAAGCGGGGGAGGACCTGCACCGTTACGTCGGCTCCGAAGTCTTTGGCGTAGCCCCCGAAGACGTCACCCCCGAGCAGCGCTCCAAAGTCAAGGCAATGTCCTACGGCCTGGCATACGGCCTGTCCCGATTCGGCCTCGCCAAGCAGCTGAACATCAGCTCCGACGAAGCAGGCGAATTGCGCACCAACTACTTCAAGCGCTTCGGACGCGTGGGCCGCTTCCTGCGCGGCGTGCTCAAGCAGGCGCACCAGGACGGCTACACCGAAACCATTTTCGGCCGCCGCCGCGTGCTGCCCGACCTGGACTCGCCCAACCGTGTACGCCGAGAAGCCGCCGAGCGCGCCGCCCTCAACGCTCCGATTCAGGGCACCGCCGCGGACATCATCAAGATCGCCATGATTAACATTCACCGCCGCCTGCGCGAAGAGGGCCTGAAGACCCGCATGCTGCTGCAGGTGCACGACGAAATCATCCTCGAAGTCGCCATCGGTGAGCGTGAAGCCGCCGAACGCGTGCTCGTCGAGGAGATGAGCGGTGCCGCCTCCCTGCGTGTTCCTCTGGATGTGCAGGTCGGCTGGGGTAAGTCCTGGCAGGAGGCGGGCCACTAGGCGCGTTTCTTCTCTCGGCTCTGCACGGAAAGCGGTATTCGTCCTCGTTCCTACAGGGGCACCCGCCCTCGCTTCGCTTCGGGCACCCTGATGTCACTACGGACGATACCGCCTTTCCGCGCTGGGGGTAGCAGGTCACCGAGCGGGTGCGGCCGCGTTTTCCGGGTAGCTGCTCAGCGAGCCGCTCTTGGCCCCGCTACCGGAGCGTGCCGGTGCACCTTCCGGAAGCGACATCAGGGTACCCTCTCGGGTGCTCTCCGCAGCGAAGCAAGGAGAGAGCGGAGCGCCCGAGAGGGTGGGTTCCCCTGTAGGAGCGTAGGAAGGTGCGCACCGGTCGCATCCTTGGGTGGGGAGAGGAACGAGGACGAGCACCGTCCCGCGAGCCGTCCCCGTCCTACCTGCAAAATAGGGGAGTAAAACCGGGCGCGTAACCATTGACGACACGCCCGGGATTCCCGTACACTATTAATCGCGTGTACCAACGTACGGGTTTTCTATGCTCTTTTTTCTCCTCAAGAAAACGGGGAGAAAACGGGCACAGACCGCTCGCACACCCTGCTGAGAGCATCTGCTTCCGGTGGGCGGTACACATTGTAAGTATCCGTCAGCTCGACGTTTCCTCACCCCGTTCAAAGACGTTAGCGGTCCTATACCGTGCGCGCCGGGGTGAAACAGTGAGCCGATTAACGCCTCCACCCGGAGGTGTTGAGCGGCGAACCGGCAGCGTCGACCTATTAGAAATCCAATTGGAGCCCTCACTACATGAGCACCAACATCCCTCAGGTCGCAATCAACGACATCGGCGACGAGCAGGCATTCCTCGAGGCAGTCGAGAAGACCATCAAGGTCTTCAACGACGGCGATCTCGTCTCCGGCCAGGTTGTTAAGATCGACCACGATGAGGTTCTGCTCGACATCGGTTACAAGACCGAAGGCGTCATCCCCTCCCGCGAGCTGTCCATCAAGCACGACATCGACCCCTCTGAGGTTGTCGAGCTCGGCTCCGAGGTTGAGGCACTCGTCCTCACCAAGGAGGACAAGGAAGGTCGCCTGATCCTCTCCAAGAAGCGCGCACAGTACGAGCGTGCATGGGGCGACATCGAGAAGGTCAAGGAAAACGACGGCGTCGTTACCGGTACCGTTATCGAGGTTGTCAAGGGTGGCCTTATCCTCGACATTGGTCTGCGTGGCTTCCTGCCCGCATCCCTCGTTGAGATGCGCCGCGTCCGCGACCTCGCTCCCTACATCGGCCAGCAGCTCGAAGCTAAGATCATCGAGCTGGACAAGAACCGCAACAACGTTGTTCTGTCTCGCCGTGCATACCTGGAAGAGACCCAGTCCGCAGTCCGCTCCTCTTTCCTCAACGAGCTGGAGAAGGGTCAGGTCCGCGAGGGCGTTGTCTCCTCCATCGTCAACTTCGGTGCATTCGTGGACCTGGGTGGCGTGGACGGTCTGGTTCACGTTTCCGAGCTGTCCTGGAAGCACATCGACCACCCGTCCGAGGTTGTCGAGGTTGGCCAGCCCGTTACCGTCGAGGTTCTCGAGGTGGACCTGGACCGCGAGCGCGTGTCCCTGTCCCTCAAGGCAACCCAGGAAGATCCGTGGCAGGCATTTGCTCGCACCCACGCTCTGGGTCAGATTGTTCCCGGCAAGGTCACCAAGCTCGTTCCCTTCGGTGCATTCGTGCGCGTTGAGGACGGCATCGAGGGCCTCGTCCACATCTCCGAGCTGGCAACCCGCCACGTTGACCTGGCTGAGCAGGTCGTCTCCGTTGGTGAAGAGGTCTTCGTTAAGATTATCGACATCGACATGGACCGCCGCCGCATCTCCCTGTCCCTCAAGCAGGCAAACGAGGGCGTTGACCCCAACGCTACCGAGTTTGACCCCGCTCTGTACGGCATGGCTGCAGAGTACGACGAGGCTGGCAACTACAAGTACCCCGAGGGCTTCGACCCCGAGGCTAACGAGTGGCTGGAAGGCTTCGACGCACAGCGCGAGGCTTGGGAAGCACAGTACGCAGAGGCACAGGCTCGCTTCGAGGCTCACAAGGTTCAGGTTGCTAAGGCTCTCGAGGCTGACGCAGAGGCTGCAGCAGCAGCTCCCGCAGCAGCTGAGCCCGCACCGACCTCTTACTCCTCCGAGGAGCCCGCTTCCGCAGGTACCCTCGCATCGGATGAGGCACTGGCTGAGCTCCGCAAGAAGCTGACCGGCAACTAATCTGCCGCTCAGATGAGCACTCATCAGGCGTAATAGCCGATAGGTAACCCCGCACGGGGTGCCTAGAGCAGAGGAACCCCCTCATCTCCCGTTTGGGAGGTGAGGGGGTTCTTTGCGTTATTGGGGGTTTAGGTGAGTCAGGCCGGAGTGAGTCGGGGTTGGGGCGAGCTCGTTGGGATTCGGGGTACGTGCCCGGTGTTGCTGTGCCCTGTGTTGCTGGGAAGGGTCTTAGGCGGCGGTCATCTGCTCCCAGACGGCGCGCACCTGCTCGGCGGTCTCCTCCAAAGAACCGCCGTTATCAATGATCCAGGTTGCGACCGCCTCGCGCTGCTCATCGGTGGCCTGCGCGGCGATGCGGGCGCGCGCATCCTCCTCACTCATGCCGCGCGAAGATACGAGGCGCTGCAGGCGAGTCGCCAGGGGAGTGCGCACCACGACCACGCCGTCAAAAGCGGACGGGTCGCCGGTCTCCACGAGCAGAGGAATATCCTCCAGCACCACGCCGCTGAACCCGGGTTCGGACTGCGCCTGCTCCACCAGCTGCGTGGCACGCTCACGAATAGCGGGGTGCACAATCGCGTTCAGACGCAGGCGCGCCTGCTCATCATTGAACACGATACGCGCCAGGGCGGTGCGGTTGAGGCGACCGTCCGCATCGAGCAGATGCTCACCGAACTCCGCGACCGTGTGGGCGAGCACCGCCTCGCCGGGTTCCATGAGGGAGCGGGAGATAGCGTCCGCATCCACCAGGAACGCGCCCTGCTCAACGAAGAGGGAGGCGATGGTGCTCTTGCCGCTGCCGATACCGCCGGTGAGGGCGTAACGGTGCAGGGCAGTGGAGGCGAGGGAAGAAGGCTGGGACATGGACGGTGCTCCTGACGGGCTGTGCCACAATAGATAGGTACTGATCAGAGGAGGACACATGCAGGAAGAAACTCGCGCCAACCGCTACCTTGTGCCGCGCGGCGATGAGCCCTATGAGAGCCTCCTCGAAATTAAGCGTAGCGAATTTATCGGTCACATCAAGCGCGTGAGCACCGTTGAGGAGGCGCGCGCCTACATTGAGTCGGTGCGCAAGACCTACCACGATGCCCGCCACGTGTGTTCGGCGTTCATTATTGGTGCTGACCGCGATATTCAGCGTTCCTCCGATGATGGTGAGCCCGCCGGTACCGCCGGTGTGCCGATGATGCAGGCACTGCTGGCGCGTCAGACCCGCGAGGACGGCACCACCGACCTGTCGGATGTGGTTGCGGTGGTAGTGCGCTACTTTGGCGGCATTAAGCTGGGCGCGGGCGGTCTGGTGCGTGCCTACACTGATTCGGTGGTACAGACCCTGGATGGTGCGCTATTTGATTCGCGTGAGCGTCTGCGTGTGGGTCAGGTGCCCAGTTCGCATGCGGATGCTGGCCGCCTGGAGAACGAGATTCGTGCCACCGGTCTGAATGTGCTGGGTACCGAGTACGGTGCGGAGGGCGCGGTCATCTCGGTGGGCGTGTTTGACCGCGCTGAGGAGCTGTCGCGCGCTGAGGAGCTGGTGGTGAGCTTGAGTTCCGGTGCGGCGAGTGTGACCTGGGGGGATACGCAGTGGGTGGATTTGCCGGTCTAGGTTGTTGGCCTCTAGGTTGCCGGCCCCTAGATTCCCGGTCTTAGATTCCCGTTCCCAGATTTTCCTCCTAGGTTTCCGGGCTGAGCGCCCGTGTAAAGCCCTCAAAACCCAAAAGATAGTCCAACCTTAGTTAATAGTTACTCTAACCCTAGTAATTGCCCGCTAAAGCTGATAGCCTAAAAAGCGTTGCGGAACGCACACGCCCCTCCACGGCACGGGCAACGGGTTCGTCACCAGCGGTAACCCAGCCCGGCGCCTCCACGAGGGAACGCGTGCGCCCGCACTGACGGGCAGGGCTCAACGCTGACATCTCAGCGCTGAGAACTGGGTACTATCTCAGCGCTGAGGTCCTGATGCTGACGTCTTGAAGCTATAGCTTAGTTGCTCAGAACGAGACACAGCTGTATGCCGGTACTATACGATCCGGCAGACGGTCGAGTGTGTGCACGAACCATCTGCCGGTAGGCGCTGAGCCCCGCCCGTCACCTTACGAAGAATCAGCTAACGAACGCTCTGAAGAGCTCAAGGTCGTGAAAACGTGACGCAGTCGGGAACCTACTATCAACAAGTAGACGAACAAGCAGGCAAAAACTCATCAGAGCAGTCCGCGGGCAGCCGCGGCGGCACCGCAACCCTCAACCGCCAGGGAGCGCGCCTCCCCAAGATGGGTACTATCGAGCAGCTTGAACCCGCCACCGTCGCCCAGCTACTCAACGCCTACCGCCAGCAGAACCTCGGCACCCTTCTGAGCGTGCTCACGCAGCGTCCGGCAGAGTTTGCCCGTCAGCTCGGCAGGCTCTGCCGCGTCTTCCCCGAACATGTTCACGCTATCGCCCAGGCGTTCGGCGCCGTGGGCCGCGCCCTGCCCATTGACGAGCTGGTACGCCTGCACAACCGCTACTCGAACGCCGCCCGCGGAGTGGGCGAACACCTGAGCCTGGACAACTCCGGCGTGGCGCACCTGGTTCAGAGCCCGGCACTGAGCCGTGAAGGTGCGGGCCACCTGCTCATGGCGGTTGAGCTCTGCCTCGCAGGCAGGATGCGCGGGCTCACCATCGCCATGCCATCCACCGAGGCGTTCACCCCGGCTGATCAGGCGCCGAGCCTCGGCTCCTGCAACCCCGCCCTGGACGGTGCCCTCAACGCTTTCGAACCGGCAGGCTGGGAGCCGTTCTCCCTGGACGGCAGTGAAGTGCTGCTCGCGACCGGTGTGCGTGATGTGCCCGACGGCTATGAGCTGTCCCTCTGGCTGCTCGATGATGATTACCAGTGCCGCGCCCGCATTGAGCGCGGCGCCCCGCAGGTGTGCGTGGCAAGCTTCTACGATGAAGAAGTCATCACCCGCACCGTGGAAGAAACCGGGGCGGGCGAGGCCGGTCTGGTCGAAAACTACCGCGTGGAGGAGTACGCGGAACTGGACTTCCTCAACGCCATGGACCGGCAGGTACGCTACGTGGCGGTCACCGCCGCGGTGGGGGAGCCGCTGCTGTCTGTGCTGAACGAGAAGAGCGCGGTGCCGAATAGTATTCCCGACCCTGCCGCTTTTGCGAACGGTGCGGGTGCCTCCCGGTTCGCGAGGAGTGCCCGCCCGGATATCCGCACCGCCGCCGTGGTCGGTAAGGGTCTGCGCACCATCAATCACCGAGGCATGCTTCCGGTGTTGGGCGTGCCGAACCGCACCGTGTGCGCGGTGATTGACCTGTACAAGCAGCGCATCTGCGTGCCGGGTGTGGGTATTCCGCGTGGGCTGAGCGTGGAGGATGAAGAGCACACCATGCAGCTGATTTTGAGCGCCCTGAACGGGTACCTTCCGCTGACGAACCGGGCGCTGATGAGCCTCGCCGGAGCCACCGTGGAGGTGCGCTAACACTGCGGTCAACTAGCGCTGCCGTCAACTAGCACTGCGGCACCCCACGGCTACAAACCAATAAAATACCGCCCGGAATCGTGCTGTGAGCACGGTTCCGGGCGGTACGTGTTTAACGAACTAACCGGTCGCCAGGTGAGCTGCCATCACGTTAGTTAGTTGCGGGACCCTGACCATTGATGATGCGCTGCGCCTCATCCTCGGTCAGCTGGTAGCCGTAGAAGGTCGAGTAGAACTCGCGAGTCTCCTTCACCAGGTCAACGTCGGAGAACTTCTCGGGGTGGAACAGCTTCGCCGCCCACAGAATCTGCAGAGCCTCCTCAGCCGAGTAGCGGTCCCAGTTGAAGGTGCCAACCGGGTTCTTAACAATCTTGCCGTTCTTCACCGCCGGAACGTCAGCCCACGCGGCGTCAGCCTTGATCGCGTCAACGCCCTTCTGTGCATCCGCGCCGCCAATGATGATGTACTCCGGCTGCGAGGCAATAATCTGCTCCAGAGAAATGTTCTTCAGATTCTCCACGCCGTCCAGAGAGTTCTTCGCGCCCGAAAGCTTCATCCATTCGCCAATTAGGGAGTTTGAGCCGTCCACCTTCGTCAGGTCAGAACCGCCCGCAATGTGCAGCACCTTCGGGGACTCGGTGACGCCCTGCAGACGCTCCTTGATGAGGTTCTCGTTCTTCTCCAGGTACGCCAGGTACTTCTCGGCACGCTCAATCGCCTCGTCGGTGCCAATCACCTCGGCGGTCAGCTCAACGGTGCGCTTCAGGTCCGCGAAGTTCTGGAACTCAACGTGCACCGCCGGGATACCCGCCTCAGATGCCTTCGCAATCTGCTCCTTCGAGGAGGCGAGCAGCACCTCCGGCTTGTCGGCGAGCAGCTGCTCCATGTTCACGTCGGTGCCCTTCACAGGCGCGTCAACCTTCTCAATGCCGGGGTACACCTGCTTGAACCACGCCAGAGACTTCACGGTAGAGGTGGTGGACACCAGCTTCTCGGCCCCGCCGAGCAGCAGAACCACCTGGTTGTTTGCGTGCCACAGGTCAGCGATGCGCTCCGGGGTGGTGGGGACGGTGACCTCCTTGCCGTCAATGTCCTTGATGACCTTGGTGCCGTCGCCGTTATCCTTCACGAAGAAGCTGGTGTGCTTCTTCGAGCTCTGAGAGGAGGCGGAAGCGGACACTGAGCTCGATGCGGAACCCGATGCAGAGGAGGAGGCGGTGTTCGCGGCGCCGCAACCGGTCAGCGCAGCCAGCAGCAGGGAAGTGGTCAGGGCAATGCCGGTGTGGAACTTCGTGATTTTCATGATGTGTCTTTCTGTGGTGTACAACGGATAAGTGAATAACCCGGCGGCGGCCTGGGTGGGGCAGGCGTGCTAGGGACACGCCTCTCACAAGACAAAGGGCACCTCTACCGCATCTCTTGTGTACTGCCCAAACCACCACCGGAAATCTAAACGCTGCGGAGTCTCAGCTATCGAGGCTCGTCATGTGTACGCTGGAACGCCCCAGCTCGGGGGAGTAGGCCACCGTCAGGCCGGTATTGAAGGTGCGTGAGAGAACCTCGCTCGTGAGCACCTTGGAGGCGCGGCCCGTCAAAAGCTGAGCCGGCGCATCTGCAGGTACCTCCGGCGCTGCGTTTGGCACGGTATCGGGCATATCGCGCGCACCAAGCAGGGCGACGGTCGCATCCAGCATGAGGGCGTGATCCGGGTTGTGGGTCGTGAAGATGACCCCGTACCCGGCATCGCGCAGCTGCCGAATCTTCCGCAGAACCTTCGCCTGATTCGCCACATCGAGGGCGCTCGTCGGCTCGTCCAGAACGATGAGCGGGGCGTCTTGCACCAGGGTTCGGGCAATACCCACCTGCTGACGCTGACCGCCGGACAGCTCATCCAACGGGGAGTGCGCCAGGTCGAGCAGCCCCAGTTCCTCCATCACGGTGTGCACCTGCTCACGGTCACGGCGCGAGGGCGAAGAGAACAACCCAATATAGGGTGCGCGACCCATCAGCAGGTACTCGGTCACGGTGTAGGAGATGCCGCGACCCTCCATCTGCGGAAGGTACGCGATGCGGCGGGCACGCTCCGTCGCGGTCAAAGAATCCAGCGGCTCACCGCCCAGGTGGACGGTGCCCTCGGTGAGCGAGTGCAAACCAATTAGGGAGTTCAACAGGGTGGACTTACCCACACCGTTGTGACCCAGAATGGCGAGGACCTCACCGCGTCGCACCTGCAGGTTCACGTTGCGGAAAATCCAGCGGCTGGAGCGGTGCCCGGAACGGTGCAGACCAGCGTTGTGACCCGTGCGGCGGCGATTGATGCGCCCGCCCCGGTGGCCGTAACGGAAGCCCGCATCGTCCAGGTGCAGCAGAACCTCTGCGCTCGCATCCGTGCGCTGCTGAGTATTGGGAATGGAAGGCGACATTACTTCACCCGAACCTTTCCAAGCAGTAGCAGCGCCACGTACAGGGGCGTGCCAATGAAGCCGGTCAGTACGCTCAGAGGAACCTCCGCACTGGTGAGGCTACGCGCCAGGGTATCGACGAACATCATGAATGAAGCACCCATCAGAATGGACAGCGGCATGAGCTTGGTCGTGTCGCTACCGACCAGCAGGCGGCACAGGTGCGGAATGACCAGGCCAACCCAAGAAATCGGGCCGCCAATGCACACGCTGGTCGCGGTGACCAGGGTTGCCAGCAGAATGGTGATACCGCGGGTGCGGGTCAGGTTAATGCCGAGGGTGCGCGCTTCATCGTCACCGAGCGAGAGGATATTGATGCGCCAACGCATCGCCAAGAGCAACAGAATGCAGGGCACCGCCACCAGCGCAAACTGCGTGAGTGCTTCCGCGCGTACGTCCTGCAGGGAGCCCATCTGCCAGAACACGATTTGCGCCAGCTGAGTTTCAGGGTTCGCAATGAACTTCAACGCACCCAGCGCGGCGGTGCCAAAGCCACCCACAATCACGCCGGAAAGCACCAGCATAAGCGTGGACTGATTCTTCAACAGACGCGGAATGCTCACGGTCAGCAGCACGGCGGCAAGACCACCAGCCAGGGCAGAACCCTGAATGGCGATGCTCGTGCCCACACCCAGCAGAATGGCGGAGGCGGCACCCGCAGACGCACCCTGCGAAACACCCAGCAGGTACGGGGAGACCAGCGGGTTACGGAAGACCGCCTGGAAGGTGGCGCCCGCAATGGCGAGGGCGGCTCCGATGAGCCCGGCGGCGAGCAGACGCGGAATACGTACGGTCAGCAGCATGTTTTCGGCGGGCTTGTAGACTTTCAGGTCCATGCCGAACCAGTTCTTACCGAGAATGCGGAAGAGCTCGTCCAATTCGAGCGGATACCTGCCGGTGATGAGCGAGAGGTAGGTGACGCCCAGCAGAATGGTGAGGGCGATGAGCAGAATCAGCGGGTACGAGGACGCGAAGAGGGTGCTGCGATGCTCGGCCTTGGCAGCTAAGGTGGCAACCGGCGCGCCGGTGGGGTTCGCCTCCGGGTTCGCTTCTGTGGATTCGTTCGGAGTTGCCTGTGAAGCTGTCTCCGTGGTCGTGCTCATGGAGTCCTTCCGTGCGCTCTTGTGGTCCCGTTCTGTCTGCGTGTATGCGCTCTAAACATATGTGAGCCACATCAAGGAGGCAAAGGGGGTGAGCGCGGAGCGCCCGTCATAAGTCTTTATGTTTTCTCCCTTATCTTTTGTTGCTCGGCGTGCCTGCGCCGCGATGCGTTCGGGGGAATGGGAACACCCGTAAGTACGGCGTTATTGTGCGGGAATTGCGCGGGAGAACGCTCCTGTTCGATTCCTGCCCTGTGGCGCAGATGAACCAGTCGAATACCCCTTATCTTTTGCGTCCTTTCTTTTATGAACTTGGGCACTTTCATGGTGATGGCTTGTTACCTGTCGTGTCTGGACTATTGCGCCAGCAGAAAAGGGCGACCAATTCTGGGGCGTATTGGGCGGCTTTCCCCTAGGATGGATACATGAGTTACGCACCCGAAATTAACCGCATCGTCGCCCCCTTTGAAGTGGTCAGCCCCTTCCAGCCTGCCGGTGACCAGCCAAAGGCTATCGCCGAGCTCACCGAGCGTGTGCAGAACGGTGAGAAGGACATCGTGCTGATGGGCGCTACCGGTACCGGTAAGTCCGCGACCGCAGCCTGGCTGATTGAGGCGGTGCAGCGTCCGACTCTGGTGCTCGTGCAGAATAAGACTCTGGCGGCGCAGCTGGCGAATGAGCTGCGCGAGCTGCTACCGAATAATGCGGTGGAGTATTTCGTCTCCTACTACGACTACTACCAGCCTGAGGCGTACGTGCCGCAGACCGATACGTTCATTGAGAAGGACTCCTCCATCAATGAGGAGGTGGAGCGTCTGCGCCACTCGGCGACGAACTCCCTGCTGACTCGCCGCGACGTGGTGGTGGTTTCGACCGTGTCCTGCATTTACGGTCTGGGCACGCCCGAGGAGTACATTGAGCAGATGGTGACTCTGCGTCGCGGTGAGGAGATTGACCGCGACGAGCTGCTGCGCCAGTTCGTGGCGATGCAGTACGCGCGTAATGACATGGACTTTCACCGCGGCACGTTCCGTGTGCGCGGCGATACCGTCGAAATCATCCCCATGTACGAGGAGAACGCGATCCGCGTTGAGTTCTTCGGTGATGAGATTGAGGCGATTTACACCCTGCACCCGCTGACCGGAGAGGTGATTCGCGAGGAAGAAGAGATGTACGTCTTCCCCGCAAGCCACTACGTTGCCGGCGCCGAGCGCATGGCGAAGGCTATTACCTCCATCGAGGATGAGCTGCGTGAGCGCCTGCAGACCCTCGAATCCCAGGGCAAGCTGCTGGAGGCGCAGCGTCTGCGCATGCGCACCACCTACGACCTGGAAATGATGGAGCAGATGGGCTTCTGCAATGGCATTGAGAACTACTCGCGCCATATTGACGGTCGTGCCGCCGGTAGCGCCCCGAACTGTCTGCTGGATTATTTCCCGGATGATTTCCTGCTGATTATTGACGAGTCGCACGTGACGGTCCCGCAGATTGGTGCCATGTATGAGGGCGATATGTCCCGTAAGCGCACCCTCGTGGAGCACGGTTTCCGTCTGCCGTCGGCGATGGATAACCGCCCGTTGAAGTGGGAGGAGTTCCTGGAGCGTATCGGTCAGACGATTTACCTCTCGGCGACCCCCGGCAAGTATGAGCTGTCGCAGGCTGATGGTTATGTGGAGCAGATTATTCGCCCGACCGGCCTGATTGACCCCGAGATCGTGGTCAAACCGACCAAGGGTCAGATTGATGATTTGCTTGAGGAGATTCGCGTGCGCGTTGAGCGTGATGAGCGTGTGCTGGTCACGACCCTCACTAAGCGCATGGCGGAAGATCTGACCGAGTACCTGCTGCAGCACGGCGTGAAGGTGCAGTACCTGCACTCTGACGTGGACACCCTGCGCCGTGTGGAGCTTCTGCGTGAGCTGCGCCTGGGCACCTTTGACGTGCTGGTCGGTATTAACCTGCTGCGTGAGGGCCTTGACCTGCCCGAAGTGTCCCTGGTTGCGATTCTGGATGCCGATAAGGAAGGCTTCCTGCGTTCGACCACTTCGCTGATTCAGACCATTGGTCGTGCGGCGCGTAACGTGTCCGGTCAGGTGCACATGTACGCCGATAAGATTACGGATTCTATGCGCGTGGCGATTGATGAGACGAACCGCCGCCGCGAGATTCAGCAGGCGTACAACCACGAGCACGGCATTGACCCGCAGCCGCTGCGTAAGAAGATTGCCGATATTACGGATGTGCTCGCCCGCGAGGAAGAGGACACCCGCGAGCTTCTGCAGCTGCGTAAGAGCGGCAAGAAGGGTGCCCGTACGGTGAGTGCGGGTGCGAAGACCGGTTCTGCGACCTCGTCGAAGATTGCCACGAGCACCCCGGAGTCGGAGGAGCTTCTCGCCCGTGCGGAGGCGCGCGTTCGCGCCGACGGTCTGGCTGCGGCACCCGCCGAGGATCTGCTGGATTTGATTGAGCAGATGAACGAGCAGATGCGCGTGGCGGCGGAGAACCTGCAGTTTGAGTTGGCGGCGCGTCTGCGTGATGAGCTTGCCGATTTGAAGAAGGAGCTGCGCCTGATGAAGGAGGCGGGTCACGCCTAAACCCGGTGCTCTAACCCGGTGCTCTAACCCGGTGCTCTAACCCGGTGCTCTAACCCGGTGCTCTAAACTTGATGCCCTAAACACCGTGCTCTAAGCCCGGTGTTCTAAGCCTGGTGCTCTAAGCCCGGTGTTTAGGGGTCTGACTTGGGTTTTTCGCCATGAGATAATTCATTGCTCGTGAAGTTCCACTGAGTGCAGATAGATACTGTAGACTATCAAGGTGTTTTACGTATCAAATAACACCGTGATGCTTCCGAACGATAAAGAAAAATCTGTGACTATTTCGAATAACTCTTCAGACGAACACACTACGGGAGCTCGTTCCGTTACCCGCCGCAACCTCACCCGCGGCGCGCTCTGGGCTGTGCCCGCTATTGCCGCCTCTACGGCGGTGCCCGCATTCGCAGCCTCGGCTGATGATTGCAAGACGGTTAAGGGCCCGGACTTCACCCAGGTCGGCGGCTGGATGATTACCAACCCCGCCAGTGGCGCCCTGCAGTCGCGCACCAAGAACAAGCCCGTGACTGCGCCGGAGACCGGTCAGGCATGGTGGTCCATGGAGAACGCAACCTCACCGAACCCCGCAACGATTCGCCTCATGTCCGTGTACGAGGCGACTCACGGCCCCGAGGGCGACCTCAACCTGAACTGCGGTGAGTTCGTGATGACCTACAACGTCTCCGCCCTGGAGGCGACGACCGGCACCACGCACCTGCACCCGTCCATGGACATTTACCTCTTCTCGCCCGAGGGTAAAATCATTGACCGCCAGATTTTCACGACTGACCCGACCGGCAAGGCAACCGTCATGACCCGCAACGGCAAGACTCACACCGTTCAGGGCCAGGTTATTCCGTTTGCGTCGAGCGTGAATGATAAGGCGACCGGCATCTCCGCGCGTTTTGCGTTGCGTGGCAATACGCTCATGGAAGGCATGTACCAGTTCGAGGTGGTTATTACCGTCCCGACGATTCAGGAGAACGGCACGCTTGATACAAACAAGCAGGTGAACGCGATTGCTTTCACCCCGCCGACCTTCAACATGGTCTCCTAACTGAATGAAAGGTAGCCCTCCCCGTAATAGTTAACGGGGAGGGCTACCTTTATGTGGGCTTGCGGCGCGGTGTCGATCTGTGCGTGCTGATTTGCAATACACCACGTTCTACACCGCGCCTTTTTTGCGCTGTGCCTTTTTACACTTCGGCGTGCCTCGCTCCTGAAAAACCCTCCGGAGGGGCTCCTGTGCGAAAACCTCAACCTGCTGTATAATCGTTCACCGAGCAAGGGAGTATCCCACCAATCGACTCATCGTCAGCACGTTAGCCGAAGGCGCCTAACCGGTGAATCGAGCCGACCTCCATTCAGATCGGCGGGAGAGACTTGTGGTCCTGTACGCACACCACAAGAAAGGCTCCCCATGGAAGTTACCGGGTTGCAATGGTTGGTTACTATTCTCATCATCGCGGGTCTGTTGGCCTTCGATTTCGTGTTCCACGTTCGTAAGGCGCACGAACCCTCCGTCAAGGAAGCGGCCATCTGGTCGAGTATTTACATCGGCATCGCGCTGCTGTTCGGTCTGTATATTTTCGTGACGAACGGCCCCTCCGCCGCCACTGAATTCTATGCAGGCTACATCACCGAAGAAGCTCTCTCGGTCGATAACCTCTTCGTCTTCATGATCATTATGGGCACCTTCCGTGTCGCCCGTGAGAATCAGCAGAAGGTCCTTCTCTTCGGTATCGTCTTCGCGATCCTGGCGCGCGGCTCCTTCATCTTCGCTGGCGCGGCGATCATCAACTCCTTCGCCTGGGTATTCTACATCTTCGGCCTGGTCCTGCTCATGACCGCAGGTAACCTGCTCAAGGACGAAATCACCGAAGGCGACGGTGACGACGAAGCCGACAACATCATGGTCCGCCTCGCCAAGAAGTACCTGAAGACCAGCGACCACTTCGACGGCGACAAGCTCTTCACCATCGAAAACGGCAAGCGCGTCATGACCCCCATGATGCTCGTCATGGTCGCTATCGCCGGTTCCGATCTGCTCTTCGCACTCGACTCGATCCCCGCGATCTTCGGCCTCACCCAGTCCGTCTACATTGTGTTCACCGCGACCGCGTTCTCCCTCATGGGTCTGCGCCAGCTGTACTTCCTCATTGACGGCCTGCTGGACCGCCTCGTCTACCTCTCCTACGGCCTGGCGACCATCCTCGCGTTCATTGGCGTGAAGCTCATCCTGCACGCAATGCACGAGAACAACCTGCCGTTCATTAACCACGGCGAGCCCGTGCACGTTGTGGAGATTACCACCGAAATGTCGCTGATGGTCATCGTGGGCGTCCTCATCATTACCGTGCTTGCCTCGCTGCTCAGCCCCAAGGGCCGCGCACTGCAGACCATCCAGCGTGTTCAGGCGCTCTCCGAGAAGTACCTGGCACTGCCCGAGGATGCACCCGCCGCCGAGCGCGCGGACATCACCGCCCGCTGGCAGCAGGAAACCGAGAAGCTCAACGCCATTCCCGCCAAGCTGCGTGACGAGCTAATCGAGAAGGAAGACGAATACCACGCCCTCGTGATGCGTGCCCGCACCGCACAGGATGCGCACTCTTCCTCCAAGTAGTAGTTTGAGCTACTTGAGCGTGCGGCCTCACCAGGCTAGGCGCTCACACGAAAGCCCCTCACACCGGATTAACCGGGGTGAGGGGCTTTCGCTCTCTTGAAAGTTTTACTGGTTGTGAACCTCAGCCAGCATGTTCTTCAGGTGACCCAGAATGGTCAGCGGGTCAGAACCGAAACCGTCGTGGTGGTGGGTCTTCGAGGTCCACACCTGAGTGTTACCGACCCAGCGAGCGGTCTCCATGGAGTGTTCAAAGTCCACGTACACGTCCGGGTTGTACGCCGCAGCCACCACGGGAACCTCGTTCTTGTGCAGCTGTGCGTGGTCGTACAGGCGACCCCAGTCCTTCTTCTCAGCCAGCAGGTTAGCAACCTCAGCCAGCGGACGCAGCGAGGGATCCTCCTCGTAGTACCAGGGGAAGATGTGCTCGCCGGTGAAGAGCAGACGGTCCGCATCCGGTGCGAACTCGGGGCGGGAAGCCGCCACGCGAGCAGCAGACCAGTTGGTCGGCGCGGGGGAGGGGGACAGCTCGTAGCCGGGGATGCCGGGCAGAACGCCGTCAGCGGGGCCGTCAGCGTAAATGGTCTCGTGCATCAGGGCGTACAGCGGGTTCGCCTGGAAGGTCACCTCGGCACCCATAGCGGTCAGGAACTGATCGGACAGGTGGTCGTTACCCTCTGCGAAAGCGGTCTCCAGGAAGTAGTGCAGACCGCGCTCACGCCAGCGGCCACCCAGGAAGTGACCAGCCATCTGGAAGCGGTGATCGGTCAGACGCTCACCGGTGGGCAGGTACTCCTTGTGGGTGCGCAGGTGCTCAGCAATGCGGGTTGCGAGCTCTGCGTCCTCGGGGAACCAGCTGTAGTACTCCTCAACACGTTCCTTCATGCGGTCGAAGGTGTGCTGGTAGACGTTGTCCACGGAGGTACGAATCGGTGCCAGACCCGCGGTGATGCGGCAGTCACGCAGCGACTGAGGCGCAAACGACAGGTAGGACAGGGTCAGGAAGCCACCGAAGGACTGGCCAATGGTGGACCAGCGCTTGTCGGCACGGTCAGCCAGCAGCACCTCGCGGACAGCCTCCGCGTCAGCGATGATGGAGTCCGCACGGAACAGCTCAGTGTACTCAGCCTGAACCTGCGGGTCACCCACAGCGGTGATGTTGCGAGCAGACAGCGGGGAAGACATGCCGGTACCGCGCTGATCCAGAAGAACCACGCGGTGAGTCTTCGCCAGCTCAGCAATCCAGCCGCCAATGGAGCCGGTCTTCGGCGAACCGAAACCGGGGCCGCCCTGCAGGTACACAATGTAAGGACGCTTATCAGCCGGAACGGTCAGAGTCTCGCTGGTGTTCACGACCTCGCGAGCGAACACGGTGATGGTCTGGTCCGCGAAACGGGAGGAGAGAGCGGCATCCTTGCCCTTGGAGAAAATCAGACCGTGGGTCAGGGGAACCTGGAACCAGTGGTCGGTAATCTCGTAGCCGTCGTGCTTGACGACCGAACCCTTGCGGTACTCAACCTTGGGAAGCGAAGAAACGGTCAACGGTGAACCTTCTTTCATTCAAATAGATAGATACTCTGTATTCTAGCCCACTACGGGCAACATCGTGGCAGAGCCTCGGGCGGAGTCTCAAACAGAGCTTTGGAGGGAGCCTTAGAACTCGCCCATGCTCAGAATCTTCAGCACCGGGTACCCCGCCTCATCGGAGGCCGCTAAATCAACCTCGGCACGAATACCGAAGTCAAAGTTATCTTCGGGATCGGCGAAGCTCTGCTGAACCTTCCACACGCCCGGATGCGCGGCGGTGTCCTCATCCATGCTGACCAGGCGAGGCGAGCGCGCGTCGGCGTCCGTGTAGATGTCGTCGTAGGTGTCGAAGTAGTCGTCCATGGCGTCTGCCCAGCGGTCGGCATCCCAGCCGCACCACTCGTCCAGGGCGCCCAGGGCACGGTCACGCTCCTCAGCGAAGAGCTCCACGCGGCGGAAGAGGGCGTTGCGCACCATCACACGGAAGGCGCGCAGGTTCTTCGTCACGGCGGGAGGCTCTTCCTCCTCGATGGAGGCGTGCTCGGCCGCAATGGTTGCGGTGTCTTTGCCGGCAGCCAGCTTCTCCCACTCGTCCACCAGGGAGGAGTCGGTCTGGCGCACCAGCTCGCCGAGCCACTCGATAATGTCGTCGAGCTCGTCGGTCACGGCAGAATCAGGGATGGTGTGGCGCAGCGCCTTGTACGCGTCGGAAAGGTAGCGCAGAAGCACACCCTCGGCGCGTTCGAGCGAGTAGTACTGCACGAAGTCGTTGAAGCCCATTGCGCGTTCGTACATGTCACGCACGATCGACTTGGGGCGCGGCTCAAAACGTGCAACCCAGGGTGCGGACTGCTTGTAGGTCGTGTACGCTTGCTCGATGAGCTCGGCTAGGGGCTGCGGGTAGGTGACCTTGTCCAGCTCGTTCATGCGCTCGGTGTAGTCCACACCGTCCGCCTTCAACTGTGCCGACAGCTCGTTCTTCGCCTTGCGTTCCTGCGCGTACAGCACCTGGTTCGGCGATTCCAGGGTCGCCTCAATGAGGGAGAGCGCGTCCAGCGCGTAGCTGGGGGATTCGGGGTCGAGCAGTTCCAGCGCGGCGACCGCAAAAGCGGACAGCGGCTGGTTCAGGGCAAAGTTATCCTGCAGGTCCTCGGTCAGGCGCAGGTAGGAGCCGTGCTCGTCCGGGGTGTTGGTTCGCTCAATCACGCCGCCGGTCAGCAACTCCTTGTAGATACCAATCGCCTTGCGCAGTAGCTCGCGGCGTCGTGCGGGGCTCTCGTGGTTCTCCTGAATGATGCGGTACGCGGCAATGACCGGGTTCTCCGGGCGGTGCATCAGGTTCAGCAGCATCGAATGGGTGATGTCGAAGGAGGAGGTTAGCGGCTCCGGGGCGGCTTCTACCAGCTGGTCGAAGGTCTTCTCGGACCAGCCAACGAAGCCTTCCGGCGCCTTCTTGCGCTTGGAGGACAGCGACTGGTTAATGCGCTTGGTGTCGTCACCGAACTTCGCCTGAGCCTTAGCCAGCAGGCGAGCGTTCTCAATATCGTGCTCGGGTGCCTGAACCACCACGGTGCCGGCGGTATCAAAACCGGCGCGGCCTGCGCGTCCAGCGATCTGGTGGAACTCGCGGGCACGCAGACGGCGGCTACGGGCACCATCAAACTTCGACAGCGCCGTAATCAGCACGGTACGGATGGGCACGTTAATACCCACGCCCAGGGTGTCGGTACCGCAGATGACCTTGAGCAGACCCTCCTGAGCCAGCTGCTCCACGAGGCGGCGGTACTTGGGCAGCATGCCCGCGTGGTGAATACCGATACCGGCACGCACCAGCTTGTTCAACGCCTTACCGAAGCCCGGGCCGAAACGGAACTTCGCAATCAGCTCGGCGATGCGTTCCTTATCTTCCTTGGAAGCAATAGCCACCGACAGCAGCGCGTTCGCCTGCTCCAGCGCCGCCTTCTGCGAGAAGTGCACAATGTAGACCGGAGTTTGCTTGGTCTGCACGAGCTCCTGCACCGTCTCCTGAACCGGGGTGGTGGAGTAGTAGAAATGCAGCGGAATGGGACGCTCAGAATGCGCCACCAGGTCGCTCTCACGACCGGTCAGCGCCGTCATCTCCTCCTGGAAGCGAGTCGTATCGCCCAGGGTTGCGCTCATCAGCAGGAACTGCGCCTGCGGAAGCTCCAGCAGGGGAAGCTGCCACGCCCAGCCGCGCTGCGGGTCAGAGTAGAAGTGGAACTCGTCCATAATGACCTGGCAGAGGTCCGCATCCTTACCCTCGCGCAGGGCAATATTGGCGAGAATCTCCGCGGTGCAGCAGATAATGGGCGCCTCCGTATTAATGGCGGAGTCGCCGGTAATCATGCCCACGTTTTCGGCACCAAAAATATTAATCAGGTCAAAGAACTTCTCAGACACCAGCGCCTTAATGGGGGCGGTGTAGTAGGAGCGCTGACCGGTCGCCAGGCCCGTGAAGTGCGCGGCAACAGCCACAGTGGACTTACCCGAACCGGTCGGGGTTGCCAGCACCACGTTATGTCCGGCGGCAATGCTCAGAACAGCCTCGTCCTGGGCGGGGTACAGGGTCATGCCGCGGGTCGAAATCCACTCGGTGAATGCCTCATAGATTTCTTCGGCGGTGAGGGGGTTGCCCTTAAAATCGCGTCGATTGTAGTCGCCGGGGTTCTCGCCCAGCGAGGGAGAAAGAAAATTCAAAATACTCATGAGAATTCCAGTCTATCGGGAATAGGGCGGGCGCGGGGGCGTTATCGTTACGAGGGAACAAACGGGTACTCGCGGAGTGTTTGCGGGATGTTCGCTGCATCTTTGCAGGGTGGTTGCGGTTCCTTCGCAGGGCGTTTATAGGGCGTTCGGGAGGCGCGGTGCCGCGCTAACGCGGGAATTCCCCAAATTCGTGTAGTGTAGAACAAAGCACTAAAAGTGCAGTGGTGCAAAAACCTGGTGCTCAGAAGGCCGAAAACGTAGGCCTCCAAGCCGCATAAATTACCGCGTAGATGCAGAATCCGCCGATTGATGTCGATGCATATTGAGCGGCTGATACAAACTCCAAAATACGTTGCATAAATGACGACACGCCCATCTATGGTGCAAATAGTGTTGCGTGCCACATTGATAAAGGAATAGGGTAATAGAAAGGAGAGACGTTGAATGACTGAATACAACGCTGACAAGGCACAAGAAAACGCTGCGCGTGAAGAAGCTGCGCACGAAGAAACCCTGCATAACAAAACCACGCAGGAAAAAGCCGCACAGAAAAAAGCTGCACCGGAAATAACCGGCAGCGAACTGCGCAAGGCTGAAGAAGAAGCCCTCAAAAAGCGCCTCGCCCTGCGAGTCACCGCGCCCGGACACAAATACCCCTGGCACCGCTGGGTAATCCCCATCCTCGGAGAAACCACCGCAGGCATCGGCGCAATCCTGATTCCCGTCATGGTGGGTCAATTCATCAACCAGCACATCGCTGGCAAAGCCCCCGACGCCTGGCCCATGTTCTGGGTCGTCGCCGCCGCTATCACCTTCATCGTGATTAACGAGTTCTTCGGCTGGGGTACCTCCATGACCCTCAGCGCGGAACTCGGCCGCGACTGGCGCGCCTACATTAACCGGCTCATGGGACGCACCCGCACAACCGTTGACGCGGGTGAAGCAGTCACCGTCATGAACAAAGACGTACGACGTGTTACCAACGTCTACTTCTCACTGCCGCTATTCGTCAACGCTATGATTATCGCGTCCCTCGGTGCCGTGCAGCTCTGGCTCATCAACCCTGTCACCGCGGTCGTTACCCTCATCGGTACGCTCATCGTGGTCGGCGTGATTGCCTGGTACTCGTCCTTCCTCGAATCGAAGATTGGCGACTACCGTGAGAAGGACGGCGAAGCCTCCTCACGCGCCTCTGACATCGCCACCGGTCTGCGCACCATCGCCGGCCTCGGCGCTGAAGAGCAGATGCGTGAGCGCTACCACCGCGGCACCGACGAAGTCTTCGATAGCTACATGCGCTACGAAAAGACGCACCGCTGGATGTACCTCATCCGCGCGTTGCTTGGTGGCGTCGTGACCCTGCTCGGCATCGGCTTCGCCCTCACCGGCCACGTCGAAAACGGCCGCTGGGTCTCCGACACCCCCGCCGCGTCCCTGGTGACCGTTGCCTCCATTATTGCGATGATGGGTGGCCCCATCTGGATTACCCAGAACTTCCTGACTGAATGGCGATACGCCAAGATTGCGCTTGCCAAGATTGCCCGCCTCGAAGGTCACGCGGGCGTGCGTCAGGGCGTGCTGAAGAAGCCGCGTACCGACGAAGAAATGGCGCAGCTGGCACGCGCCGAACAGGCGGTCGAGGCGAGCACCCTTGAGGTGCCCGTCCCCGTCGCCCCCGACGGTGCCAGCAACCCGCGCATCGTGTACGTCAACCCGCGCGACTACAACCTCACCGCGCAGGACTACGCCGAGGCGCTCGCCCGCACCCTGCGCCGCGGGGGAGAGGACCTCAAGGACGCTACCGGCCGCCGCGTGCTGCTGAGCGAACCAAACCCCATGATTTTTGCGGGAACCCTGCAGGAGCATCTGCGCCTGGGCACCGTGCCGAACCCCGACGAGGAGCTGGCACAGGCAAAGGACCAGGAGCTGCTGAAGATTACCGACTCCCGCGAAATCGCCTACCGACTGGGCGGGCGTAACCCCGAAGACTACTTCGCCGCCCGCATCACCACTGAGGGCGCGAACCTCTCCGGTGGTCAGCGTCAGCGTCTGGCGCTCGCCCGCGCGCTCGCACAGGATGCGCAGGTGCTGATCCTGACCGAGCCGCTGAACTCCGTGGACGAACCCAGCCAGCGCTACATCTACGACGCGATGGAAACCCAGGTCGGTAGCGACCGCCTGCCCGTCGGCTACCCCGGCCTGCTGCAGGATTTGGAGCAGGTCTACGTTGTCTCCACGACCGCGGAGACAACCCGCCGCATGGAACGTGACGGCTACCCAGCCGCCGACTCGGAAACTCTCTCAACCACTCAGAATCAGGAGGTGAACTAGCATGGCAAAGCAGCTTCCCATCGAAACCCCCGCCTACGTGGCGCGCCGCATGTGGCGCTACCTCGCGGCGCATAAGGGGCGAGCCCTCTACACCTTCGTCATCTACATGGTCAGCACCCTCATGGGCGCGGTGGTGCCCCTGCAGATTGGTGCCACCGTGGACGACGTGGTGGCGGGCAAGTTCTCCAGCTACCCGTGGCAGCCGATTCTGATTATTTTGGCGGCGTTCATCGTGCAGGCGGTGACCCTCATGGTCTCCTCGTACAGTGCTGCGCGACTGGGTGCACTCGTTACCCGCGACACCAACCAGGACACCCTCGACGGCACCCTCGACCTGGATGCACGCACCGTGGAAGAAGCAGGCAGCGGCGACCTGCTCACCCGCGTGACCGACGACCTGTCCTCGGCAGCAAGCTCTGTCAGTACAGACCTTCTCGGTGCAGTCTACGTGGTGCTGTACTTCATTATCTCCACCATCTCCCTGGCGTTTGTGAGCCCGGCTATGGGTCTGATTATGCTGCCCATGATTGCCGGTCTTGCCCTCATCATGTCGAAGATGCTGCCGCTCATGGCGGCACGCAACCAGACCGCCCAGGAGTGTGTGAGCGACCTCAACAGTGTGCTGACCGAGAACATTCGCGGCACCTCCACGATTCGCGAGCTGGGCGTTCACGCCGCCCGTGAAGAGGTTTTCTCCGCTGAGAACAAGGAACGTTTGTTTGGCGCGCAGCTGGGCATGGTGCGCATCCGCCAGCTGTACTTCACCGTGGACGCTATCAACTCCTGGATGCCCACGATTCTGTGCATGCTCTGGGGTGCCGCCTGCGTGGCTTTCGGCTGGGCAAGCTGGGGTGCTGTGGCGACCGCCTCGGTCATGGTGTTCAGCCTGCGAGTCCTCACCGACATGCTGAATCACCACGTCAGCAACCTGCGCATCATGCTCGTGAACATGGGCCGCGTGTTCGGCGTGGTGTCCCTGGCGAAGAAGCAGCGTGAGGCGCGTGCGAAGCACCGTGCCGAAGCGTTCTCCGCCGTGTCTGATGAAGCCGTGAAGAACCCGGAGTACGCCATTGACTGCTCCCAGGTTTCGTACGGCTACTCACCGGACGCCCTCGTTCTGGAAGACATCACCCTGAAGATTCGCCGCGGCGAGGCGCTCGCCCTGGTGGGCCGTTCCGGCTCGGGTAAGACCACCCTGGCGCGTCTGATTGGTGGTTCGCTGACCGCCCTGGACGGCACCATTAACGTGATGGGTCGCCCGGTGGGTCACGGTGACTTCCCGACCGATGCCGCCGCCGACGGCCGCCCGCGCCTGCTGGTCTGCACCCAGGAAGCGCATGTCTTCTTCGGTACTCTCGCCGATAACTTTACGGTGGTCGTGCCGGATGCAACCGTCGAGCAGATGGGCGAGGCACTGGATGCTGTCGGTGCCCGTTGGTGGCGCGACCTGCCGCAGGGCATGGACACCGTCGTCAGCGGCGCGGATTCGCCTCTGACCCGTGACCAGATTCAGCAGCTGGCACTGGCACGTATCGTGCTGGCTGACCCGCACGCCGTGATTCTGGACGAGTCCACCACCCAGCTGGAACTCGCGGACGCCACCGAGTCTCTGCGTGCCGTGCTGGCGAACCGTGCGGTGCTGATCATTTCGCACGATGCGCGTATCGCCTCCCTGGCTAACCGCGCGGTCCTGCTGCACGAGGGTAGGATCATTGCGGAGGGCTCGCCGGCAGAGATTTTCGCCCTGACCTAAGCCCTCTAGCCTAAGCCCGGTGGATAGGATATGCCCGGCTGATAGTGCCCGGTACCGTCTAAAGCGGTGCCGGGCACTGCTTGTTTAACGGGCGAGTTCTGGGTGGGATGTACGCTGAAACCTGCGCTGGAAAACCCGGGTCGGAGTGGGGTGCAGCAACGCAATGCTCAAACGAAAATTTCGGAGAGATTCGCTGGGCACCCGCAAAACTTTCAGCTCCTGAGAATCGTTGTGATAACCTGGCAGAGCGATATGGGGTGCCTTGAGACGCCCGCGACCCGCCAACCCGCCCAACACGCACCCAATGAAGGGTATACGGGGCATACGGCACAGCGGGCGCACGAAACGGCGTCTGAACACTCAAGGCTGAGAGAATCACCCATTGAACCTGCTCTAGTTCGAACTAGCGAAGGGATTATCGATCATGGCAGAGCAGCCTACCGCGCCCGCGTGCGCACCCACCACCCCCTCAACCCTCTCCAACCCTGTACCCGGCGCGAGCGCCTCCGGAATTCCCGGGGCACCTGGGACCTCTAGGGTGCCGAGGGTTCTGTCCATTGCGGGAACCGACCCCTCCGGCGGTGCGGGTATTCAGGCGGACCTCAAGTCCATTACCGCATCCGGCGGTTACGGCATGTGCGTGACCACCTCACTGGTCGCCCAGAACACCTGCGGAGTGCGTGAAGTATTTACCCCGCCCCTGGAATTTTTGACCGCGCAGCTTGCCGCCGTTTTTGATGACGTCACGGTTGACGCCGTAAAAATCGGCATGCTCGGCGATGCGGACACGATCCGTACCGTCCGCACCTGGCTGAGCGAGCACCCCGTGCCCGTGGTTGTGCTCGACCCGGTCATGATTGCTTCTAGCGGTGACCGCCTGCTGCAGGCGGAAGCGGAGCAGGCGCTGCGCGACCTCGTGCCGCTTGTGGATGTGATTACCCCGAACATTCCGGAGCTTGCCGTGCTCTGCCAGAAGGAGCCAGCCCAGACCTTTGACGAGGCGCATGAGCAGGCGGCGAACCTTGCGGCGGCAACCGGAACCACCGTGATTGTGAAGGGCGGCCACCTGTGCGGTCAGGACGCCGGTAACACCGCGGTCTTCCCGGATGGCACCTGCGCGCACGTGCGCACCCCGCGCCTGGAGAGCCGCAATACGCACGGCACCGGATGCTCCCTGTCCTCCTCGCTGGCAACCCGCCTGGGCGTGGAACTGCTTCAGCACACCGAGGCTGCAGGATCTTCTGAGGGCGAGAAGAATACTCTGACCAGCGAAGACACTCACCGCGCCCTGCAGTGGAGCACCCGCTGGCTCCACGAATCCATCGCCGCAGGTGCCGCGTTGCAGGTCGGCTCCGGTGAGGGCCACGGCCCGGTAGACCACGCCGCTCGTGCCCGCCGCCTGGAGGCTGCCGCCTCCGCGTACCCGTGGCATCACCTGCTCGCCACCACCGACTCTGAGGGCAATACTCTGGACGGCACCAGCCCGGAGCGTCTGCTACCGGTCAGCCCCGTGCCCGCCGGTGAAGCCGTCGTAAAGCCCGCCGGACCCTGGACCGCCGCCCTCTGGGCTGCCGGTGGCGAAACCTGGCACCAGATTCTGGACTTGCCCTTCGTGCGTGCCCTCGGTGACGGCACCCTCGACGAGGACCTGTTCGCCTTCTACCTGGACCAGGACGCCCTCTACCTGCGCGACTATTCGCGTGCGCTTGCGACTCTCTCGGCGCGTGCCGATACCGCTGAGGCGCAGGTACACTGGGCGGCCGGTGCGCACGAGGCGATTGCCGCCGAATCGCAGCTGCACGAGGGCTGGTTGGCGAACCGTGCGCGTCTGGGTGGTCCCTCGCCGATTACGATGGGGTACACGAATTTCCTGCGTGCCTCCGCCGCCGGTGATGATTACGTGGTCGGTGCCGCGGCGGTCCTGCCCTGCTACTGGCTGTACGAAGAGGTGGGCGCTGTGCTCTCCTCGCAGAATCACGCGGACCACCCGTACGCGGAGTGGCTGAGCATGTACGGTGGCGAAGAGTTTGCCGCGGATGTGGCGCGTAGCCTCGCGGAGGTGGAGCGTGCGTTTGAGGCGGCTTCACCGGCTCAGCGTGTGCGTGCGGCGCAGGCGTACCTGTCGGCGTGCGTGTACGAGCGTGAGTTCTTTGATCAGGCTCACCGAGCATTGCGTTAGTTTGCTGGGCGCTGCGCTAGCTGGCGGGCGCTACGCTAGGGGTTGCGCTGTAGCCAGCTCGCAGGTGCTTTAGGTACCGGTGCTTTAGGTGCCGATTCTGGGCTGAATACCGCCCCGGCATGGTGTGAGATGGGTGATTGATGCTTCACTCAGACTGCCGCCGGTTCGGGGTGTGTGCCGGTTATGCTTAAGGCGTCGGTGAAAACCGTTTGCGGTAGGATTCCGGCCCTCACCCAACTGGCTGATGTACCTGCCGCGCCCGCACCTCTACGGTGTGTAGCCGACCTAGGAAAGTTTGGCCCGTCGCAACCACCTCATCCAACCCCCGCGGCGGGCCAAACGCCTTCCTTCCCGGGTTTTCCTCCCGGGTTTTATTCCCGGGGCTCCGTTTGAAAGCATTCGGTTTGAAAGCGTTTCGCGTATAAATCCCGCATAGAAATATCCCGTGCAGATACTCTCATCTGCACGGGATATTTCTATATTTCTCACCGCTGCGAATTAGCCGCCGCGGCTGGTACTTCAAGCTAGTACATCAGGGAAGGGGAGTAGCCTACTTGCTTTCGCCCTTGAGTGCGCCCATAAGGGGGCCAATTACGTCCATGGGCAGCGGGAAGACCACGGTCGAGTTCTGGTCGGCACCCAGCTCCAGCAGGGTCTGCAGGTAACGCAGCTGCAGGGAGGCGGGGGACTGGCTCAGAATGTCGGAAGCTTCCTTCAGCTCGCTCGAAGCCTCAAGCTCACCGCGTGCCGAAATGATCTTTGCGCGGCGCTCACGCTCAGCCTCAGCCTCACGAGCCATGGCGCGCTGCATAGCCTCGGGAATCTCAACGTCCTTAATTTCGACGAGCTCCACCTGAATACCCCACGGCTCGGTGCGCGAACCAATGATGGAACGCAGGTCCTCGTTCAGGTCCTCGCGGTGTGCGAGCAGGGTGTCCAGGTCAACGCGACCGAGCAGGGAACGCAGGGTGGTCTGCGCAATCTGGCTGGTGGCAATCGGGTAGTTCTCAACCTCAAGCACAGCGTTCTTGGCGTTGGTCACGCGGAAGAGGACCACGGCGTTCACGCGGGCGGGAACGTTGTCCTTGGTGATGACTTCCTGCGGGGGAATGGTCAGGGTGATAACACGCATATCAACGCGCTGCAGGGAGTCAACAAGGGGGAAGACGACGTTCAGGCCGGGCTTCAGCTCCGAACGCAGGTGACCGAAGCGGAAGGAGATGCCACGCTCGTATTCGGGGATGACGCGGAACATACGAATCAGAATAAAAAGAACAATGACGGCAACTGGGATGAGGATAGTTGCCAAAGTGACGGGATCCATGGTTTTCCTTCACAAATATTGGGGGAGGACGGTATGTGTGCCCACCTGCCCGCGCCTCGTACGGTGCAGGTAGTAGGGGTGCCCGGTATCGGGCTGTGTGTGGGGGAGTTGGGGAGGGGAATTTTCCGTCCCGGCGGCATCGTGGCGGGTCGGCGCCTCGGCGGTACCCCGCATGGAAAACCTCAAAAGAGGAATAAAAGAGAATTCCACACGGGGTAGCCGCCGAAGCTAACAGACGGGACCAGCCAGCCGGTCAGCCGCCGGAACGGAAAAACTTGTGCAGCGCTACTTCTTCGCCATCTGCTCTGCCATCTTTTCAGCAGCCTCAACCTCAGCCAGGTTCTGCTCCTGCAGGACCTCATTCGTGGTCTTGTGCAGTCGCTTAACCGAGGTGCCGGTACCGCTCCATGCGGGGCGGTCCGGGTCGAGGGCAGAGGTACGAACCGGCAGGGTTGCATCCGCAATCATCTGCTTGCGGGTCTGCTCGGTACGGCGCTTACGCTCATTCGACACGCCACCCCACTTCGCCGCGAAACGGTCCATCTTCACGTTCACCGATTCATCAGCGGTGGATGCGTGAATATGCTTCGGATCGTTCTCGAAGTTCGCGGGGGAACGCATGAGCTTCACAGCCAGCGGGTAGGTCAGCGAGAGGCAGACCACCGCGGCGGCACCCTCCACCAGAAGCTCCAGCGGGGAGTGCCAGACGATGGCGGCACCAATCAGGATGACCACACCCAGCAGCGACACGGCAACCGCCAGTCCACGGTGGAAACGACCCGACTCGGAGTAGGGCCATTCATCCACTTCGCGGGTGAGCTCGCGGCCGTTTGCCGAGACGGTGCAGCTGTCCTTAATCGGGCAGGTGTTGCACACGCTGGGCTTGGCGCGGTATCGCATCACTCGGTTGTCCGAGTCGAATGCGGTCGCCCACAGCCACTGGTCTTCGGGGCAGAGCCACGCGTCGCTCTCTTCGTGGTAGGTGAACCCGAAGGTTCGCGCCGCCACCATGCGCTGGCTGGTGCGCTTGGCGAGAATATCGAAGCCCCAACCCACGGCGACCAGGCCGAGCGCGTACACGCAGGCCAGCCACACGAGGAAAGAAACTCCAGCAATCTGCTCAGGCATGGTTAGCCTCGACGATCGCTACGGTAGGGGCTGGTCTGCTCGGGCAGCTCCTCGGCAGCCTTAGCGCCGGCGAACTCTGCGATGCGAGCGTCCTCAACTACCTCGTACAGCGGCGGTTCGGGCAGCTCCAGGACGGTTTCCTTAGCGTTCTTGGAGAAAATCTCCTTGATACCCAGCAGAGCCAGCTTAATCAGCGGGATAATGCCGACCAGGAAGATCACGTCACCGGGCATACGCATCCAACCCATCACGGCGGAAGCGCCGTCGTGGATGAACGCGAAGGAACGAGCCTCGTAGTAGCCTTCACCAACGGACTTGTACAGCTGAGCGATACCCAGCGGCAGCAGCGAGATGAAGGACATCCACAGCAGACCGATGTTCAGGGTCCAGAAGGAG
Organism: Rothia mucilaginosa; assembly: GCA_963534775.1. Lineage (GTDB taxonomy): Bacteria > Actinomycetota > Actinomycetes > Actinomycetales > Micrococcaceae > Rothia > Rothia mucilaginosa_D. The sequence continues at coordinate 465,317 of CAUSUH010000001.1, read as the reverse complement.
AACTTCAGGCCCTTCTCAGGCCACTTGTTCTCGGGAACCAGGTAGCGCAGACCGAAGACCGCGAACGCGATTGCGAGCATACCGTACACACCCATCATGGAGGCGTGTGCGTGGTTTGCGGTCAGTGCGGTACCGATTTCGAAGTAGGACACGATCGGCAGGTTAATCAGGAAGCCGAAGACACCTGCACCGAGGAAGTTCCAGAAGCCCACGGCGATCAGGAACATCACGGCCCAGCGGTGCGGGAAGGGCTTGGTGCGGTTGGAGTACTGGCGAGCACCCAGCTGCATGAAGCCCCATGCCTCAACGGTCAGGAAGGTCAGCGGGATAACCTCAGCTGCGGAGAAGAACGCACCGAATGCCATCTGCTCGGAGGGGGTACCGACGAAGTAGGTGTGGTGCAGGGTACCGACCACGCCACCGACGGAGTAGAGCACGGCGTCCATCATGATGATGGAGATAGCGATGCGCTCGCGGACAACGCCGAGCAGCACGAAGATGTACGCCACCATCACGGTGGTGAACAGCTCGAGGAAGTCCTCCACCCAGAGGTGAACCACCCAGAAGCGCCAGAACTCGGCGACCGACACGTGAGTGCGCTGGCCGGCGAGAAGGCCGACCGCGTAGAACATGGGGATGGCCAGACCCGAGAACAGGAACAGCCACGGCAGGGAGGTCTTCTTAGAGCCCTTCAGGCGGGCGGTGAGGGTTCGTGCGACGATCACAATCCAGATGAACATGCCCACGATGAGCAGAATCTGGAAGAATCGCGGCAGGTCCAGGAACTCCCACTGCTGCGAGAAGATGGAGTTGGTGGGGACCAGACCCTTCTGCGAGAACCATTCGTTCAGCAGCGAGCCGAGCACCACGAAGACCACGGCACCGATGAGGACGTAGGTCAGCAGACCCTGCTTCTTGGGTTCGCGGCGGGTAATCAGCGGGGCGATGAAGATACCGCCCGCCAGGAACGCGCCTGCGGTCCAGAAGAGGGAGAGCTGCAGGTGCCAGGTTCGGGATACCGTGTAGGGTAGCAGCTGGCCCATATCGATTCCGAAGAAGCCGGTGAGTTCTTCACGGTAGTGCTCGGTGAGTGCACCCACCAGAGCCTGCAGGAGGAAGAGCACCAGGATGGTTGCGAAGAGCAGGCAGGCTGCCTTCTGCGAGGGGGTCAGGCGAACTTCGTCGGGCTGGCGGAAGTCGAGGACGGGTGCCTCTTCAGCGTGCCAACCGATGGAACGGGACCAGCGGCCGTAGATGGCGAACATCAGACCCGTACCACCGATGAGGGTGATTAGGGACAGGGCCGACCAGACCATGAGGTCTGCGGTGGGCTTGTTGTCAACGTTCGGCTCGGAGGGCCAGTTGTTGGTGTAGGAGTAGGGCTGATCGGGGCGGTCTGCCGCCGATGCCCATGCGGTCCAGCCGAAGAAGGCGACGAGGTCGTGCAGTTCTTCGTCGTTCTTAATAGCGTCGGGGAACAGGCCCTGCGAGGTGTCGCCCTTCATCAGGGTTTCGCTGTAGTGCTTGAGCATGAGCTGGAAGCCCTTGGTCTGACCAGCGGACCAGGTCAGGGTCTTGCTCTGCTCATCGTACTTGTTCTCCTTGCGCCACTCGTTCTTGACGAGTTCGCGGGGGTCCTGCTTGCCCTGCTCACGATACTCCTTGATGGCGGCATCGGTGGTCAGGCGCAGGTACTCTGCAGTGTAGTCGGGGCCGAGGTAGGCACCGTGGCCGAGGACGGTTCCGTACTGCTGCAGGCCGCGTGCCTGGAAGAGTTCCTGACCATGCAGAATCTGTTCCTGGGTTGCGATTACTTTGCCGTCGTTGCCGACAATCTTGTCGGGCATCGGCATGGAGAGTGCGTAAGTGCGCATTGCGAGGACTGCCATGATGGTGAAGCCCAGGAGCATCACAAACGCAACAGCCTGTACCCAGCCCTTACCGGCATAGGCACCGACCGTGTCTGTGCGGCGGGCAATCTTAGCTGCCTCAGCACGCGAGACGGGTTTTGTAGCCATAGTGATATGTCTCCAGTGTGCGTGGATTTGCGGTTCGAATGGGACCGACGCACATCCGCTGGAGGGCGGCTCACTGGGTAGCGAATCGTCCGGAGAGGGAGGTGCGACAGCCCACCCTCATCCTATTTTCGCATATTAAATGCGCATTTATAAAACTTTGGTGACGAGGTGTCTCAATGTGACGCTGAGGCCACTCGGGGAGATACTCCCGGGGCGACAGCGCCCGTACATTCCGTTGTTGTTCCTCATGTCTACCCTACCTCTACCCTACCAAAATTCACTTCGCGGCAAAAACAGAGGAAAGGCTTATATGCCGCAACATTATATATCAACCGGCGGTAAACGCATTATTCCCGCAAAAGCCCGATGCACCCGCCGCAAAGCGCCGCCGAAGGAACCCTCCTGAACCCCGTTCGACCGGCCCCCGATAAACCCGGGAGGAACGGAGCTACGAGCGGCCCGGGGTATGGAATAATGAAATCGGTAGCGGACGCCAGCGCCCCTTATCTAACACGGTACATACGCGCAGCGGGGGAGTAGCCTCCCTCTGCACCGCGCACCTCACCGCCGGCCCGTCGCCCACCGTCGGTACAGCCTCCAGGAGTTCACATGAAGATTTATCAGGCATCCCAGAAAGCAGTCACCGGAATTCTGCGCACCGTTTTCCGCGCTCGCGTGACCGGTCTCGAGAACTTCCCCGCCACCGGCCCGGTGATTGTCGCCTCCAACCACCTGTCCTTCCTGGACTCCATCATTATTTCCGCCATGATGCCGCGCCGCGTGGCGTTCCTCGCCAAGGCCGAGTACGTGAACACCCCCGGCCCGCGCGGCAAGATGATGAAGGCATTCTTCGAAGCCGTGGACATCATTCCCGTGAACCGCTCCGACCGTTCCGAATCGCTCAAGGCACTCGACATCGCCCTGGAGAAGCTGCAGGAGGGTAAGGTCTTCGGCATTTACCCCGAGGGCACCCGCTCCCGCGACGGCTACCTGTACCGCGGCAAGATTGGTGTGGCGTGGCTGGCGCATATGACCGGCGCGCCCGTGGTTCCGGTCGGTCTGATTGGTACCGACCGCCTGCAGAAGCCCGGTTCGAACATGATTTACCCGCGCCGCTTCACGATTCGTGTGGGCAAGCCGCTCTACTTTGAGAAGACCGGCGAGAAGATGACCGGCAAGCAGCGCCGCGTCACTACCGATGCGATCATGGATGAGATTGCTCAGCTGTCCGGTCAGGCGCGAAAGCACGAATACAACGTTTCGCCCTCAGCCGCACGCGACGCCGGCTAAGCCTTCTTCCGGCGCGCACCGCGTAGACTTTAACCGCGCATCCACGCATGGGCCCGCACGCGGGGTCGGCGCAGGATGCGCGGTTTGTCGTATATCCGCCCGCGCCCGAGGAGAAAGCACCCATGGCAGAGCCCTCCAGCTACCGTCCGGCCCCCGGAGAAATTCCCACCGACCCGGGCGTCTACCGGTTCCGTGACGCCGACGGGCGCGTCATCTACGTGGGCAAGGCCAAGAACCTGCGCAACCGCCTCAATAGCTACTTCGCCTCGCCCGAGACGCTACGACCCAAGACCTACGCGATGGTGCATACGGCGGCGAGCGTGGAGTGGACTGTGGTGGCGAGCGAGATGGAGTCGCTACAGCTCGAGTACACCTGGATTAAGGAGTACGCGCCGCGCTTCAATATCGCCTTCCGTGACGATAAGTCCTACCCGTACCTGGCCGTGACCGTCAACGACGTGTACCCGCGCGCCATGGTCACCCGCGGTGAGCGCCGCAAGGGTGTGCGCTACTTCGGCCCGTACTCGCAGGTGTGGGCCATCCGCGAAACCCTGGACGCCCTGCTGACCGTCTTCCCGGTGCGCACCTGCACGAACGGCGTGTTCCAGCGCGCCAAGAACAGCGGACGCCCCTGCCTGCTCGGCTACATCGACAAATGCTCGGCGCCCTGCGTGGGCAAAATCAGCGCCGAAGACCACCGCGAACTGGCCCGCGGCCTGACCCGCTTCATGGGTGGAGGCGCCGAGAAGTACATCGAGCGGCTGACCAAGGAGATGAAGGAAGCCGCCGCCCAGATGGACTTTGAACGCGCCGCGGTGCTCCGCGATGACATTGCAGCACTCACCAAGGCCTTCGAGCGAAACGCCGTGGTGCTCGGCTCGACCGTGGATGCCGACCTCTTCGCCTACGTCGAGGACGACCTCGAGGCATCCGTTCAGGTGTTCTTCGTGCGCGGCGGCCGAATCCGAGGCCAGCGCGGCTGGATCGTGGAGAAGGTGGACGACAGCACCGACGCGCAGCTCATCGAGCAGCTGCTCACCCGCGTGTACAGCGATATCGCGGTCAGTCTGGCCACCCAGAAGGGTAGCGGTGCCGAAAGCTTGAACAGCTACGATATTCCGCGCTCCGTGCTCGTGCCGGTGGAGCCCGAGAACAAGGAACAGCTGGCATCCTGGCTTTCGGAGGTGCGCGGCGGCCCCGTGGAAATCACCGTTCCGCAGCGCGGCGACAAGGCCGAACTCATGAAGACCGTCACCGAAAACGCCCGCCAGGCCCTCACCCTGCACAAGAGTCGGCGCGCCGGCGACCTCACCACCCGCAGCGCCTCCCTCGTGGAGCTGCAGACGGCCCTAGAGCTTCCCGACCCGCTGCTACGCATCGAATGTTACGACATTTCGCACGTGCAGGGTACGAACGTGGTCGCCTCCATGGTGGTCTTCGAAGACGGCATGCCCGCCAAGAAGGCCTACCGCACCTACAGCATCACCGGGGACGCCGCCCGCGACGATACCGCCAGCATGTACGACGTCATCACCCGCCGCTTCAAGCGGCACCTGGCCCAGCAGGCTGTGCGTGCCGAGGTGCCCGCGCGCTCCGGGGAGATTGACGCCTCCACCCCCGAGCCGCAGACCTTTGCCTACCCGCCGAACCTCGTGCTCGTGGACGGCGGTCCGCCCCAGGTGGCTGCCGCATCCGCCGCCCTGAGCGATTTGGGTATTACCGATGTGTACGTGGCCGGAATCGCCAAGCGCCTGGAGGAGCTGTGGCTGCCGGACGATGACTACCCGGTCGTGCTCCCACGCACCTCGGAGGCGCTGTACCTGGTGCAGCGCCTCCGCGATGAGGCGCACCGCTTCGCCATCACTTTCCACCGCTCCAAGCGAGGCAAGGCCATGGTCGCCTCCGCCCTGGACGAGATACCCGGACTGGGCGAGGTTAAGCGCGCCGCGCTCGTGAAGCATTTTGGCTCGGTGGCGCAGATTAAGCAGGCCACCGAGGAGGAGCTAACACAGGTGCCCGGCATCGGCCCGGCGCTTGCGCAGAAGATTATGGCGGCGCTGGCGTAGCGCGGATTGGGTCCCGCCGGTGTGCGTCTTGCGTGCGGACTGCGCGTGACCGGTGTGCGAGGACCGGTGCGTGAACCCGCGAACGCACGGCCCGTAATCGGCCGTCATAAACGTGTCATAATTGAAGGAAACCGTCATCATTACGAGCGCGCTACCTTTGCGCGCCCTCAACCAGTAGAGTGGAAACCGTGAGTAATAACCATCTACGCCTATTCACCAGCGAATCGGTGACTGAAGGCCATCCCGACAAAATTTGTGACCAGATTTCCGACGCAATCCTGGACGGCATTATCGCCCAGGATCCCGCAGCGAACGTTGCTGTGGAGACCATGGTGACCACCGGCCAGGTGCACGTCGCCGGTGAGGTGACCACCTCCAGCTACGTCGAGATTCCCTCCATCGTGCGTGAGACCATTCTTGATATCGGCTACGATTCCTCGACCCGCGGTTTCGATGGCGAGTTCTGCGGCGTCTCCGTCTCCATCGGCGAGCAGTCCCCGGACATTAACGCCGGCGTGTACGAGTCCCTCGAGGTTCGTCAGGGCATCGCCGCCGACGATTACGACCGCCAGGGCGCGGGTGACCAGGGCATCATGTTCGGTTACGCATCGAACGAGACCAACGTGCTGATGCCCGCCCCCATCTGGCTGGCACACCGCCTCTCCGAGCGCCTGACCAAGGTGCGCAAGGACGGCCTACTGACCGACCTGCGCCCCGACGGCAAGACCCAGGTGACCCTCGGCTACGACTCGAACAACGTGCCCGTATCCGTTGATACCGTGGTTGTTTCGAGCCAGCACACCGCCAGCTACGATCTGGCCGACCTGCGCGCCGACATTGAGAAGCATGTGATTGCCCCCGTGCTCAGCTCCGTGGACCTGGATTCCTCCAACACCAAGTTCATCGTCAACCCCGCCGGTCGCTTCGTGCAGGGTGGCCCCGTCGGTGACGCCGGCCTGACCGGCCGCAAGATTATCGTGGACACCTACGGTGGTTCCGCACGCCACGGTGGCGGTGCGTTCTCCGGTAAGGACCCCTCGAAGGTGGACCGTTCCGCAGCCTACGCCATGCGCTGGGTCGCCAAGAACATCGTGGGCGCCGGCCTCGCCGATCGCGCCGAGGTTCAGGTGGCGTACGCCATCGGCCAGGCAGCACCCGTTGGCCTGTACATCGAGACCTTTGGCACCGAGAAGGTTGACCCGCTGAAGATTGAGCGCGCCGTGCGCGAGGTCTTTGACCTGCGCCCGCTGGCCATCATTAACGAGCTGGACCTGCGCCGCCCCATCTACCGCAAGACCGCGGCTCACGGTCACTTCGGCCGCACCGAGCCGGAGTTCACATGGGAGCGCCTCAACCGCGTGGATGCACTGCGCTCGGCAGTGTCCTCCTCCTAGGGCGAGTTTACGCGAACGAGATTACGACAGCGCGTGAGTCAGAACCGTTCTGATGAATCGAAGGTACCCGCGGGTGCCCAGCAGGAATCCCTGCAACAGCTTGACCTGTTGCAGGGATTTCCTGCTCTTCGTGATGCCCTGATTCCCGCAACGCCCGAGCCTGTCAGCGTGGCCGCCGAGCTGCGAGCCAGCGGCGTGGTGAACCCCGTGGCGCGCGTGCGTGTGGACAGCACCCTGCCGCAGGTGGACCGTACCTTCGACTATCGCGTGCCCGCCGAGATGAGCGAGGACGCGGTGCCCGGCGCCCGCGTGCGCGTCATGTTCAACGGGCACGAGATGAGCGGTTACATTGAGGAGCGCGCGGCCACGACCGAATGGACGCGGTCCTCGCTTGCTCCGCTCAAGGGGGTGCTCTCGCGCGTGCCGGTGGTGGCGCCCGAGATTTTTAGTGTGGCGGAAGCGCTGGCCGATCGCTACGCCTCCACGGTGGCGAACGTGTTGCGCCTGGCGGTTCCTCCGCGCGTGGCCGCCCTGGATAAGAAGTACGCTCCGTTCCTGCCGGGTTACGAGCCTTCCCAGGTGGGCCCTCAAGCTCCGGTTGAGGGTGAATCTGCCGGTAACCCTTCGATTGAAGGTGAGGGTTGCGAATCTCAGGTTCAGGCTGAGGGTGAATTGGCTAAAAACTCTCTGATAGGCGGAAATAGTACTGAGGCCGACCCCTATGCCTGGCTCGCTACCCCCGGCGCACCCGCGCCCTTCACCCTTGAGCCTCCCGCCCCGCTGGAGGACGCACCCGATGCCGCCGCGGTCTTCTCCGATTACGAAAACGGCCCCGAATTCATCGAGGACGTGGCCGCCGGCGTCGCGAGCCGCGCCGTCATGACCGTGCTTCCCGGCCACCTGGAACACACCTGGGCCGATGTGCTCGCCGCGGCCCTGGCCACCGCGGCAACCTCCGGGCGGGGCGCCATCGCGGTGGTTCCCACCGCCAAGAGCCTCGACCTGCTGGAGAGCGCCCTCGCGCGGGTGCTTCCCGCCGATTCCTACGCACGCCTGAGTGCCGATTCGGGCCCGCACGCGCGCTACCACGGGTTCCTCAAGGCCCGCCTGGGACGCGTGCCCGTCGTCATCGGAACCCGCGCGGCCGCCTACGCCCCGGTCGCTAACCTGGGCCTGGTCGTCTGCTGGGACGACGGCGACTCGTCGCTGCTCGAACAGCGCGCCCCCTATTGCCACGCCCGCGACGTACTGCTCTTGCGCGCCTCAGCGGAGAACGCCGCGGCGCTCTTCGCAGGGTTCACGATGAGTAGCGAGGCGGCACGCCTTGTACGCACCCGCTGGGCCACCTACCTGCGGGCTCCTCGCGCGCTCGTTCGCGAGTATTCGCCGCGCATCTTCTCGACCGGTTCGGAGTACGAGCTGGCTCGCGACCCGCTGGCTGCCGTGGCGCGCATCCCGCACCTGGCCTTCGAGTACGCCCGCCGCGCCCTGTCCCGAGGCCCGGTGCTCGTGCAGGTGGCCCGCAGTGGTTACGTGCCTTCGTTCTCGTGCGCGCGGTGCCGCATGCCCGCCCGATGCACCGTGTGTAGCGGCCCGCTTTCGCTGGCTTCCGGTTCCTCGGTGCCTTCCTGCGCGTGGTGCGGCCACCTGGCCCAGCAGTGGCGGTGCCCCGAATGTGGTTTTAACCGCTGGCGTTCCTCGATGGTGGGCGCGATGCGCACGGCCGAGGAGCTGGGCCGCGCCTTCCCGAACGTCCCGGTGATTTCCTCCTCGGGCGACCACGTGCGCGCGACGGTTGGCCCGGAACCGGCCCTGGTCGTGGCGACTCCCGGGGCTGAGCCCGTGGCTTTCGGCGGTTACGCGGCGGCCCTGCTTCTGGACGCCGATAAGATGCTCTACTTCGATTCTTTGCGTGCCCCCGAAGCCGCCCTGCGTCGTTGGCTTAACGCGGCGGCCCTGGTGCGTCCGGCGGCGCTGGAGGGGACCGTAGTGACGACCGCCTCGCCCTCGCCCGTGGAGCAGGCCCTCATCCGCTGGGATCCGGCCTGGTTCGCTCGCGAGGAGCTGGAGGAGCGCTCGCAGACGGGTCTGCCTCCGGCGGTGCGCACGGCTGCAGTGACCGGCGCAGAGGCTGATGTGCGCTCCTTCATGGAAATCTTCCTGGGTTCTTCGGCCCTACCCGAGTCTGTGCGCGAGCAATTGCGGGTGGTCGGTCCGGTTCCGCTGGATCACGGCTATCTCGCCTGGTCCGAGACCCTGGAGAATGATCCGGAGGAATCCCCGGTGCGCGGGGATTGGCGCGCCCTGCTCTTCTTCTCCTACGGTATTGCCCAGCAGGTGACGCACGAGCTGCGCGCCACGCGCGCCACGATGGCCGCCCTCAAGAAAACCGTGGGGGAGCGGTCCGTTCAGGTGCGTTGCGACGGCTTGGACGTGCTTTAAAACCCGCAGTCTTGCGGATTTATCTGCAGAAAACGCAGAGGTACAGTGCAGAAAGGGGGCGTCGTGGATCGCCAATTGGTGAAGGGCAGTTCCCTGCCCTCGGACGAACAGCGGACCCTGCTGGGGTATGCTTCCCGGCACCCCGAGAGCACCCTGCACAGTACGGGTCGCCGGCACGACGCCGCGGTTCTGCTGATTCACGGCATCGGGTACCAGAATTTCGGTGAGACCCTGGACTACTTCGGCAAGCCGGTGGCGCACAGCCTGAAGACGCTGGCCACGATGGCGAGCGCGACCGCACCTGATACCGGTTCCGATGCCGCGGACAGCCCCGAGGAGGCGACCCGGGGGAGCGTCACGCTCATCCCCGACGGCGATACTCAGCCGCCATCGGGGGAGGTGACCCCGCATAGCGAGCACCGCGAGCTGAGCTACGCGCTCACGCTGGAGTACGTGCAGGCCCCCGAGGCTCCAGAAACCCCCGAAACTCTCGAAGTTTCCGAATCTACCGAAGTACCCGAGTCCCCGGAGGACCGGGAAGCCGTCGACGAGCCGAGCGCCTCGTCGTTGCAGGCGCGTATCTCGGAGGGGCTGCGCGCTCAGGAACGACGCCTGCAGGAGCGCCTCAGCGCCTCGCGTTCGAGCCGTCCGGAACGTCCGGAGCGTTCGGTGGTGCGTCGCAGCATCCTCCTTCAGGAAGGGTTCTGGCGCCCGAAGCACTATCGTCCCCTTAGAGATCACCTGCCCTGGCTGGTCTCGGTGCTGCCGCTTTTCCTCATGTTCTGTCTCTACTACGAGCGTCCGGGCCGAACCTGGACCGATCGCGCCGGGCAGCTGCTCCGGTCGATAGCGCGTTTTGTGAACGTGGCCGGTTGGCTTGTGCTGGCGGTGGTGACGATCGTGACGATGCGCGACGCCTTTGTTGCTTCCCTGAGCACGAGCCGCGGTCTGCTGACGGCGCTGGTGGCCGTGCTCAGCCTGGGTATTTTGGGTTGGGTTTTGGCTCGCCGTGCCCGCGAGCTGTGGGCGCTGGTGAAGGCGATTCCCACGCAGCTGATTCAGACGGCGACCAGCCCCGAGTCTCGGGATTTGGAGCGCATCTACGTGCGTTTGGACCGTCAGCTGGATTTGCTGGCGGCCCGTAGTGATGCCCCGGGTATTATTGCCCATTCGCAGGGCGGGTACCTGGGGTATGAGCTGTTGCGTCGCCGTGCGAAGGCCGGAAAGAAACCCCTGCGTTTCTTCTACGGGCTGGGTAACGGTGTGGTGCCGATTAGTATCATCGCCAGTGACCGCAATGACGTTCCCGCCCCGCTCGATAGCTCCGGAGGGTTCCGTAACCGCCTGACCCTGCTGGCCCTCGGAGCGGTAGCCGGGTTCGCCTGGGTTCAGGAGGCCCTGCTTCTGGTTGGCCCCTACGCCTCCCTGCTGCGCCACATGATGCTGATTCCGTTGACGCTGGGCGCGGCCACGGTTGTCTTCGCCGTGCTCTCGGCGCTGAAGGGCCGGGGCCGCATTGCGCAGGAGACGGGGGCGATCCCTGCCCTCTGGAATGTCTACGGCACGCGTTCCCTGATTAAGTGGCTTATTCCGACGCTCTTTGTGCACGGGGTGTTCATGATGTTTACCTCCCTCATGCTGGTGCTTGCCTACCTGAGCGGTGAAGCGAGGGTTCCTGCGCCCACCGCATTGGGCGTGGCGTTCTGGTGCGTCGTGATGCTGGCGATAGTCGTATCGGTGCGTAGCTGCTGTCACCTGTTCGTGCGCGCCTACGCGCCCTCGCTGCACGAGATGAACGTGGCGGATCACTGTGAGATTGCGGCGCGCGGTGATAGCATCGGGCGTTCGAACATCACGCAGCCGACCGATGTGAAGGTTACCTTCGCGACCCTGCCGGGGCCTTCGGTGAGTAGCCACATGCAGTATTTTGACGCCAGTTCACCGGTTCCGCTCATGCTGTCGCGCCGTTTGCTGCCGCACGTTCTACCGGCTGACACGCACCTGCTGGAGGGCGTGAACGATATCGGCGGCGAGCTCAACCGTGCCTTTGCCCGGGCTAAAAGGGTTGCGCGTGCGGTGCACTACGGCCTGTATGCGGGGTTGACCGCGCTGTTTGTGCTGCTGTTGAATGCGGCGTCGCTTCTGCACGTTCCGACGCAAGCCGGGCTGGATGTGCCGGTCCTGGACTCCGCGGGGTTTGAGTGGGCGGAGGCTGCGGCCCGGTACCTGCGTGAGCAGGTGGATTCGCCCGGCGGCGGCCTCGTTTTGCTGGCGATTCTGTTCGCGGTGGAGGTGCTGCTCGTGGTGGTGCTGTCTCCTGCGACTCAGCGTCGGTTCCAGCGGTTCATGGTGACGAAGATTGATCGCACTCTGGCGCGAGAGAGCGTCATCGGGGGAGTTGACGATGAGGCGAGCGCGCCTCGGCCCGATGCGGGTTAGGGTGCTGCCGCATGGAGGGTATACCCCGCAATCTGTGCACCAGTGTGCATCTAATGGCTCAGAGTTGAATCTTCGGGTTTCTAATTGGCTTAGTCGCCGTATTCACGGTAATATATTCAGCACCGCGGGCACTTTTTCGGCGCTTGTCGAGAGGGTATTGGCGGTATCTATCACTCAACTTCGCGCATGCCTCACAACCGTGCGCACCAACGAAAGATGAATACTGGTGACTCAGACTATGATCGCCCCCGCATACGAACCTGCATGCGGCGGGTCTGCTTCTGTACACAATTACGGCGTCATGCACCCTGACCCCGTGTTGCTTTCCGACATGACCAGCGCAGAACGAGGAGCTGTTTACCGCTACCTGGCGCGTTTCGCGGAGCTGGACGACGCAAAGATTTTCTACGCGTACGGTCACGCCTATGAGCTGGCCCGCAGGGACGCCGAGCGCGGCCTCTGCGCAAGCGTGGCGTAGCCTGCATAATTAGAGCTTTTGGGAATGCTGTTGCACTCTTGACGAGTGCGGCGGCATTTCTTTTTAAGCTTCTAACGGTGGACTCAAACGGTGGGGAAAAACCGGCGGTTACCTGCCTCTCTGGTGCCCCCTGATTTCCGCCTGACAACCGCGGACGTGTCCATTATGAGGTTGTTCCCTAACGGTTCTTGAACATTGATTGGCTCTTGGGTACTTTAGAGGTATCACAACCACCACCGCGAAGAGGCATCCGGTTATCGCTGCGAACCTATTCGCCGTGTTACCCGCGTGGCGTTTGCACTGTAGCGACGCCCTGACGAAAGGCCCTCGACGATGAGCCCCGCATACGATTACGAACCCGGATTCGGCGATTCCGCTCCCGAGCGTAGCAACGGTATCACCCACCCCAACCCCGAGCTGCTTTCGGCCATGACGATGGCGCAGCGCGGTGCGGTCTGCCGCTACCTGGCGCGTTTCGCTGAGCTGGATGACGCGAAGATTATTTACGCCTACACCCACGTCAACGATTTGGTGGCGAAGGAAGAGGCCCGCACCGGTAGCTTTACCGCGGTCTAGAGATTTTGCGCCTAGAGGCGGCGAGGCTGCACCTTCCGGATGCGCCCTCAGGGTGCCCGAGCTCTGCGAGGGCGGGTTCCCTGCGTAGGCGCGGAGGAAGTGTGTAGCGAACCGCCGCTGTACATCGCTGCCGTAAGCCGCATACGCCTACCGGCAACCATGAATTGAATACGAGAATACCGCCGCGCCCTCCCGAGAACCGGGGGAGTGCGGCGGCATTTCTGTATCTATCTGTATCTAGGGTCGCGCTGCATACGCCGCGCAAGTCCTAAAGACTACGCACGCTTTAGAGCCCGCGCACGACCTTCAGCAGCTTGAGCGCCGAGTCGCGCCAGGAGTAGCGGCGCACATCCGACAGGCCATCAATGATTACGCGCTCGCGCACGGCCGGATCCTCCAGGGAACGAATTGCCTTGACCCAGTCGGCGGCGTGCGCCTCCGGGGCACCGTCAATCGGCGCGAACACGGCGTGCGGCGCAATCTCACGGAAAATCGGGATGTCACTAATCACCGCGGGGCAACCGGCAGCCTGAGCCTCAACCACGGGCAGGCCGTAACCCTCCTCGCGGGAGGCAGTAACCAGGGCGTGCGCCTGGCGGAGCAGCTGCTGGTACTCCTCATCGCTCACGCCGTTGTGCACCTCCACGTTCTCACCGATGAGGCGTTCGTCGGTGAGCTGCACCAGGCGCTGCGGTGGCATCTTCGACAGCAGATGCAGGCGGTAATCCGGCAGCGAACGCATCGCCAGCAGCAGGGTTTCCACGTTCTTGTACGGCATGAACGAGCCCATGTACACCAGGTGCTTGACGGGCTGCTCTTCGCGGGTGGTGGCGCGTTCCAGTGCGGTCTGGCGGGAGACGACGCTACCGGGCTGCGGGGCGTTGGGCACCACGAACAGCGGCTTGGTGGTCAGCTCATGCTCACGAATTAGCGAGGCGGTCGACTCAGAAACCGTCACGACCGCGTCGCCGTGATTGAGCAGGAAGCGCTGCGGGGTGTAGGTCTTGTGGAAGAGCCGCCAGCCCACGCGCACTGGTGCGGGCAGGAACCCGGGCGGGGTCGGGTGCGAGTAGTAGATCAGGTCGTGCAGGGTGAGAATCAGCTTGAACTTGCGTCCGGTGGAGCCGATGGTCTGCATGGGGGAGAACACCACGTCCGGCGCGTACTTATTCAGCTGTAGCGAGGCGGTCGGTTCGAGCGGGCCGGTGGGCGAGCTGATTTTCACGTGCGGCAAATCCGGCAGCATCTCCAGCTGACGTTCGTCGCTAATAATCATGGTCAGGTCGAGGTCGGTGGCGGCTTCGTCACCGGTATCGATGAGGGTTTTGAGCGCGCCCAGCAGGGACGCGGTGTAGCGGCTGATGCCGTCGTGGAAGCCGATACGGGTGTATCGGGCGTCAACCATGAGTTTCATGTTGGTTCCTTACTTCTCGTTCCCTGAGTGGCCGGCGGCGAAATCGGCGATGAGTTCCGCGGCGCGGCGAGGGGTTTCGTAGTGGATGAGGTGCCCGACTTCGGGGATCATGTCCAGGCGCTCGCGGGCACCGGTCGAAGTAGCGGGCAGGTCGCGGGAGGTCAGCGTCGCGTACATGGCGCGAGCCGTTTCGGGGGTGCCCAGGTCGTCGTCTTCGGCAACGAGCATTTGCACGGGTACCCGGATGGCGGCGGCGTATTCGGCGGCGGTGTGCGTAATGGACGCTTCGTAGGCGCTGAGCACTCCGCGGCGGGAGCCGAAGGAGCCGAAGTAGGCGGCGTGCTGGCCGTTGATGAAGCGGCGCATTGCCTTGTCTTTGGTGCGCATCATGACTTCGCTGGAGGCGCGGGTAATCAGCTGCGAACGCAGGAGCGGGTAGCCGATTTTTTCGGGTAGTGCCGCGCCGGCGCGGTAGTAGAGGGAGGCAAGACGCGAGGCGACGCGCTGGCTACCTTCAAGGGCGGGTTCGCTAATGGGGTTGATAAGGGAAAGCAACGCGAGCGAGTTCGGGTGTGCGGCGGCGAAGGCGCTGGTGACGATGGAACCGAAGGAGTGGCCGGCCACGTGCAGCGGCAGGGGGCGTGCATCCTCGCGGGCGGGGTTGATATGTTCCACGAAGTCGTTCAGCCACGCCACGTACGCGTCGATGCTGTCCTCACCCAGGGTGCTTTCGGGCAGGTCTGCGGAGCGGCCGAAGCCGGGCAGATCGGGGCTGATGATGCTGACGTTCGGGATGAGCTTCAGCAGGTAGTTCGCGATGATTTCGAGACCGTGGTGGTCGCCGCGGAAGCCGTGCACGAGCAGTACGGGGTAGGAGCCTTCGGGAAAGACTCCGTCGTTCATGCCTTTGCCGTACTGCCAGTAGCGGGTCATGACCGCCTGCGCGCCGTCACCGATGAGGGCGTCGTGGCGGGTGCCGGGAATGAGCGGGCCGGGCACACCCTCAAGAATCGAGGTGTTGGGGGAGTCCGGGGTAACGGTGGAGGTCATGGGTACCTTTCGCGGGTTGGGTACTGGGACGGCAAAGTCCCGTTCTTAATTCTAGGGGAGAAGCCTGAAAGGGCTCTGAAACCCGCCTGCCGCATCGTGGTCGGGCGGGTGGTAGGGCGGGCGGTGCCGTCCATTTGGTAGTCGGGGCGGCCTCAACTCTGGCGCGGTGCTGGTTTCGCGCTACACTTGGAGGGTTAAGTTTTTATCAACCTGTCTTTATTTAAGGAATCGCTGTGTCTGCTCAGGTAGAGACCGAACGCAACGAAAATGCGTACGACTTCCGCGCTATGGAAGCCAAGTGGCGCCCCTACTGGGACGAAACGAAGGTTTTCCAGCCCACCGGTCACGCACCCAAGGGCCGCAAGTATGTGCTGGATATGTTCCCGTACCCCTCCGGTGACCTTCACATGGGTCACGCGGAGGCATTCGCTATTGGTGACATGAACGCCCGCTACTTCAAGCAGTGCGGCTATGATGTTCTGCACCCGATTGGCTGGGACTCCTTCGGCCTGCCCGCTGAGAACGCAGCCATTAAGAACGACACTCACCCCAAGGAGTGGACGTACAAGAACATTGAGACTCAGGCTGAGTCCTTCAAGCGTTACGCTATTGCTGTTGACTGGAGCCGCCGCCTGCACACCTCGGACCCCGAGTACTACAAGTGGACTCAGTGGCTGTTCGAGCAGTTCTACAAGAAGGGCCTGGCGTACCGTAAGGACTCTATGGTCAACTGGTGCCCCAAGGACCAGACCGTGCTCGCGAACGAGCAGGTTGTCAACGGTGCGTGTGAGCGTTGCGGTACTACCGTGACTAAGAAGTCGCTGAACCAGTGGTACTTCAAGATTACTGATTACGCACAGCAGCTGCTGGACGACATGGAGCAGCTGGAGGGCAAGTGGCCCGACCGTGTTCTGCTCATGCAGCGCAACTGGATTGGTCGCTCCGAGGGCGCTGAGGTGCGCTTCGAGATTGAGGCGACCGAGGACCAGGCTGCTGAGTCCTTCACCGTGTTCACCACCCGCCCGGACACCCTGTACGGCGCAACCTTCATCGTGGTTGCTGCGGATGCGGCGTTCGCCGAGCAGATCGTGGCACCCGAGCACAAGGCTGCCCTGGAGCAGTACCGCGAAGACATTAAGGCACTGAGCGACATTGACCGCCAGTCCTCCGACCGCGAGAAGACCGGCGTGTTCACCGGCCGCTACGCGATTAACCCGCTGACCGGCGCGAAGCTGCCCGTCTGGGCTTCTGACTACGTGCTCGCCGACTACGGTACCGGCGCGATTATGGCTGTGCCCGCGCACGACCAGCGTGACCTCGAGTTCGCCCTGAAGTTCGACCTGCCCATCGTGAAGGTTCTGGACGTTGAGGGTGCTGAGGACCCGGCTACCAGCGGTGTTGCCGCAGCTGGTGACGGCGTGCTCATCAACTCCGGTGAGCTGACCGGCCTGCCGAAGGCTGAGGCGCTCGCTAAGGCTATTGAGCTGGTTGAGGCTGCCGGCACCGGTGAGGGTAAGGTCATTTACCGTCTGCGTGACTGGCTGCTGTCCCGCCAGCGTTTCTGGGGTACCCCCATCCCCGTGATTCACTGTGAGGATTGTGGCGAGGTTCTGGTTCCTGAGGATCAGCTGCCGGTGCTGCTGCCCGATAACCTGCGCGGTGAGCAGCTGGCTCCTAAGGGCCAGTCGCCTCTTGCCGCTGCCGATGACTGGGCGATTGTGCCTTGCCCCGAGTGTGGCAAGCAGGCTCGCCGTGACTCGGACACCATGGACACCTTCGTGGATTCCTCCTGGTACTTCCTGCGTTACGTTTCCCCGAACTACGACAAGGCTCCTTTCGACCCGCAGGCTATGAGCGAGTGGGGTGCCGTCGACATGTACGTTGGCGGTGTGGAGCACGCTATTCTGCACCTGCTGTACGCACGCTTCTTCACCAAGGTTGTTCGCGACCTGGGTCTGATTAAGCACGATGAGCCGTTCAAGGCGCTCATGAACCAGGGTCAGGTGCTCAACGGCGGTAAGGCGATGTCCAAGTCGCTGGGTAACGGCGTGAACCTGGGCGAGCAGCTCGACAAGTTCGGTGTGGACGCTATCCGCACCACCATGATTTTCGCGTCCCCGCCCGAGGATGACGTGGACTGGGCGGATGTTTCCCCGTCCGGTTCGCAGAAGTTCCTGGCTCGCGCATGGCGTGTGGCCCAGGACGTCACCAGCGAACCCGGCGTTGACGCAACCACCGGTGACCTGGAGCTGCAGAAGCTGATTGCTCGCACCGTGCACGAGGTTCAGGGCCTGCTGGATAACGGCAAGTTCAACGTGGTTGTTGCTAAGACCATGGAGCTTGTGAACGCTACCCGTAAGGCTATTGACTCCGGTGCTGGTGCGGCTGACCCGGCTGTCCGTAAGGCTGCTGAGACTGTCGCTATTCTGCTGTCTCTGTACGCACCGTACACCGCTGAGGATATGTGGCACGCTCTCGGCCACGACACCCCGGTTTTGACCGCGGGCTTCCCCGAGGTTGACCCGGCTCTGCTGGTGGATGACACCGTCACCGCTATCGTTCAGATTAAGGGCAAGGTCAAGGCTCGCCTGGAGGTTGCGAAGGATATTTCCGAGCAGGAGCTTCAGGAGCTGGCTCTGGCGGATGCCGCTGTTCAGCGTTCGATTGGTGACGCCGAGATCCGCAAGGTGATTGTGCGTGCGCCTAAGCTCGTGAACATTGTGATCTAAGCTTTGTAGCTAACTAAGCTTCTTAGATAAAGCACAAGCCCCGCTGTGGCTTCGGTTCGTTTTATGGAACGAACCCGGAGGCGCGGCGGGGCTTTGCTGTACTGCGGTAGTGATGAGTGCCATAATGTTCAGGGAACGCTAGGAGAGGGTTCGTCATCGAATCACGCACTGACGAACCGGAAGAAGGGCCGGAATATGGAGCGAGAGAACAAAGCAGAGAACCGCATTGCCGTGGTGACCGATAGCGCCGCCGCCCTCGACCCGGAGCTCGTGCAGTGCCTGAGCGCTCGCGGCAATTTTATGCTGGTTCCGATGCCGGTGACCATTCGCACGCCCGGTGAGCCGGACCGTCAGCTGCAGGATTTGACCGCCGCCGAGGTGGATGAGGCGATTATGCTTGCGCACGTGATGGGTCAGACGGTGAGCACTTCCGGGCCCGCGCCGGGCGTGTTTGCTGATGTGTATGACGAGCTGGCGTCGCGAGGTTTTACGCATGTGGTGTCGGTGCATCTGTCCGGTGAGCTCTCGGGCACGGTGGAGGCGGCACGCACCGGTGCCCGCCTGAGTCGCCTGGGTTCTACGGGTGTGAGCGTGGTGGATAGCCGCACGGTCGCGGGTGCATACGGTCATGCGGTGGTGCGTGCCTTGGAGGTGCTGAACTCTGCATCCGCAGGCGCGAGTGTTGAATGTCCGAGTCCCGCGCAGCTGGTGGACTACATTCAGTCCGTCTGCGAGCAGTCCACGCTCTACTTTTATATCCCGACCCTGGACGCGTTGCGCCGCGGTGGCCGTGTTTCCCCGGCGTTGGCGATGGTGGGGCAGATGTTCCAGATTAAGCCGATTGGCACGATTACTGAGGGCAAGCTGGCGTATGTGGAGCGCCCCCGCACTGCTGCGCGCGCCCTGGAGCGCCTGGTGGAGGTGACCGTGCAGACTTGCCGTGAGCATCAGCATTCGGCGGCGCTCAGCTCTGCTTCAGTGGGCTCTGCCGCCGCCGACCTCGCTAGTTCTTCGCTTGCCGCATCCCCGCGCGGTGAGGTGGTTGCGGTGCATCATGTGGGCAATGCGGCGCAGGCGGTGCAGCTGTATGAGCAGGTTCAGCAGATGCTGGGGGAGAGCTCCCTAGTTCATGATGCCGCCGCTTCTTCGGCGCCGGAGTTTTTGGTGAGTGCGTTGCCGCCGGTGCTGTCGGCTCATTCGGGGCTGGGTGCTGTGGCGCTGGTCGTTTATTAGGCTGGTTGTTTATTAGGGATCCTGTACTAGCCGCCTATCCGATGTGCTCAAAGTTCGTCCCGTGTAACATGTCCCCGCGCCGCGGGCGACACGAAACACGACACGAAAACTGTGTGCCGGGAGCGTATTTAACCCGTTTTAAGGCTGTGGTGTGTCTTACGTTGGGCTCGTCTGTTTTCGCGTGAGAAATTGCACTGCGTGCGAGCGCATGGGGCGTCATTGAAACCCATTCGCAGATGAAAGGGTATTTTTTACCCTCAGATTTTGCCTTGATATGGCGCGGTTTTTAGTAAATGTGCGTTTCATGTGTGTTTATGTTGCCGTGACCGTATCGCAACATTTTCTAGGGGCGAACACAACGTAAAACAACAGAAAACAACGGGTTTTTGCCGATTTTTATGGCACAACTCACAAAAATTTCTTGATGGAACACACCAAAACACACACAAACTAGGGTAGGATTGTTACCAACAACGGCGGAACGAACCGGGCAACATAGAGCACGGACGAATCCGACAAACCAGAGCCTACAAGGCATCGGATTCGTACACCGCCACCAACGCACTGACAAGGAGATACTCCAGTGACCGTACGCGTAGCAATCAACGGCTTCGGCCGCATCGGCCGCACCTTCTTCCGCGCAGCTCAGACCGAGGGCGTCGGCTTCGAAATCGTCGCAATCAACGACCTCACCGATGTTGAGACCCTGGCACACCTGCTCAAGTACGACTCCATCATGGGTCGCTTCAACGCAGAGGTTGAGGTCAAGGAAGGCGCACTGGTTGTTGACGGCAAGGAAATCAAGATCCTCGCTGAGCGTGACCCCCAGAACCTCCCCTGGAAGGACCTGGGCGTTGACGTAGTCCTCGAGTCCACCGGTTTCTTCACCGACGGTACCAAGGCAAAGGCACACATCGAGGCTGGCGCTAAGAAGGTTATCCTCTCCGCTCCCGGTAAGAACATCGACGGCACCTTCGTCATGGGCGTGAACGACGACCAGTACGATGCAGCTAACCACCACATCGTCTCCAACGCATCCTGCACCACCAACTGCCTCGCTCCGATGGCTAAGGTTCTGAACGACGCATTCGGCATCAAGCAGGGTCTGATGACCACCATCCACGCATACACCGCTGACCAGCGTCTGCAGGATGCTCCCCACCGCGACCTGCGCCGTGCACGCGCAGCAGCTGTGAACATGGTCCCCACCTCCACCGGTGCAGCAGCAGCTGTTGGCCTGGTTCTGCCCGAGCTGAAGGGTAAGCTGGACGGCTTCGCAGTCCGCGTTCCCACCATCACCGGCTCCATCACCGACCTGACCTTCACCGCTGAGCGCGAGGTCACCGTTGAGGAAGTCAACGCAGCAGTCAAGGCAGCAGCTGAGGGCCCCATGAAGGGCATCATCAAGTACAACGAGGATCCCATCGTGTCCAAGGACATCGAGGGTGAGCCCATCTCCACCGTCTTCGACGCACCGCTGACCAAGGTCATCGGCGACCAGGTGAAGGTTATCGCTTGGTACGACAACGAGTACGGCTACGTTGCACGCCTCGTGATGTTCACCAACAAGGTTGTGGCATCCCTCTAAGCCCCAATAGGCTTACGACGCTCACCGAGTGTAAGCGTCACCCCGCGTAACTAACGCATAGTGAACCCCGGCACCACCGCATCAAGCGGGGGAGTCGGGGTTTGCTGTACCAAGGCTCTGTGTAAAGGGTCTTAATAAAACCCCAAAATGTATAAACATACTATTTTCCGTCGCCCTTTTTGGGTCAAAAGTACCGTAAAAAAATAGCTGATAGAGAGTGTGAATATCCGCGATATTCCGCGGAGAAACACCATATAAAAGCTATTTTTTAGGCTGTCAAACACCCTAGTATTCGGTATGATGGAAACGGTATATAAACCCACCTATCCAGGAGGAATTCCTATGGCTAAGGCACTGTCCGAACTGCTCGAAGAAGGCGTCGCAGGCCGCCACGTTCTCGTCCGTTCCGACCTGAACGTACCCCTGAAGGACGGCGTTGTCACCGATGATGGCCGCGTCCGCGCATCCCTGCCCGTCATTGAGAAGCTTGCCAAGGCTGGTGCACGCGTTATCGTGACCGCACACCTGGGCCGCCCCAAGGGCAAGGTCGACCCCCAGTACTCCATCGCACCGGCAGCTGCACGCCTGGCTGAGCTGGCATCCGTGCCCGTGAAGGTTGCAACCGACCTGGTAGGCGAGGACGCAAAGGCTAAGGCAGCAGCCCTGGCTGACGGCGAAGTTCTGGTCGTTGAGAACGTCCGCTACGACGCACGCGAGACCTCCAAGGACGACGCAGAGCGCGGCGAATTCGCTGACGAGCTGGTCGCACTGACCGGCGAGAACGGCGCATACGTGAACGACGCATTCGGTGCAGTTCACCGCAAGCACGCTTCCGTCTACGACGTTGCTAAGCGTCTGCCCGCATACCTGGGTGACCTGGTGAAGAAGGAAGTTGACGTTCTGGCTAAGACCCTGAACGACCCCGAGCGTCCCTTCGTTGTGGTCATGGGTGGCGCTAAGGTTTCCGATAAGCTCGCCGTGATTGACAACCTGATCGGTAAGGCTGACACCATCCTCATTGGTGGCGGCATGGGCTACACCTTCGCATACGCACAGGGCTACGAGGTTGGCCAGTCGCTGCTGGAGAAGGACCAGGTCGAGAACGTTCTGCGTTATCTGAAGGAAGCTCCCGAGAAGGGCACCGAGATCATCACCGCAGTGGACGTTGTCTGGTCTGACGCATTCTCCGCTGACGCTAACACCGAGATTCGCCCCATTGAGGACCTGACCGGCGGCAAGCTGGGCGCAGAGGCTGAGGGCCTGGACATCGGCCCCAAGACTCGTGAGATTTTCGCTGAGAAGATCAAGGGCGCAAAGACCATCTTCTGGAATGGCCCCGTTGGCGTGTTCGAGATTGCTCCCTTCGCTGAGGGTACCCGCGCGGTGGCACAGGCTATCGTCGACTCTGACGCATTCTCCATCATTGGTGGTGGCGACTCCGCTTCTGCAGTCCGTAACCTGGGCTTCAAGGATGAGCAGTTCGGCCACATCTCCACCGGCGGTGGCGCTTCCCTCGAGTACATTGAGGGTAAGACCCTGCCCGGCCTGGAGGCACTGGGCGCCTAATCTGGACGCACAAATTTAGTACACGGTTTTAGTGTAAGGAACCCCCGTCGGGGCGGTATTTCGGTACCGTTCCGGCGGGGGTTTCTGTATGCCCGGATAATCCTGCGCGGGCAGGGACGGGACTGTTTCCTGGCTATATGCTGTGGATTCCCTAGATGTGCGGCCTGTACCTGGGAGGGATAGAGGCAGCTTTACTAGACTAGAAATATAGAGGTTCCCGGCGCTCACCGGACGGTATCCATACGGTTACTGCGGGGGAGCGAAGCAGGGGACGCACGCACCTCCACAGGCAAACAAATACAGACAAGCGAATACAGGCGGGCGAAGAAGCCCAGCCATTGAACCCAACCGCCCCGAGCAGCCCAGAACCGCCTCGGTAGCTCGCAAAACTAAGCAGCTCGTGAAAACGGCAACTAGTGAACATCGAATCCAAGGAGGCAAAGAATGACCGTAAACGCTCAAATGCTCTTTGACGAAAAAGACTACACCGGAACATACCCGTATGTAGCCGATGGCGTGATTGGGCCCTACACACCCGCAAACCGGGACCACCCCGCCTACTCGGCACCCGCCCCGGGCGTGAGGTACACGCCGAATGCTTACAAGGTGTCAAACCTGCGCCCCTACCTGGGCTACTACTACGCCTGCCAAAACTACATGATTCTCGCCTCCGAACCGGCAGTTCTGCGGATGGACAATATCAGCGAAGCAATGTTCTTCCCCGCCATTCAGGACCTCTACGAAGAGGGTAAAGGCTGGGTCATCACGCCTGCCTCTAAGGTTCTGACCATGAACCTTCTGGAGGGGCAGCCGCGCCTCATCGACGAGACGCTAAAAATTGTGGAATGGAACGTGCGGTTCGATATTCTTCCCGAAGTTCAGGTGTACCGCAAAGACACAAACCAGGTGTACCCCATCACCGATTTTGATACGCGCGGCCTGATCCGAGACGGCGCAATACACGGGACTCTACGCACACAATTCACGAATGAGTGGAGGCCCGTCCAATTCATCCCAGAAAATAGTTTGAGCTAGGGGAGGGGAGAGCAACATGACGAATAACTTTGGTGGACCCGGATACGGCGGCCCCGGATACAACGAGCAACGAGCGCTCATGAGGTCTATGATTTCTCGCGCCAAGTTTATACGAGCTGGCGTGTTCGCCGGTGCCGCCCTCGTCGCGATAGGTTTTGGCTGGGGTACTAAACTGCTCAACGGGACAGGCTTGGAGTCCCAGGCCGATAAGAAGCGTGACCAGGAATTTGTGCGCCTGGAACCCACGGAGAAGTACGATGAACTCCACAGCTTGGGTCCTTCCTCCGGGCCGCTGGTTTATACGGCATTCGAACGTAAGGGGCGCTTCATTCCTGCCACCGAGGCGCAGGCGGCACAGAACGTGCCGTACCCTATTCAGCAGCCCGGAATGGATAACTACGACCGCGCCGGCTTGTACGCATTCTTGGCGTACTTCTTTGCATCGATGAATTACTTCTACCACACGGGCGACACGGAGCCTCTTTCTAAGGTCACGGACCCGGAAAAGGTGCTGCACCCCGAAATTCTTCGCCTGTACAGGGAGAAGCGCGGGTGGGTTATTTCGGCTGATAAGAATGTGCTGAGCGCCAATGTTGCTGATGATCTTATCGCCGGTGAAAAGGCTAAAAATACGAGCCGAAAAATTCTGGTGAGCACCCTGTACACGACTAAGGCTAAGGACCTTGCGTTTTACGTTAAGGAGACGGGGGAGAAGCAGGATATCCGCAAATATTTGAAGTATCTGGGGCGTTTCTCGCTGGCTGTGGAGCATCTGCGTGGGCAGTGGGTGATTGTGGTTGACCGCGACGGCTACAGCAACCGCAACACCTACGAGCCGATCTACCCGCAAGGATTTGGGCAGCTGTAGTTTCTCTAGAAACCCCCGCCGGGCAGTACTTTCGGTACTGTGCTGGCGGGGGTTTCTTGCTGGGCTTTTGAGGTGGGCTCTTCGCGGCTGGCTATGGGAGGTGGAATCCGTCTTACTGAGTTCGTGTGCAGAGTGTGCGTGTGTTACCTTGAGGTGTGGGCGAGGAAGCTCGTTCACCGTCACATCAACTTCAACTTCCGGAAGCTATATATATGGTTACTTTTCAGGCTTATGCCGTCCCTGTACCTTTTCAAGGTGAGTACGCTGAGGTTCTCACGACGGGGCTCTCACGATGCTGCTCAAGCATCTAACTCAGACACGTCAGATGTTGATTCGCTAAAGGTATTTATTCGTTTAATGATCTCATTTGTTGTCTGAACAATGAATGTTCTTTGTAAGTTGATGCAGTAGATATTTCAACTCACAACAAAATGCAGACGGAATTGTCGATATATGGAGACGCCTATTTTGTGTACCGTGATACCGGCGAAGTGAAGTATTTTCGGGATATGTTTCATACTGACCGCCACCCGACTATAAATTTCTACGGCGAGTTTTTGGACGGACGCTGGGTAAGCGTTGACGAAAATCTGCAGGGCGATCTCTTATTACCCAAGGGCGCTTCTGTGGTTGGATATACGAAATAGATTCATGAATTCAAATTAGCGTTAGGTAATGAGAGATATATTTTAGGAAGGAGAAGAAATGACTGTCGACCCGGAGTGGACTAAAAAATTCTTCAACCAAGAGGACTATAGGGGAGCATACCATCTTGTCGATACTGACATGATTGGAATTTATACCCCAGCAGACCAGCAGCACCCTGCATATTCTGCGCCGCCGCCAGACTACAGCTATACGTTTACTAAATTTCTAACGTCCGCTGATTTGAAATTCTATAATAGCTACTATTATCAATGCCAAAACTATATGCTTTTGGCATCCGATTCGCGCCGCCTCGAATATGCAATGACCGCCGAAGAACTATTCTTTCCCGCCATCCAAGATATCTTTGACGACGGAAAAGGATGGGTCATCACCCCCAATCAACAAATCTTGACCATGCACATTCTCGAAGCACAACCGCGCATCCATAACGAGGAACAAAAAATTTTCGACTGGAACGTCAAATTCGACATCCTTCCCGAAGCAAAAGTTTTCCGGAAAGATACCGGGCAGCTACAGCCCATCGCCGAATTCGACACGCGCGGACTCCTTCGCGACGGAGCAATCCACGGGACCTTGCGCTCGCGTTTCCTCGATCCCGGATGGGATATTCACTTCATCCCTGAAAAGGAGGTATAACCATGGGACCCCAACGTAAGGAACAGGAGACGAGCATCCAGCAGAACTCCTCCCAGGAAGCTCATCCGGTATCTTCTGGTCAGCTACTTGCTCATCAGTCGGAGCCGCGAAAGCCCCGTTTTTCTCGTCGTACCCTCGCAATAGGGGGCGTGGGAGTCCTCGGCGCTCTCTTCGTTGGTCGACAGGCCGGTATCCTTGCCACCAATGAGGAAAAGCAAGAAGTGCGTCTTCTTAAATGGGATAGGGCACTAATCGCTCTAGAACCTGATGAGAAGTTTGATGCTGGTTACGTAGACCGTGGAAGCGCAGCGGGGTTTATGGTGTACACCGCCTACGAACGCAGCGGAAGGTACGTGCCCGCCACCGAAGAGCGCGCCGCCCAGAATGTACCCTACCCCGTTCTGCAGCCGGGAATGAATGAGTATAACCGCGGTGGTTTCTATATTTTTCAGGCGTACTTTTATGCCGCCCTGAACTATTTCTACTACACCGGAGATACCAAACCGCTCTCTGAAGTGATCAACCCCGAAGAGATCATTTCTCCTGAGCTTCTTCGGCTGTACCGGGAAAACCGCGGCTGGCTTATTGCTAATCAGGACGTGTACCGCCTGCAGGTTACCACCGCCGGTATTAATGACCGCAGTAAGAATGGTCGGCAGATATTGAGATACCAGGCAAGGCGACGTATTCGTGATGAAGCTGTCTTCTATGTGCCCCAAACGGGGGAGAAGCTACCCATCGATAAGTTCTTGAAGACCGGTGAGGAAGAATACGCTTTCCTCTGTGCGGAGCACCTGCGCGGCCGTTGGGTGCTGGTGGAAGACGATAAGGACGCCACGCCGCTGTACCCTCCGGGATTCTCCCTCGAAGGACTAGAGGTATAAGAACCCACCTTCCCGGTAACCGCACGACATCACCAATAACCACGCCACACCAACCACACTAGGAGACATATGGAACAGTCGCCCCAGAACCCCGCGCAAGACCCCGCCGTAGATGGTGCCGTATCCGCGGCTCCTGCCGAGGCGGTAGCACCCGCGCCCGCAGAGCCTAAGCGCATGGGCCTCTACTCGCTCATCTGCCTCCCCACCGGCGGATTCACGGCCTTCTTCATTGCAAATACTCCCTACCTCTGGATGTACTACGCCTATTGGGAATCTTCCTCGGTAGCAACGGCTACTCTCATCATTTCGTTTGTTGTTTTGCTGTGCGTCTGCTTCACCTACTGTGCTCTTGCAGCGCTCATCGTTGAGAAGATCGCTACCCGAAAGCTGCCTTGGGGTCGTTCCCTCGCCATAAGTGCGCGCGCTACCGCGCTTCTTGTAATTATTCTGACGATTGCCTTTTTCTGCATTGAAGCGTCCCTCTTCCGAAGCCGTTTCTAACACACCGCAGACAAACACCACCGGCAGAATACCGGCAGGGTAGAGCCCCTAAGCTCCGCCCTGCCGGTACTTCGTATCCGGGGTTCCGCGCAATCAGCGAACGCGGGGTGAGAATAGTCAAGGCACAGCATAAAACCGCGCCGAACCAGTGAAAATATGCCGCTAACCCTCTAAAATAGAAAAGGAAAATTCCGAACAACAACCCCGCCCGGCATACCGCGCGGGAAAGCTAAGGAGCGAACTATGTCGCGTAAGCCCCTCATCGCAGGCAACTGGAAGATGAACCTCAACCACGCAGAGGCAGTCACCCTCGTCCAGAAGCTCGCATGGACCCTCGACGACGCAAACTTCAACTTCTCCGCAACCGAAGTAGCCGTCTTCCCGCCCTTCACCGACATCCGCTCCGTGCAGACCCTCGTCGAAGGCGACAAGCTGGACATCCTCTACGGCGGCCAGGATCTCTCCGTCCACGACTCCGGCGCATACACCGGCGAAATCTCCGGCGCATTCCTCTCCAAGCTCGGCGCAACCTTCGTGCTCGTCGGCCACTCCGAGCGCCGCACTTACCACCACGAAAGCGACGAGCTGTGCGCAGCAAAGGTTCAGGCAGCATACAAGCACGGCCTGACCCCCGTCCTCTGCGTCGGTGAGCCCCTCGAAATCCGCGAAGCAGGCACCCACGTCGAGTACACCCTCGAGCAGCTGCGCGGCTCCATCGCAGGTCTGACCGCAGAGCAGGCAGAAACCCTCGTCATCGCATACGAGCCCGTCTGGGCAATCGGCACCGGCAAGGTCGCAACCGCAGACGACGCTCAGGAAATGTCCGCAGCAATCCGCGCAGAAATCGCTAAGCTCTACTCCGCAGACGTTGCAGAGAAGGTCCGCGTTCTCTACGGCGGCTCCGTCAAGTCCTCCTCCGCACCCTCCATCATGGGCAAGGAAGATGTGGACGGCGTGCTCGTCGGCGGCGCATCCCTGCAGGCTGACGAGTTCGCAGCAATCGCACGCTTCGACGCAGCATAGCGTCTCATAGCGTTACAGCGCCCGGCGGGTACCCATCCTACCGGGCGCTGAACCATTTAAGCACCACCGAGTTAGCGGCGGGGGTAAGTGACGGGCGTAAGAGGCGGGTGCATGAGTCAGGCGTAAGAGGAGGGTGTATGAGGCGGGGGAGAAGAGCCGGGCGCGTTCGCCCCTAACCGCAAAAACCGCCCAGAATACGCCGACCCCGCGGTTTGCCCCGTACACTTAACGGCATGTTCAGCTTTGGTTTTTCCCTGGTCATCGCAGCCCTCGTCGGCATGATCCTCTACAGCTACCTGCGCAACCGCAAAGTGAGTGCCCCGCGCCTACCCGGCAATGACGGCGGCAACATCGGCTACGCAGGCGGTGCAGAATACCAGGAACCCTCGCCCGAATACCAGTACTTCGAGAGCCGCCGAGAAGCATTCCTCGACCAGCTCTACAGCCGCACCTCCTCACCGGAAATCCCCGTCACCCTCACCCTGCGTGACTGGGTAGACCAGGGCTTCTACGCTGAAGGAGGCGCCTACTGGGCAGCCGCGCAGCAGTTCACCTACTACCTCATCGACGGCGGATACGTGCGCGCCTACGACACCGAAGGCGACGAACTCACCGCTCAGCGTGTGCTCACCGACCGCCCCGCAGCCCTGCAGCTGACCCCCAGCGAATACCAGCGCCGCAGCAACCGCGCCGCGTAAAAAGCCGCCTCAACGTGACCGAATGGCGGCTGTAGCGTATAGTTAAACCCGTCTGTCTGCGCCCCGCAGTCCAGGCACCCCACCAGAAGACAACGAAGGAAGGTCCCCATGGACGTCATCATGAACGTACTCATGGTCATCATCGCCATCACCAGTGTGATCGCAGTAATGCTTGTGCTGCTCAACCGCGGTCAGGGCGGCGGCCTCTCCGACATGTTCGGCGGCGGTATGACCAACTCCCTGAACTCCTCCGGTATGGCGTCCAAGAACCTGATCCGACTGACCGTCACCGTGATTGTTATCTGGGTTATCGCAGTGGTTCTGTACGGCCTGGCAATGCGCTTCAACGGCCAGATCGTCGTCTAGTCGCCTCTCATCAGAGCCCACGCCCACCCCACCGAGGGTGAGCCAATAGAGTTTCTCCCCGGCACTTCTCAACCGAGAATGCCGGGGATTTTTTATGCACCAAACGGCAATGACGAAAGCGGTAGCGGGGTGCGAATCTTTACGGCATGATAGGACATATACACCACATACGAAAGGCAAAGAAGCCATGAGCGCCTACACCCTCGACTACACGTACACCGCCCCGTCAGCCCTCATCGACGGCGCCGACTCCCGCGCGCTCAGCCTCGCCACCAGCGGCGGCAGCACCCCGGAAGGTGCCGCCTCCCACCCGTACTTCTTCTCCGGGTTCCTCGAACGAGCAGACGTCTACGCCACCGCACTACTGGTCGTCGCCAGGGTCGCCCGCACCCGCTTCTACGTGCCGCCCAGCTCCCTCGCCGGAGCCCTACGCGCCGCAGACCCAGTCGTCACCAGCACCGCCGAAGGCCTACGCTTCGAATCCTTCAGCGCCTGCTGCGGAGTGTACGCGCGCCTCGACGTTGACTCCAGCGCACTCGACGCCAGCCACAGCGCCGTAGGCGTCACCAACGTAGACGTCAACCCGCCCCTGCGTGCCGCGCTCGCCTCCCTCAGGGCGGGGGAACCCATCCACCTGAACGTCGGCGACGACGGGCTGCTTACCACCACCCTTGACGGCTCCGTCATGGAAGAAAAAGTGCCGCTGCCCATCCGCTGGCTCAAGGGCTTTGCAGAAACGCAGATGCTCTCATCCCGTATGAGCCCCGTGCACAGCCTGGATGCTGCTGCCGCCCGAACTTTCATCCACTCCCTGCCGCGTAACTCCAGCACCAAGGCGGTCCTGTGGGCAACCCGCGCCGTGCGTTCCCTGCGGCTTGCCACCCGCGCCACCGCCGGATCCGTATGCGTGGCGGGCCCCGAACGTCTGCGCGTGCTTGAGCCGCTCATTCGCCACATTCAGCGCCTGGACGCCTACAGTGAGCCCGTGAGCGCCGGTAACGCGCCCGTGCCCAGCGTGTGGGTGGCGCACCTGCCCGGCGCGCGCCTGAGCATTGGTCTGAGCCCCGAAAAGTCACGCGGGTTCTCCGGTGAGGGATCCGTGCTGCAGGCGCTGTCTAACCCGAACACCGCCCAGAACGCCGACATGCTCAGCGTGCTGCTCTCCTTCGAGCCGCGCATTGACGTGCCCATCATGTCTGCCCGCGCTGGACTGGATGAGGCGGCAACCCGTGACGCCCTCGCCCTGCTGGCTTCCTCCGGTCAGGTTGGTTTTGATGCGCATGCTGGCGAGTATTTCCACCGCCCGCTGCCTGTGCATCCGGAGGCGCTGACCGCCATGCACCCGCGCCTGGTCGGCGCGAAAAAGCTTGCCGACTCCGGCGCTATTGAGCGGGTCGGGGCGGGGGAGCACGGTACCGGTGAGTACAGTGTGCGCAGCGGCGCGAACACGTACACCGTGGTGCTGCCCGCCGACCCGTACGCCGTGGAGGGGTACCTCTGCTCCTGCCCCTGGTGGTTGAAGTACCGCGGTACGCGCGGCCCCTGCAAGCACGCGCTGGCGGTCAGTATTCTCTACCGCGAACACGCCGCCGGCTAGGGTAAACGCCCCGGCACGCCACCGAAAAACACGCACCGTACGGAACTCTTGCGGCGAAAATCTTAGCCGCACAATTTCTGCCGTGAGAGTTCCCCTCAGCTTCTTCACGAAAGACCACCATGAGCAAACGCCCCGAAACGCACACCTTCCCCGAAAGGGTCATCACCGAGCCGCTCCCCGGCGAAGTCATTTACCCGCTCCTCAGGCAGCAGAAAACCTGGAGCGACATCATGCACTTCAACCGCAATCTCGCCAACATCCTGGCGGTCGGCGGTACCTTCGAACAGATTTACCGCCGCTGGCAGTACTTCGACATCACCACCACCCCATACGGCTCCCATCTCGGTAAAAACACGCCAGGAACCGTCACCCAGGACCGCGTTAAAGCCTACGCAGAGTTCGGCTGGTTCACAGGAGGCGTTGCCATGCGCCTAGCTGAGCTATACGGCGGGGCGCGCCTCGAACACAACGAGGAATACTACACTGCCCTCATCAACTGCGACCGCGAGCTGATCCTCCCGCTGCTGCGCGAGGACGAACAGCTCCGCGAAGAACTCATTTGGGGCATGCTCGCCGTCGAAGGTAATCGGGACGTATCCCTCACCCAGCGTGACTCCTACAAGCCCGGACAGAAGGTCAACAACCCCGGCTGGTCCTGCGCCCTCATCGAAGCCACCGAAACCGGGCTGATTAGCCGCGACCGCCTCATTGACGCGCTCCTGAGCTCCCTCATGAGCGACTTCCCGGCGTACCGGGTCGGCTGGTTCTCACGCCTGGTCACCGGACTCAAACTCACCGCCGAAGAAATCGCGGCACGTCAGAGCGAATTTCTGACGCTGTTCTCCTCGCCTATCGGCCCGAGCGTGACCCTCGGCGTGCAGCATATTCACCGCCTCTGGACCAAAAACCCGCAGGCGCTGGATGCTACCGCATTCGCCTACGCGGCACCCGCCGTATGCGCCGGAACCAAAGCAAACGCACTCAAAATCCTGACCATGCTCCAGGCGCTGTACCGGGCGGGCACCCTCGACGCTGCCGCCTGCGAAGACGCCGTGGTCATGGCGCTCAGCCACACCCACGCGCAGGTGCAGGCCGCCGCCCTCAAGCACCTCGAAGAATGGGTTCAGGCAGGCGCCGCAGACAACGCGAGCGCCGACGCTGTCGTGTTTGCCGAGCGTGCCCGCGAACTCTACCGCGACTACCGACCCCAGCTGGATCCGCTGGTTGTGGCGCAGATTCAGGAGAACGGCTCGCCGCTGCTAGAAGAGACGCGCAACCCGGAGAATGGTCAGGGGAATAGCCTGGGGAATGGCCAGGGGAGCGGTGAGGAAAGCGCCCTCACCGAAGCCGCAGGCATTGATGCCGCCGCGGAGGCGCTCGCCGCCTCCCGAGCCGTCATCCACCGGTACTGGGACACCCCCGTGCGCCCCGTTACCGCATCCGACGTGCAAGAACGCGCCCGTGCGCTCCTGCACCACCAGGTCGCGCCCTGCGCCACCCCCGACACTCTCAACGAAGCAGACCAACCCGAAACGCACGCCGAATGCGAGCTGGAGCTGGAACTGCTCACCGCCTACCTACTCAGCGCCGATGGCACCGCACAGAGCCCGAATCTGCTCGGACAGCTTGTTCCCCTCTGCCTGAAAAAGCTGAACCACTGGGGTCTGGAATGGTTCGACATGCGCGTACATTTGACGGTTCTAGCCGCCGCCGGGAAGCTGCGTGAGCGCGAGCAGGCATCGGAGATGACCCAGAGGGAAGGCCCCGGTACGGTACCGAACCTGCACTACATGTACTCCCGCCACGCCGCGTTCTTCAGCACCGGCTTCAAGGACGCCCTCGGCGTATTGAAGAGCAGGCAGAGCTACACGCCGCTCGCCACCCCTGAACTGTTCGGCGGGTGGGTGCATCCGGATACCCTGGTGCGCCGGTACGCCAAGAACCTGGCTGATGGAGCCCCCATCCTGCGTCCGGATTTCACGGCGGCGCTGTTGCGTGTGCGTGTGCCGGAGGTGTTGCCTCCGTACGCTACCGACGAGCAGCGGCAGGAGGCGCAGCGCCGCCGCGCTGAGGCGCTGAGCCTGCTTGAAAGCATCGAAGAGCGATACGTGAAGAACGCTGATCAGGACGCTCCGCGCTCTGCTCCTACCCAGATTCGTGTGCTCCGCTCCGCACTCGACGGCACCCTCGCCACCGGGCGCGTCAACCCCTACCTGGAATCCATCACGGTATCCCAGAGGGAGAAAAGCTGGGGCCTTCAGCTGAACGGGGTGGCGCACGGTGCTTCCACCCCCGAACTGAACGCTTTCCGCGGCCTCGCCACCGCCCACCACGACGAAGAAGGACAGTACGCCCTGCTCTACCCCTCGCGGGCAGAGCCACTGGCTTTCTATTGCGCTAGTAGCAACTGGTACAGCTTGGACCACAGCGCCTTTGACCGGAGCCTGTATTTGGCGTTGGCGGCGCACCCCGGCGCGTGGGGTCCCGCCTGCGCGTTCGTGTTTGCCGCGGGCTTCTCGGAGCAGCGCGTTGAGATTCGTTCCCTCGCCGTGGAAATCATGCACCGCGTGCTGGACGATCAGCTCAGCCTTGAGGACGCCACGGCAGGCTTCGTGAACTTTGTGCCGCTGGCGATGCTGAACCGTTGGGCGCTCGCCCTCACCGACTTCGCCCAGCTGGATGCGCGGGCGGCGGTGCGCTTCTTCGCGCGCCTCATACCGCACCTGGATACCGGGGCGAACTCGCTCGGTAAGCTGCTGGGCGCCTTCAGCCAGGCGTTGGCGACTCTCGACCCTGCCACCCGTGCGCAACTCGTGGATGAGCCGCTGCGTGCCTGGTTGGGTTCGCTGACCGGTTCTTCGCAGAAGGCGCGGTACGCCCGGAATATCCTCAAGCAGGTGCAAGGCTAACCGCTCAACCTGTCCCCGTTCAACACTTCCGTTCAACTCTTCACAACCATTCACCATCAACTCCGAAAGCAGGTACCAATGACTGATACCGCCCAGCCGCGCAACCCTAACGAGCGCAGCGCCAGCGAGCATAACGCAGGTGAGCGCACCCTCGAAGAGCGCCGTGCCGCCCTCAAAGCCCTTATGGAGGCAGAATCAACTGACGTGCAGGAATACCACGCCGTCATCAGCGGCTCCACCGAGGAGGAGCGCGCCTCCCTCGCCCGAACCCTCACCCCCAAGAGCGTGATCGGTAGCGACCACATTAACCGCACCCCGCTTGCCGCCTACGTTGCCGGGGCGCTCGTGCGCACCCCCGACGGCGACCCGTGGGAATACCACCGTTCCGCCGGCCGCGCCATGCGCACCCTGCTCTGGGAGGGTCGCCCGGATCAGCAGCTGATTGACGCGTTCCTGCTCGGCGCCACCGAACGCCCCGACGAGTGGATTCTGCGTTTCATTGAGGGCCTGTCGAACTCTTGGGCGCGCTCGAAGAAAATTTGGGAAACCTGCTACACGCTACTTCGTGCCCGTAACCTGAGCTGCGATGCCCCCGAATACCTGGTCCTTTTCCTGCACGAAGCCCTGCCCTGTGTGAAGAAGGACAGCGCCAGCAATCACGCCCAGCTCAAAACCTTCTTCACCCGCGACATGACCCTGCTCGACCAGGAATTCTGGGCGGTCTTCCGCACCGAGGGGGTGCTCTTCAAGGGCTACGGCAACTACATGGGTGAAAGCGCGGAACTGTGCCGCCTCATGGGCGAATACTTCGACATCCGCGACGAGATTCTGGACGCTCTGCTACGCGGCCTGACCAGCGATTTCAGTGCCTTCAACTCGGCTGCGTTCCACTCCGTCTACACCGATCTGCAGCCCACCGACGCGGAAAACCGGGCACGCTTCGGGCAGCTCATGGCTGTACTCACCGCAGAGCCCAGCGCCTCCGTCGGATTCGCCCAGACCATGCTGCAGAACGTGCTCAAAGCCTGCGCACCCGCCGCCCTGCAGAAGACCCCCGACCTGCAGCCCCTCGAACAGCTTGACCTGGAACAGCTCATCGACGCACTCGGCGCGAACCTCTACCGCACCGAAAAGAAGATTCAGCGCGGTGCCCTGCGCCTGCTCAAGCTCATCACCACCCAATACGCTGGTTTGAGTAAAGCCAAGCGCAAGAAGGCGCAAACCGCCGAGCAGCTGGCGCTCGCCAACTACGTTGCCGACCGCGTCCTCGAAGCCTACGAGGTGCTACCCCTGGAACTGCGCGGTGCCGCTGAAGCCTGCCTACCCGAAGACCGCCTGCCCCAGGCAGAAGAGGCGGAGGCGGCGGGCGCCTCCGTAGAGGTGCCACCGGTGCTATTGCCCGGCGTTGAGCACCGAGAACCCGTCGTATCCATCGCGGATCTGGACGAGTTCTGCACCCTCATCACGGAGGAATCGAACACAAACTCCGGTCGAATTACCGGGGACGAATCTCCCCGCACTAGGGGAGAGAACCTGGCTCGTCTTTACCACTTTGCCGCGACCGGCAAGCTTGCACCGGCGGATCAGCAGCAGCTTCGTACCCTGCTCAAGATTGCCCGCGAATATTACTACAACAACGTTACGTGTATGCCTGCCCTCTGCGCCGTGTTGGATACTAACGCCGAGGCCATGGGATGCAATTCCTGGGAGCTACCCGAGCTGACGCCGCTCCTGCAGTATTCCGACCGTAGTGAGATGGTCGCACGAGCTCGCCCGAGTAACGCGCTCCTGAGCAAGGAAGAGATGATACGTCTGACTATTCAGAATAAACACCATCTCTGGAATGCTGACTATAAGCCGTTGAAGGGTTACCGTGACCTCTATGAGATCTTCCGGGAACAGATGCGTGCCGTCGCCGCCGGGGGAGAGTACCACACGAAAGGACG
The DNA here is from genome assembly GCA_963534775.1 of Rothia mucilaginosa. Taxonomy (GTDB): domain Bacteria; phylum Actinomycetota; class Actinomycetes; order Actinomycetales; family Micrococcaceae; genus Rothia; species Rothia mucilaginosa_D. Next base: position 429,902 of record CAUSUH010000001.1, on the reverse strand, counting down.
CACGGTGCGTCTGCTGAGCGCACCACTACCCGCCCGTCAGCTTACCTACAGTGACTGGACTTATCGCACTGTTTCTGGCCTGGATATGCCCTGGAGCGGCTTCAACCGTGGTCTCGACAATGATCGAGTCTGGGAATACCAGGAGGCCAGCAGGTCGGGTCGTCTTCGCGAGGCCGGTTTCGAAAACTTTAACGTTGAGGAATTCGTGAAGTACCAGCCCATGTGGCAGGTCAAGGGTGACATCGTGGATACCGTGGATGAGGCACGCGAGGCGCTGAGCCACGCAACCGCTGGCATGAGTCCCGAGGAGGCTATCGCCTACGAAGCTCTTAACACCGCGTTCATTCCCTTCGTATATTTGCTGAATCTCGATAGCGTCGATGGGTGGCGGGGCGACTATATTATCGTGCTCACCGAGTGGTCCTCCTGGCTACTTCAGAACAACCCGGACCTGCTCTCTGCATACTTCCTGTTCGCCGCTTCGCAGTGCATTGAGGAGAAGACCGTCACCCCCGTTCCCGTACTCATGCGTGCGTTGAGGGAGTCTACCGTGCAGGTGGGCGCCCCGACCTGCACTCTGCTCGGCTATGTGGCGAGCGCGAAGAATCCTGAGTACCGTCTGGCGGCGGCAGAGGCCATTGCGGCGCTCTTTGAGGCGGGCCTGCTGGATGCGTCAACCTTCGCAGAGACCCTGAAGTGGGCTCTGGAGGACGGGATGGTCCTTGCGAACCGCCTGGTGGCGACCCTGCGTGAGGTGTCGGGTATCGGTGTTCTGGCGGGTTGGCGTGTGCTGCAGGTTCTGCGTCTGCTGCTGCCGATGGTCGGTGAGCTGACGAAGGGCGGCGACTATGTGCGCCTGGCGGTTGAGCTTGCCGAACTGTACGGCACGCCGGTTGAGATTCCCGCCGTCCTGGAGCCGAAGATGAAGGGCTCTACCGTGCTGGCGAAAGCACTACGCGCCCTGGCTGCGGTGACCCCGCGCGTGACTGAGGAGGCGCTTGCCGCCCGCGAAGCCGCGCTCGCCCTATTGGGGGAGAACGGTGCCTAATACTGCGCCTGAAAGCGTGCATCCTGCGGCGCCTGCGTGGAGCGCCGAATACCTGCAGGAGTTCCTGTGGCGTATTGTTCCGGGTCGTTCCATGCGCTCAATGGATGATGAGGTGATTGCCGAGTTTTTCAGGGAGCATCCGGAACACTGGGAAAAAATCTGGGCGCTGTTTACCGTGGAGGGCGCCATGCCCTCGAATGGTCTAGGAATCTGGTTTATTTATGATGCGCAGCTGACTATTTGCGGTCATGATTTGCTCGTGTATTTGGCGGAGCGTTTTCCGCAGTATCGAGCCCGGATCGAGCAGGAGTGCGTTCAGGCGTTGCTACGTGATTATGCGCCGCAGAACGCCCGCGTTTTCTCGCGTGCCTTTGAGGCTCTGACGGCGGTCCCGAAGGGGCTACGCGGTGCTGAACGTAAGCAGGCTTTGGTGGGTCAGGCGCAATCCTATGCTCGGCACGGTGCGCTGATTCCGGCGTTGTTGGCTTCGCCGGTGGCGACCACGGCTGCTGTGGGTGCGCAGATGCTACAGAGTATTCTGCAGGTCTGCGCGCCGTCTGGTGGTTCTGCTCCTGCCGGTCTGCTGCCGCTAACTGCTGGTGAGCTTCAAACCCTGGTGGCGGAGGCTCTACCTGCCGCCGCGCAGCTGCTGTTCCGGCGTGAGAAGAAGCTGATGACTGCCGGTTTGAAGGTGCTTGAGTTGAGTGTCCGGGCGGTACCGGAACGTGCCGGGGAGGTGTCTGCTTACGCGCAGGATGCTGTGGAGGTTCTTCCTCTGGAGCTGCGCGATCGCGCGCAGAAGCTGTGCCCTGACACTGCGTCTGCACAGCCTAGTTTGATTCAGCCGAGCTCGACTCAGCCTGTTCCCACTCAGCCTGCAACAGATCAGCGGCCCCGTAGTGTGCAGATTCCGGATGTCCCTGCCCTTGGGCTCTTAGCCTCGGAGGTGAACGCCGCCCTCAACGCGGCGCCGCAGGTGGGGCGCGCCTCCGAAGCTACCCGGGATGCTATTCGCAACGACCAGGACTGCGAAGAGCTGCTGTTCGCCCTCTACCACCTCAACGAGAGGGAGCAGTCTGTCCGCCGCATCCCGGCGCTGCTGAACTACCTGCATCGGGCGCATCAGGAGGGGCGAGTCATTGAGTTCAGTCCCGCTTTTCAGAAGCATCTGCGCCGCTACCTGAGCCGTGCCTGGCATGACGGTCGCGACCAATTGCGGTATCTGGCGTACCGTCTGCTGATTCAGCATGTGCACGCCGCAGACCCTGACCCGCAGGCAGCACTCACCGAGCACACGGGTCGTTTTCAGGGTGCTGATTTTCACTTCAAGGGGTACCCGCGCAAGGGTAGCGAATATTGGGCGTACCGGTCGCCGACGGCGCTGTTCCACGAGCAGCTTCGCGTTGCGTTCGGGGATCAGCCCTATAATAGCGAGGGCGCGGCTGGGCAGGGCTTTGTGCCTCTGCTGACTGAGCCGCTACCTGCGGTGGAGCGTTCTTTTGAGCGCACGGTGATTCGTTTCAAGTCGTACCGTGAGGCGTTTCCGAAGGTTCTGCGCGGCGAGTATGAGGTGAATGATTCCACCTATGAGCTGTGGCAGGTGCCGGGGGAGGAACCAGCTACGGAGCGGAGCACGTTCACGGCGGCGGCATACGCGGTGGCTGGTGCCTGTGCGGAGTATCCGGGGCGTTCCCTGGAACATACCGAGGTGCCGTCTGTTGCCCTGGTATGCGGCTGGTACGCCTGGGCGATGCGCCACAACCCGGACCTTCTGGCGGCGCAGTATAAGCCGCTACTGAGCGTGTATCAGTTCTCTCGTCTTCACGGTTTTGAGGAGGTTCTGCAGGCGCTAGGTGCGGCGGAGCGTGCTCTGGGTGTGCCGTCGTATAACTTCCTGGCGTGGGCTTCTGTAGTGTACGCCCCGGAGCGTCGCGCGTTGACGGCGGAGACGATTGCCTCCCTCATTGACCGCGGCAACTGGGATGCGCACCTTTTCGCCAGCGAGCTCGGGTACCTCCTGAAGCACGGCTGGTTCGGGGCGAATCGTCTGGTGCAGACGTTGAACGATGCCGCTTCGTTGAGCCCCTTGGCGGGGTGGTCTGTCTTCCAGACGGTGCGCCGGATCCTTCCGTTGGCTCCGCAGGCGGGTCAGGGTGCGTCCCTTGTGAAGCTTGCGGTGGAGCTTGCCGAGCTGTACGGCACGCCGGTTGAGATTCCCGCCGTCCTGGAACCGAAGATGAAGGGCTCTACCGTGCTGGCGAAGAGCCTGCGCGCCCTGGCTGCGGTGACCCCGCGCGTGACTGAGGAGGCGCTTGCCGCCCGCGAGGCCGCGCTCGCGCTACTGGGGGAGTCCTAACCCGAAAAACCTACCTGCCGGTGAGGCTACTTGCCCCTTAGCTAGAGCCTCACCGGCGGGTAGAAACCCCCGAGCATGCTTCGGTGACGAAACGGCTTGACCGCCGTCGCGGGGCGGGAGTACTCTATAGGTAATGGCGGATCATGAAGAGTCCTACTTTCTGAAATATCTTTTTCTTATATTTGTCGGATTCTTCGCTTCCCGCCATTTTTCTTTTAATCCCCCGTTCCCACGCGGCTGACAGATAAGCGGCTGATGGACAAGCACTCGGCGGATAAACACCGCCCAGGCTCCGCTTACGTAACCGCCTGTTGCCCCCGCGAATATATACCCCCGCAGGTCATCGATGACCAAACCCCGCGACAACCCGCGCCCACGCCGCTACGATAAGAACATAGACACACCACCGACGGTGACAGCCGGGTGAGACCAACGGAAAGGACGACCCGTGACCACTCCCTACGATGCATCCCCCTACCTGCAGGAATCACCCTACTTCAACGAATCCGCCTACCTTCACGGCGAAGCGCCCGAGGGTCTCAGCCCCCTCGTGCGTCTCATCCTGATGCGCCGCTACGGCGTGTACGTCTTCACCGACCTGTACGGCCCCTACTACCGCTCGAACTACTCGAGCATTAACGACCTGCACCACTCCGGCGCATTCGACACCGACCTGGGGCGAGTATCCGTCCTGAGCAATTGCGGTCTGACCCTCAGCCCTGAGTCCCTTGCCCAGGCGCTGAACGCCAGCGCCAACGAATTTGCCCTGTTCGCGACTATCTGGTCCTACGAATACGGGTACCGTCCCGGCCGCATGTTCCGCCGCGACTTTGATCTGCGCGCCCTGACGCTCACCGACGAGCAGCGCTACACCGAGCAGATCATGCACTACCTCTCCAACCCGTACTACAACCCGGACGGCACCGAGCGCATCCTTGGCGGCCTGCCCGAGAACTACGTGCCCTACGAGTGGCAGCAGCCGATGAGCCGCTCCAACTTCACCAGCATGGAACGCAACCGCCGACCCTTACAGATGGTCAGCGGCGTGCAAAACGCCCTGATCATGGCGGGTGCCCTCTACCAGCAGCTGCTCGGTCAGCAGCAGGCGTACAACCAGACCGACCAGCGCGACCTCGTGGCGTTGCGCCGTTTCCTCGCCCAGCATGACGCGCTGCCGGCTGCCCGACCGGAGAACACCAGCCGCGAAAACCGCGTGTTCATCGCCGCCTGCCTGCACCCCGAAGACGCTGAGCACCTGCGCACAATGAAGGAGGCGCTCGCCCTCGCCGCCGCCTACTCGCGTCTGCGTTACAACGGCACGGTGGGGGACCTGAGCCTGAGCATCGCGCCGCGCCTGAAGTTGCGCCGTAACGAACGCACCCGCATCGCGCACCTGCTCAACCGGGTACTGGAGGCTGACCCGGTTGGCGCCCGCTACGACAGCGCACCCGCCGCCGAAATGTACAAGCGCCTCGTCAAGGCGGTTCACCCCGGCGACTACCCGTCGCTGACCGCGCTGAGCCGCTGGGCTGACGACCTGTACCGCGGCGAGGTGTACAGCTTCGAATCGCTGGTGGACCGCGCATACGCCATCCGGGATGCGCAGAACGTGGCACGTCTGCTCTCGACCCGTCCCGGCGTGTTTGCACGCCAGCTGGTGCGCGCCCTGGATGCTTTCGAAGCGCCCCGCTACGGCATTGATACCGCGCCGAGCCCCGGCCAGCAGGTCATCTTTGACGCGTTTGCCGCCGTGGCGCCGCGTGTTTCCGCGCCCATCCTGGTGCAGATCCGCAACCTGGTGACCCTGCAGCGTAACGCGCTCGCGAACCCGCCGAAGGAGCGCCCCGCCAACCCGGTGGCGGTGCAGGAGGACCGGGAGATGGCTGACTATGCGCGCCGTAACCCGGAGGGCGTCGCGAGGGTTCAGAATATCATGCAGAACGCGGGCATCCCGAACCCGCTGGGCTCGTTCTTTGACCGTAACGCCGGCCTGTCTAACCCGCACACCTCTGTCCCCGAGAGCCCGCGAAACACTCAGCGTGCCGCGGCCTCCGCTCAGAAGGCTCAGCCTGCCGCCCCGCAGCGCATGAACCTGTCCAAGACCGGTATCGCCACCATGATTCCGGCGCGCGAGTACAGCCCGGCGGTGCTGGACCTGCTGGAGCGCCTGGTCGAGATTGGCCTGTCCGGCCGTCTTGCCGAGACCAGCATCTACCTGCCCGAGCAGGTGGGCGATACGATCATGCCGCTGAACACCCGCAGTGCCCGCCCTTCCCTGGATGGTATGGGCCGATACAACACCTCGACGGTGCATCTGCCGCCCACCGGCGTGATCCGCCTCTTCTGCTTCTGGGATGAGGGCGTGGATATTGACCTGTCGCTGATGATGTTCGATGCCGAAGGCAACTACATGGACAAGATCAGCTACTGGTCGCAGACCGTGAAGAACAGCCAGGGCGCCATTTACGCGCACCATTCCGGTGACATTACGGACGGTACCGGCGGCGCCTGGGAGTACATTGACATTGAGGCTCGCAAGGCGCTCAAGGCGGAGGTGTGCTATCTCGTGCCGGTGGTGCAGCTGTACTCCGGCTTCGGGGAGGCACACACCCTGGCCGCGGTGAACGACCTGCAGGCGGGCTTCATGGTGGTGCCCGCCGTGGGTGTGGGTGAGGTTCACGAGGTGAGCCAGGTGCACACCAAGTTCACCTTGCGCGCTGAGAGCCGCGGCGTGCTGCCGTTCATCGTGGACCTGCAGAACCGCGACCCGTACGACATCCCCGATGAGACCGACGCTATCGTGAAGGTGACGGATATTGGTCTTGCCCGCGGCATTAACGTGTTGCAGTCTGGCGCGAACATCACCGCCGTGCGTGAGCACTTTGACTGGGCGCAGCCCATGACGGTGCGCGAGTACCTGCAGCTGACCGGCGCGAAGCTCACCCCGAGCCCCGAGGAGGCGCAGCAGGTGCTGGAGGCGACGGTTCCGTCGCTGGCGGCACTGTACGTGGGCTTCGAGAGCGAAGCGGAGGAGGCCCAGCCGCAGGCGCAGCAGCCGAAGAATTAGAAACCGCAGAATCCTGCCGCTGCTTAACAGTAGGCGGGCGTAGCAAGAGTGGAGCCCCGGATAGTCGAAACTATCCGGGGCTCCACTCTTTTGTCATGTCATAACATTTTGGAATCTTCGTTGGATGATGAGAAGACATGCTGGCTTACTTAGGCGACTGCTTCGAGCTGTTGGTTCACGTACTGGTTCAGGCTCTGGTGAGAAAGCGCTGCCTGCTGAACCAGACGACGATGCAATTGCGGTGAAACACGCAAGTTGAATCGTCCTGAGAAGGAACGCAGAGAGAACGGTTCGGGTGCCTCGCGGCCGTCTTCTTCAAGAATTTCGAGGGTGTCGGCGACGACTTCTCGGATACCTGCGAATGCCTCGGTAGAGGTTGGGGCCAGGTATGAGAGGCTGGGAAATTCGGCGACGGTTCCGACGAATTCCTGGTCGTCTTCAGACCACTCGACGCGGTAGGTGTAGAGCTCTTGGCGGGGGAGAGTACTAGTCATCGTTATTCTCCAGTTTTCGAATGGCAGTTAGAACCTGCTTGACTTGGTATTTCTTTGCTTTACCGGAGTTTCCCTGTTGAATGTTGACAATAGGGTCACCATGCCAGGGGGTGCTGTAGTAGTGGTGAGATCCGCGGATACGCGGCGCTCCAAAGAAATGGGTGCATACCTTTTGAAGTTGAGTGAAAGTAACGTTTTGAGGGCTGGAGGCCATCTTCGCAACTAAATCTTCAATACTCGGCATACTTTATAGTACCACTTCTAGTACCATTCGGGGTGGTGTAAAACCATAGAGAAAAGCCCCGGATAGTCGAAACTATCCGGGGCTCCACTCTTTTGTTGATGCAGTTCAGAACCGAACCTTACGGGCGGTTCTCAGGAGCCAGCGACTCCTCGGTTGCAAAAATCAGGGTCTGCTTCTTACCGCGCGCACCCACCGCAGGGGTTTCCAGCAGCAACTCCGCGTTCAGATCCTCAGCATCCAGCTTCGCGCCAGCCAGAAGGCGGCTGGTCGCATCCTGCTTATCCTCACCGGTGATGAGGAAGAACACGTGACGCGAATTATTAATAATCGGCAGGGTCACCGACACGCGCTCAGCCGGCGGCTTCGGCGAATCAGAAACCATCACGGTCACAGCCTTACCGCCTTCAACCGGATCCTCCGGCAGGCCGGTACCCAGCAGAACCTGCTTACGGCCCGGGAACAGGGAAGCAATATGACCGTCCGGACCCATGCCCAGCAGGGTGATGTCAAAGACCGGTGCGGGCCACTGGCCGCCACCACCGCAGCCTCCGCCGCCGCATCCGCAACCACCGGCGGATTCGGAAGCCTCAGCAGCCTCAGCATCAAATTCGTCCAGGGTGGTCTCTTCGATGGACTGCTCGGGTGCGGAAGAACCGCAACCGCCGCCACCACAACCACAGCCGCCGGAGCCGCCGTGTTCGTGACCTGCGCCGCCACCGTGACCGCCAGCCAGCGGCAGTTCGGTTGCGCCCTCGGGCATCTGCACGCTCACAGCCGGTGCAGAGCCGGCGTAGTCGCGCATCTCAAAAGCGTAGTGCTCGGCGGCAGCCTCAAGGCCGGTGAAAATATCGGACGGGCCCATGCGGTGCACATTGCCCACGACCAGACCGTGCGACAGAAGGGGAGCGAGCAGCACCTCAATAGCCTGACCGTCATTACGCTCAGGGCTACGCTCGGGTACGAAACGCTCATCGGAGAACCAGAAGTGCACGCGGGACCAGTCGATATCCTTCACGTGCTCGTTCTCAGCCCACGCCTTCAAAGTGGCGATACCCATCGTGCCGCCGGTCAGCGAAATGTGGGCGATCGTGCGCTCAGAGAGCACATGCTCAATGATGTCGAGGATGCGGGTCACCGCGTCCTCTGCGAGAGCGTCGCGGGTCGGGTGCGCCACCAGGGTGGGGGTGGATGCGCCCATGTTCTGAATCTTAGGCATCGAAAACCTCCGGGTATTCTTCGAGATCCAGCATGTCTTCAGGCTGGCAGGTATCGTCCACGAGGGTTACGGTGCACAGCGCCTGCTTCAGCACGTCACCGTAGGTGTCGTCCGGGTCGAGGCGGCGCAGCTCCTCAGAGATGCACTCGGCGAGGGTACGCACCGGCAGCGCAATCTGCTGATCGGGTGCGTACGGGGTGGAGATGGTTGCCACGGAAATGCCGGGGCGGAACATCGTCACCGAACCGTCTTCACGCTCAATGCTGACGCGGTACAGGCCGCGGTTTGCCGCGCCGATGGTGGCGAGGTGCACGGGTGCTTCAAGCTTCCAGCCGAGCCACGTACCGAGCAGCACCACGGACGGGGACTTGCTCGAACCCCACACAACCACGCGGCGTACGGGGGAGGAAGGCATCTGCTCCATGAGCGCTGCCAGCTGGGTGCGCCACAGGGTGAGGCGGGTCCACGCCAGGTCGGTGTCGCCTGCACGGAATACGTCGGTGAGCTTACGCAACGCTTCCTTCGGGTCGTCGGCGCGTGCAGAGTCGGTAATGCGACGCTGCGCGATACGACCGATGGAGTGCTGTGCCGGGTTCTCGGGCACCGAGTGCGGCCACCAGACCACAATCGGGGAGTCCGGCAGCAACAGACCGGAGATCAGTGCTTCGGTCGGGCGGGATGCGCTACCCCAGCCGCGCAGAACAATCATCTCGGATGCGCCGGTGTCGCCGCCGAGGTGGATTTCTGCATCCAGCTGGTCGGGGTCGAGCGGGTCGTGAGAGATGTGCACAATAATGCGGCTCGGGTGTTCGTGGGAGGCACGAATTGCGGCGCGCATTGCTTCGCGGGAGTGGCCCTTTTCCGCGAGAACAACGAGGGTGAGAACTCGTCCGCTGCTGAGGCTACCGTTGGCGGCAGTCAGGTGGCTCAGTTCCTTGTTGATAGCGGAAACGGTGGTGTTATGCAGGTGCGAGATCACGGGCGCCTCCAAGCGCGGTTGTCACGCTCAAGCATCTCGTGTGCTGAACGCGGACCCCACGAACCGGACTCGTAGGGTTCAGGCTTAATGCGGTTTTCTTCCCAGTACTCTTCGAAGGGGTCGAGGATCTTCCAGGAGAGCTCAACTTCTTCGTGGCGGGGGAACAGCGGCGGCTCGCCGAGCAGAACGTCCAGGATGAGACGCTCGTAGGCTTCGGGGGACTCTTCGGTGAAGGAGTGGCCGTAGCCGAAGTCCATGTTGACGTCACGGATTTCCATCTGGGTGCCGGGCACCTTCGCGGAGAATCGGATGGTCATGCCTTCGTCGGGTTGCACGCGGATGACGATGGCGTTCTGGCCGACCTGCGGGTTTTCGCGTTCGCCGAAGAGACGGTCGGAGGACTTCTTGAAGACCACGGCGATTTCGGTGACTCGGCGGCCCAGGCGCTTGCCGGCGCGCAGGTAGAAGGGGGTGCCTTCCCAGCGGCGGTTTGCGATGGACACCTTCAGCGCGGCGAAGGTTTCGGTGCGGGAGTCTGCGGGGATGTCGTTTTCGTCGAAGAAGCCGTTGACGTGCTCGCCGCCCTGGTAGCCTGCGGCGTACTGGCCGAGCGCGAAGGAGTTCGGCAGGTCGTCGATGCGGACTGCTTCGAGGACCTTCGCCTTCTCGGCGCGCAGGTGCTTAGCGTCGAGGCTGAGGGGCTCTTCCATGGCGGTGAGGGCGAGCAGCTGCAACAGGTGGTTCTGGATGACGTCGCGGGCCGCACCCACGCCGTCATAGTAGCCTGCGCGGGAGCCGATGCCGATGTCTTCAGCCATGGTGATCTGGACGTGATCCACGTAGTGGGAGTTCCAGAGGGGCTCGAACATCTGGTTGGAGAAACGCATCGCCAGGATGTTCTGAACGGTTTCCTTGCCCAGGTAGTGGTCGATGCGGAACACGGCGTCGGGCGGGAAGACTGCCTCCACGATGGAGTTCAGTTCGCGTGCGCTCTCAAGGTTGTGGCCGAAGGGCTTCTCAATGACCACGCGGCGCCAACCGTCGACAGGGTTGACGGTGTCGTTATCGCGCGATGCGAGGTCGTGTTCGGCGAGCTTGGTGAGGACCTGCTCGAATGCCTTCGGGGGGATGGAGAGGTAGAAGGCGTGGTTGCCGTGAGCGCCACGCTCGTCGAGTTCGGCGAGGGTGCTCTTGAGCTGTTCATAGGCTGCGTCGTCGTTGAAGGCACCTTCAACGAATCGCATGCCCTGCTGGAACTGGTTCCATACGTCCTCGCGGAAGGGGGTGCGGGCGTTTGCCTCAACAGATTCACGCACGTAGGCGCGGAAGTCGTCATCGCTCCAGGGGCGGCGGCCGAAGCCGACAAGGCCGAAGCTCGGGGGGAGCAAACCGCGGTTCATGAGGTCATACACTGCCGGAAGCAGCTTCTTGCGGGCCAGGTCACCGGTTACGCCAAAGAAGACGAGCGCGGACGGCCCCGCAATGCGGGTAATGCGGCGGTCGCGAGTGTCCCTGAGGGGGTTCGCTTCATGACCGATAGTCACAATATATTCCTTTGATTGCCTTGGTTGGTTCGTGCGGCGCGCGGTTCGTACCTTTATTCGCGCGGAGGCGAAGCCGCATTTTGGAAGGTGTGTACCCTGTATTGTACCGGTTTTGGCGGGATTGTTTCAGTGGCACCCTAATTCGCCGAGGTTCCCCGAGCGGTGAAGCTCTGGCGGGAACCCCGGCGGATTGGATAGGGGTGCCATGGTGCGCATCGGGCGGTGCACACCGACAGTGGTTAGTGCCGCACTATATTTTCAGCGGCTATTGTGGTGCCGCTACTGTGGTGCGGCTACTTAGCCTGCTCGAGTGCCTCGCGGACGGTCTGCAGCAGTTCTTCCCAGGAGACGTCGAACTTGGACAGGCCCTCAACCTCAAGCTTCTCCACGACCTCCGGGTAGGAGACGTAAGCGGAGATAGCGTCCAGAACCTTGTTCGCTTCGGAGTAGTTCGGAACGATGGTGTTGCCGGTGATTTCGCCATGGTCGGCAACAGCGTTCAGGGTTGCCTCGGGCATGGTGTTCACGGTGTTGGGTGCAACCAGGCCGGTGACGTACAGGGTGTCCGGCAACGCGGGGTCCTTCACACCGGTGGATGCCCACAGCGGGCGCTGTACGTTTGCGCCGTGTGCTTCCAGGCGTGCCCAACGCTGGGAGGAGAACATTTCCTCGAATACCTCGTAGGCGAGGCGTGCGTTCGCCAGGCCTGCCTTGCCCTTGAGCTGCACAGCGTCGCCGCCGGCAGCTTCGAGGCGCGCATCGATTTCGGTGTCTACGCGGGAGACGAAGAAGGATGCGACCGAGTGGATGGTGGACAGGTCCTTACCGTTCTCCAGCGCCTGCTCCAGGCCGAGCATGTAGGCGTTGATGACCTCGCGGTAGCGGGTCAGGGAGAAGATCAGGGTCACGTTCACACTGATGCCAGCAGCCAGGGTCTCTGCGATGGGGCGCAGACCTTCCTGGGTTGCGGGGATCTTGATCATGACGTTTTCGCGGCCCACACGCTCGTAGAGTTCACGTGCCATCTTGGCGGTACCCTCAGCATCGCGTGCCAGGCGGGGATCAACCTCGATGGAGACGCGGCCGTCAAAACCGTTAGATGCCTTGTAGACGGGTGCGAACACGTCGCAGGCGTTGCGTACGTCGTCGCAGGTTGCGGCAAAGACTGCCTCTTCAACGCTTGCGCCAGCTGCGGCAAGTTCACGCATCTGCTCAGCGTATGCGGCACCCTTGGAGAGCGCACCAGCGAAGATGGTGGGGTTGGTGGTCACACCGACGACGTTGTGGGTCTTGATGAGTTCGGCGAGGTTGCCGCTGGTCAGACGCTCACGGGAGAGGTCGTCAAGCCAGATGGAGACACCGGCGTCGGAAAGCTTCTGAGTGGACTCAGACATGTGAAAACCTTCGATTCTTTGTCGAAATTGAAAATTGAGATATCAGTGAAATCTACTGGGCGGCGGGAGGCTCCGGCTGAGTGGTCAGCCGGAGCCTACCCGTTGCGCCTGCACCCCCGTACAGGGGGAACGCAGTGTGCGCGGCAGTTACCGCAGCGCTGTTTGCCGCGGCATTGTTATCGCTTACTTAGCGGCGTCGATGGATTCCTTGGCGGCAGCCACGACAGCCTCCGCGGTGATACCGAATTCGCGGTACAAGGTCTTCGCATCGGCGGATGCACCGAAGTGCTCGATGGACACGGCGCGGCCTGCGGTACCGAGCAGGTCGTACCAGCTCATCGCCAGGCCAGCCTCGACGGAGACACGGGCTGCAACCGAGGAGGGCAGAACCGACTCGCGGTACTCTGCGTCCTGCTCAGCGAACCATTCACGCGAAGGCATGGAGACCACGCGAGCCGCGATGCCCTGCTCTGCGAGGGTTGCGCGAGCCTGAATAGCGAGCTCAACCTCGGAACCGGTAGCAATCAGGATGACGTCCGGGGTGCCCTCGGTGTCAGCCATGATGTAGCCGCCGCGTGCGGTGCCCTCAGCGGAAGCGAACTTCTCGCCCTCAGCGTCTGCGTGCACGTCTTCACGAGCCCAAACGGGCAGGTTCTGGCGGGAAAGCACGATGCCTGCGGGGCGGTCGGACTTCTCCAGGATGGTGCGCCATGCGACGGCGGTTTCGTTAGCGTCCGCGGGGCGAACCACGTCGAAGCCGGGGATAGCGCGCAGGGCGGAGAGGTGCTCAATCGGCTGGTGGGTGGGGCCGTCCTCGCCCACGCCGATGGAGTCGTGAGTCCACACGTACACTGCGGGAACGCCCATCAGTGCGGAGAGGCGAACAGCCGGGCGCTGGTAGTCGGAGAACACGAAGAAGGTGCCCGAGAATGCGCGGGTCGGGGAGGAAAGCACAATACCGTTGACGATTGCTGCGGCAGCATGCTCACGAATACCGAAGTGCAGCACGCGGCCGTAGGGGTTGCCGGTCCAGTCTTCGGTGGTGCGCGATGCCGGGTTGAAGGACTCTGCACCCTTGATGGTGGTCAGGTTCGAGCCGGCGAGGTCAGCGGAGCCGCCCCACAGTTCGGGGAAGGTGTCAGCGATAGCGTTGATGACGGTGCCGGATGCCGCGCGGGTTGCCACGGAGGTGCCAGCCTCGAACACGGGGAAAGCAGCCTTGTAGTCTGCGGGCAGTTCGCCTGCAACGAGGCGCTTGTACAGTTCGGCGCGCTCGGGGTTTGCCTTAGCCCATGCCTCGAACTTCTCGTCCCATGCCTTGTGTGCCGCTGCGCCGCGCTCAACGAGCTGGCGGGTGTGCGCCAGCACGTTCTCCTCGATGAAGAAGCTCTTGGCGGGGTCGAAGCCGAGCAGTTCCTTGGTCGCGGCAACTTCTTCAGCGCCGAGCTTGGAGCCGTGCACTGCGCCGGTGTTCTGCTTGGTGGGGGCGGGGTAGCCGATGATGGTGCGTAGCTCAATGAAGGAGGGCTTGTCGGTGACAGCCTTCGCACGCTCAATAGCGGCGTACAGTTCTGCGACGTCCTCAACGTAGTCGCCGGTGCGGGTCCAGTCCACGCGCTGAACATCCCAACCGTAGGACTCGTAGCGCTTTGCTACGTCCTCGGTGAAGGCAACGTCGGTGTCTTCCTCAATGGAGATGTGGTTGCGGTCCCAGACGACAATCAGGTTGCCGAGCTCCTGGTGACCTGCGAGCGCGCACGCCTCAGCGGTGACGCCTTCCTGCACGTCACCCTCGGAGGCGATGACGTAGATGTGGTGGTCGAAGGGGGAGGTGCCCGGCGCTGCTTCGGGGTCGAACATGCCGCGCATACGGCGCTGTGCGTAGGCGAAGCCGACAGCGGATGCCAGGCCCTGGCCGAGCGGGCCGGTGGTGATTTCTACACCCTTGGTGTGCTTGTATTCGGGGTGGCCGGGGGTGAGGGCGCCCCAGGTGCGCAGGGCTTCCAGGTCCTTCATTTCGAGGCCGTAGCCGCCGAGGAACAGCTGAGTGTACAGGGTGAGGGAGGTGTGGCCGGGGGAGAGGATGAAGCGGTCGCGGCCTTCCCAGCGGTCGTCGGAGGGATCCTGGTTCATGACCTTCTGGAAGAGCAGGTAGGCGACCGGCGCCAGGCTCATTGCGGTGCCGGGGTGACCGGATCCGACCTTTTCTACGGCGTCTGCGGCGAGGATACGTGCGGTATCTACGGCGCGCTGGTCGGTTTCAGTCCACTGGAAGTTCTCTGCCACGTGGGTGTCCTTTCACAACGTGAGTGGATGCGCCAGCAGGCTTGTGCTAGCGCGCTGTCCGTCGGGTGTAACGTGCCTTCGGGGGTGCTTATTCCCGCGCCGGTGGGTACCTGCGTAGGTACTTGGGTAAGTGCCCCGGTAAGTACCAGGTAGATGCCCTGGTAGGTGCCCGGGTAGGTGCGGGGAGCCGGGAGGTTTGTTTCGACCCTTTCGTTTTAACAGGATAGTTCACTAAACGGCAGTATCCGGTGTGGGGCTGCAGACATTCACAGGGTGATACGCACAGGTGATACGGGCTGTTATGCCTCTGTTGACTGGTCTTTCCGGGTGTGGGGTGCGTACTTTTGGGTGGTATTGCTGAGCTTACGGCTGAATATTGTTCAGTAATGTAACAATTTTTGTGTAAGTGGTGAAGCTCATGTTAAGGTTGAGCAGGAAGGTTGCAGACCGAAACAGTGGTTGGGTCGGTCTGCATCTCGGTGATTGAAGCCCCTCCTCCGCGCGGAAACTGATGACTATCTTGCTGTGGTGGCGAGATACAAGGTTCTGGAGGGGGTGCTATCTTTTAGTCTCAGACCGTACATTCTGTGTGCGGTTGAGGCTAAAAGTTTGTGTTAAATAAATGGGCGCCGGATATGTCGGAACATATCCGGCGCCCGCCTTTTAACCTGCAACCTGCGGCTTAACCTGTGCCTTTTGCCTGTGGCTTTTTACCTGCGGCTGTGACCATCAGGGGCAATCAGGTCGCCTCTAACTGGGATGCTTCTAGTTAGGTCACTGCTAGTCGGACCACTTGAACTTGCGCGAGGCAATAAACCCAATGACCACGGTCCATACGATCAATACCCAGTGCGGGTCGGCAAGCCATTGATGCTGAATGAAGTTGCCGCGCAGCGCATCGCCCAGAGCCGCCGAGGGCGACCACGCCACAACCGCGGCGTACCAGTCGGGGAAGGACTTCAGCGGGAACACGACGCCTCCGGCACCGGCAAGAATCACCCAGGCGATATTCACGATGGCGAGGGTCGCCTCCGCGCGCACCGTACCGGCAATGAGCAGACCCAGCGCCGTAAATGCGCCGGCGCCCATAATCATCGTGATGATGGAGCGCGAGACGGCGATAGCGTCCGGGCGCCACCCCAGACCGTATCCGAGCACCGCCACCAGCGTGAACTGAATCGCCACGACTACCAGTACCGCAATGCACTTGCCCATGATCAGGCCGTTACGGCCCAGGGGAGTGGTCGCCAGGAACCGCAGCACGCCGTAGCGGCGATCAAAACCGGTGGCAATGCCCTGACCGGATAGCGCCGTAGAAATCACGCAGAGCGCCAGAACACCGGGGACCGCCGCATCCATGCGGGATACCCCCACCGAGTTTGCGTATTCATCAATCAGGCCGGTGAACCGCAGGGCAATGAGCGCCATGACGGGAAAAATGATGTTCAGCATCAGCTGCTCGCCGTTGCGTAGCATCGCCATGGTTTCGTAGCGGCCCTGCTCAATGACGCGCACGAGCGGGTAGTTCGCGCGCGGGGGAATGTACTCCTCGTCTTCATCAATAGAAGAGAGCTTGGGGCGGGTGTTCGCGGCGCGTTCTTCCACTCGGTTCCCTTCCGCTCGGTTCTCTTCTGCTCGGTTCTCTTTTACAAGGTTTTCGGCAGCGTTTTCGGCAGTGTTTTCTGCAGCCCGGTTGTTGGTGCGTGCGGTGTTGCTCATCGGATATCACGTCCTGAAATGTCGAGGAAGACATCCTCAAGGGTCTTCGGTTCCATGGTCAGAGAAATCGGCATGAGGTAATGCTCGGCGAGTGCCGCGGTGAATGCCGCCAGGTGCTCGGGGCGTAGCGCGCCGACCAGCTCATACTCGCCGGGCATGGAGGGGGCACCGTCACGCGCCGGGGTGTAGGGCACCTTCTCGATGAGCTCCACACCGGCACGCAGATGCGCGGGCAGCAGCTGCTCACGGGTGGGGGTGGGTGCGTTCAGGCTGTACTGCAGGCGGTTCGTGCCGTCGCTGGCGATGAGCTCGGAGACGGTACCTTCCTGAACCGTGGCGCCGTTTTCAATGATGTAGACGTAATCGGCGAGCTTCTGCGCGTCATCAATCAGGTGCGTGGTGAGCACGATTGCGGTGCCAAGTTCACGCTGTTCACGAATGATGTCGAAGACGACGTTGCGGGATTGCGGGTCCAGGCCCGCAGAGGGCTCGTCGAGGAAGAGCACGTCCGGGCGGCCGATGAGGGCGGCGGCGAGGGAGACGCGCTGCTTCTGACCACCCGAGAGGCGGCGAATCGTGGTGCCGTTGAAGGCATCAATGCCGAGGCGTTCTGCAAGCTCTTCGACCGGGTACGGGTCGGTGTACATGGTTGAGATGTGCTCGAGTAGCGGAATGGGGTGCATGGCGTTGGGCAGGCCGCCGTCCTGGAGCATAATGCCGACCTTGGCGCGCAGCTCCGGGTCTGCCTGCAGCGGGTTTTCTCCGAGCAGGCGCACGGTACCGCGGGTGGGCTTGAGCAGACCCTGGGCGCAGGCGAGGGTCGTGGTTTTACCGGCACCGTTAGCTCCGAGCAGGACGACCACCTCACCGGGGAAGACGCGCAGGTTGACCTTGTTGACGGCGCGGTAGAGCCCGCTGGCGGTGAGCCGTTCGGGGTACTTGGCGCGGAAGGCGCGTGAGGGTTTGAACTCTTTGATGAGGTCTTTAATGCTGAGCGCCGGTTCTTCGGTGACGATGCGTCGTCGTGCGGTGGGGGAGGCGCTGGGCTCCGTGTGGTGCTCAGCGTGTGCCGTTGGCGCGGCGGATGCACGCCCAGGGTGGTCCTGCTGGCCCGCGGTGGTGGTCTCCATAGACAGTCACTTTCGATTTTTTCGATGAAGGAGCGTGTGTGCCCCCTTCATCTTATGCCCTAACTCACGTTTAAAGCACACCCGTAACGACTCAAATGTTCACCTTAAGGTAGAAAAGTTAGCAAGTAGGAGTACCTAACTAGCCAAAGAAAAACTAATTAGGACATACTTTACTTGTGTATTCCGTGAATAAGACCCCTCAGCGCGCCTCAACGAACGAGGCGCAGACCCGAAACGGCACCCGAACCGCCGCCTCGGGCTCTACTGGTGCTTCCAGTACAAAGTCCTCCGCGGCACGCACATCCAAGCGCAAAGCCGAGGCAGAAGAACGCACCAGGGACCGCGTCCTGCGAGAAGTCCTCAATAACGGCCCCGTATCCGCAGCAACCCTCGGTGAGCTCCTCAGCCTCACCCCCGCAGCGGTACGCCGCCACCTCGACGCCCTCGAATCCAACAACATGATTGAGGTCGCGCCCATCAAAAAGCACGGCGTCGGAGCTGGACGACCCGCCCGCCGCTACGTGATCGCCCCCCAGGGCCACGAACGCCTCGGCAACGACTACCTCATCATCGCCCGCGACGCCCTGCAAATGCTCCGCGACACGGTTGGGCAGGAAGCCCTCGAAGCTTTCGCCTCCGCTCGTGCCGCAGAAATGGAAGCCCGCTACCGACCCGTCGTAGAAGCCGCCGGTGATGACGTGGCAGCCAGAGCGCAGGCGCTCGCAGAGGCAATGAGCAAGGACGGTTTCGTGGCGACCGCTCAGGTTACCGCGCCTCCTGCAGGACGAACCGTTCCCGAGCATTTTCTGGCAAGTATTCAGCTTTGTCAGGGTCACTGCCCGGTACGTGACCTCGCTGGAGACTTCCAAGTGTTCTGCGAGCAGGAAACCGGGATTATTTCTGACCTGCTCGGCGTTGATGTCCGTAGGCTTTCAACCATGGCTTCGGGTGCTCACGTGTGTACCACGCACGTGCCCCTGAACCGCGTCACCGCCGAGGGTGAGAAGAACGCAGAAGAATCCTAGAGAAACCTATTCCTAGAGAAACCTTCCGCGTAACGCTTACCGCAGTACCCCGCGACGCACCCCGATGAACCCCTTAGGGGTGCGACCCGCACGCTGAAACCCGCCCGCCCCACGCTGCGTTAAACGCCGTGGTCGAGCGCGGCTTCAGCCCCCTAAAACTACCGCGCCTGCAACCGGCAGGTGGCGGCAAGAAATGTAATAACCATCGAAGAAAGGCCGTAATGACTGAGAAAGTTGGGCAGAACGCCAACGACACCGTCATTTCAGAGATCCTGGAGATGAACCCCGAACTCGAGGGCATTGGCAACTACGAGTACGGTTGGGCAGACTCCGACGAAGCAGGCCAGGTAGCAAAGCGCGGCCTGGACGAGAACGTCGTGCGCGACATCTCTGCAAAGAAGAACGAACCCCAGTGGATGCTGGATATGCGTCTGAAGGCGCTGAAGTTCTTCGAGCGTAAGCCCATGCCCACCTGGGGCGCGGATCTTTCCGAAATCGACTTCGACAACATCAAGTACTTCGTGCGTTCGACCGAGGGTCAGGCGGCTTCTTGGGAGGAACTGCCCGAGGACATCCGCACCACCTACGAGCGCCTGGGCATTCCCGAGGCGGAGCGTAACTCCCTCGTTGCGGGTGTGGCTGCACAGTACGAGTCTGAGGTCGTGTACCACCAGATCCGTGAGGACCTGGAGAAGCAGGGCGTGATCTTCGTCGACACCGACACCGGTCTGCGCGAATACCCCGAACTGTTCAAAGAATACTTCGGCTCCATCATCCCGATTGGTGACAACAAGTTCTCCGCACTGAACACCGCCGTATGGTCCGGTGGCTCCTTCGTGTACGTTCCCCCGGGAGTTCACGTGGAGATCCCGCTGCAGGCGTACTTCCGCATTAATACCGAGAACATGGGCCAGTTCGAACGCACCCTGATCATCGCGGACGAAGGCTCCTACGTTCACTACATTGAGGGCTGCACCGCCCCCATCTACAAGTCCGACTCCCTGCACTCGGCAGTGGTTGAGATTGTGCTGAAGAAGAACGCACGCGTTCGCTACACCACCATCCAGAACTGGTCGAACAACGTCTACAACCTGGTGACTAAGCGTGCGGTTGCGCACGAGGGCGCCACCATGGAATGGGTGGACGGCAACATCGGCTCCAAGGTCACCCAGAAGTACCCGGCTGTTTACATGGTCGGCGAGCACGCTAAGGGTGAGACCCTGTCCATCGCATTCGCGGGTGAGGGTCAGCACCAGGACACCGGCTCGAAGATGGTTCACATTGCGCCGAACACCTCCTCGACCATTGTGTCCAAGTCCGTGGCACGTAACGGCGGCCGCAGCGCATACCGCGGCCTGGTTCAGGTTCGTGAGGGCGCTAAGCACTCCAAGTCCTCCGTGGTCTGTGACGCACTGCTGGTGGACACCATCTCCCGCTCCGACACCTACCCCTACGTGGATGTCCGCGAGGACGATGTGACCATGGGTCACGAGGCGACCGTTTCCCGCGTCTCCGAGGACCAGCTGTTCTACCTGATGCAGCGCGGCCTGAGCGAAGAAGAAGCAATGGCAATGATTGTCCGCGGCTTCGTTGAGCCCATCGCACGTGAGCTGCCGATGGAGTACGCACTCGAACTGAACCGCCTGATCGAACTTCAGATGGAAGGATCTGTGGGCTAATGCCGACCAACGAAGAAACCCTGGGTTACCACTCCCCGATCATCCCCGGCATGGACCAGGAGGGTGAGAAGCTCGCCACCGAGTTCGCCCACGATGACACCCTGTACCGTGCCACCGAGGCACACCACCAGGGCTCCAACCCGAACAATATCCAGAAGGTACTTGAAGCATCCCGTGCAGAGCGTAAGACCTCCTACAACGTGGAGGACTTCGCACCCCTGACCGGTCGTGAAGAGGACTGGCGCTTCACCCCGCTGAAGCGTCTGGGCGGCCTGCACCTGGAGAAGCTGACCGGCACCGCACCGGCACCGCAGATTACTGCACCCGAGCAGGTTCAGGTTGAGACCGTCTCCCGCGAGGATGCACGCATCGGCTCCGCAGGTATCCCCGAGGACCGTGTGGCAGCGAACGCGTGGTCCAGCTTCACCGAAGCAACCGTGGTGACCATCCCCGCCGAAGCTGAACTGGCTGAGCACGTGGAAATCGACATCACCGGCACCGGCAACGAGCCTGCCGCACAGCACATCGTGATTGAGGCTAAGCCTTTCTCGAAGGCTGTCGTGGTTCTGCGCCACACCGGCTCCACCGTCCTGGCACAGAATGTTGAGTTCGTAGTGAACGACGAGGCTGAGCTGAACGTTGTTTCCGTGCAGCAGTGGGCTGACGACGCAATCCACGCCTCCGCACACTACGCTAAGCTGGGCCGCAACGCACGCTTCAAGCACGTTGTGGTGTCCCTCGGCGGCGACCTGGTGCGCGTGACCCCCTCCACCAAGTTCACCGCTCCCGGCGCTGAGACTGAAATGTACGGCCTGTACTTCGTAGACGCCGGCCAGCACATTGAGTCCCGCCTGTTCGTGGACCACTCCGTACCCAACTGCAAGTCCCGCGTGACCTACAAGGGCGCGCTGCAGGGTAAGGGTGCGCACTCCGTATGGGTTGGTGACGTTCTGATTGGTAAGGATGCAGAAGGCACCGACACCTACGAGCTGAACCGTAACCTGCTGCTGGAAGTTGGCCCCCGCGCCGACTCCGTGCCGAACCTGGAGATTGAGACCGGCCTGATTGAGGGCGCCGGCCACGCATCCACCACCGGCCAGCTCGATGAGCAGCACCTGTGGTACCTGCAGGCTCGCGGTATTCCGGAGGCTGAGGCACGCCGTCTGGTCGTGCGCGGCTTCCTGAACGAGATTATTCAGCAGATTCGTGTTCCCGAACTTGAAGAGCAGCTCACCGAGGCCCTTGAGGCAGAGCTCGCCCTCAGCAACAACTAAGCTTTACCAGGAGAAATCAATGTCTACTCTTGAAATCAAGGACCTTCACGTCTCGGTTATCCTCGACGACGAAACCACCAAGCCCATCCTGAAGGGCGTTAACCTGACCATCAACTCGGGCGAGATTCACGCAATCATGGGCCCGAACGGTTCCGGTAAGTCCACTCTGGCTTCCACCATTGCTGGCCACCCCAAGTACCAGGTTGACTCCGGTCAGATCCTGCTCGACGGTGAGGACATCACCGAGATGAGCGTGGACGAGCGTGCACGCGCAGGCCTGTTCCTGGCTATGCAGTACCCGGTGGAGATTCCCGGTGTGACCATGTCCAACTTCCTGCGTTCCGCTAAGACCGCTGTGGACGGTCAGGCTCCCTCCCTGCGTACCTGGACCAAGGACGTTAAGGAAGCCATGAAGAACCTGGAGATTGACCCCGCGTTCATCGCACGTAACGTGAACGAGGGCTTCTCCGGTGGTGAGAAGAAGCGCCACGAGATCCTTCAGCTGGAGCTGCTCAAGCCCAAGTTCGGCATCCTGGATGAGACCGACTCCGGTCTGGACGTTGACGCACTGAAGATCGTGTCTGAGGGCGTGAACCGTGCGCACGAAGCGAACGACATGGGCGTCATGCTGATTACCCACTACACCCGCATCCTGCGCTACATCAAGCCGCAGTTCGTGCACGTGTTCGTGGACGGCAAGATGGTTGACCAGGGCGGCCCCGAGCTGGCTGACCGCCTGGAAGAAGAGGGCTACGTAGCTTACGTGGGTAAGAAGTAAGCTTCTTCTCCTTACCGGATTCTGACAGAAAGATAGAACTATGACTGAGACTGTGCAGGGTCGTGTTCCTCAGGAAGAGATTGAGGAAGCCCTCAAGGAGGTCATTGACCCGGAGCTTGGCGTCAATATTGTTGACCTCGGTCTGCTCTACGGTCTGCGCTGGGATGAGGATGGAACCCTCATTTTGGACCTGACTCTGACTACCGCGGCGTGCCCGCTGCAGGAGGTTATTGAGGAGCAGGTTCAGACGAACCTGGATAACCTGGTTGATTCTTGGCGTGTGAACTGGGTTTGGATGCCGCCGTGGGGCCCGGAGCGTATTACTGAGGACGGCCGCGATATGATGCGCGCGCTGGGCTTCAACATCTAAGCTCCTGACTCGCAGATAAGTACCCGCCCGATGCGGAAGGTGTAAGCCTTCGGCACCGGGCGGGTATTTTTGTGTCTGCTTGGGTTTGTGCCTTCCGGGAAAAGAACCCCCGCCTTCCGTGTACCGTGTACGCGGCGGAGGCGGGGGTTCCTTACATCGCTAAGACGAGGAGTCGTCTACCTAGTCGTTCAGGTGCAGCAGCTTCAGCGAGTGCTCATACTTAATCATGAGGCAGGTACGAGTCGGTTCCTCCAGAAGAGCCAAACGCTTCGGGTCAGTATTATCCGCAATATCGGCAAGCTTCACCAGACGAGCCAAATCATTCACACGCACCCGGCTCAGATACGACTCACGCGACTCACCCGGGCGGCGGGTCAAAGCCTCAATCGCATCCACAATACGCGCCGAGAAATGACGCGCCAAGAAAGCGAGAGAAACGCCGGTATCCTCCACCGTGTCATGCAGCAGCGCCACAATCTGCGCTTCAGCCTTCAGCTCCTCCAAAGAGATATCGGGGTGAGTTGCGGCAGCCAACTCACTAGCAAGCTTACGCACCCCAAGAGCCACACGGCGGGGATGGGAGATATAGGGCCAGCCGTTACGATCAGTCTGCCCCTCATGCGCCTTATCAGCAATGCTGTCAGCCAGGCGAACCATCTCTTTGTAGTAGTTATTCGACATGAGAACCTCCGTTGGTTTGAACTCCTGCGAGTTGATGGTCCCAGCGGCGTTTTCCGTACCAACGCGGCACGGGTGGTAGCTGGTACCAACACTTTACTCCAGCAGCTACGCGGCAGTGACGGAACTCGCCCGAAAAACCCCTAATACGTCAAATATGACGCGCCGAAGAAGAATACTGAGTGTTTTTCCTTCTGAAATTGTGGGTTTGGTGCCCTTTCTGCCGTGTATCTGCGGTTGGTAACAGACATTCAGGAGGCGCCCGCCCCTCCGCGAAAGTGTCCGCCGAACCCTGTGGTACCGCCCGGTGTAACTCGCCCAAAATCTCATATGGTGGCGAAAAATTTCTAACTTTTTCTAGCGAAAATCGGCGCGCAAACCGCCCAACACTAAGGCAGTTTAAGCGTGTTTAGCACACACCGATACACACTCATCAAACGAAAAAATCGCGCGCCCTCCGCGCCCTGCTAAAACCTTCAAAAACCCGTATTTTTGCGCGAAAATACGCGATAAACTGGGGGCAACCAAACATCGGAGAACACCATGGCAGAGCTCTATGAGCGCTTCGTCGCTTTGTATCCCTACCCACACGAGCGAATCCGCCACGGCGCCCCACGAGCCGAACTTAACCGGCGATACCTCGAACACCTTTACGAGGGCAAGAACCGGGGAACAACCCCCATCGTGGTTGCCCTCGACCCGACCCTGCTCGGGACTATTGAGAATAACGTCTCCCTGCGTACTTCAACGCCCGTGCAGAACATCACCGCTGACACCGTCGAACGGTACGCACACGAGCTCATCACCGACCATCACCATTACCTGGACCAGGTCGGTGTAGAAATTGCCGCGCACGAGGCGTTCCGGCACCTGAACGAGAGCACCTACCTGCAGACCTACCGCCTCCTCATGGAAAACGGCGAACTCGGTGAAGACGATATCGCTATGCCGCTGAAAGCGGAGTACCCCTTCGAACTGACCGCCGGCATCATCAATGAGAAGGTCAAAGCCACCGACATTGACAGCGCCGCGGAACTGCTCATCATGGACCTGCCGCTGTGGGATGCTTCCGGGGTGTTCGCCTACCTGCCCTTCGGTGGGTGGGACTCCAGCCCCAGCCCCGAGGCGATGCTGTCCATTGCCCGCTACTGGTTTGAACGCGACGACGCCTACCCGGCTGTTATCGCCTCGGACTTTATCGAGTTCTACACGCCTGTACCGGTCACAACCCGCCGCGACGCAGAGATCCTGGCGGTCGAGCACACGATGGTTTCCTCGGCGATGCCGGTGCGTGTCTACCGCGGCTTCGACAAGCTTGTGGAGGCGCTCTACGGCCAGCACGACTGGTACCTGTGGTGGGAGCAGCTCCCGGCGGCGCTCCTCATTGAAACGCCCTAAACCACCCGCCTAAGCTAGGCGAGGCACAGCGAAGAGGCGGGGTGAACTTTACGGTTCACCCCGCCCCTCTCGCGTATCTGCGCTATTTCAGCTCGTCCACGTGTCGTGCCCGCAAAGCACGAGCGGTCGCCGTCGCGTAATCAACCGCCTGCACCACCCACGGAATCAGCAACCGCCAATACATGCGCTTGGGCAGATTACGCGCCACCGCCGCCCTGCGCAACGCACCCCAACGGTCCATGAGCGCCGGAATCGACCGGACCATCAACGCAATCAGCAGACCCAGACGCTCGGGAGAAAGACCCACGAAACGCAGCGGCGAACACAGCTTCACAAAGCCGTCAATCAGAACCGGCAGGGGAGTGCTCACCAACAGGGTACGGGAAGCGTAGAAAGCCGTCAGCATGGTCGCGATAGCATCCGCGCCGGAGGCGTACTGCCCCGTAAACACATAGTAGGCGACCATGATCAGTAGCAGCAGAGACAGCGTGCGAACCACCAGCCACAGCTGGGAAGCAGGCACACCGGCCCACAACGCGCAGAGCGTGGATGCGACCAAAGCCACCAGCGCCACCTGCCAGCCGGTCACCGCCAACAGCAGGAACAGCCCAAAGAAGAGCGTGCCCTTGAGCCACAGCGGCACCCGATGCACCGGCGTGTTCAATGGCTGGTAGAAACCCACCAGCAGGGTACCGGGGTTGAAATCCGAGCCCTGGGAGGCGGGGCGGGGATTCACGCGCGGCGTGTTAGCGCCCATGCGCGCCTCCTGACGAGTCCAGACCTTCGGTAGCGCCCTCGTTGGGGAACCCCTCGGCACACCACGTGCGGTACTGCTGCACCAGCTGCGCCGCATCCCCCTGAGCGAGTAGACGGCCGTCATGAATGATCACGGCTTCATCGCAGGACGCCGCCAAATCCAGGTCGTGCGTGCTGAGAACCAGCATCTGATCCAGCGACTCCAAATGCTTCAGCAGCCGCGCGCGATTGCGCAAATCCAGCAGGGTGGTCGGCTCATCGAGCAGAAGAATCTGCGGGCGCGCCGCCAGCACACTGGTGAGAGCGACCAGCTGCTTTTCGCCTCCTGAGAGGGTAAAAACGCTCTGGTCCTCCAGACGTTCGAGGCCGCGCTCACGGAGCAGTTCACGAATCCGTTCGCGGCGCTGATCACCGCTGAGGGCACTACCTTCAACGGCTGCGGCACGGCGCAGGCTCAGGTCAATATCTTCGGCAACGGTGGGCATAATCAGCTGCGCCTCCGGCTGGGCGAAAAGCATGCCCACACCCTCAAAAGCGCCCTGCAAATTACCGCGAGCACCCGCACCCTTCGAGCCGCGGCTCAGCACCTCCAGGGTGTCGACACCGTTCACGCGTACAATACCTTCATCCGGGTGGGTGAGCCCGTTGAAAAGCCCCAGCAGGGTAGACTTACCGCTACCGTTCAGACCCAGAACCGCGGTGCGCTTCGCCGTGAACCGCAGGCTCACATCCTTGAGAATACGGCGATGCCCGCCTTCGGGCAGCTCGGTGAAAACACTTACCGATTCAAGCTCAAGGGCGGGCATGCTGGTAGAGGCGCTCACCGCCTGTTCGCCCTGTACCTGCTGCGGTGCAGGCTGGCGCGTGGAGCGGCGAAAAAACATAGCTATCCTCTCGTGCGGCACATTGTGTGCCTTTAACGCTGGGCAGAAGCCAGGGACGGGAAGGCGCGGCGCACCGACAAACCAACCAGAACCGCGATCGTGGACTTCACCAGATCCCAGGGAACGAATACCATTGCCGCGCTGAATGCGGCGTCAAAAGTCATGTGGGCGTTCACCATCATACCGGCGAT
The DNA here is from genome assembly GCA_963534775.1 of Rothia mucilaginosa. GTDB lineage: Bacteria > Actinomycetota > Actinomycetes > Actinomycetales > Micrococcaceae > Rothia > Rothia mucilaginosa_D. The sequence goes on along the minus strand of CAUSUH010000001.1, from coordinate 403,392 downwards.
ACCGCAGGCGGTCAGAACCACAAAACCGCAGAAGTTCGCAAGCAGAGCCATGAGGAAGGTCGCACCCACCGAACGGGTGTTGCGGGTGAACAGGTAAGCGAGGGTACCGGCAATAGCGGCGAAGGGCAGGAATCCGAGCAGGTAGCCGGCACTCGGGGAGGCGAGCGTACCCAGGCCGGCGCCGCCCTTAGCGAAGATGGGCAGGCCAGCAAAACCAACCAGCAGGTACAGTGCCACGGAGGCGGTGGCGCGCTTGCCGCCGAGCACCTGCGCGGTGATGTAAATGCCAAGGGTCTGGAAGGTGAAGGGAACCGCGATGCCGCCCAGGCTCATGGCGGGCATGATGGCGAGCGCGGCGATAAAGCCAGCGAACACTGCAATGAGGGAGAGGTCGGTGGCGAGCGAGGTCTTTGCCGCTACGTTACGGCGCGGTGCCTGGGTTGCCTGGGCTGATTCGCGCACGGAATCGGTCATTGGGGTGGTGCTCCTTTGGTACGTATTTCTCCGCAAATTTTTCTGCAGAGTTGAGGGTAGCGGTGGTTGACTGCTTGTCACAACCCAGTTTTGAACAATGTTCTATGAATGGTGTCCGGTATGTATCGTACACCTCACGCCACAAAAACAAAAGGTGCCCCACATGCGCACTCGGCACACCTGCACTAAAATTGATGAGGTGCTCCGCGCGCTCGCTACTTCTAGCCCGGCGAGTCCCGCCTACCGAGCACTATCAACCCACACACCAGACGCCATCCGGAAAGGCACCCATGATTGCTGTACAGAACCTCGAATTGCGTGCAGGCGCGCGCCTGCTCATGGAAGAGGTCACCTTCCGCATCGATAAGGGTGACAAGATCGGTCTGGTGGGCCGCAACGGTGCCGGTAAGACCACTATGACTAAGGTGCTTGCCGGTCTGACCCTGCCCGCTGACGGTACGGTGACCCGCAGCGGCACTATCGGCTACCTGCCGCAGGACCCCAAGGTGGATGACATGAGCCAGCTGGCTCGTGACCGCATCCTCTCGGCGCGCGGCCTGGACGGTGTGGCGCGCAAGATGCGTCAGGCGCAGGAAGACATGGCGAGTGAGGACCCGGCGGTGCGCGCTAAGGGTATGCGCCGCTACGACCGCCTTGAGGCTGAGTTCATTGCCGGCGGCGGCTACGCGGCGGAGTCGGAGGCGGCGGTCATCACCTCCAACCTGGATTTGCCGGAGCGTGTGCTCGCCCAGCCGCTGTCCACTCTGTCGGGTGGTCAGCGTCGCCGTGTGGAGCTGGCGCGTATTCTCTTCTCCAATGCGGACACCATGCTGCTGGATGAGCCGACCAACCACCTGGATGCCGACTCGATTCTGTGGCTGCGCGATTTCTTGAAGAACTTCTCGGGCGGCCTGATGGTCATTAGCCACGATGTTGACCTGATGGAGCTGGTCGTCAACCGCGTCTTCTACCTGGATGCGAACCGCTGCGTGATTGACCAGTACAACATGGGCTGGAAGAACTATCTGACTCAGCGTGAGCAGGATGAGCACCGCCGCAAGCGTGAGCGTGCGAATGCGCAGAAGAAGGCGAATGCTCTGATGGAGCAGGCGAATAAGATGCGCGCGAAGGCGACGAAGGCTGTTGCCGCTCAGCAGATGATTAAGCGTGCTGAGAAGCTTCTGCGCGGCCTGGAGGAGGAGCGTCAGAGCGATAAGGTTGCGGCAATTCGCTTCCCGGATCCGGCGCCGTGCGGTAAGACGCCGCTCTCTGCCCAGGGTCTGTCAAAGTCCTACGGCTCTCTGGAGATTTTCACGGACGTTGATTTGGCGATTGACCGCGGTTCGCGCGTGGTGGTGCTGGGTCTGAACGGTGCCGGTAAGACCACTCTGCTGCGCATGCTGGCTGGTTCCACTCAGCCTGATACGGGTGAGGTCGTGTACGGTCACGGCGCGAAGCTGGGCTATTTTGCGCAGGAACACGAAATTCTTGATGGTGACCGCACTGTCTTTGAGAACATGAAGTCTGCCGCGCCGGATCTGGACGACACCCGCGTGCGTACGATTCTGGGTTCGTTCCTTTTCTCCGGTGATGACGTGGATAAGCCTGCCGGTGTGCTTTCCGGTGGCGAGAAGACCCGTCTGTCCCTGGCGACCCTGGTGGCGTCGAGTGCGAACGTGCTGCTGCTTGATGAGCCGACCAACAACCTGGACCCCGCCTCGCGTGAGGAGATTCTGAACGCGTTGAAGGCGTACCAGGGCGCCATTGTGATGGTTTCTCACGATGAGGGTGCCGTGGAGGCGCTGGATCCTGAGCGTGTGCTGCTTCTGCCGGATGCGGTGGAGGATTTGTGGTCGAAGGATTACCAGGATCTGATTTCGCTGGCGTAAAGCACTATTCGCTGGCATAAAAGTATGGGGGAGGCTCCGGTGCCGTGTGGCGCCGGGGCCTCTTTGCGTGTATTGCTCGTTGTTTTATTGTGCGGGGTGTATTATCCGGGGCGTATTGTTCGGGGCGTATTTCTATGTTCTGAAGATGTGTTGCGGAAGATGTTGTCGGTATTTCTCTCGTGAATAGTGCCGAAAAATGTGACCTGACCCGTGGGGTTGTATTGTTTTCTGATCATATGTGGTGTTATTGCGTTCCCGTGCATGGGAACTATGGGTTCTGACACACGAAACTCATGCCGTATTTGACGGGAAATAATGTTGCCTTGTGGGTTTTCCCGAGGGAAAGAAAAGCTCTCAGGCGATATTTCAGGGGGTCTGTGTGGGCTTTTTAAATTTTTCATGTGTCTCTACATACATTGTGGGAAAAATGGTGGAAACCCAACATGCATGGGGCGTAGACTTGTAACTGTTCCCGCCATTGCGAGGACGCAAATGCGAAACATTAGGGCTCACTACAGATGGTGAGCTAACGCGGGGGAGAAGAGATTCCCGCCCGCTCACGAAGGAGAACTGCCAATGCACAACACTGAGTTCGAGAAGTACCCCACCTCCGGTGAAGAGAACGTTGAGGTTGACGTCTTCTGGCCCATCCAGGACGCTTAATCTCTCACCCCGATAGGTCGGGATAAGGATTAGAAAAGCGCCCCGGCGCTTCCGTAGGGAAGTGACGGGGCGCTTTGCTGTCCTCTTTGATGCTGTTCTCATGGAGAATTTAGTTATGCGTTGAGAATTTAGTTATGCGGCGTGAATACCCAGCCCGAACATTTGCAGGGGGTATTCGATAAAGCCCATCATTGCTGCCGCGTACCAGGCGACGTACCCGGTCAGTGCTAGAACGAGTGCTTTCTCACGTACGCTGCCAGCATCACCCAGGATTGGGAGCGCCATGTAGCCGCTCTTTTTCCATAGGGGGGACGCCACCAGGGGCTTAATAACAATGGGGTAGAGGGGCAGTAGTCCGCGGGTCGTCAGTAGGTCGCCAATCAGGTGAATCGTGGCGCCGACCGAAATGGCCCAGGGGAGTAGTGCTAGCGAATCGGTCGTGTGGGCGGCGTACCCGAGGGCGACGGCACCGATCCATCCACCCGGCGCACCGAGCACACGTAAGGCTAGACCGCCCGAGAATGCGGCAAGAAGTAGTGAAGCCCAGGGGATTCCGTTGTAGCTCAGGTTGGCACTGAAATAGGCAATCGCCCAGAAGGCTACCAGCCCCAGAATAGAGTGCGTTCCCTTGCGGTGTCCTCCGCTGACTGCCCCGACAATGCGTGCTACCCAGCGTGAAATGGGCGGAATGGAGTTGGCGATACTGCCGTTGTGATGGTCAATATCCGGTAGCATGCCCGCGCCGGCGCACGCCAGGGTGGTCACGATGAGGGTGGGGGTATCGGGAACCTGCACCACTCCCGTCTCGACGAGCACTAGCCAGCTAGCTGCGGCGCTGACAGTGTGCGAATAGCCCATCATGGGGAGGTGCCTCCTTGCTGTGATTGCCCGGCGAGCGTGATTGCCTAGTGAGCGTGGTTGCCTAGTGAGTGTGATTGCCCAGCGTGCCGGGATATTCACCCGAACTCATTAGAACAAATATAGCATATATCGAAATTACTTTCGATAGGTGGAGTTATTCCTCAAACGGAGCTACCTCCCACCTGGCACTACCCTTCAAACGGAAGAGTCTGCTTCCAGAACTCACGCTCGCGCAGGTAATTCTCCAGCCAGCCCACGTGCTCGGAGCATGCCAACCAGATCTTGCGGCGCTCGGGGGTGTGCACCTTCGGGTTGTTCCAGAGCAGCTGAAATTCTGCCGCCTGCTGGCAGCCCTTGCGGGAGCACTTGGCGTACTCGGGCTGTGCATCCTGAGAGAGTGAACCGAGCAGATCCATGTTTTCTTATCCTTACTATTGCGCCTCTACGTGCGGTGTTATTCCGTGCCCGCGCGAGCCCGCAGAAAGGGGGCGCGGGCTGTTCCGCTTCAGCTAGTGTACGCGCCTGATGAAGTATGCAAAAGAAGGGGAGTAGGTGTTCAGCGTTCAAGAGTGGAGTGTAGCCTGCGGCACCATCGCCCTAAAACGCGGTAAAATAAGGTTCGACTGTCCATCCGTCCACACCCCAACCGTGGAGCCGCTGCATCGGCTCTAATCGCGAGGGGTCGACTCATCAAGGAAGCTCATGAGCGAGAACACTCCCAAGACCGTGCTGGTCACCGGCGGCAACCGAGGCATCGGCTACGAAATTGCCAAGGAATTCCAGGCAGCAGGACACAACGTCTGCATCACCTACCGTAGCGGTGAAGCCCCCGAAGAATTTTTCGCCGTCAAGGCAGATGTACGCGATGCCGACAGCATTAACGAAGCATTCAAGGAAATTGAGGCAGAATTCGGCCCCGTGGAGGTGCTGGTCGCCAACGCAGGTATCACCCGCGACATGCTGCTGATGCGTATGAAGGAATCCGACTTCACCGACGTCATTGACACCAACCTCACCGGTTCTTTCCGCGTGGTTCAGCGTGCCATCAAGGGCATGCTGAAGCTCAAGCGCGGCCGCATCATCCTGGTTTCCTCCGTGGTGGGTCTGTACGGTTCCCCCGGCCAGGTCAACTACTCCGCATCTAAGGCGGCACTGGTCGGTATGGCACGCTCCATTACCCGCGAGCTGGGTGGCCGTAACATCACCGCTAACGTGGTGGCGCCGGGCTTCATTAACACCGCTATGACCGAGGTTCTGCCCGAAGAGACCAAGAAGAACTACCTGGCATCCATCCCGGCTGGTCGTTTCGCTGAGGCGGAAGAGGTCGCTCGCGTGATTCGCTGGCTCGCATCCGATGAGGCTAGCTACATTTCTGGCGCTGTCATCCCCGTTGATGGCGGCCTGGGCATGGGTCACTAACCCCCACCCGTACGGACTGCATGAAGCGCCCGAGCGTGGGCGTACCCTTTCTAGACTTAAGGACATAAAACTATGGCACAGCTGACCGGCAAGACCATCATCATTACCGGCTCCTCCCGCGGCGTTGGCGCAGACACCGCACAGATTCTCGCCGCTGAGGGCGCGAACATTGTGGTGAACTACCGCTCTAAGGCACCGCGCGCGAACAAGATCGTCAAGGCCATTGAAGAGGCTGGCGGCAAGGCAATCGCAGTGCAGGCTGACGTGACCAACAGCGAGGACCTGCAGAACCTCGTCAACACCGCCGTAGAGACCTTCGGCTCCCTGGACTACCTGATCCTGAACGCTTCGGGCGGCATGGAAACCGGCATGGGCGAAGACTACGCAATGCGCCTGAACCGTGACGCACAGCTGAACCTGGCACGCCTGGCTGCGGAGAAGATGCCCGAAGGCGCACGCATCGTGTTCGTGACCAGCCACCAGGCGCACTTCATCCGCGAGGTTGAGACCATGGACGAGTACAAGCCCGTCGCAGAGTCCAAGCGCGCCGGTGAAGATGCACTGATCGCCGAGATCCCCGCACTCTCCGAGAAGGGTATCTCCCTGGTCGTCGTGTCCGCTGACATGATTGAAGGCACCGTCACCGCAACCCTGCTGAACCGCCTGCACCCCGGCGCTATTGAGCAGCGCCGCGAAACCGCCGGCAAGCTCTACACCGTCAACGAGTTCGCGCAGGAAATCGCGAAGATGGTCACCGCAGACGTTGAGACCGGCCACGTTGAGCTGGTCGGCGGCGCACGCGGCTTCATCGACTAATAACTTCAGCTGCTATAGGTGCCGTTGCGGATGCACCCGCACCCCTGACAAGGTACATCTGACAAGGTACATTTGATGAGGCGCGCCGCCTTCGACGCGGCGGCACCTATAGCCCCTGAGCCCCCTATAGCTCCTAGATTTTGCGCGAGGAACCCAATGTGGGGTGCCCGCGCACTATGTGCGCCAACCGCTCCGATAACCCGGCACGGGTTGCGGGGTGGGGGCGCATCCCATCCATCTAACTCACTGGAAGAAGAACCATGAGCACCGTACTCAACCTTCAGAATGTCTCCGTGATTCGCGGCGGCCGCCCCATCCTTAACAACGTTTCGTGGACTGTGAACGAAGGTGAACGCTGGGTCGTTCTGGGCCCCAACGGCGCCGGTAAGTCCACTCTGCTTTCGATTGCGGCAGCCCGCCTGCACCCGACCAGCGGCGAGGTTGAAATCCTTGACGAGACCCTCGGCGCTGTTGATGTGTTCGACCTGCGCCCGCGCATTGGTCTGTCCTCCGGTGCTTCGGCTACCCAGATTCCCGCCAATGAGAAGGTCTCTGACGTTGTCGTGACCGCAGCGTACGCTGTGTCCGGCCGTTGGAAGGAAGAATACGACGTCATGGACGACGAGCGTGCGACCGAGCTGCTGGCTGAGTGGGGTGTCGATACCCTCGCTGACCGCACCTTCGGTTCCCTCTCCGACGGCGAGCGCAAGCGTGCACTGATTGCCCGCGCCCTCATGACCGACCCCGAGTTGCTGCTGCTGGACGAGCCCGGCGCAGGTATGGACATCTCCGGCCGTGAGGACCTGGTCGAGCGTCTGACCGCACTTGCCGCTGACCCCTACGCACCGGCTACCGTGCTCATCACCCACCACCTTGAGGAAATCCCGGCGGGCTTCACCCACGCCCTGCTGATCCGTGACGGCGGCGTGGTCGCTGCAGGTCCGATTCTGTCCACCATTACCGAGGCGAACCTCGCTGCAACCTACGACATGGACCTGGCTCTGACCGTCACCTCCGCGGGTCGTTACTCCGCGTTCAAGCGCGCATGAGCCGTGCCCCGAAGCAGCTGAGCGCCGAACAAATCGCTGAGCGTGCCGAGCGTGTCTACGCCATCGAGTCGGTCACGGCCCTGGCGCAGGCACCCGAGCAGGATTTGCGCTACTACACGCAGCTGACCGACGTGAAGCTCCGTAGCGCCATGGAACCGCAGTGGGGTATTTACATTGCGGAGTCCTCGAAGGTGATTCGTCGTGCGCTCGCTGCCGGTCATCAGCCCGTTTCTTTCCTGATGAGTGAGAAGTGGGCTGATGATTTGGCGGATGTTTTGCGCGCCCATCCTGACACTCCCGCGTATGTGGGTAGTGAAGAGCACCTGGAGCGGGTGACCGGTTTTCATCTGCATCGTGGTGCGTTGGCGGCGATGGCTCGTCCGGCGCCGCAGCCTCTGGAGCAGTTGCTGCAGGGCGCCTCTCGCGTGGCGATTTTGGAAGATATTGTGGACCACACGAATGTGGGAGCTATTTTCCGTTCGGCTGCCGCGCTGAACGTGGATGCTGTGCTGGTGACTCCGCGGTGTGCTGATCCGCTGTATCGCCGCTCGATTCGCGTGTCGATGGGTACTGTTTTTCAGGTGCCGTGGGCTCGCTTGGAGTCGTGGCCTGCTGACTTGCAGACCCTGCACGAGCTGGGCTTTAAGAGCGCGGCGTTGGCGCTGGAGGAGGACTCGCTAACCCTGGAGGAGCTGTCTGCTCGCCGGGATGATAAGCTTGCGCTGATTCTGGGTACGGAGGGGCACGGTCTGTCGCCCCGCACCTTGGCGGCGTGTGACGATACGGTGATGATTCCGATGTCGCACGGTGTGGATTCTTTGAATGTTGCGGCGGCGAGCGCCGTGGCGTTCTGGGAGACCCGCCCGCGTTCATAAGCTGAGGTCTAACCTGGTTATTGACCCGCGTGAGTGCCTTCTTCGGGTGCCCTTGCGGGGTGTAGGTTGGTGCCTGTGAGGGAACGTACTGGGATTTAATCCGTGAAGGTGGTACCCTTAATGGGTTGTGCGCGCCCTATGCGGGCACAATGGTGATGCGCTCTGAGATTTTCTCGATAGCTGCACATCGAAAAACCTACTCCATCTATATAAGGGCTACTGGCAAAATCCAGTAGCAGAAGAAGGTAATCAATGAAGGCAGAAATCCACCCGGACTACAACCTGGTTCTGTTCCGCGACCTCGCATCCGGCAAGGTCTTCCTGACCCGTTCCACCATGACCTCGGACAAGACCGAGAAGTGGGAAGACGGCAACGAGTACCCGATCGTCGAGGTTGAAATCTCGTCTGAGTCGCACCCGTTCTACACCGGTAAGCAGCGCATCATGGACTCCGCAGGTCGCGTCGAGCGCTTCAACGCACGCTTCGGCAACTTCGGCAAGAAGTAAATCTTCTGTCCCAGTTTTGCTTTTTAGCGAAATCAATGCCCCGTTCTCCTTGGCTTTTAAGGAGGCGGGGCATTGTGCGTTTTATGGTGAGAGCTGCAATATTCGCCCAAACGTGAGGAAAGTTGTAATGTAAAACCTTTCGTTCGCCGGTGCGTAGACCAGCTGACGGCGTTACAATGAGTAAGTATTTTGCGAGCTGTGCATTTTCTGCGCCCTCCAGCACCGCCCCGTATCGGGCGGGTATTTTCCGGCTCTCTGCATTCTAGAGACTTCGCTGGATGCGCTGCGCGCCTCGCGTATCACCACCTCAAACAAAGGACAACTTAATGAGCGACGCTCACTCTGAACCGTCGCAGAAGAAGAAATGGGTCAAGCGTATTCTGCTGATCCTGCTGATTCTTCTGCTGGTTATTACCCTCGGTATTGGTTTCTTTATTTGGCGTGCTGGCCACACCTGGGATAGCAAGACCGAGAAGTTTGACTCCATCACTAAGGTGGATGAAGACCTCAGCAAAATTAAGGAGCAGCTTGGCGAGGCTAAGAAGCTCAATATGACGGAGCTGAAGGCTCCGACCGTCACCAACTCGGACACCGGCAAGAACGGCACTAACGGTAACGGCGGTTCCGCAAACGGTGAGAACGGCTCCAATGCTGCTGCGGCTCTTGCAGCTAACGCGAGCGAGCACGATAAGGACGGCGACGGCATCCTGGATGACGGTTACAGCTACAACACTGTCAAAGGTCCCGGTAAGAACATCCTGCTGCTCGGTAGCGATACCCGTTCCGGTTCTGAAGCAGCTCAGGTGAGCGGCTCCCGTGCAGATAGCATCATGCTTGCTCACATCCCTGCTGATGGTAAGGGCGTGTACCTGGTCTCAATTATGCGTGATACCTGGGTGAACATCCCCGGCTACGGCGCGGCAAAGATTAACGCGGCACTGAACTACGGCGGTATTTCTCTGCAGGTGGCAACCGTTGAGAACCTGCTGGGTATCAAGATTGATCACGTGGCTGAGATTGAGTTTGAGGGCTTCAAGGCTCTGGTGAACTCGGTCGGCGGTGTGGATGTTCAGGTTCCCTTCAACTTCGATATCAACATTTGGTCCTTCAAGCAGGGTGTGCAGCACATGGACGGCGGTGCGGCACTCGCCTTCGTGCGTGCTCGTTACCAGTTTGCTGATGGTGACTACCAGCGTGTTCGTAACCAGCGTGCGTTCCTGCGCGGTCTGTACAACACGATGAAGTCTAAGGGTGCACTGGATAATGTGGGCTCTTTCCAGTCTGCTGTTGAGTCTATTGCTGGTTATATGCGTGTGGACTCCGGTCTGAATGCGGCACAGATTGCTCAGATTGCGGCTCCGGTGCTGACCAGCGGTGACACCACGATGCGTATGACCACCCTGCCGAACGCAGGCCCGGGTTGGTCCTACGACGGTCAGTCGATTGTTATCGTGAACCAGGCTGCGAACGCTAACCTGTCCTATGCTTTGCAACATGACAGCATGGATCAGTTCATGGCGACTTACGGCCAGGACTAAGATGTGACTCCTTGCGGGGGTGAAAGCTGATGGGGCTTTCGCCCCCGCTGTGTTTAACCGTTCCTGGTTAACCGTTCCGGGAGAAACCGGGTACGCAAAAGGGCGGCTACCTCACTGTAATGGTGGGTAGCCGCCCTTTGTGCATATGGTCTTAGGGGGAAGCTTATGCCTTCGATTCAGGCTCTTCCTCGTCCTCGGTAGCCTCTTCGTCCTCGTACTCGTCGTAGGCTTCGTAGTCGTCGTAGTAGGTCTGACGACCAAAGTAGAAGGCGACTGCCGCAACAGCGCCACCCAGGATAGCGATGAGGATGCCGAGCATCGGGGTCCACAGCATCGAGAGCAGGCCGGCGACCAGAACGGCGAGGCCTGCACCCTTGACCAGGTTCACCAGGCGGTCACGTTCGTTCGGCTCGTAGTACTCCTCTTCTTCCAGGCTGTACTCGATCATCGGCTTCTCGGCGGTGGGCTCATGGTGGGTCGACTCAGAAGCAATGGAACCGCCGGTCAGGGAGCTCATGAAACCGCGACGCCTCTTCGGAGCCTGCTGTGCGGAGGACTCCAGGTAGTGGCGCTCGCCTTCGGTGGGTACGAATGCGGCGGGCACCTCGTACTCTTCGCCAGCGGGTAGCAGTGCCGGAACGTTGTTGGGCAGAGTCTCGTACCATTCCTGCGGAATGTCGGCGGGGCGTGCAGCCTGAACGGTCAGCGATAGCTCGAGGGTGTTACCGCGAATAGTGCCCCACGCGCTGGTGAGGCGGTCGTTCTCAAAAGCGTAACGAATGACGGGTGTAAGCTGCTCAGACATCTGGGTGCTCAGGCGGCCCACGAGCTTGCGGTCGTGGCGCACCTCAACACTGTCAACGAAGCGGCCGTCGGAGGTCTTGAGCTGGTTCGCTTCCAGGGTCAGGATCACGCGGCCTTCACCGCTGGGCGGCAGGATGCTGTGCAGGTATTCGGAGTGTTCCTTCTCGTCGAGCACCTTCATGGACGGGCCCTGGGGCAGCAGGGTCGCGCGGGTCGGTGCGTCGTTGAGGGGGAAGAGAGAGCCGGGGGCGGACAGGGAGAGCACGCCGGTGCTCTTCACGTGCATGCCGCCGCCTTCAGCGCGTACGGCAACAGCGGAAAGCTGCAGGTGCGCGATGGGTTCGTAGCCGGAGGCGACTACGCGGGTAATGGAATCCCAGTACGCGGCGGAGTCCTCCACGCTCATGCGGCCTACCTTGAATTCGTCAATGTAGACGGCAATGCTATTGGGCTCGTAGGGGTTATCCGGTTCGGGAACCAGGCGCGCTTCACCGTACCAGATCCGTTCACGGTCGATGTGCAGTTCCTCGAAGATTTGGAGGGTTTCTGCTTCGTAGTAATCATCGGTGACGATGTTAACGCTACCGCGGTCACCGAGTGCGTAATCGACCACTGAAAACTCCTTCTGATATGTCTAAGCGAGCGGATACCTAGTCTATTCTCTCATGCTTTCAGGGCGGACAGCTCACAAAAACGGGTGACATTTATCTGTCTTTTAGCACCGGGTGCATATAGTTTTGTGTTTGGGGGAATCAGCCCCGGTAACGCTGACTCACGCCAACGCACTAAAGAGCCGCGAACCCTCCGCCTAGAGCCTCACGAAACAAAATTTCGGCTGAGAAAACCGCGAAAAAGACCGCCGCCCGACACCCCCCGGTTCACAACCGGGTGAGCGCCAAGCGGCGGTCTACAACAATTAGCCTGAGAGCCTCACAGTGTGGTCATAGCACCCCGCTCAGCTACTCAAACCATGCAGCTTAGTCCTGCAGGGAAGCGTTGAACTTCTGCGCCACAATCGAACGGTGGCCGTGATCCTGAGCCTCCAGCACCAGACGACGCAGAGCCGAAGGAGCCTCGGGGTTCGCCTCCAGCCAACGCTGAGCCAGCGCAACGGAGGGGTTACCCTCAACACCCAGACCCTCGGTGGAGCCGGTGTTGTACGGAGCCTTCGGGTACAGGCCACGCACAATACGGGTCGCCATACCAATCGAACGGGACGCCCAAATGGGCAGCAGAGCTTCAAAGTAGGAGTCGTAGTAGGACTCACGCAGCTCAACCGGACCGCGAGCAAAACCGTTAATGGTCGAAGCCAGAGCGTCGTTCGACAGCGACTCGTCTTCCATGATGGTCTTGTAAGCGGCCGCCTTACGCTCAGCAGAGGGCAGGGCAGCAATCGCGTACGCGTAACCATTCGAAGAAATCGAGGAGGGGCTGTACTTAGCCGCACGGTCCAGATCCTCAACGGTCACCAGGTCGCGGCTTGCGAGCGCACCCAGTGCACTCCAACCCAGGTTCTGGTCGTAAGGAATGCCGGTTGCGTCAGCAATATCGCCGGTGGTGTCTTCGAAAGCACCGCGGGCAATATCGCGGCAGAGCTCTTCACCCTTGGTCGCGTTGGTGGAGACCGAAATCAGGGCGCGCAGCAGAATCAGCTGCTCGTCGGAGCCGGGCTTAGCCTGTGCCAGTGCGGCTGCGAATGCGTCGTAGAGAGCGTCGTAGAGGCGCTCGCGGCCGGTGGGTGCGGAGAAGGTTGCGATAGCGACCTGTGCGTTGTTGACCATGGTGCCCAGCAGGGATGCGCTCGGTTCCTTGGAGACGTTGCGTACGACTGCGTCGACGTAGGTGGTGACGGGCAGGCGTGCATCACGCACGTTCTCCCAGAGGGAGCCCCAGATGAGGCCGCGGGAGAGTGCGGATTCGAGGGTGGAGACACCTTCGATAGCTGCCTGCAGGCCGTCTTCGTCGGTCAGGGCAACCTTGGCGTAGGTGTGGTCTTCTGCGTTGAGCATGAGCAGGTCAGCTTCGCCAACGAGCTTCTTCTGCTCATCGGTGAGCTCCACGCGGTGCTCGGAGACGGGCTCTGCCGGGTACTCGAGGGAGAACAGGCCGGTGGAGGTGAGCTTGCCGTCGGTCAGTGCGAAGGTTTCCAGCTTTGCCACGTGGGGGCGGCCCAGACCTGCGGGCTGCTGTGCGGGCAGTTCCTGGGTGAGGATCAGGTCGGTGAGCTGGCCGTCTTCGCCGTAGACGCGCTTGGTGCCCAGTGCGGACACGCCGGAGGTCTGCAGCCATGCGTTAGCCCATGCCTGCATGTCGCGGCCGGACACCTCGTTGAGTACCTGCAGGAAGTCGTTCAGGGAGGTGTTGCCCCACTCGAAACGCTTGAAGTACACGCGTGCTGCTTCGATGAAGGTGTCGAATCCGACGTAGGCGACCAGCTGCTTGAGCACGGATGCGCCCTTTGCGTAGGTGATGCCGTCGAAGTTCTGCGATGCTGCTTCCAGGTGGGGGATGTCAGCGACGATGGGGTGGGTGGTGGGCAGCTGGTCCTGCATGTATGCCCATGCCTTGCGGTTGTTCGCGAAGGTGACCCACGCATCCTCAAAGTGGTTAGCTTCCTTGGCGCCGAGGGTGCCCATGAAGTCTGCGAAGGATTCCTTGAGCCACAGGTCGTCCCACCACTTCATGGTGACGAGGTCGCCGAACCACATGTGCGCCATTTCGTGGCAGATGGTGTTGGTGCGGCCTTCGAGGTCGTCCTCGGTTGCACCGGAGACGAAGATGTAGTCTTCGGTGAAGGTGACCAGACCGGGGTTCTCCATTGCGCCGATGTTGTATTCGGGCACGAATGCCTGCTCGTACTTGGGGTACGGGTAGGGGTAGTCGAAGAGGTCCTGGAAGAAGTCCAGGCCGTTTTTGGTGACCTTGAAGATGTGGTCGTAGTCGAAGTGCGGCTTGAGGGACTGGCGGCAGTATGCGACCAGGGGGATGTCACCGCTGTTGACCTTGCTCTTGGGCTTGTAGGTGGTGGTTGCGGTGAAGTATTCGCCGGCAACGATTGCGGTGATGTAGGTGGAGATCTTTGCGGTGGGGGAGAAGACTCGCTTGGTGATGGAGTCGTCGGTGGGGTCTACGACCTGGCTTTCGAGTACGCCGTTGGAGCTGACGACCCAGTCCTTGGGTGCGGTGATGCGGAAGTTGAAGACTGCCTTCAGGTCGGGCTGCTCGAAGTTCGGGAAGACTCGGCGGCAGTCGGAGGGCTCGTACTGGGTGTACAGGTAAACACGACCGTCGGAGGGGTCGAAGTAGCGGTGCATACCTTCGCCGGAGCGGGAGTAGTAGGAGCGACCGTGGATGGTGAGCACGTTTTCTGCCTGCAGGTTGGGCAGGGTGATGCGTGCGCCGTCGACGACATCAGCCAGGGTCAGTTCGGTGCCGTTGAGCTTAACGGAGTCGACGCTGTGGTGGATGTAGTCGATGAAGGTTTCTGCACCGGGGGTGTTGCAGGAGAATCGGACGGTGGTGACGGTGGGGTAGGACTCGAATTCGGGGTCCTTGGCGTTAGTCAGGTCGACATGCACGTCGTAGGTGTCGACACTGATGAGAGCCGAACGTTCTGCGGCTTCTTCGCGGGAGAGGTTCTCATTATTCATGCTTTTTATTCTAGTCGTTATGACCGAAAATATGGCAGTTGAGTGGGCGTGCCGGTCATATTACTCACGGTGCGAGAAGATCACCGGGGGCATGGCGAACCAACCAACCTCGAATGTGTGACGCAGAACATGCCCATTCGATTTGCAGAGTATTCAGAAAGTCCGTATAGTATTACGTGTTGCTTCGAACGGCACCGAAAGGAAAACGTTCGAAAGTCACCTGCGCGGGTGGCGGAATAGGCAGACGCGCTAGCTTGAGGTGCTAGTCCTCGTATTAGAGGGTGGGGGTTCAAGTCCCCCCTCGCGCACAGATAATCCCCGGTTCTTCGGAACCGGGGATTTTTGTATGCCCGGATAGTCTCATCAGCAGTTTGCTGGCATGCGCCTTTCGGAAAGGCCTGTGCTGAAAACTTTCGGACTGAAAACTTCCGGCGCAAAGAAGCACTCAAAATACGTCAGCGCACAAAAAAGTAGTGGGGTGAGGTTC
Organism: Rothia mucilaginosa; assembly: GCA_963534775.1. Taxonomy (GTDB): domain Bacteria; phylum Actinomycetota; class Actinomycetes; order Actinomycetales; family Micrococcaceae; genus Rothia; species Rothia mucilaginosa_D. The sequence continues at coordinate 388,360 of CAUSUH010000001.1, read as the reverse complement.
CTTGAAGGGAACCTCACCCCACACTAGCTACGCTAAGGAAGCTAGAAGAACAGCTGCATCAGCTGACGCTGAATTACTCAGCCAGACGCTCCGGGTCGGTGGTGACCAGAATCTTCACAGCGGTCTCGTTGTGGTGGATCAGGGTGTCGAAGCCCTTGTCGATCAGGTCTTCCACAGCGATCTTGCCGGTGATGAAGGGCTTGAGGTCAATCTTGCCGGACTCAACGAGCTTGATGGTCTCCGGGTGGGAGTTCACGTATGCGATGGTGCCGCGGATATCGAGCTCCTTGAGCACAACCTTCTGAACATCCAGGGAAGCGGGCTTGCCCCAAATGGAGACGATGACGACCTTACCGGTGGGCTTGAGAGCATCCAGAATCAGGTCCAGTGCGGGCTGAACGGAGGTGCACTCGAACGCGATGTCAGCGCCACGGCCGTCGGTCAGCTTGTGAATCTCAGCCAGAACGTCAACCTCTGCGGGGGAGAAAGCGTAGTCAGCAACGCCGGAGTCCAGAGCCTTCTGGCGGCGCAGCGGGGACAGCTCAGAGATGATGACCTTAGCGCCCTTAGCCTTCAGAACTGCGGAGGTCAGCAGACCGATGGGGCCAGCACCGGTGACCAGTGCGAATGCGCCCTCTTCGAACTCGCCTGCACGCTCAACAGCGTGGTAGCCAACGCTCAGCGGCTCAATCAGTGCAGCTTCGTCCAGGGGAATGGTGTTGGGGATCTTGTGAACCCAGCGGCGCTTGACAGCGACCTTCTCGGACAGGCCACCACCGCGACCGGCAAGGCCGATGAAGTTCATGTCCTTGGACAGGTGGTAGTCCTTGGAGTCGGGGCCGGTGTAGACGTCATCGCGAATGATGTAGGGCTCGACAACAACGTGGTCGCCAACCTGCAGGTCGTCTACGCCTTCGCCCAGTGCCTCAACAACACCGGAGAATTCGTGACCGAGGGTGACGGGGGAGTCCTCACCAGAAATGGGGTGGGGGTGACCGTGCTGGGGGCAGAAGATGGGGCCGTCCAGGTATTCGTGCAGGTCGGTACCGCAAATGCCGCACCATGCGACCTTGACCAGAACCTCGCCCGCAGCGGCTTCGGGTGCGGGGATGTCTTCAATGCGGATGTCGTTACGGTCGTAGAAGCGTGCTGCCTTCATGGGATGGAGCTCCTTAGCGTGGTTGTGGCGCTCACTGCGGTGTGTGCTTGCCGGTACGGTTCGCATCCATGGGTCTGTCACGGTAATGGCAGAGGCCCAAACGACATGGTTTGGACCGGTTGTGAACTGTCCTGCCGGCATTCGCATCGCTAGCGCCGGATGGTGACGGGTGCGGCTGGATTGCCGCTCCCATGTGCTTAACGCTACTCCTATGAATCAAAGATTCCTAGGATATATACAAATTTTCTTTTATGTGACACAAATTTCTTTTTGGGTGTTTTCGACTCCATCATGCCCGAACATCTAGCGCCCGGCGAGCGCAGACGGTAGCGTAGAAGCATGACTGACGCGAACGCACAGGGCACCGCCGCCCACACCCAGCCCACTTCTGATAGCTCCGGTCGAACGGCACCGAACCGACCCGCCGCAACAACCCGCCACTACGACGCGCCCGATGCTGATTGCGTGCGCGGTAGCGAGTACTCCGAGATCCTTGCCCTTGAAACCGAGCAGCGTAAGCGTGCCGCTGAGCACCGCCGCAAGCACAAGCACGCACATCCCGAGCAGAAGCACGCCGACCATGGGCAGCCTGAGCAGGAACGTAGCCATGGCGAGCGCCACGGTCACGGAAAGGGACACGGAAAGGGTCACCACCTCGACGAAGACAGCGGGCTGGCGCATATTCGCCGCGACCTCGCCGAATCCGTAGCCACCCGCGCGGACTCCCTGACCGCAATTCTCAAGGCGATTCACGCGCATCCTGAGACCGCCTACGAGGAGTACTTCGCCTCCCGCACGCTCGTTGATGCGGTCCGCGAAGCCCACCCCAACCTCAGTATTGAGTACCCCGCCTTCGGTCTGGATACCGCGTTCAAGGTGGAGCTCACCAGCGCTGACTACGACCCCGCCAAGCACCGCACCATCGCGATTCTCTCCGAATACGACGCGCTGCCGGGCATCGGTCACGGCTGCGGCCACAACGTCATTGCGGTATCCGGGCTGGGCGCTTTCCTTGCCCTGGCGGATGCGCTCGCCACCGGCCCCGAGGCGTTCAGCGGCAGGGTCCTCTACTACGGCACGCCTGCTGAAGAGTCTGAAGCTGGTAAGGAGCTGATGGCGCGCGCCGGTGCGTTCGAGCGGGTGGATGCCGCGATTATGGTGCACCCCTACTTTATGGATGTGGCTGATCAGGCGTGGTTGGGCCGCCGCGAATGCCGCGTGACCTACAGGGGCGTGAGCGCGCATGCGTCCTCGCACCCGTTTATGGGTCGTAACGCGCTGGATGCGGCGAACCTGGCGTATCAGGGTTTGGGTTTGTTGCGTCAGCAGATTCCCGGTTCTGACCGTATTCACGCGATTATTGACCACGGCGGGGACGCCCCGAACCTGATTCCTGCCGCCGCGAGCCTGCACATTAATATCCGTTCTAAGCACGCGCCGACTCTGCGTGCGCTGTCGCGACGGGTTGAGGAGGTGCTGCGCGGCGCGGCGCTCATGGCTGGCGTGAGTGCGGAGGTGACGTGGGATTCTTCGCCGATGACCATGCCGGTGCGCACGAATCGTCCGCTGTTGAAGCGTTGGGTTTCGGCTCAGCGTTCGGTGGGTCGCCACCCGTACCCGCCCGGCACGGTCAGTGACACCCTGGCGGCTTCTACTGATTTCGGTAATGTGAGCCTGCGCGTGCCCAGTATTCACCCGCTGATTCAGATTGCGCCCGAGGGTACCGGTATGCACACGGTGGAGTTCGCGCACTGTGCGGATACTCAGGCGGCGGTGGATGCTGCTCTGGATGCGGCGTTCGGTTTGGCTTCTGTGGCTTTGGATTTCCTGATTGACGATGAGCTGGCGCGGGCGGTTCGTGCCGATTTTGAGGCTTCTGGCGGTGCCGTGGATGTGGAGGGCTACTTTAGTGACATGTGAGAGTGACATGTGAGCTTGCTCAAAAGGTCAGAACGTCATTATTTGGTTTTATGAGTGAAAAACACCCCTCATAGCCCATAAAGTCACCAGCACCCATCGAAAAAAGCAAAATAACCCAACACAAAACGCAAAATCTGCGGCATAATAGAAAGTAACGGAGCGAGCCCACCGGGAAGAACGCCCACCTCAGGAAATTCACCCCCGAGGCACACACCCGCTTCCTTATAGACCCCGCGAGAATCCTCTCGCACCACACGGATAACTCTCACGAAAGAGGGCATACAGCAATGAACGGTGTCAACAACCCCACCAAGCTCGGCGTCATCGGTGCAGGCGGCGTCGGTAGCGCAACCGCATACGCAGCTATGGTCCGCGGCTCCGCAGACGAAATCGTCCTGTACGACATCGACGGCAAGCGCGCACACGCTGAAGCACTGGACATCGCACACGGCGCAATGTTCGCACACGAAGCAACCGTAACCGGTGGCGACGACATCGAACTGTTACGCGACTGCGACATGGTCATCATCACCGCTGGTGCTCGCCAGAAGCCCGGCCAGCCCCGCCTCGAACTGGCAGGCGCAAACGTCGCAATCCTCGAGAAGCTGCTGCCGAACATCCTGTCCGTAGCACCCAACGCAATCATCATGCTCGTCACCAACCCCTGTGACGTTCTCACCATCGTTGCCCAGAAGATTACCGGCCTGCCCGCAAACCGCGTGCTGTCCTCCGGTACCGTTCTGGACTCCTCCCGCCTGCGTTGGCTGATCGCTAACAAGGCTGGCGTCTCCATCAAGAGCGTTCACGCAAACGTTGTTGGCGAGCACGGCGACTCCGAGTTCCCCGTCTGGTCCGCAGCAAACATCGGCATGGTTCCCCTGACCGAGTGGGAGCAGGACGGCAAGCCCGTCTTCACCGAAGAGGTCCGTGCAGAACTGGCAACCGAAGCTATGCGCGCAGCGTACAAGGTCATCGAGGGCAAGGGTTCCACCAACTACGCAATCGGTATCTCCGGCGCACGTATCGCTGAGGCATTCCTCGGCGGCCAGAACGCAGTGTTGCCCGTCTCCACCACCATTGCAGGCGAGCTGTACGGCTTCAAGGACGTTGCACTGTCCCTGCCCACTATCGTCAACCGTGAGGGCATCCAGCGCGTGCTCGAGGTTCCCATGAACGAGGCTGAGCTGGCACAGCTGAAGGCATCCGCTGAGGCAATCCGCGCAGCCGCAGCTTCCCTCGGTTTCTAATTCGCTCGGGTTCATAACCCGTAAGAAGCAAACATTCAGTAGGCGCAGCGTAAAGCTGAGCTAACCGACAGAAGAACCCGCTGCACCCGGCACCTGCTCCCTTGAGGAGTGGGGGATTCGGGGACGGCGGGTTCACTGTATCCGGGCACTGTGTCTGTGAGGTGTTCTATGCGGTGCGTGATGCGCCGCGCCCGTTCATAGTTCCGCATTTCAACCGCAGTATGACCGCCCGGCGCACACCATAGGCGCGTAGGTAGTAGAATAATGGCATGAGCATTGATCCTCGCACCGAACTCACCCGCCTCCTTGACGCGCTGGAGGCGCACCTGACCGCCGTCGTAAACCGAACCGGCGAGCACGACCCCGCCGTCGATGAGGCGTACGTAGAAATCGCCAACGCCTTCGAAGCCTACGAAGATTCCCTCTTCGAAGCCTACAACGAGGTCACCCCCCTGAGCGTCTACGGTGACGAAGACGAGGACGACCTGGAAGAAATCCTCGACGATGAAGACGACATCGACGACGATATCGAGTACGAGGACTAAATAGCGCCTCGCCCATATGTTACGGACCGACCCCTGACCGGTACCCCCTACGCGGGGTAACGAGGCAGGGGTCGAGCCATACCCGCAACACCCACGCATCCACAGAGCATGCACCGAGAACGGAGACACCCGTGAGCGAACCCCGCACCTGGCGCGATGCCGCCCTCATCCTCCGCACCCAAAAACTCGGCGAAACCGACCGCATCATCATCATGCTCACCCGCGACGGGGGAATCACCCACGCCGTCGCCAAAGCCGTACGCAAACCCACCTCCAAGTTCGGTGGGCGACTCGAACCGTTCATGCACACCGACCTGTCCTTCAGTCGCGGCAGAGCCAACCTGCACACCATCACCCAGGCGGTGACCCTGCACGCCTACACCGCACCGATTATGGCGAACTACGATGCGTACACGTGCGCCTCCACCATCGCCGAACTGGCGGAAGCACTCACCAAAGACACCGACAGCACCTCCGATATTTACACCCTGACCCACGGGGCGCTTGCCGCGCTTGCGCACGGGCAGCATGTGCCGCAGAGGATTCTGACCCGCTACCTGGCGCGCAGCATGAACGCCGCCGGCTGGCCGCTCATCGGTGAGAACTGCACCCGATGCGGCAACCCGCTCGTGAACGCAGACAACCCGGGCGATAACGGAGCAGATAGCAGCACCGCCGGCGCTACAATCCCCGGCGCTACAGGCGGAAGCGGCAGGTACATTGCCTTCCACACCGCCCACACCTACGGGCGCCACACGGTTCTCTGCCCCCAATGCGCACCCGCCACCGACACGCCCCTAACCGGTCTGCGTGCCGAAGAGCTCGGCTATGCGCTCGCTACCGCATCGGCGGATCCGCGCGCCTGGGCGACTATTGATGCAGCACCCGTGCCGGTTGCCTCCAAGGTTCTGGGACTCTACCTGAAAACCACCCAGAACCTGCTCGAACACCCTCTGAAAACGGCGAGCGCCCTCGAAGCGGAGATCCCTGCACCGTAAACCGGCGCTGTAAAGAACCGCCCGCATAGTTTAGATGCACGCCGGTGCTTCAAACATAGGCCAACCAGGACGCAAAATAACCCCCGAAGCACCCGCCCATGCGCAGTATGTCACGGTAAAATAGCTAACAGCACGCCAGCGTTTATTTCTGGCGCATATCTAGGCAAACGACCCCGGGGGAGAACCCGCCAGGGAAGAAAGGCACACATGGCACGCACCCAGCCCGTACCCCCGCCCGCGCACCCCACCGGGGCAACCCCGCCGCCGATTCCGAAGAAGTTCATTCCGCAGCACGTCGCCGTCGTCATGGACGGTAACGGACGCTGGGCGAACGAACGCGGCCTGCCCCGCACCGAGGGTCACCGTGCTGGCGAGGCGGCACTGCTGGACGTTGTTGCGGGTGCTATCGAGATGGGCATCCCGTACGTGACCGCCTACGCGTTCTCCACCGAAAACTGGAAGCGCTCGCCCAGCGAGGTTGCGTTCATCATGCGTTTCTCCACCGAGGTGCTGCAGCGTCAGCTGGAGACCCTCAAGACCTGGGGTGTGCGCATCCGCTGGGCTGGCCGCCGACCCAAGCTGTGGAAGAACGTCATCGAAGAGCTCGAACACTGCGAGCGCGAAACCATCGACAACACCGTCTGCACCCTCACCATGTGCGTGAACTACGGCGGCCGCGCAGAAATCGCTGACGCGGCGGCAGCTATCGCGGCGGACGCTGTGGCGGGCAAGATCAAGCCCGGCAACATTACCGAAAAGACCATCCAGAAGTACCTGGACGAGCCCGACCTGCCCGACGTTGACCTGTTCCTGCGTTCCTCTGGTGAGCAGCGCATCTCGAACTTTTTGCTCTGGCAGAGCGCCTACGCCGAGATGATTTTCATGAATGTGCTCTGGCCCGACGTTGACCGCCGCACCCTCTGGGAAGCTGTCGAAGAGTATGCGCGCCGCGACCGCCGCTACGGTGGCGCAGTTGACGCCGTCGCCAACGACAAGTAGCGGCCCGGCATACAGTCCTGGCTCTTAGCCCCATAAACCACCCACACCCTCCAACCTTAGGGAGAACAAATGCGCATCTACCCGACCTTCTTCAACATCTTCTTCAAGGGCATGGACCCCGAGAAGGCACACCACGTCGGCTTCTGGGGCGTTCAGACCCTGCGCAACGTCGGCATCACCCGCGCGCTACGCAAGTACTTCCAGCCCGCCCCCGAACTGGCAACCACCGTCATGGGCATTACTTTCCCCTCGCCGTTCGGCCTGGCTGCAGGCTTCGACAAGGGCGGTAAGGGCATTGCCGCGCTGGCTGGTATCGGCTTCGGCCACGTCGAGATCGGTACTATTACCGGTCAGGCGCAGCCCGGCAACCCGCAGCCGCGCCTCTTCCGCCTCGTGGAAGATAAGGCGGTCATCAACCGCATGGGCTTCAACAACGACGGTGCCGCAGCGGCAGGCCCGCGCGTTGCCGCAGCCCGCGCAGACCTCGAAACCGAATACCGCGGCGCCGTACGCCCCGTCATCGGCGTGAACATCGGCAAGACCAAGGTCGTTGAGCTTGAGAACGCTATCGAGGACTACCTGATCTCTACCCGCACCCTGGCACCGCAGGCAGACTACCTGGTCGTCAACGTTTCTTCCCCGAACACTCCGGGTCTGCGCACCCTGCAGGCTATCGAGTCGCTGCGCCCGCTGCTTGCCGCAGTGCGTGAAGAGGCAGACCGCGTATGCCCCAACCGCCACGTACCGCTGACCGTGAAGATCGCGCCGGACCTGGTCGATGAGGACGTGATCGAGGTGGCAGCCCTGGCGAAGGAACTGAAGCTGGACGGCATCATCGCCACCAACACCACTATCGCCCGCGACGGCCTGGGCCTGACCAGCGACATGACCAAGGTCAAGGAAATCGGTGCCGGCGGCCTCTCCGGTGCACCGCTGAAGCCCCGCTCCCTGGAGGTGCTGCGCCTGCTCAAGCGTGAAATCGGCGACGACCTCGCCATCATCTCCGTTGGCGGCGTGACCACCGCTGAGGATGTGCAGGAGCGCCTGGACGCTGGCGCTGACCTGGTGCAGGGCTACACCGCGTTCCTGTATGAGGGTCCGCTCTGGGCGGCACACATTAACCGTGGCCTGGTGAAGCTGCGCCGCGCTCGCCGCTAGAAGGTTTGCAGGCGGGAGCGTTATGCTTCCCGGCATGCTGACTTGGCGTGCTGACTCTGCGTGCTGAAAGGGGGCACCGTTCTCTACCCGTAGGAGGTGGAGGCGGTACCCCCTTTTGTATGCCCACTATTCCGCCGAAAAGCCACATGTGTTTCGAAAAGCCACTAAAGAAGTAGCTTTTCGAAACACATGTGGCTTCTGGGCACGCATAGTTATTTGACGTATAAAGCATTGAATTGTTCGAATGGTGGCGATTCGTTGCTATTACACTCATTGCAAAGCAAACGACTGTATATATGCGGTAGGGTTTTATATGTAGCGTCCTGTGGTGCATGGTTGCATCTGCTGGGTACGCCGCGCGGCTGGGTTCTTCCGGCGGTCAAGTAACGACCATTTTTCACCAGCCGGACAAGTGCATACACACCATCACCGACGATAGGAGCGCACCGTCATGGAGCCTCGTACCTTCCTTTACCGTACCCAAATTCATCGCCGTACCCTGTTGGGTAGTGGCGCACTTGCGGGCCTGGGGGCCCTGCTTGCGGCGTGCGGCCAGCAGGCAAATAACGAGGCGGCAGCCACCGCATCTGCCGCGCCGAGCGAGTCGGCTTCGGCATCTGCAGTGGCTTCTGAGTCTCCCTCTGCGAGCGCCACCCCTTCTACTGTTCGTGGTTATTCGGGTGGTTCGAAGGCACCCGACGGTGAGTACCGTAAGGCCGATGGCTACGGCCCTGCTCAGAACGTGCCGAAGCCTAACGCCCCTGAAGAGGGCTATAACGAAAAGTCCATTGAGGGTATCCGTAAGACAATGGACGCTTGGGTTAAATGGACTAATTATGGAATTCAGGTAGGCGATTTTACGGAATCCCGAAAGTATATTTCCAGCGACTTTACGGAGGAGCTGGAAGGGTATACGAGTTTTGAAGATTTGTATAAGCGTGGCGGGTGGATTATTGATGGCATAGATAACTACACCGCTCATACAAAGCCATGGACGGAAGATGGGGAAACCTATTTTTGGAAGGCATATCGCGAGTGGAATTATATAACTCTTGTGGAGCCTACTGGCGAGTGGCACAGAGATGTCAATATTCAGAAGGATAACGATACATGGAAATTTGAGTTTAAGTACTCCGATTCTTCCTGGAAGATCGTTGGCTGCGAACAGGTAGATGGATAATGCGCTGAGAATTAGCGCATTTCAAAATTCTAGAGTTTTGTATTTTGAGGATAGGAATTTCTGTGTCTTCTTTTGTTCTTAATCGCCGCGTGTTGTTGGGCGGCGTTACGTTGTTTGGTGTGTCCAGTCTGCTTGCAGCGTGCGGCCAGCAGGCAAGTAACGAGGCAAGTGCTTCAGCTTCTTCGACCGCTGCCCCGACTGAAACCGCCTCGGCGTCAGCGGTAGCTACCGATTCTCCCTCCGTAACCCCGTCTACCGTCCGCGGCTATTCGGGCGGATCTAAAGCGCCTGATGGGGAGTACCGCCCTGCTGATAAGTACGGTAACGCCCAGAATGTGCCCAAGCCTAACGCTCCTGAAGAGGGTTACCGCGAGAAGTCTGTAGAAGGTATCCGTAAGACGATGGATGCATGGATTAAATGGGGTAATTATGGCGTACAGACCGGTGACTATTCAATGGCTCGTCAGTTTATATCACCGACTTTTGAACGTGAACTAAAAGAATACGATTATATTGAAGAACTTTATCGACGTGGAGGTTGGGTAATTGATGGAATAGAAAACATGGTTGCTAATGAACCGCCTTGGTCCGAAGATGGAGAGACATATTTCTGGAAGGCATACCGAGAATGGAATCGCGAGATATATGTTGAATATGATGGTAGCTGGCGTGGATGGAATAATGATGATAAAAGCGACGATACGTTTAAATATGAATTTAAACATAACGGAACAAAGTGGGAAATTGTGGGCTACGAAGGTGTGGATGATTAATCGTGAAGAAATTTTTGAAGGATTCTGATGTGTTGAGCCGCCGCGCATTGTTGAGTGGCGTTACTTTCTTTGGTGCATCCGCTTTGCTTGTGGCGTGTGGCCAGCAGGCAAATAATGAGGCGAGTGCCTCGGCAACCTCTACCGCTGCGCTGACTGAAACCCCCTCCGCATCTGCGGTGGCTACCGATTCTTCCTCCGCAACCCCGTCTACTGTCCGAGGCTATTCCGGGGGTTCGAAGGCACCTGACGGCGAATACCGCAAAGCTGACAAGCACGGTAACGCCCAGAATGTACCTAAACCCAACGTGCCTGGAGACGGCTACAACGAAAAGTCCCCCGAAGGCATGCGCAAGACACTGGATGCCTGGACTCAATGGGCTAACTACGGTACTCAAACTGGTGATTTCACCATGGCACGCCAATTCGTATCTCCAACCTTCGAGAATGAGCTCAACGCCTACGCAGACATTGAGGATCTTTACAAAAGCGGTGGATGGGTCATCGGCGGTGTCGACCATTTCCTAACTGAAGGCGCCCCATGGTCAGAAGATGGTGAAACCTACTTCTGGAAGGTGTACCGCGAGTGGGATTACGAGACTTATGTTGAGTCCGACGGTAGCTGGCGCCGTTGGGAAAATAAGGACAAGACTAAGAACACTTTTAAATTTGAGCTGAAGCATAATGGTGTTAAGTGGGAGATCATGAACTACGAACACGTGGAGGAGCAACCATGAACCCCAACACGCTGAACCGCCGCTCAATGCTGACCGGAGGCACCCTCATCAGCCTCAGCACCCTGCTCGCCGCCTGCGCGCCGCACGACATCACAACTGCAGGAGACGGATCCACCGCCTCCGGCACGCCTGCCACCAACAGCAGCTCAAGCAGCAGCGCCGGCAACAATGCCGGTAACGGCGAATACCGCAAAGCAGACGCCAAAGGCCCCGCCCAGAACGTTCCCAAACCTAACGCCCCCGAAAACGGATACCGCGCAAAGACCCCCGACGGCATCCTCAAAACCATGGACGCCTGGAACCAGTGGGTCAACTACGGCGTCCAAACCGGCGACTACAGCAAAGCACGCGAATTCCTCTCCACCTCAAACGACGGAGAACTCAAAATCTATCGCGAAATAGAAGCGCTCTACCAGCGCGGCGGATGGGTCATCGACGGCATCGAACACTTCGAACCCGAAGGCATACCCTGGAGCGACGACGGTCGAACCTACTATCTGAAAACCAACCACGAATGGGACAATCACACCGAGGTAGAGCCCGACGGCCGCCAAGAAACCTGGAGCAGCGATAAGGAAGAAGAAATCTACAAGTTCGCCCTCGAACACCGCGACGGCAGATGGCAGATCCTCTACTCCCAAATTGACGCCTAACCGTACCGGCGTCTAGCCGCAATACATTAGCCCAGAAGCCACATGTGTTTCGAAAAGCCACCAAAGAAGTAGCTTTTCGAAACACATGTGGCTTCTCGCGTAAGAACGTAAAAATCAGAACACAAAAATAGGGGAGAGGCCTGAACCTTCAGGACCTCTCCCCAAGCACCTATAAGGCACCAACGACTTAGCGCGGGTACTCGCCGTACTTCACCATCGGAACCGGGCGGCGCATACGACGAGGAACCGTCACACGGTTAAACGTGTACATGCCGGAGCGAGGCTCCATCTCGCCGAACTTCGCAATCAGCTTTTTCTTCAGGCCACGCCACATGATCCAGGAATCACCAATCCACAGAAGTATCAGAGCCCAAAGAATGTACGAGCTAATACGCTGGAAACCCTCCGCAGCTTCAGCAGTACCGAGGAAACCAGGGATGAACAGAGAGATAATCAAGACCACCAGCATGACCCACAACATGACGTCACCAATATTGCGGCGCGCATCCACATAATCACGGATATAACGGCGCTGCGAACCACGATCCACGGCGGGCAGGTAACGCTGATCGCCACCCATCAACGCATCATTCTGACGTTCACGCGCCTTCGCCATCGCCTCACGTTCACGCGCCTTCGCCTCCTTACGGTCACTAACAACCAGAGGCTGACGACGAGCCGCCTGCTGCTCCTTACGCGAAGGAGTAGGACGGCCCTTCTTCGGGGTGAACTTCGGATTAACCGGAGCCTGAGGCTCCTCTACAACCTGCGGCTGAACAGCTTCCGCTTCAGCCTTCTCTTTCTTACGACCAAACACCCTCCCATCATACCCGAACGGCACACACCAAACCCGCCCCCACAAGCCCACACCAGCAACTGAAACGAACCCAACCGCCCGGCGGTTCGGGCCAAGACGGGGGTAAGGTGGGGGTAAGGTAGAAACATGACTATTGAATTCACCCACCACAGCGCCCTCAGCGACGCCGTCACCAAAAACTTCGAAGCAACCCTGCAGACCCTCACCGAGCTCGTCGCCATTCCCTCCATCGCCTGGGAATCGCACGACCTCACCCAGGTAGACCGTAGCGCCGAGGCAGTCGCCGCGCTCGCAACCAAGGCAGGCTTCGACAACGTACGCATCGAACGCGCCACCTACACCACCGCAGACGGCACCGAAAAGCAAGGCATGCCCGCCGTCATCGCCTCCCGCCCCGCCGCAGAAGGCTACCCGACCATCCTGCTCTACGCCCACCACGACGTACAGCCCGCCGGCAACCTCGACCTGTGGGACACCGACCCCTTCGTCGCAACCCGCAAGGGCGACCGCCTCTACGGCCGCGGCGCAGCAGACGACAAGGCAGGCATCCTCGTGCACCTCGCCGCGCTCGCAGCCCTCAACGAAACTCTCGGCGAGGACTTCAAGCTCGGCGTGAAGCTCTTCATCGAGGGTGAAGAAGAGGCAGGCTCGCCCTCCTTCGTCTCCTTCCTCAACACCTACCGTGAGGAACTGTCCGCCGACTACATTGTCGTCGCAGACTCCGCCAACTGGCGCGCTGGCGTACCCGCACTGACCACCAGCCTGCGTGGCGTCGCATCCGGCGACATCGAAGTGCGCGTCGGCAGCCACGCCATTCACTCCGGCATGTTCGGCGGCCCCATGCTCGACGCCCACACCCTCATGGCACAGCTCATTGCCACCCTGCACGACGCCACCGGCGCCGTAGCCGTCGAAGGCCTGCACCGCGCACCCGAACCCGAACTCGAATACGCCGAAGCAGACTTCCGCAACGACTCCGGTATCCTCGACACCGTACCCCTGGCAGGCACCGGTAGCGTTGCCTCCCGCCTGTGGACCCAGCCGGCAATCTCCGTCATCGGCATGGACATCCCCTCCATCGCAACCTCCTCCAACACCCTCGCCGTCGTATCCCGCGCACGCATCAGCACCCGCCTAGCACCCGGCGACAACCCCGAAAACGCACACCGCGCACTCGCCGAACACATCAAGGCACACGCACCCCACGGCGCCCAGGCGAACTACACCGCCGTCGACTCCGGCATGCCCTTCGCCACCGAAGTCGATGCAGACGGCGCACAGACCGCCCTCGACGCAATGCGCGCCGCCTGGGACGTCGAACCCGTACAGACCGGCATGGGCGGCTCCATCCCGTTCATCTCCGACCTGAAGGACGTCTTCCCGCAGGCACAAATCCTCGTCACCGGCGTAGAAGACCCCGACACCCGCGCACACAGCGCCAACGAGTCCCTCTACATCCCGGACTTCAAGAACGCAATCCTCGCGGAGGCGCTACTGCTCAGCGCACTCGGCGCTCGCTAAACGCGCTCGCTGACCAGCACCCACTCGGATAGAAAGTTTCAGGAAGCGCGGGGGAGAAACATCCACAAAAGTGGGGGAGAAGGGTCACAAACCCCAACCCCCACTTTTTCGGTATCCTAGAAGCAGAATTATTCGTCAAGCTCCCACACCAATACTCACGCCCCCGGCGAACTATGCACACCCTAGGTTGTGCATCAAACACTCAGGGGCGTATCGTGAAGGCTAAAACACCCACACGCGACGCACACGCGACGCACACGGGCAACCAACAAAACAAAAGGACAACACCAATGAGTGCAACCACCATCGAACTGCCGACCCACGGCGTCAACCTCACCGAAGTAGCACAGACCAAGGTCCGCACCCTCCTCGAACAGGAAGGCCGCACCGACCTGCGCCTGCGCATCGCCGTCCAGCCCGGCGGCTGCTCCGGCCTCATCTACCAGCTCTACTTCGACGAGCGCGTCCTCGACGGCGACGCAGTCCGCGACTTCGACGGCGTAGAAGTCATTGTCGACAAGATGAGCGCACCCTACCTCGACGGCTCCACCATCGACTTCGAAGACACCATCGAAAAGCAGGGCTTCTCCATCGACAACCCCAACGCAGCAGGCTCCTGCGCATGCGGTGACTCCTTCCACTAAACCGAAGACACCCCAGCGCTAAGCACCCCACGGTGTAACACGCCTAACAAACCCCCGTCTCGCATACTGCACCCAACCATGCAGATACGCGGCGGGGGTTTTACACTTAACACATGACTACGCACGAAATCACATGGAAATACATCCTCAACCAGCTCGTCAAACACCAAAACCTCACCGACACCGAAGTCGCCTGGGCAATGGACCACATCATGACCGGCCAAACCGAACAGCCGATCCTCGCATCCTTCCTCACCGCCCTGCACTCCAAAGGCGAAACCCCCGAAGAACTCGGCGCACTCGCAGCCGGTATGATCGCCAAAGCCGAAACCGTCGACATTGACCCCAATGCCGTAGACATCGTCGGCACCGGCGGCGACCAGCAAAACACCGTCAACATCTCCACCATGGCAGCCCTCGTCATCGCAGGAACCGGCGCCACCGTCGTCAAACACGGCAACCGCGCCTCCACCTCCAAATCCGGCTCCGCAGACGTCCTCGAAGCCCTCGGAATCCGCCTCGACATGCCCATTTCCGCAGTCGCCGAATGCGCTCGCGAGACTGGCATCACCTTCCTGTTTGCGATGACTTTCCACCCGGCAATGCGTCACGTGGGCCCGACCCGCCGCCTGCTGGGCATTCCGACCGCGTTCAACTACCTGGGCCCCATGACCAACCCGGCGCGCGTGAAGTCCTCGGCTATCGGTGTTGCTAACCCGGTCATGGCTGAGAAGATGGCTCACGTCTTCGCGGAGCGCGGCGACCACGCCCTGATTTTCCGCGGTGATGACGGCCTAGATGAGCTGACCATCGCGACCACGAGCCGCCTGTGGGAGGCTGTAGACGGCGAACTGACCGAGTACCGTTTTGACCCGACCGAGTACGGTCTGCAGAACGCACCGCTGGAGCAGTTGCGTGGCGGTGACGCCGAGTACAACGCGGGCGTTTTCCGTGCAATTTTGGCGGGGGAGGGCGAGGCCCCGAAGAGCCCGCTGCGCGCCATTCACGACGCTGTGCTGATGAACGCTGCCGCTGGCCTGGTCGCGTACCGCCCGACTAACGGCGAAAGCTTTGAGGCTCGCTTCACGCAGGCTTTGGCTGATGCCCGCGAATCTATTGCATCCGGTGCAGCGGAGCGTGTGCTCAACACATGGGTAGAGTTCAGCGAAAAGCACGCAGAAGCGTAAAGCTCTAGAAATTGATGGTAGGCACCCGAGACGAACAGAGCGCACCGAAAGGTGTGGAGTCTCGGGTGTCTGTCATTTAACGGGAGGCGCTGAGGAGCCCGAAGATTCGGGGCATGTGAGCACGTGGCTGAGCACCGAGGAAGACGCAAGGCGCACGGAGCGTAGAATAGCGGAGCTCAGAACCGCGGATGGAACAGTGTAGTCGCATTACGAGGAGCGCACAGGTTTGATCAGTGCCAGCCTGAGCGTAGAAAGTACCGGTGAACAGTCGGTGGGGTAGTGAAAAATAGGTCTACTTTACATAATGTATATTATCGGCTTTTTAGGGAGGTCTAGAATGAACCAAAGATTCCCCGTATCTAAATAAAGTCTTAACAGTTCATGTATTAACCTCACTCGGTCACCAGAACTGTCGCCAGCACTCAATCCACCTGAAATAATGGGTATACCCCGCATCACGAAGGTGTCGTCGCCTCGTGTGCAGATCCAACATCAACCACGCCGGTTGATGTACACCAAAGGAGAAAACTCGTGGATTGGCTCTTTGAGACACCCTGGACACTCTGGGTTGCACTCGCCCTCGTTTTCGCCGTCATAGAAATGCTCAGCCTCGACCTGTTCTTTCTCATGCTGGCGATTAGCGCAGGCATCACCGCAGCAATATCGCCCTTCGTGGATAACATGCTGATTCGAACCGTTATTTTCGTGGTGATTTGCCTAATTCTGGTTCTTGGTCTGCGCCCGCCGCTGCTGAAAAAGCTCAATAAATCAGCCACCGGTGCTGTCACTAATGCTGAAGCACTCGTTGGCGCTGAGGTGCGCGTCACTCAAGATGTGACTAGTGAAACCGGTTTGGTGGTACTAGCTGGCGACACCTGGACGGCGCGCACCGCCTCCGGAACGCTCGTAGCAGGATCACACGCGAGGGTACGAGCCATTGAGGGCGCTACCGCAATCGTAGAGCCTCTCCCCCACGACTAAGACCAACAACTAAGACCCATCTGAATACCGGCTCTAGAAGCAGGTTCAGATACCCTAGAACACACCATATAACTCACCGATAAGGAGAAACAATGCCTATCAGCCTTATTCTGACGGTCCTACTCATCCTCTTCGTGCTGACGATGCTCGCAAAGACCGTGCGCGTCATCCCGCAGGGACGAGCCGGCATCGTCGAACGACTGGGTAAGTTCCACGCCGTTCTCAACCCCGGCCTGCACATTGTCATCCCCGTGATTGACCGCGTGCTGCCCCTCATTGACCTGCGTGAACAGGTCGTTTCCTTCCCCTCGCAGTCCGTGATTACCGAAGATAACCTCGTGGTCGGCATCGACACCGTCGTGTACTTCCAGGTCACCGACCCCCAGGCTGCAACCTACGAAATCACCAACTACATTCGCGCCGTAGACGAGCTGACCAGCGCAACCCTGCGTAACGTCGTCGGTGGCCTGAACCTGGAGCAGACCCTCACCTCCCGCGACCAGATTAACGCGGAGCTGCGAGGCGTACTCGACTCCACCACCGGCCGCTGGGGCCTGCGCGTCTCCCGCGTGGACATCAAGGAAATTCAGCCCCCGGTATCCATCCAGGACTCCATGGAGAAGCAGATGCGTGCAGAGCGTGACCGCCGCGCCGCAATCCTCACCGCAGAAGGCCAGAAGCAGTCCGACATTCTGACCGCAGAAGGTGAATCCCGCGCAGCCATCCTGCGTGCAGAGGGTGAAAAGCAGGCACAGATCCTTCGTGCAGAAGGTGACGCACAGTCCGCAATCCTGCGCGCAAACGGTGAAGCCGAAGCCGTGCAGAAGGTCTTCGCAGCAATCCACGAATCCAACCCCAGCCAGCAGCTGCTCACCTACCAGTACCTGCAGACCCTGCCCAAGCTCGCCGAAGGCGACGCCAACAAGCTCTGGTTCATCCCGACCGAACTCGGCGATGCACTGCGCGGCCTGGGCAACGCATTCGGCACCCTGCCCGCATCCGACCTTGCGGACGCACCGAAGAAGCCCGCAGCAGAGGCGCCCAAGAGCGCACCGCAGGCATCCGGAAGCTACGGCATCAACGGCTAAACGCGAAATCTAACGCATAAAAAGGCGTGAATCACCAAAAATCACGCCGAATAAACACCACCACGTTGGGCGGGTGGAGACTATTACCGATATAATGGATGTTTTGTAAACGTTCGAGGGAATAGCTCTCCCCCGCCCAACGTTATGCCTAAAGCGCCAAAGAGCGCACCCGACGACACTGGAGGAAAAATGAGCGATCGTAGCCTGCGCGGTATGCGCCTGGGTTCCCAGTCGATGGAAACCGAATCGAACGTACAGCCCGCGCCCCGCCAGCGCGTCGAATACCGTACCGCTGACGGTGACCGCGTTTTCGTGACCTTCGCGGCAGAAGCAGAAATCCCCTCGGTATGGACCGCAAAGTCCGGCAAGGAAGCATACCTCGTCAACGGCGACTCCACCGCAGACGCCGAAGAAGAGAAGCCCGCACGTACCCACTGGGACATGCTCATGGAACGCCGTAGCATCGAAGAGCTGGAAAAGACCCTGGAAGACCGCCTGGAATACTACCGCAAGCACTACGCGCTCTAAAAGCACCGTAGACATGCCGTAGCAACGCTGTAGAAGCCCGCTAAGAGCCACCCGTGCTCTGAGGCGGGCTTCTTGTTTTGGTAGGGGCTTCCCGTCGGCACATGAGCCAGGCACGTGAGCTAGGATAGAGCGCTACAGAAAGTGAAAGGACCGGGGGCGGATACATAATGTATCCGCCCCCGGTCCTTTCGTATAAATCTCAGGTGCGAGAAGCGTCTGAGCAAGAAGTCTTACTTGCCCAGAGCCTTCTTCAGCTTCTGAATGCGGTTAGTCATGCCCCAGCGAGTCACCTTAGACATGGAGTCAAAGATAATGTTGCCGTCCATCTTCGAAGCGCCAATCTCACGCTCAACGAAAGTAATCGGAACCTCGACAATATTCAGACCGGCCTGCTCAGAACGCCATGCCAAATCCACCTGGAATACGTAGCCCTTAGAGTCAATACCGTCCAGGTTCAGACGCTGCAGAGCCTCACGACGGTACGCGCGGAAACCAGCGGTAATGTCCTTAATGGAGGTGCCCAGAATCAGGCGGGTGTACAGGTTGGCGCCGCGAGAGAGAACCTGGCGGTGAGCCGGCCAGTTCTTAGTCTTGCCGCCGGGAACGTAACGCGAACCAATAGCCAGGTCAGCGCCTGCCTCCACGGCACGAACCAGAGAAGGAAGCTGCTCAGGCTGGTGCGAGCAGTCAGCATCCATCTCAATCAGAATGTCGTAGCCTGCCTCAAGGCCCCAATCGAAGCCAGCGAGGTACGCGCCACCCAGGCCGTCCTTAACGGTGCGGTGCAGAACGTGAATCTGGGAATCCTTAGCCGACAGCTCATCAGCAATCTGGCCGGTGCCGTCGGGGCTGTTATCATCCACCACGAGAATGTCCACCTCGGGAGCTGCCTTACGAAGACGCTCTACCACGATGGGTAGGTTCTCCTTCTCGTTATACGTCGGGATGACAGTTAGAACGCGCATATTACTCCCCCACAGGTGCATATAAAACAGGCAGTGTAGGTATCCAGTATACCGGGTATACATGCGGGCAACTGAATCCTCGAGGGCTTCCACTGCCCCTAAACCGCCTAAAAAGGTGTTGACAAGCTAAAAAATTAGTTACTTTCAGTGTAAATAGTTTCCAGAATGGGCAGAGGCGAATCCTCATCCAGCACCGGAAGCAACGGAATGCGAGCGCGGGGGTCGGTGCTCCACGATGCTACGCGGGAGTCGGGTGCCTGGACCATGAGGGCTTCTACGCGCCACTGTGCTACGAATGCGGGGGTGTCGGGTGCGAACTGGCCGGTGAAGGGGTTTTCTTCGTGGGCTAGGCGGTATACGCCGCGGGTGAGGGCGGCGAAGGCGCTGCGTGCGGAGATGCCGTATTCGTCGTTGACGAGTTCGCGGATGAGGGACCAGGCGCCGGGTGCGTACAGCTGAGCATCAGAGCCCAGCGCGATGGAGGTGCCGGCTGCGTTTGCGCGGCGGGCTACGGATGCCACAGATTCGCGTGCTTCTCCCCCGGCGTGTGCGAGGAGTGCTTGGACGGTGTCGTTGGCGGCTTCGTCTTCTTCGGGTTCGCAGACGCTCAGGCCCAGGTTGATGCGTGCTTCTGCTAGCTGGGTGAGGTGTTCGTCGGTGATAGGGTCCTGCGGGGTGCTGATTGCTGCGTCGAGGCGGATGGACAGCCAGGGGCGGGTTTCGCGTACGGCGAGCGCGGCGTTGGCCGCGGTGGTGAAGCTGGTGGATGCGTCGATGGAGAGTAGGAGTGCGGCGTCTTCGGCTATCTGTGCTGCTGCGGGGGCTTCGGTGGGTGCGACGAAGATGCCGACTAGCTGCAGGCCCTTGATGGCGCGTTCGCCTTCGGTGAGGGGGCGTAATGCCTTGATGGCGCTGATGAGTTCGTCGGTTTCTACGCCGGTGGCGTTGAGGATGAGGCGGATGTCGGGTACGCCGTGTTCGGCGCTGTAGTAGCTGAGTGCGGAGACGAGGTCGGGTACGTCTTCCATGCCGGCGAGTAGGGTGTGGGTGTGGTAGCCGGCTGCGCGGTATGCCTGTAGGTAGTCGAGGATTTCGGGTGCTTCTTTGCCTGCTACCGGTGCTAGTGCGCGTGCAAAGGCGGGGGTTAGTAGGGCGCCGTCGAGTTCGGTGATGGTGGCTGACTCGTCAGCAATTGAACGCGCCCCGGAGTCGGAACCAACCCAGCGGACGAAGCCGTCTTCGACGAGCATTGCGGTTGCGTACGGGTCGACGGGGCTGTACACGCTACCATCTACGAAAATTCGGGTAGACATTAGAATCCTTTCACCTTTGAGGCGCGCCGAGGCGCACACGGGGCGGGCACTTCAATTGTGCTCGCGTAGCTTAGCTGAGCGTCTCTTTCGAGTATAGAAGCACCCCCGCTGCCTGCGGTAGTTCGTTCGTCCTTAGATGACGTGCCTTAGACGATGCAGAACAATGCACAGTAGCGGGGGTGGTAGCCCGAACCGGCCGGGCACGGTCTAACACTATGTACGGTGTAGCACTTTGTGGAGGTGCGGGTTAGACGTCGAGTGCGACTACGCCGCGGCGTACCGCCTCGATCGCCTCTTCACAGCGGGCGCGGATGACCGGGTCCAGTGAACGGATGTGCGCGATCTGGTCCAGCGCGTCCAGTACCTGCTTTGCCCAGCGTACGAAGTCGCCGGCGGCAAGGCCGGTGTCCTCGATTGCCTTTGCGAGGTGTGCGCCGTTCGCCCAGGCGTACATGGGTTCGACCAGGCCGAAGTCGCACGCCGGGGTCGGGTTGACCTTGAACTGTTCCTCGGCTGCGTTCAGGTCGGTGAGGCGCTGCGTAATCGTTGCGATGGGTGCGCGCAGGGACGGGTGCGGGTAGTGAGCCAGGTATTCTACGGCGTCGCGCTTGCCCTGGTAGGTTAGTGCGGCAACGGTTGCCGCGATGGCGGCGGGCTCCAGTCCGTCGAGGAAGTGCGCGTCCAGGCACAGGGCGGTCAGTAGGTCGCGCTCGCCGTAGATGCGGCGCAGCGCCTGGCCGCCGGTGGTTAGCGACAGTTCGTTATCCTCTGTGCGTTCGACGTAGCCGTAGCTCTCCAGCAGACGCGCAATGCGGTTGAAGACCTGAGCGATCGTGTTGGTGCGGCGGGCAATCTGACGGCGCAACCCTTCCGTCTCGGAGTTGAGCTTCTGCCAGCGCTCAGCCCAACGCATGTGGTTCGCGCGGTCGGAGCAGCCGTGGCACGGGTGGTTACGCAGCTGAGCCTGCAGAGCCTCCAGCTGCGCGTCAATACTGTTCTGACGAGCCGGGATGTTCTGCTGTGCGAGCGCACGCGGGGCGCGGCCGTCGTAGAGTGCCTGGCGCATGCGGCTTGCGGTGTCGCGGCGTTCCTTGGCGGTTTTGAGGCTTAGGCGCTTGGGGATTTTAATGCGTGAGACCGGTTCGACGGCGCCTTCGAAATCGCGGGTTGAGGCGGTGCGCTGGTGCGCGTCCTCGGTGACGATACCGATGCGCGGGTCGGCGTGCGAATCAGAGCGGGTGATGACGACTGCGTAGCCGCGGGAGCGGCCGTGCGGAATGTAGATGATGTCGCCGGGCAGTAGCTGCTGGATGCTGTGGTGTGCCTGCGCGCGTGCGTGGCGTTCGTTGCTCTTAGACGCTTTCTTTTCCAGTTCGGCGATCTGGCGGCTGAGCTGGACGTATTCGGTGAAGTCGCCCAGGTGGCATGCCATTGCTTCGCGGTAGCCTTCTAGGGCGCTTTCGTTTTTGCGTACACGGGAGGCGACGCCCACGACCGACTTGTCTGCCTGGAACTGTGCGAAGGAGGATTCCAGGATTTTGCGGGTGCGTTCGGCGCCGTAGGAGGCGATGAGGTTTGCCGCCATGTTGTAGGTAGGGCGGAATGAGGAGTTCAGCGGGTAGGTGCGGGTTGAGGCGAGGGTTGCCACGTGTTCTGGGGACATGCCGGGGCGCCACATGACGACGGCGTGGCCTTCGATGTCGATGCCGCGGCGGCCTGCGCGTCCGGTCAGCTGGGTGTACTCGCCGGGGGTGATGTCTACGTGGGATTCGCCGTTGTACTTGGTGAGCTTTTCCAGGATGACGGTGCGGGCGGGCATGTTGATGCCCAGTGCGAGGGTTTCGGTGGCGAAGACCAGCTTGATGAGGCCCTGGGCGAAGAGGGTTTCTACGACCTCCTTGAATAGGGGTAGTAGGCCTGCGTGGTGTGCGGCGATACCGCGGATGAGGCCGTCACGCCATTCGTAGTAGCCGAGGGTGTTCAGGTCGCGGGTGTCCAGGTGAGCGGTCGCTTCCGCAATGTAGGCGCGGATGGTCTGCTGCTGTTCGGGGGTGGTCAGCGTAATATCGGCGGATACGCAGTGGCTGACCGCGCCGTCGCAACCGGCACGGGAGAAGATAAAGCAGATGGCGGGAAGCAGGCCCTGCTTGTCGAGGGCGCGCACCATCTCCGGGCGGGTAATGCGCTGCGGACGCAGAGGCTTCTGCTCACCGCGCGCATCAAAGTCCCGGTCGTTGCTGAAACGATCGTTGCTGAAACGGTCACGACGGTCCGAGCGGCCGCGCTCGCCGCTGCTGAATGTCTCGTTGAGCCAGCCTTCACGGCGGTGACGGAAACGTTCACGCTTGCCGCCGTAGCGTCCACGACCCGGTGCGGAACGGAAGCCGGGGCGTAGTGCCTTCAGCTGCGGGTTCAGGCGCAGACCGGCAAGCAGAGGGTTGGCGCCCGCCTCTACGGTTGCGCCGCGCTGCTTAGCTTTCTGTGCTTTCTTCGCCTGCTTGCGGGAGAGTTTCTCCTCCGGCTCCTGGTTCTTGCCCTGGGTGTGGTTCTTACCCTGCGCGGAGTTGTCTTCGGGTACGAACAGGTCCACCACGCGGTGACCGACCATCATGTGCTGCCACAGGGGCACCGGACGGTGCTCAGAAACAATGATGTCCGTGCCGCCGCGCACCGTATCCAGCCACGCGCCGAACTCCTCAACGTTCGACACCGTAGCAGACAGGGAAATGACGTTCACGTGCTCGGGAAGGTGAATAATCGCCTCTTCCCACACCGCGCCACGGAAACGGTCCGCCAGGTAGTGCACCTCATCCATGACCACATAGCCCAGGCCGGTCAGCGTGGTCGAGTTGGCGTAGAGCATGTTGCGCAACACCTCGGTGGTCATCACGACCACGGGTGCTTCCGTGTTAATGCTCGTATCGCCGGTGAGCAGACCCACGTAATCCTCACCATACGCGCGCACAAAGTCGTGGTACTTCTGGTTGCTCAGCGCCTTAATGGGGGTCGTGTAGAACGCCTTCATGCCGCGGCGCAGCGCCAGGTAGATACCGAACTCACCCACAATGGTCTTACCGGCACCCGTAGGCGCGGCAACGAGGACGGAGCGGTCCGCCTCCACGGCGGCACACGCCTGACGCTGAAAATCATCCAGCGGAAAATCAAGGGACGCCTCAAAAGCCCCGAGGGCAGTCTTCGCGTATGCGGCGCGCTCTCGGGATGCGGCGTATGCGGCAGCGTAGTCGGTGCCGGTCTGCTCGTTAGAAGCGGTAGAAGTGTGCTGTGCGTGGTGCTTGCTCATAGTATGTCCAGTGTAACCGCTCGCCCACCGCCCACCTTCCGAAAGCATCCTGCACGGGCACTAATCCGGTATTGGCGAACAGCGAGCGCATCGGCTGCGCGGTTTCGGCGCAATATACGCTGCGTTTCTGCGGGGACGTACCGGCGGGCGTTGCAAAAATTTCGTCGGGGCGCCTCGAGACGCTGTTGCGGAACATGCGAAAGGGGCGGGGTACAGGTTCTCTGTACCCCGCCCCTTTCGGCTAGGTTGCTCAAAGCGAGCTATTCAATTTAGGAAGTCTTCTCTTCCTCGAAGTAACCCATCTTCGCCAGGTCTTCACTGCTGGTTGCGGTGTTCAGGCTTGCTTCATCCGAACCCTGCGCCAGCTTGGCAAGCTTGCGGTCGCGGCGCTTGTCGTTAATCATGCAGATGAGGATTGCTGCGAAGAAGAAAATCAGCAGCGGCGCCATGAGCACGAACATCATCATGATGTCGCTACCGGGTGCAGTCAGCGCTGCGATAACCGCAACGAGCACAACAACCCAACGCCAAGACTTCAGGATGGTCTTACCGCGAATCAGGCCCAGCATGTTAATGCCGACCAGAATCACAGGGATGATGAAGGCGCAAGAGAACGTCACAACGAACTTCAGGATGAAGGAGATGTACACGCCCGCGTCAATGTAGTTACTGTCGTTGAGGGGGGTGAACTTCAGCAGAGCGTAGACCACGCCGGGGAGGGTGAAGTACGAAATGGCGACACCGCAGGCAAACGCGAAAATAGATGCGGTGAGGAAGCCGAAGAGATACCTCTTCTCCTTGGTGTGCAGTGCCGGCAGCAGGAATCGCAGCGCCTGGTAGAGCCAGACGGGAGAGGCGATCACCAAGCCGATGTACATACCGACCTTAAGCAGCTGGTCGAAAGGAGATGCGACGCTACCGTAGTTCAGGTTTGCGTTGCGGCCGGTTTCTGCGTTGATCTGCTGCAGGGGCGCAGAGATCATATCGATGAAAGGCTGGTAGAGGAAGACCGTACCGATGATGGCTGCGATGATGGTTGCGATAGCCGCTTTGATGAGGCGGTCGCGGAATTCGCGCAGGTGTTCCTTGAGTTCCATGCGTGCTTCAGGATTGATTTTGCGGTTGCGCACGTCCTGGTCAGGTGTTGCCACGTGGTGTCCTCTGGGTGTCGGTGCCGTGTGTGATTCGGCTGAGGGGGTCTGGTGGGGTGTTTATGGGGTGGTGCCGCAAAACCCGTGCCGGCCGGTGGGCTGGCACGGGTTTGGTGCGTCGGTGGCGGGACCGTTACTTGGTTTCGGTCTTGCCGTCCTTGCCGTTGTCTACGACCTCAGCGGTGACGACCTCTTCGCCGTCCTTCTCGCGGGGGTCCTTCTTGGAGTCGTTCTTCAGGCCCTCAACTTCGGTCTTGAAGATGCGCATGGACTGGCCGAGGCTGCGTGCCATGCCGGGCAGCTTGGGTGCGCCGAAGAGCAGGACGATGAGGAGGATAACGACGATGATGGTCGCGGGGTGGCTGAAAATCTGGCCCATGGTGGTGTGCCTTTCTGTTAGAGCAGGTCTCCGATGTTTTGAGGTTGGCCGAGTCGATCTCGTCGGGAGACCCGTCGCTTGATCCGCTCAGACCTGCGTGTCTGCTTACCTTGTTCGTAGTTATTGTATGCCTCGGTGATGGGTGTGAATACCCCGAGGGTGGTGTCTCGCGGGAGTTTTCGGCTTGCGTTCGCTTGCGCTGCGTCGAATTGTCCCTCGATTGACTCGACCCAGGTTACGGTTTCGTCAAGGAGTGTGAAACCGCGAGTGAGTGCTTTGTAGGTGAACCATGCCAAATAGAGGAGCGAGCAGATGATGAGCGCGCCCCATAGCAAAATCCAGAACCACCAAGACATGAGCACCATTATACAAGTTTTAGGTTAATGTTTTGGCCCCTTAGATGGGTTTTTAGGGCGTTTTTGCTTGTGGGTGAAGTTCTATTTTTCTGCGGGCGCACCCCTGCGGCTACTCGCTTTGAGGGTTTGCAACTGGTCAAGCAGCGCCGCGCGCAGGTGCGCGGGACCGACCAGTTCAAGGGCACCTCGGTGCGCGATGACGGTATCGAGAATGTTCTTATCGCCAGCACCGTGGGCGTTGTTGTAGTAGTGGATGCGCACGTACTGGGTGCGTGAAGCCTTCTTCACGTGGTGGGTGCTTCGACGCATGTACGTTGCGGTGAGAGTATCGAGCGGCTCACCGCTGGGAATGTGCTCGGTCGGGTGAATCCGCAACTCAGCGAAGGGGTTGGTCTGAGTGCTGTGCTGTTGCGCGTGCCAATGCGGGACGGTGTCACCGGTGACCGGGTGGGTACGACCCGCACCCGCCTCCTGAATGTGGTTGATGCGGGTGAGGCGGAAGTTACGCCAGAAGTTGGGTTCCTTCTCCCCCGCCTCACTGTCGGCAGTCTCGCCGGTGGCTGCGTGAGCAAAAGCCTCGGGTACGTACTCGGGGACCTCCTCACCGCGCGCCGCATAGTAGCGTTCCTCAGCGGTACGGCACCACGCATGCAGATACATGTGGTCGCGGTGCAACACCAAAGCATACGGGTCCACCAGACGATCCGCGGCACGCTCAGAGGTACCGTACCCAATGGTCACGGCGTTGCCGCTACTCAGGGCGGCAGTCGCCTCCTGCAGCAGAGGCTCCTCCGGGGCGAAGCACAGGTGCTGCGCATAGACGGGCGCGTTCGGGTACGCGGCGGCGAGCGCCGCACGGATACTGCCCAGACGCGCATCCGCCGGGTGCAGAATATCTGCGGCAGAGAGGGTGAAGACGAGAATGGCGAGCTCAGTGTCCGTGAGGCGCGCGTAGTTCAGCAGCGTGTGCGGGGTGGCGCCGTCAAAGTCCGGCAGCAGGTTAATGTAGCTGGGCTTGAGCGCGTCCGGGTCCTTGGGGTCAGACTCGAAGGGAACGGTATCTACCTGCGCGAAAATCTCGGGAATAATGGTCTTACCGAGGTCGCGGTTTTTCTTGGTATCCACGCTGTAGAGGGCGTTGAGCTGGTTCAACGGCATGGGCTCCTCACCGTGGGCACTCGCCCAGCGGTCGGCACGGTGCAGACCCAGGAGCAGGTCGACGAGGGCGTCGAGGACGTTATTACGGTTACGCTGGTCAATCTTACTCCACGTGCCGGGGTCTTCGACCGCGCCGCTGTGCAGGTCGGTGAGGGTGCGCAACAGCTGCTGCTGGGCGGCGTAGCTGTCACGCTGGCGGGTAGAGGCAGCCTCCGATTCCTCGGGTGGCTCAATCACGCAGCTGTAGCTGGTTGCCGCCACAGCGCTATCAATCGTGCCGTACGAGGGCACGGTGAAGGGCTCCGAAAACGTGGAATCGGCGCTGACCTCGGCAACAATCAGGCTCTCTTCGTAGCCCTTAATGTCTTCAAGCCAGTTCTTGGCGTTAAACGTCGCGTTGATGGGGGTCGAATCGATACGCGAGAGCATCGTGAGCTTCTGAATACGGCTGGCACGGAACGTGTACTCCTTACGCTCCGAGCTCTCAGTGTAGTAGCCGACAAAATACCAGGTGCCGTAACGGTAACCAATACCGGCAACACTGACCTTTTCCTGCACGCGGGTCGCACCGGCAGCCGTCTGATAGGTGAATGTGACCGTCTTACGCTCCGCATAGGCGGTGAACAGCTCATTCAGGTGCGGGTTATCGCTAAAGTAAATGCGCTGAAGAGGCTCGCGGTAGGTGTGCAGGTTCTTCGCGCGCTGACGCTTGCCGGTCTTCGGGTCCAGGATCTTCGCGGCGGTGAGTGCCTCATCGGTGAGGTTCTCACTGGTCAGCGCAATCTTACGCAGGATGCGGTAGGCGTCATCCTGCAGTTCGGTGCCTTCCCAGCCGCGCAGGATGGTGTTGATGAGGCGGAACTCCTCAGCGGTGGGGTTCCAGGCGGGCAGCTTAGCGGCGTTGCTGGGTTCGAGGCGGTAGCGCTCCCCCAGATCCGTGGTCACGTGGGTGATGCGCGCGCCGGCATCACGCAGGGTCTGCTTGGCTCGTTCAAAGGCGCGTTCCTGGGCCTCGCTGAGGGAGCCGTTAGCGCGCGTGCTAATGCCGAGCAGGGTCAGTAGCTCGTTGCGGCTGATGCCCTGGGTTCGGGTTGCGGTATCGGGTGCCTCGGCGGCGGTGGCGAGGCGGTGAAGAGTCATGTAAAGCTGAGCTGCGGTGGACATGATTCCATCATACCGTGTGTGTTCCGCGGCACTTACTTAGCGTATGGGGCGGATCAGTGCAGGGGGTGGCTGCGGGAGGAATACGCGGGTACGCAAAAGCCCGGTGCCCCTCCCACCAGCGGGAGAAAGCACCGGGCTGCGCGTCTCTGCGCGTCTTACGTGAGAAGCGCGAAAAACGCGAGAACCTTGCTAATCCTTAGCGGACGTCCAGCAGGTCCACCACGAAAATCAGGGACTCGCCGGGCTTAATGACCGAACCAGCGCCGCGGTCACCGTACGCCATGTCGGCGGGAATCTCCAGGCGACGACGGCCGCCGACCTTCATGCCGAGCAGACCCTCATCCCAACCGCGGATAACCTGGCCAACGCCCACCTGGAACGGCAGCGGCTCGCCACGGTTCCAGGACGCGTCAAACTCTTCACCGGTGGAGAATGCCACACCAACGTAGTGGGTGAGCACGCGGGAGCCGGGAACAACTTCAGCGCCTGCACCCTCGATCAGGTCGGTGATGACCAGCTCGGTGGGGGCGTCGCCCTCGGGGAAATCGATTTCGGGCTTTTCGCGGTCGAGGTTACGCTGACCGAAAGACATGGGTGTCTCCTTTGATTGGTTCGAAATGAATCGAAATAGTGGGTGCGCCCGCCGCCTAAGCCGTATAGGCGGCGAGCGCGGTATAAAAATGTGACGTAAAAACGTGGGTCCCGAAAATCTGGGTCCCGGGCTACTGTGCGGTTGCCGAGGCGGTAGCCGCCGGGGTCGCAGAAGCGGTTGCCGAGGCGCTCGCCTCCGCAGCAGCTGCGCTAGAAGCCGCCTGGGCACGCTGCAGGGTCTGCGGGTTCTCCTCCGCGCCCAGAATATCAACCACGAATACGAGGGGACCGGAAGGCTTGGAACCGCCGGTGTCGTTACCGTACGCCAGGTCCGCCGGGATGACCAGCTCAACACGGGAGCCGACCTTCTTGCCCTTCAGGCCCTGAGTCCAGCCCTTGATAACGCCCTGCAGGGAGATGCCCATCGGGGTGGCGGCGTCATAGTTGCCGTCGACGACCTTACCGTCGGAGTACTGCACGCCAATGTAACGCACGTACACGGTATCGGTTTCCTTGACCTCGGCACCCTCGCCCTCAATGAGGGTCTTAGCGGTCAGCTCGGTGACCTCCGGCTTGTTATCGGGCAGCTTGATCTCAGCCTTGCCGGTGGACTCATCCAGAGTGAAGGACGGCAGCGACGGGTCAGCCTCAACAGCCTTACCGGTTGCGTACTTGGGTAGCTTCGTCTTCACGGTGTACACCTCAACGTTAGTTGCGGCACCGGGCGAAGCGGTCGTAGTGGTCACGCCCGCAGTGCTGCGCTGCTGCAGAACGTTGGTGGTGTACGAGAAAGAACCGCCAACCTTAATCTTCTTCAGGGTTTCGTACACCTGCGGTGCAGCCTGCTTCAGCTGATCGTTAATCGGCAGCAGAATGGGCTCGCTGGAGTAAGTGGAACCGTTAAGCTTGCCGTCGGTGCCGTTGAACACGGCAGCCTCAACGAGCACGTAGTCACCATCATTGATGGAGTCGCCGTTGCCTTCCTCAATCACGTACGCGGAGGGGCTAGAAGCGGCGAAGGGAGTCGCGAAGGACGCCTCAGGCTCAGCGGTCGCGTTCTTCAGGGTGTACTGCACCTTAGACAGGTCGCCGCTGGACTGCGCGCCACATGCAGACAGTGCAAGCGCGAGAGCAGCCGCGCTGGCACCGAAAATAGTGAGCTTAGAGCGTTTGGTCATAGTGTTATCCTCTGGGTTTTCTGTGAGAGTGGGGCGTGTGAGTGCCCGTGTGCCACAGAACAGTTTACAGGTATAGGTTTAGCTGTTTTATGCTACGGCACGTAGCTGTGTTCAGGCTGTGTCGCGGCCGAGGTGTTCCCGAAGGTTGACAACCCCGACCGCCGGCGGGTTTCCCCTCATCAGAGAGTTTCTAGCAATGCTGTTTAGCGGCGCTGTTTAGCAGGGCGGCGGGAATGCCGCCTCCTGATGCTGACGCGCCTTAGACGCCAACAGGCTCAGCACCTCCTCCAGCTCCTCGCTACCGGTAGCAAACGGGTCCTTACACACCAGCGTGTGCTGCGGGTAGGCGTTGAGCTTCAAATGCACCCAATCCACGGTGAACTGCTCCCCCGCCGCAACCGCCGCATTAATGAAACGCGAACGCTGCAGAGCGCGAGTGTTCGGCGGCTGAGTCTTCGCCGCCTCCGCAGCACCCTCAGGCAGGATGCGCTTGACCGCACCGCGACGAACCAGCGCATGGAAGACACTACGCTCCGGGTCGATATCGTGGTACGCCAAATCCAGCTGACGGATGCGGGCGCTCGCATAATCGGCAGGCTGACCAGCCACGCGGGCGCGGGCAATATACGCATCCAGAAGCTTCTTCTTAATAGCCCAGTCAATCTCAGTATCAATGCTACTGTAGTCGCCGGATTCGATAGCATCCAGGGTGCGCTGCCACAGGTCCAGGGCGTATTCCACGTGGTGGTGGTGCGCACCGTACTGCTGCACGTACTGGCGTGCCGCATCCAGGTAGTGACGCTGAACGCTCAACGCCGTGTAGTGCTTACCGTCCGTGGTTTCGAAGGTTGCGGTGCCGGTCAGGTCGTGGCTGATAGCGCGCAGAGCCGCCGGAACAGACACAATATCCAGGCTCGTGACCGGGAAGCGGTCCTCCAGCATGCGCAGCACCAGGTCGGTGCTGGCAATCTTCAGCAGGGTCGTCGGCTCCGCCATGTTCGAATCACCATTAATGACGTGCATGCGGCGGAACTTCGAAGCGTCCGCGTGCGGCTCATCGCGGGTGTTAATGAGCGGGCGAGCGCGCGAAGTCGAGGTGGATGCCGCCTCCCAAATATGGTCGGCACGCTGCGAGAACGAATACGAAGGCACACCCGTGCTGGACGCCGGGTCGGTCGAACCGGGCACCGGGCCGCCATTCGGGTGGGTCTTACCGGCACCAACCAGAATCTGGCGGGTCACCAGGAACGGCACGAGCTGGGCAATCAGGTCGTTGAACTGCAGTTTGCGGCTGATCAGGTAGTTCTCGTGGCTGCCGTAGGAGTTGCCCGCCGAATCCACGTTGTTCTTGAACAGGTACAGTTCACCGTCGAGGGGGCGGCCCTCCGAACCTGCGAGCAGGCGCTTGCGGGCGGTACGCGCCAGATCAGCGAAAAGCAGCTCACCAGCGCGTTCCTGTGCGAGCAACTCGTCAATGCTGCCGCATTCGGCGGAGGCGTACTCGGGGTGCGAACCCACGTCAAGGTAGAGCCTACCGCCGTTGGGCAGGAAGACGTTCGTTGAACGCCACTGATCCAGGACGGGCTTGAAAAGGGCGGCTGCGGACTCTTCGATGCTCAGCCGACCGAGCCCGTGCGGGACGTAGCTGAGCCCGAATTCGCTTTCAATGCCGAAAATACGGTGTTCCATGATGCTGACCCGGCGCGCAGGTGCGCCGGTTACTCGCCGCCCTTCTGGACGAAGCCGGTGACGAAGTCTTCAGCGTTCTCAGCGAGCAGGCCGTCAATTTCGTCGAGCAGGTCGTCGACCTCGCTCACGTCAGAGACAACGTGGGAGGCGGCGAGGGTCAGTTCCTGCTCCTGCTCGGCTGCGGTGGTTTCGGTCTGCTGTGCGCTGATGCGTTCGCGGCTCATGGTTCTCTCCTCAAAGGGGTTTTCGGTTGTGGACAAATAAGTTTTTAGTGGGGTTGGGTGCGGGGTGTAAGGGTTTTGGTACCCGAACCCTCCTGCACCCTACCTGTGGGTTATGTGGTTTTTACTCTTCCGAATAGGGGTATTCACCCCGGGGAAGAATATGAGTTTATGTGGGTTTACGGCTGTGAGGCGCTACTAGTGCAGGCGGTTCAGCAGCTCATCCGAATGGTTCACCTCATCCAGCAGCGGCTCCACCTGGGCGGCACCGTACCGGGTCGGCTCCATCATCGTAAAACGAGTCAGATCCTTCGAATACCTGCCGCGGCAGGACACCGTATCCCAGTTAATACCCAGAATCTCCTCCGGCCAACGCGCCATCAACGTGCCACGCAAAAACGCGCGCGTCTCACGCGGCGGCTCGGTCGTCGCACGCTCAATCTGCTCCGCAGAGAACAGCGTGCGCATACGGCCACGCGCCACCAGACGGTGATACAGGCTCTTCGACGGGTCAATATCAGCGTACTGCAAATCCAGCGCCTTCAACTTCGGATTCGCATAATCTACGCCCTGAGCGACATAACCGCGCACCAGCGCATACTTCGCCACCCAATCCAGACGATCCGCCAGCGAGAGCGGGTTGGTTTCCAGGGTATCCAGAACCTCACCCCACAGATCAAGGATCTGCGCGGTCTCAGCATCCACACCCACCGGGTTCGACTCCTCGTGCGCACGGGAGGCCTCATAGTAGGCGCGCTGAATCTGCAGGGCACTCGCCGAACCATTCGTGGACACCGGGTTCGGCAGGGTCGCCGAAGACGGCGCCAACGGCAACTGAACCGACAGCGACAGGTCGTGGCTGACCGCGTGCATCGCCGCCACCGGATCGGACAGGCGCACACCCGGCAGCGCGGGGTGCTGCTCGCTGTGCGACTCAATCAGGTTCATCACCAGCGCCGCCGTACCAAACTTCAACAGGTTCGAGTAGTGCGACATGTTCGCGTCCGCCGGAATCACGTGCAGGCGGCGGTACTTCGACTCATCCGCATGCGGCTCATCGCGCGTATTCACAATCGGGCGGCGGATCGTGGTCTCCAAACCAATCGTGCGCTCAAAGAAATCAGCACGCGAACTAATCTGAAAACCCGGAACCTCACCGTGCGTACCAATACCCACACGGCCCGCACCCGTAAAAATCGCGCGGGTCGCAAAGAACGGCAGGAGCGCCTCCGCAACCTGCTCAAACGGAACATCACGGCTAATCAGGTAGTTTTCGTGGGCGCCGTACGACTGGCCCTTCGAGTCGGTATTGTTCTTGTACAGCTTCACCTGCGGCAAATCCTGCGCGTGATTGCCCAACTCCACCAGCGACTCATACGCCAGCGCGTCACCGGCAGCGTCATAGAGCACCGCATCGGCGGGGGTCAGAACCTCCGGCGACGAATACTCCGGATGCGCGTGGTCCACATACAGGCGCGCACCATTGGGCAGAATCGCGTTCATGGTCACGCGGTCCCAATCCAGACGCTCCGGGAAACCACCGCGACCGTGCACACCGGCGAGCGCATCCAGGGCGCTACGCGGCTCGGCGGGCTCACCCGGTGCCTGAACGCCCGCCTCACGCATAATCTCCAGGGCGATATCTTCGCTGGTCAGCTCGGTACGGGTGTGCGTCATCTGGCTCGAGTGGGCGGTGGAGGCGTCCTGAACCTGACCGAACGCATCACGCAGCGGCGACTCGGACTCACCCAGCCACTGACCCTCGGGGGTTGCGGTCGAGTAGTTCTCTGCCTGGCGTACTTCCTCAGCAGCTAGCTCATCCGCCAGGGCGCGGCGCTGCAACTCCTCGCGGAAGGCTGCGCCGCGGCGGAAGGCGAGCTTGGCGTAGGTGTTGACCACCAGTGCGGACAGCACGGTTGGGTTGGTGCCCGGCGCGGAGGGGGCGATGACGCCGTACTCGGTTTCGGCACCCATAATGCGGTGCACGCCGTAGCTGGGGGTGGAGTTCATGGGGTTCTCCTGAAAAGTTCTATACCATCTAAAGGCTCTGGACCTGCGGTAATACTGAGTTTATGCGGGATAAGCGCGGGGTTTAGCGCGGCGGCTCCACCGACACCAGACGGCCACGCACACCGGCAACGGTGAGCGCATCCTCAATATCGGGCAACGGCGGCAAGTCCACCTGATCCTCAAACTCGGCGCGCACCGCCTCCAGCAGGTGACGGGTACCAATACCAACGCTCGAGGCGTCCGCACCGGCGGTCAGCGCCTGCAGCTGCTCCTTAATCGCGGCCTTCTTCGCGCGGTCCACGATATTGCGAATCACCGCACCCGACGCGAAATCGCCGCGGTACAGCGTGTGAGTGGACAGGTTCGCGCTCGCACCAGAACCAACGACCATGGAAGAATCCACGGTCGCCACAGCGTACGCCGTGGAGGGGGTGCGCGCGTACAGCTGACCTGCCGCCGCCGCAATCATCGCGGTCAGGGCGGCGCGGGTCGAGCCGGCGGCTGCCACCTCCGCAGCGTCCAGGGGCAGGTCCTCGGTCAGGTACAGGCCGAAAATCTCTGCCGCACCGGCGGCATCCGGGCGGTTAATGCGGATCTTCAGGTCGAGTCGACCCGGGCGCATCACCGCGGCGTCGATGAGGTCTTCACGGTTGGTCGCACCAATAACGATGACGTTCTGTAGCGACTCCACACCGTCAATTTCGGCCAGTAGCTGCGGCACGATGGTCGTCTCAATATCGGAGGAACGACCCGAACCGCGCATACGGAACAGCGACTCCATCTCGTCAAAGAACACGACGACCGGGTGGCCCGCCTCCGCCTTCTCACGGGCGGCAACGAAAATATCGCGGATCTGACGCTCCGTCTCACCGACGAACTTATCGAGCAGCTCGGGGCCCTTAATGTTCAAGAAGTAGCCGCGAGTAGCCGAACCCGGGTTCAGCGCAGCCGCACGAGCCGCCAGGGAATTCGCCACAGCCTTAGCAATCATGGTCTTACCGTTACCGGGAGGACCGTACAGCAGAATGCCCTTGGGCGGCGCCAGGTGGTAGCGCTCAAAAATCTCGGGGTGCAGGTACGGCAACTCCACCGCGTCGCGGATCTGCTCAATCTGCGCGCCCAGGCCGCCAATCTGCTCGTAGGTGACGTCCGGGATCTCTTCCAGAACCAGCTCCTGCGAGCGGGAGGCGGGAACCTGCGAGGTCAGCATGCGGGTGCGCGTGTCGAGGGTGACCGCGTCGCCGGTGCGCAGCTGCTCAATGTCGAGGGAACCAGCCACACGCGCCACCTGCTGAGCACCCGAGGACGTATCAACCAGCACGCGCTGCTCATCCAGCACCTCGCGCACGGTCACCACGTCACCGAAGGGTTCGGTGTCCAGGGCGAGCACCGCCTCCGTCTTGTCGTTGAGCAGCACGGTCATGCCGGGGGTCAGTGTGGACAGGTCAATGAGCGGGGACACGGGAATACGCATCATGCGGCCGCTCACCTGAACATCAAGGTAGGTGTCAATTTCGGCGGGGGTCTTATCGTCCGCAACCTGCTCGTAGGTCATGGTCTGACCCTCATGCACCGCCAACACAATCGCCGAATTCAGCGGCGGCATAACATTCTGCGACAGGGACGCGCGCAGACGCTCCACCTGGTAGCGCATGCTGGTGATTGCCTCAACGAGCTTGCGGTTCTTCTCCCCCGCACCACGAATCTGTCGGCTCATATTGTCGCGGGTTGCCTCCGCCGCGGAGAGTCGACGCAGCACGGCGTCATACTCCTGCGCGCTGACGGGCTGACTGCCGGGCAGGGAGGTCGACCCGAAAGCAGCCGAGTAGTGCGGTGCCGCGCTGGCTGCACTGTGGGCGGTGCCGTACTGGGGGGTTCCTGCCTGATCTGCAGATTCGTGGGTGGACACGGTAGCTCCTTTAGCTGTTCGTCCTAATCGGCGGCTACTCGGTGCGGGTACTGGGTGGGTATCGGGCACAGTGAGTAGCCTGGTGAGTGCACTGCGGGGGCTCCAGGCAACGCCCGTGCCCCCGCAGGTCAAAGGTGGTTCAAATTATTCAGCAGACTCAGTCGCCTCAGCTGCTGCGCCGTTGTTCTGCTCAGACTCCATGGCGTTTTGCGCGGTACCGTTTTGTTCGAGCGCAATCTCGTTTGCGCGTGCGGCGTGAGCGGCAAGGTTCTTCGCATCGCGGGCTGCGCGGCGAATCTTCTTATCGGTCACCTCACGCTCACCCACGTTCATGGGGATCCACGCGTTCATGTCCTCTTCGGAGAAGTCAGTCTTGGATGCGCGACGCTTCGGTGCCAAGCGTACCGCACCGTCAGCGAGGCGACGAGCCACGACCAGGAACGCGGTGTGTGCAACCATGCGGTGGTCGGGGCGGACTGCCAGGCCCTCCACGTGCCAGCCACGCACAATGGTCTCGTCGCATTCGGGTTCGGTGAAGCGGCCGTCCAGGCGCATGCCCTCAACCAGGCGGGACATCTGGGTCACGGTCGCAACGTAGCAGATGAGCACGCCGCCGGGTGCGAGCGCCTCCGCTACAGCGTCCAGGCATTCCCAGGGTGCGAGCATGTCGAGTACGACGCGGTCGACGCTGCCGGGCTCTTCGACCTGCGGCAGGGTGTCCTGCAGGTCGCCGATGCTCAGCTTCCACGCCGGGTGGGGGCCACCGAACATGGTTTCAATGTTGCCGCGGGCGACGTCTGCGAACTCTTCACGACGTTCGAAGGAGTGCACGCAACCATAGTCGCCGACTGCACGCAGCAGCGCGATGGACAGTGCGCCGGAGCCGACGCCGGCCTCGACGACGCGTGCGCCGGGGAAGATGTCTGCCTTGACGATGATCTGGGCGGCGTCCTTGGGGTAGACGACGGCTGCGCCGCGCGGCATGGAGAGCACGAAGTCCTTGTAGAGGGGGCGCAGCGCCTGGTAGAGAATGCCGTGAGTGTTGGGGATGACGGTGCCTTCGGGTGCGCCGATGAGGTCGTCGTGCTTGAGGAAGCCCTTGTGGGAGTGGTATTCGCCGCCTTCGGCGAGGGTGATGGTGGTGATGCGGCCGCGTTCGTCAGTGATTTGGACGCGCTCGCCGGGGCGGAAGGGGCCGCGGCGGTTGATTGCGCCGGTGGGGGTGGGGGTGCCGCTGCTCACGGGGTGATTCTCCTCGGGTTTGGATCAGTCTGTGCTGTTCGCGCTTTGCGGCGAACTCTGGACGGAAAAAGTCCTTTTCTATTTTAGCGGAGTCTGCAAATCGGCTGTGGCGCATTACCCCGCGGGCGTGATAACCGGGAAGCTGGTTTCTTGTGCGGTCAGCCGGCGGTGCGGTAGAAAGCGGGCGCATCACGTGCAGGCGCAGAAAAGCGCAGGGCGGCAGCCACGGCTTTCACACCGTAGCGCCGCTCCTGCGCTTCAACGTTTCGTGGGGTGTTATCCCTAGAGGACCACGCCCAGGCGTGCCGCCAGGATGTCACGCACCAGCGCGCCACCGCCGACGGTAGTGTCCGCCAGAGCCTTCACAGCCCACGCATCCACAGCCGCCAACGCCGCCGGAGCGTTCAGGTCCTCACCGAGCGCCTCACGCACAGCGGCCAGCAGCTCAACAGCCGCCTCATCGGTGACACCTTCGGAACCCTCACGGCCCTCAGCCACCGACACCGCATGACGGTACGTATCCAGGCGAGCCTTCGCGTGCTCCAGCAGCTCATCAGTCCAGAACCAATCCGAACGGTAATGCTGACCCATAATCGCCAGACGCACCGCGTTCGCATCCTCACCAGCCGCACGCAGACGCGAAACCAGCACCAGGTTGCCGCGGGACTTGCTCATCTTGTGGCCGTCCAAACCGACCATGCCGGTGTGCGCGTAATGCTTAGCGTGCGGGCGTGCAGACACAGCCCACGAATGGCCCGCACCCAAATCGTGGTGCGGGAACGTCAAGTCGTTACCGCCAGCCTGAACGGTCAGCGAACCATCCACAAAACGGCGGGCAATCATCGTGCACTCGATGTGCCAGCCGGGGCGGCCCGCGCCCAGCTCGCCGGCATCCCAGCTCGGCTCGCCCTCACGCTCAACACGCCACAGCAGCGGATCCAGTGCGTCACGCTTACCGGCACGGTTCGGGTCGCCGCCGCGCTCAGCGAAAATCTCCAGCATCTCATCACGGCTCAAGTGGCAGACCTCGCCCGGTGCCCACGAGTAGCCCTCAGCGTTCGCGGGCAGCTCACGCACAGCCTTCAAATCCAGGTACACGTCACCGTCAGGATGCACCACACCCTGCTCGTCCGTGAAACCGGGCACGCGGTACGCCAGGCCGCGGCGCAGCAAATCCTCAATCAGCGGGAACAGCCACTCAATGGACTCCACCACACCCACATAGTGCGCCGGCGGAATCACGTTCAGCGCCTTCATGTCGGTGCGGAACAGCTCAGTCTGATCCTCAGCCAGCTCACGCCAATCAACATTCGTCGCGGTCGCACGCTCCAGTAGCGGGTCGTCCACATCGGTCACGTTCTGAACGTAGGTGACCGGCACGCCCGCATCCAGCCAGGCGCGGTGCAGCAAGTCAAAAGCAACATAGGTGGAGGCGTGACCCATATGCGTCGCGTCGTACGGGGTGATACCGCAAACGTACAGGCTCGCCGCCTTATCCTCCTGAACCTGAACAATCTCACCAGCCGCGGTATCAAAAATACGCGGCAGCGCAGCCTGACCGGGCAGAGTCACAGAGGCGGGGGCATCCCAAGCTCGCATGGGTTTCCTTTCCGTAAAAACGCCCACAACCGGTGGACGCGCCACACCCGCCGCCCAACCTCAAGGCATGCGGGTGCCAAAAAATCTACTCCAATAAGAATACCCGCCCGTGAGAAACTCACGGACGGGTATGTCATATCACGCTGAGGGCTAAAGCCTTAGAACGCCGAAGAAGTAGCGTTCAGAACGCCAGTGCCCAGACCAACGAAAATCAGGATACCGAGCGCAATGCGGTACCAGATGAAAATGCCGTAGGACTTCGAAGACACGTACTTCAAGAACCAGCCAATCATCAGGTAACCCACCACAAACGCAACCAGAGTAGCCACGATAGTCGAGGGAATACCGTAGTAGCCGGTCGCCTCCTCGCCGGTGACCACCTTGAAGGTCTTGTACAGGCCAGACATGAACACGGCAGGCATGGCCAGCAGGAACGAGTAACGTGCCGCAGCCTCACGGGTGTAACCCATGAACAGACCCGCAGTAATCGTACCGCCCGAACGAGAAACACCCGGGATCAGTGCCAGCGCCTGTGCGCAACCGTACAGCAGGCCGTGACGGAAAGTCAGGTCCTTCAGCTCACGCTGCTCGCGGCCGAAACGGTCCGCAAGACCCAGGAACACCGCAAAGACAATCAGCATGGTCGCCACAATCCACAGGCTGCGGAACTGGGTGTCAATGTAGTCTTCCAGCAGCAGGCCCAGAACGCCGATGGGCAGGGAGCCGAAAATAATCAGCCAACCCATGCGGGCATCCGGGTCGTTACGCGGTACGCGGCCGGTCAAGGATCCGAACCAGGACTTCAGGATGCGAACAATATCGCGCCAGAAGAAAATCAGAACCGCAGTCTCAGTACCCAGCTGGGTGATTGCGGTAAACGCGGCGCCCGGGTCAGCCCTCTCCGGCAGGATCTGGCCAACAATGTTCAGATGCGCCGATGATGAAATCGGCAGAAATTCGGTAAGGCCCTGAACGAAGCCCAAAATAATTGCTTGAATCCATTCCACGGTTTCAAGGATACAGGAGGCGCGCCCGCCCGGAGCGGTTCGCGGAAGGTGATGTGGAACCTCCGCAAACCGCCCCGTCCACACTGTGAAACGCTCAAGGTGGCGGTTCAGGCGCTACACCGTGGTGCATTCACCGTTCATCCGCGGCTCAAGGACACTGCGCGAATGCCTCAACTGCGTATCACATGTGGGTTACAGGCGTGCTCTCCGGCGCAAGCGTACTAGCCGCACGACCAGTCAAAAACACCGGTCTCAAAATCAAAAACAGCGCTACCGCACCCAAAATTCAGCACATCAAACTCATCGAACTCAATATAACGAGCCGTCATGCCCTCCGGCAGGCTCTGCGCATAAAAATGGGTGCCACCCAGGTGAGTACCCACCGCAATCAGCGGCTTAGCCCACTCAAACCACTCCGAATCCTCCGAGTCCCAATCGAAAGGACTCAGATAACCGGTATCCGGGTCAACATTCTCAAACACATCACTGGGGACCTTACCGGCATTCGGGTCATCCGTCGGAACCCACCCCACCAGAGCAAGCTTACGAGCCAACGGCTGCTGCTGATCCGCCAAAGCCCAGGCGCTAAAGCTCTCCTCCTCACCACGATGCTCACCGGGACGGCGCACATCCTCAGGCGGCTGTGTACGGGAAGCGAACTCAGCCTCAGTCAGGTACAACACCGCAAACTCGGCATCCAAAATATCGCGCAACAGAAGCTGATACGGATGCACCCGAGCCTGCGCATACTGCACCTCAAACGGGTCATCACTGGCAGCATCAGCAACACCCTCAGTCGCCTCATCCTCAGCGAACTGGCCATCACCAGCGAAGCAAGAAAACGCCACCACACCCGGATACTTCTGCGCATCCGGCAGGTACTCCCCCGGCAACCTCACCGTAAAAATATGCTGCATCGGCAAACCGGTAAACGTACTGCGCGGCCACTGATCCTGCTCAATACCCGGACCAGTCGAACCCACCCAGCCGGCCTCCCACACCTCGGGGGAACCGGCAGGCAGAGCAGTATCATCACCACCGCGCAGCTCATAATTCCAGGCGCGAGCAGAAGAATCGGTGCCCGCCGCATCAACGGGGCTAAACACCATCGCGTAGCTTTTCATGAGAGTTCCTCCCTGCAGATTATTCACCCCACAAACCGCCAATGCGCGCAACACCTGCGCATATTAAACGCCTAAGGGGCGGGATACATACTCCCAGTATGCATCCCGCCCCCGCTTCATGCGCGGTTAACGGTCACCCGCGAACCCCGCACAAAGCATAACGGTCATCGCCTACGCCTGGCGCTCATCACGCAGTGCACGGTTCACAGCCGAAATCATCGCCTTCAACGCCGCACGAGTAGTCGAGCTATCCACGCCAATAC
Organism: Rothia mucilaginosa; assembly: GCA_963534775.1. GTDB lineage: Bacteria > Actinomycetota > Actinomycetes > Actinomycetales > Micrococcaceae > Rothia > Rothia mucilaginosa_D. The sequence continues at coordinate 347,608 of CAUSUH010000001.1, read as the reverse complement.
CCCACAGCACGCGAGAACCAACAGCAGCCTCAACGTAGCAAGCAGCGTTAGCAGTCGACGAAGACGACATGGTGTGCTCCGAATAATCCATCACGCGAATATCCACGCCCTCACCCGAAAGGATGTTCTGCAGAGCATCCACCGGGCCGGTACCCGAAGCGGAACGAGTGTACGTGTGACCATCAATGTTCAGACCAACACGCAGAGTAGTCGCGCCAGTATCAGCCGAATCAATGTTAATCGACTCAATACGGTACTTACCCCAACGGTTCTGCGGATCCGGAGCCGGCAGGTACTCATCCGCGAAAATGTTCCACAGCTTCTCACTGGTCATCTCGCCACCCTCAGCGTCAGTACGAGCCTGAACAATCTTCGAGAACTCAACCTGCGCACGACGCGGCAAATCCAGACCGTGATCCTGCTTCAGCAGGTACGCCATACCGCCCTTACCGGACTGCGAGTTCACACGAATAATCGCCTCATAGGTACGACCCAGATCGCGAGGATCAATCGGCAGGTACGGAACCTCCCAGTACACCTCATCCACGGTCTTACCCGCCTCAGCAGCAGTACGCTCCAGAGCCTCAAAGCCCTTCTTAATAGCGTCCTGGTGAGAACCAGAGAACGCAGTGAACACCAGGTCGCCACCATACGGTGAACGCTCGTGCACCTTCAACTGGTTGCAGTACTCAACAGTCTTACGGATACCGTCAATATCAGAGAAATCAATCTGCGGATCAATACCCTGGGTGTACATGTTCAGACCCAAAGTAACCAGGTCAACGTTACCGGTGCGCTCGCCATTACCGAAGAGACAACCCTCAATACGGTCAGCGCCCGCCAGGTAACCCAGCTCAGCAGCAGCCACGCCGGTACCGCGGTCATTATGCGGGTGCAGCGACAGCACAATGTGCTCGCGGTGGTTCAGGTTGCGGTGCATCCACTCGACAGAGTCGGCGTAAACGTTCGGGGTAGCCATCTCAACGGTAGCGGGCAGGTTCACAATCAGCTCGCGGCCGTTCTGACCAATCTCCAGCTCCTCAGCCACAGCGTTCACCACGCGAGCCGCATACTCCAGCTCGGTGCCGGTGAAGGACTCGGGCGAGTACTCGTAGATGACCTTAGTATCAGAAATCATCTGCTCTTCGTACTTGCGGCACAGGCGCGCACCCTGCAGGGCGATATCCAGCACGCCCTCCTGATCCTGGTTGAACACCACGCGACGCTGCAGCACGGAGGTCGAGTTGTAGAAGTGCACAATCGCCTGCGGTGCGCCCTCAATCGCCTCAAAAGTACGGGCAATCAGGTGCTCACGCGCCTGCACCAAAACCTGAATGGTCACATCTGCGGGGATGTGACCGTCCTCAACGAGGGTGCGCACAAAGTCAAAGTCAGTCTGCGACGCCGAAGGGAAACCAACCTCAATTTCCTTGTAACCCATCTTCACCAGCAGCTTGAACATCGCAAGCTTACGGTCGGTGTCCATGGGGTCAATCAGCGCCTGATTGCCGTCACGCAGATCCACGGCGCACCAGCGCGGAGCCTTCTCAATGACCTTATCCGGCCAGGTGCGGTCCGGCAGGTCAACAACAATCTGCTCGTGGAAAGGGCGGTACTTGTGTACCGGCATGGGGCTGGGCTTCTGGTGGTTTTTCATGATGAATTCCTGTTGGTTGGTCCGTCTCGCTCTACCCCAAATGTGGGGCTCGTACCGTACCGGGTATCGGTCCCCGGCAGCCGTGGTCAAGGCGGTGCATCAGAAAGGATGCGAAGGTGAGATGCCGCGTCAAAAAGCCGGAACGGTTGCGGCAGATTCTAGCGTGCCCCGTTCCGGCGAATAAGCAGCAGGTTCACTGCCTGGCGGGTAACCCCGCGCATGCTCTCACCGTCAATAGTCATGCCTCCACGCTATCACAGGGGTCGGAGGCGGTGGCAGGGCACACGGGACGCCGTCCATCATCTGGAAAGAATTAACGGCAAAGGGGCGTAGCCACCATTTCTGGCGCTACGCCCCTTCACTCAATATTCACGCATCTGCGCTGTGTCCCACTAGCTACAGCCTAGTAGGCGAAAGCAGTCTGGCACTTGTTCTGGTCAGCAGTCTGACCGGTCGCGTTACCCGCAATCGCAGCCTCCTGCTTCTCCATCGCCTCACCGGACGGGAAGTCAGTACCGATCGTCACCGACACGCCCAGAACCTCTTCGGTCGCCACCACGCGGGTCACGTTCAGCTTCGCGGCGATTTCCTTCGCCTCCGCCTCGTAACCGGTCGAGTAGAACACCGTGGTGAAGTTCGTCGGGTTAGCGGAGGTACCCGGAGTAACATTCGAGTAGCCCAGGCCCTCAATCACCGGAGCAATCGTAGCCGAGCGACCATCCAGACCGGTCGCGTTGTACACGTTCACCGGAACCGTACGATCGAGCTGAACCGGAGCGGCAGAAGTAGCCTCAGCTGCCGGAGCCTTCTCCTCCTTCAGCGACTTATCATCACGCAGACGCTGGAACACGTTCGTAGCATCCGCAGAAAGCTGCAGGCGGTTCGCGTCCTGGCTCCACGGCTCAGTCGGCACCGTCGCAAACACAACATTCGACAGGTCCACGCCACCAAGAGTCGCGCCAACACCCACCAGAGTGCTGATATTAGCCAGGTTCTTATCCACCGTCACGTTCTGAGTAATCGCCTCAGAAATGTTAATCAGACGGCCCGGATTCGACAGAGTACCCTCGCTCTTCACCTTACGCAGCAGCGAAGACAAGAAGCCCTGCTGAGCCTGAATACGACCAATATCGGAACCATCCGAGAAGCCGTGGCGGCTACGCAAGAACGCAAGAGCCTGCTCACCCTCAACAGTAGAAGTACCCGCAGGAAGCTTCAGGCCACTGTACTCGTCATCAATCGGAGCATCCACACACACCTGAACGCCGCCAACGACCTTCGACAGCTCCTTCACAGCGTTAAAGTCCACCAACATGAAGTGGTCAATATTCACACCGGTCAGCTTGCTAATGGTCGCCACAGTACAACCGGCACCACCGCGAGACAGAGACTCGTTAATCTGAACGTTCTCCTCAGCCGGGTACACGGTGCCGGTCTCAGGATCAGTACACTGCGGAACGTCAACCATCAAGTCACGCGGGAACGACAGCACGCTCACGTTCTTACGGTCCTTGCTGATCTGCAGCAGCATCATCACGTCCGCGCGAGCCTCAGAATTGCGGTCATCCTCATCACCGTACGCCCCGTTATTACCCTTACGGGTATCGGAACCAATCACGAGAATGTCCAAGGCGCCGTTCTCCAGGCCGTCCTTGTAATTGCTGATGTTCAGCTCCTGAGTATGCAGATTATTGCGCATACGCAGAGCCACCACACCGCCATAGCCAACGACAACGACGAGCATGCAAGCAACGAGCAGAGCAATCCACTTATTGCGGTTTGAAGTCATGACCGTCGTGCGCATATGACGACCGGTGCTTCGTAAACGAGGTGCCTGGGGCATACCTTTTCTCTTTCTGCCGGTGAGCAAGTGCTTTCTCAGAGTAACACTCTTCCCTATGAGCGCCGAATGAGAGTGAAAAGTTTCACCCGGAGGCATGTACATATTTCCGCAAGCCACCGGGTGAAAACTATGGATGCGCGACCGCCCCCAGGGAGCCTCTCGGGGTAGTCCCTCAAAGCAACTTCTCAGGGCGATGCGCTCAGGAAAGCTACTAGAATCCCAGGCGGTTCAACGCACGCGCGTCAGACTGCCATTCCTTCGCAACCTTCACATGAATATTCAAATAAATGCGGGTACCGAGCATCGCCTCAATCTGCTCACGAGCCTTCGTACCAATCTTGCGCAGATTCGAGCCGCCCTTACCGATAATGATGTACTTCTGCGACTCACGCTCCACAAACAGGTTCACGTGCACATCCAGCAGCGGGTTATCCGCCGGGCGGCCCTCACGGAACTCCATCTCCTCAACCGTCACAGCAATCGAGTGGGGCAGCTCCTCACGCGCACCCTCCAGGGCGGCCTCACGCACCAGCTCCGCGATGAGGGTTGCCTCCGGCTCATCAGTCAGCTCACCATCCGGGTACAGCGGCGGCGACAGCGGAGTGTACTGCGCCAGCAGGTCAGCAACCGCATCCACCTGGAAATGCTTCACGGCAGACACCGGGATAATCGCAGCCCAGCCGCCCTTACCGTCAACCGGCATCGGCTCAGCAACCTCACCGGCACGGCGCTTAGCCGCAGGACCCGAACCCTTCGCGAAAGGCACAGCATCATTCTTGCCGCCCTTACCCTTGGGGCCATTACCCTTCTGCTTCGCACGATGCGCGGCGCGCTTAGCACGAGCCGCACGCTCAGCGCTCATGACCTCCTCGCCGAGCGCCTCAACAGCCAGCAGCTGCTCACGCAGCTCCTCAGAGCTCACAGTGTCAGCCTTCGTCACAATAGCAACCACCGGCTTATTGCTCGACGCCACCAGCTGCGAGGCAATGTAACGGTCACCCGGACCGATCTTCTCATTCGCCGGAATGCAGAAGCCCAGCACATCCACCTGCGAAAGGGTGCTTGCCACCAGGTCGTTCAGACGCTCACCCAGCAGAGTGCGGGGGCGGTGAATACCCGGGGTGTCCACCAGAATCAGCTGGTACTCGTCCTTGTGCACAATACCGCGGATCGTGTGGCGGGTCGTCTGCGGACGGTTCGAGGTGATAGCCACCTTCTGACCGACCATAGCGTTCGTCAGAGTAGACTTACCCGCATTCGGGCGGCCCACCAGCGACGCGAAGCCCGAACGGAAATCCGCCGGGTAGGTCGGCAGCGGGGTGCTCAAGTCCAGAGTGCTCAAATCGAGCGGGGTGTACTCCTGGTCCATTGTGTTTCTCCTTGTCAAACCCCGTGCGGGGTGTATGGGGTGCCAGCATCATCTGCCTGCGCCTTCCGGGGCGGGGCGGCCGGCTCAAAGTGTGTTAGGGAAAATGCGGCGTCTATATTCGATATCTAGCGGTTGCCGTGCTTGTCGGTGGCAGGTTCAGCCTCTGCAGCATCTCCCGGAAGATCCGGATGCGCATGCGGCTCAGCCACAGCGGGCGGCTCCGTATCCACGGTGAGGATGTCAGCAACCTCCGCGGAATTAGGCTCCGAGGAACCCTCAGCGCTCTCCTGCTCATCACGAGGCGGCTCATACCACGCCTGCAACATATCCACCTGGTGGCGGCGGCCCGACGAACCAATCGCACGAATATGAATGCCGTCAATCTCAATCTCAGAACCGATAATCGGCACCATGCCCAGATGCTTAGCGAGCAGACCGCCCACCGTATCAACATCTTCATCGTCGAGTTCACGGCCGAAAATCTCACCCAGCTCATCAATACCCAGACGGGCAGAGAGGCGGAACGTGCCGTCATCGTTCAGCGTGTACTCGGGGCGCTCATGGTCGTACTCATCAGAGATGTCGCCGACCAGCTCCTCGATCAGGTCCTCAAGGGTAATCAGACCGGCGGTGCCGCCGTACTCGTCAACAACGATCGCCACGTGCGTGGACTCGCGCTGCATCTCACGCAGCAGATCCATGGCACGCTTCGACTCGGGCTCAAAACGAGCCGGGCGCATCAGTTCAACCACGGTCGGCAGGGCGGTACCCTCCGGAGACTCCGAATGCAGGATGAAGGCGCGCATTGCGTCCTTCAGGTAGAGCACGCCCAGAATCTCATCGCTTGAATCACCAATCACCGGCATACGGGAATAACCCGAACGCAGGAACAGGCTCAGTGCCTCACGCAGAGGGGTGTCACGGCTGGCGGTAAGCATATCGGTACGCGGAACCATGAGCGAACGGATGCGGGTATCGTCCATCTCAAAGACGGACTGCACCATCTGCGCCTCGTCGTCCTCAATGGTTTCAGCGTCGGAGGCGCGGTCCAGGAACTCGCGCAACTCCTCCTCGTCGAACACGCCGACCGGGGCCTCAGCCGAACGTTCCGGTGCCAGGCGCACACTGAGCTTATCGAGCAGGCCGGTCGCCGGGCTCAGCAGGACCGACAGGTAGTGCACCGGGCGAGCCAGCACACGAATCGACGCAACCGGGCGGTTACGACCCACCGAACGCGCCAGCACGTGCAGAATCGGGTAGCCCACCAGCGCAACAAACACGAGGGTCAGCACGGCGGCGAGCGCGGGCACCTCGACCAGGTTCAGCAGGCAGGTCATGGTGGCGAGCACCGCGGTGGCTGCCGCAATGAGGCGGGTCAGGCGCAGCGGGTGCGTGTACGCCTCGGAGTCACCGTCGAGGGTGCGCTGCAGGACGCGGGAGCCGAGGGTGTCCGGGTGCGCCTCCACCGCCTCCTCAGCTTCATTGTGTGGCAGGTAGGTGAACGCGGTTTCGGCAATTGCCGCGACCACGGTCAGGCAGAGCGCGAGAACGGCGAGAAGGGCTGTGAGTAGAGTATCCACGCCACTCCCCTAGTGTCGGGTTTCGACCGGTGCCGGGCGGCCCAGGAACTCTTCGAGGATGGAGCGCTGAATGCCGAACATTTCAGCTTCCTCTTCGGCGGTGCCGTGGTCGTAGCCGAGGCAGTGCAGAATGCCGTGGGTGGTGAGCAGGCACAGCTCGTCGAGGGTGCTGTGGCCCGCATCTGCGCCCTGACGTGCGGCGACGGGCGGGCAGAGGATGATGTCGCCGAGCATGCCGCTGGAGGGATTTTCGGGGGTTCCCGGTTCCAGCTCGTCCATGGGGAAGCTCATCACGTCGGTTGCGCCGGGCAGGTCCATCCATTCGATGTGCACGCGTTCCATTTCGTCTTCGTTCACGATGGCGATGGACAGGTAGGTGTCATCGGCAAGGTGCATGCGCTTGAAGGCGTGCTCGACGAGGCGGGTGAGCACCTCGGTGTCTACCGCTTCGAAAGATTCGCGGATGAAGGCATCGGTTGCCGGGTCGGCACCGGTTGCGGGTTCTTCACAGTCGAATTCGATCTCTGCCACCGTTTAGCGTCCTTCCGGGGTGGTCTGTGCGTTGTTGGGGTTCTGCGCGGCGTTCTGCTCGGTGTTCTTTTCGGAGCCGCCGTTAATACCGGCGCGGTCGAGCAGCTTCTCGGCTGCCGCCTCGATGGTGGCGCGCTTGACCTTGCGGTTGCGCTTACGTTCCATTGCCTTCTGGTCTTCGCCCCACTGATCGTAGGCGGACACAATGTTCGACACCAGGGTGTGTCGCACCACGTCAGAGGATTCCAGGATGCTGAAGTGAATATCCTCCACGCCCTGCAGAATGTTGCGCACCTGCTTCAGACCGGATGCGGCGCCACCGGGCAGGTCAATCTGGGTGATGTCACCGGTAATGACCATCTTCGAGCCGAAGCCCAGGCGGGTCAGGAACATCTTCATCTGTTCGGCGGTGGTGTTCTGCGCCTCGTCGAGGATGATGAATGCGTCATTGAGGGTGCGGCCGCGCATGTACGCCAGCGGTGCGACCTCAATGGTGCCCGCCTCCATGAGCTTGGGGATGGTTTCGGGTTCGAGCATGTCGTGCAGTGCGTCGTAGAGCGGGCGCAGGTACGGGTCGATTTTCTCGTTGAGGGTGCCGGGCAGGAAGCCCAGACGCTCGCCGGCCTCCACGGCGGGGCGGGTGAGGATAATGCGGTTCACTTCGTGGGTCTGCAGCGCCTGCACAGCCTTCGCCATGGCGAGGTAGGTCTTACCGGTACCCGCCGGGCCGATGCCGAAGATGACGGTGTTCGCGTCGATAGCGTCCACGTACTTCTTCTGGTTAATGGTCTTGGGGCGAATCGTGGTGCCGCGGGTGGAGAGGATGCTGGTGGACAGCGAGTGCGCCGGGTTGCTCAGTTCGTCGCCGAGCATGCCCATGAGGCGGTGAATGACCTGCACGGTAATCTGCGTGTCGTGGCTGGAGAGCACGCGCAGTTCGTTCAGCAGCTTAGCGGCGGTGTTGACGGCCTCGGAGGGGCCGGTGATGAGCACGTCCAGGTCCTTGGGGCGCAGGCTAATCTGCTCGAAGTAGTCCTCGATAATTGCCAGGTGCGCGTCCTGCGGGCCGAGCACGGCAATCATTTCTGCGGCGCTCTTGAAGGATACGGTGCGCGCGGTTGATAGAGGTCGGGAGGTAGTCATATGGGCTCCTTGGCTAGTGATGTATTTACAAGTATAGATGTGCGTGATGTGCCACGCTCGGGGTGGGCTCTATCAGCTGGGTTCTAGCAGGCGGTTTTATCGGCTGGACCTGAGCGGCGGCGCTCTACCAGCGGCCCAGCACCACGTTCAGGGTGCACATGGCGGCAGACCCGGCGGTGGAGGAACGCAGCACCTCGTCACCGAGCAGTGCCAGCTGCGCGCCGGCGTCGGTGAAGAGCTGCACTTCGCGGTCGCTAATGCCGCCTTCGGGTCCGACGAGCAGGTAGATTTCTTCGGGCAGGTTCTCTGCCTCGACAAGCTTGCGTGCCAGGGCGCTGAGGCGTTCGGTCGCCTGCTCATGCAGGATGAACACGGCGGCGGACTGCTCAGAGCCAACAACTTTTTCGCCGGCAACTTCTTCAATGAGTTCCACCAGGTCGGCGGTGCTGTACAGGTCGTACACTTCGGGAATGAGCGCGCGGCGCGACTGCTTCGCCGCGGCGGTGACGGTATTCTGCCATTTGGTGTGTGCCTTGGAGGCGCGCTCCCCCTTCCAACGCACAATGGAGCGGTCCGCACTCCACGGAAGCACACCGTACACACCCAGCTCGGTCGCGGTCTCGATGGCGAGCAGGTCGCGGCCGTCCTTCGCGAGCGCCTGCACCAAGTAGATGGAGGGCACGCTGCGTTCTGCGCGCAGCTCCTGCACCTGCACGCTCACACCGTCCGCGTTAATGGAGGCGACCGTACCGAGTGCGCGGCGGCCGGTGCCGTCGCCCAGGTCGATGCGTTCGCCGAGCTCAAGGCGCTTGACGAGGGCGTGCTTGCCTTCGGAGCCACCGAGCGCGCAGGTGGCGCCGGGGGTGAGTGCGTCGTATTCTTCCGTGCTGATGTAGAAGATGGGGGCGCTCATGGTTCTCCTTGAGGTGCGGTTTGAAAGCGTGGGTAGTGTGCGGGTGGCGTGTGAAATAGGTGCGCAGTTTAGCGCGGGCTCGTGCAGTGCTGTGCTGACAGCAGTGCTGACAGGAAAGCGGCGGGTGCGGGTTGAGTACCGCACCCGCCGCATCCTCAGCTTGGTGTAGGAATCCTACTTGAACTGGTCCTTCAGGCGGGAGAAGAGACCGCCGCGGTGCTTGACCTGCGAACCTTCGGTGAGGGATTCACCGCGCAGGGCGGCGAACTGGCGCAGCAGTTCACGCTGTTCTTCGGTCATGTCGGTGGGGGTGACCACCTGGATACGCACCAGCAGGTCGCCGCGACGCTCGGTGCCGAGCACGGTTGCGCCCAGGCCGTTGAGGGTGATCACGTCACCGCTCTGAGTGCCTGCGGGGATTGCAACTTCCTGGTCGCCGTCGAAGGTCTTCAGCGGGATGGTGGTGCCCAGCGCCGCCGCGACCATGGGGATGTTCACGGTGGTGACCAGGTTGTCACCCTCGCGGCTAAAGTACTTGTCACGCTTAACGTTCAGGTCAACGTACAGGTCGCCGTTGGGGCCACCGTACAGGCCTGCCTCGCCCTTGCCGCGCAGGCGGATGCGCGCCTGGTCGTGCACGCCGGCGGGAACATTGAAGGTCAGCGGCACGTCTTCACGTACGCGGCCCTGACCGTGACATTCAGGGCAGGGGGTCTTGATGACGGTGCCGTAGCCGTGGCAGTCGGGGCATTCAACCTGCTGCATGACGGTACCGAGGATGGACTGCACGCGGCGCTGCATGAAACCGTGACCGGAGCAGGTGGTGCAGGTTTCGGGCTGAGTGCCCTCTGCGGTGCCTTCACCATTACAGGACTTACAGGTCACAGCGGAGCGACGCTCAATGGTCTTCTCAACACCGAACACGGCATCCTGCAGGCTGATGGAGACGGTAATCAGGTCGTCCTGGCCCTGACGCATGCGGGATGCGGGGCCGCGGGCACCTGCCGCGCCGCCGGTGAACATGTTCAGCAGGTCCTCGAAACCGCCGAAGCCGCTGAATCCGCCGCCCGGGTAGCCGCCGCCTCCGGGGTAGCCTGCGCGGCCTTGTTCGTCGCCGGTGGTGTCATAGTTGCGGCGCTTTTCGGGATCGGAGAGCACCTCGTAGGCGAGGGTGACGCGCTTGAACTCTTCGGCTGCGTCCTCGGAGGGGTTCACGTCCGGGTGCAGCTGGCGTGCCTTCTTTCGGTACGCCTTCTTGATCTCTTCGGGGCTGGCGTCGTTCGATACGCCGAGAGTATCGTAGTGGCTCATGCGTTTCCTTCCTCTCGAGACGATGGCGGTGCTCGATGAGTGCACCGCCAACAATGGTCGTATCAATTCTAGGGGATACTACCCCCGACCCGATACAATGGCTAGGCTGAAAGGGGGTCGCTCCCGCTATCCGCTTAATCTGCGGTGCGCCCCGAACCCCGTTTTAGTTCCCCGCCGGTTCTGTCTCACGGTTCCGTCTGATTGTTCTGTCTTATAGTTCCGGCGCTGTCACCGCCCCTACTGGCTCTGCTGCCCCTACCGCCCCAAAGGAGAATACGTTGAGTACCCACCACTCCCCCTACGGTTGGGGTGCCCAGGACCTAAACGCCGCCCGCATGAGCCGCCAGGCGCCGCCCCCGCGTAAGGTGCCGCTGCGCCGCGGCCTGCTGATTGAGGATATTAACGGCTGGGTGGGTGAGGTCGTGAAGGCTGAACGCATCGGCGGTGCTCTCTTCTTCGGACTCGAGGACGCGAAGGGCCGCGTGAAGAATTTCCCGTTGGGTCCGGGCTACCTGATTGAGGGTGAGCCCGTTGAGATTGTCGCCCCGGTGGCGGCGAAGGAGCCGAAGCGCACGATTTCTCGTTCCGGTTCTATTGCGGTGAAGAACGCCCCGGCTCGGGTGGCGCGCGCCTCCCGCATCTGGGTTGAGGGTCTGCACGACGCCGAGCTCGTGGAGAAGGTCTGGGGCCACGATCTGCGCGTTGAGGGCATTGTTGTGGAGCCGCTGCACGGCGTGGATGATCTCGCCGGTGCTATTCGTGAGTTCGCGCCGGGCACGGGCCGCCGCCTGGGTATTCTGGTCGACCACCTGATTGAGGGCACGAAGGAGCAGCGCATTGTCGCGGAGGCGATGGCTGTGCCGGGTGCCGCCGGGCACGTGAAGATTGTGGGTCACCCGTTCATTGATATTTGGCAGGCGGTCAAGCCCTCGGTGCTGGGTCTAAAGGCGTGGCCGCAGGTGCCGCGCGGCGAGGACTTCAAGAAAGGTACGCTGCGTCGTCTGGGTCAGCCGCATGAAACGCAGGCGGATGTGGCGCAGGCGTGGAAGCACATCCTCTCCCGCGTTGACTCCTACGCTGACCTGGACCCCACGCTGCTCGGTCCGGTCGAATCGCTCATTGATTTTCTGACCGAGCCGGGCGCCTAACCCCACCCTAACCGCACCCGCAACCCGTTATTCCGCCCCCGTCTGCGGGCGTAGGTGTGAGCTTGCTCAGAACCTTTCCCTCCAGGGCATTATCCTGTGGGTTTTGCCCGCTCAAGCGGTACAATGGTTGAGCGTGTGGCATTGCCCCTGTGGGTTTTGCCGCACCATCACTACACTCTTAGGTCACCACCGCTCAAACGACTCACCTCCTCGGAGGGCAGATCCACCGGCTAGGTGATCACCACAAGAAACTTCTATCGAACCAGGATTTTCGTGACTAACGATGTTCGCCCGGCAACCGGGCCTCAGAAAACCCGTAAGATTAGCGTGATTCAAGACCGCAACCGTGCGACTCTCGCTCATTTCGGCGGCATTCTCGGCATCATCCCTTCCGCTGCGGTTTTCTACGTCAGCCGCAATAACGCTCCCTTCGCTGAGCAGGAAGCTCGCGAGGCGATGAACTTCACCCTCCTGCCCTCCATTGCTCTGGTGGTGCTGTGGGTTGTATCGTTCCTGCCCGGCATGGGCAACATTGCCATGGTTCTGGGCGCGCTCGTGTGGCTGTTCATGGCTATTGCGTCGCTGCGTGCCGGCATTGAGGTGAACCGCGGTGAGCCGTACAGCTACCGCTTTAACCCGCGCCTGCTGGACCGCTTCTACTCCACCGAGAACGCAGAATCTACTGAGTCCTAAAAACCGCGCTGCCCCATAACCACGTGATTCTAGGACCGCGCTGATAACTTTTACACTGAACGCCCCGCACGTTGTGTGCGGGGCGTTCTACGTTTAAGTACTGCTACTCTACAGGCTACTGGCGGAGGCGCTACTAAGGTGGGCCCGGTGGGCCTGTGCCTGCTGGTGTTGCATTTATTGGTTCTGCCGTCGTTGATTCTGCGGCTGTCGGATGTTCTGTGTCCGCTGGTTCTGCGAGTGGAGGGCTTGCGGGTTCTTCTGCCGGGGCTTCTTTGCCCAGTGTGCATGAATTGTCGCAAACTCTACCGAATGGTGCTGTAGATAATCGTTGTTAAACGATCGTGGGCCCCTGTTGCCAGGAGCCCACAACCGTATTCACTCAACTTCAGCAAAGACGAGAACACGCTGTTAGACATATACCGTCCTGCCATGACCTATTATGGCACAGCGTAACCTTCAACCACAACTTGAAATTGGGTGTTTTGGGAAAATTTTTCCCGGGAAAGTATTCGAAAAATACGCACCCTCAAAGTGGTATGAAAGAGTGGAAAATTCTTTCAGCTAGTCCAGCACAAATGCGAACAATTAGCACGCCCGTGTAAGGTTTAGTACTCCCCTGACACTCCTCCAAAAAGCCCCGAAAAAATTTTTAAAAATTTTTCTGAACCCACAAAAACACCCCGAAATCACCGAAATATTACGGCAATTCCGGGGTGTACGCCGTACGCAGGCGGCGGCAGAGACAGCGCTCAAGTGGAGCTGCGACAGACCTGAGCCAAGGCGCAGCTCCGACTGAAAAGCCCCTTATCACGCAGTATTTCTTAGTGCTCCTCATGCTCTTCCGAGAGCTCTTCCGAGACTTCCGGGAGCAGCTCACGGGTGACCGCATCCCCCAGCAGGCGACCCTTGAGGGTCAGGCGCACGTGAGCTTCAGGGTCAGGTTCAGCCTGAGAGGTTAAAGCATCAGGCTCAATCAGAGCTTGAGAAACCAGCCAGCGCAGGGAGGCGCCCAGCTGCGCCTCATCGTGCACGGCGAGCAGCTCGCGCATCGCCAGGCCCTCACGCACACGAATCATGAGCATAATCGTTTCAAAAGCACGGGTGGCGGTGTCCAGCACCTCACGTGCCGCCGCCGGGGACTCCCCCGCACGCACCTTCTGCGCGTACGGTACCGGGTGCTTCACGTTCCACCAGCGGGTACCGTTCACGTGCGAGTGCGCGCCGGGGCCGATGCCCCACCAGTCCTGGTTGCGCCAGTAGGCGAGGTTGTGGTCGCTGCGGGTGTCCTCGCTGCGCGAGTAGTTGGAGACCTCGTACCAGCTGTAGCCGGCTTCGGTGAGTAGCTCCTCGGCGAGCAGGTACATGTCCGCCATGAGGTCTTCGTCGGGCATGGTGTATTCGCCGCGGCGAATCTGCGCGGCAAGCTTGGTGCCGTCCTCCACGATCAGCGAGTAGGCGGAAATATGGTCCGGTTCGTAAGAGATTGCGGCGCGCACGCTGCGCTCCCACTGTTGCAGGCTCTCCCCCGGCGAACCGTAAATCAGGTCCACGGATACCTGCAGGCCGACCTCCTTAGCCCAGGCGACGACCTTCGGCACGTTCGAGGGAGTGTGGGTGCGGTCAAGTACCTGTAGCACTTCGGGGACGACGGACTGCATGCCGAAGGACACGCGGGTGAAGCCGCCGTCCTTGAGGGTCTGCAGGTCTTCGAGGGTGACGGAGTCGGGGTTCGCTTCGGTGGTGACTTCTGCGCCTTCGACTATGCCGAATACGTCGATGGCTGCTTGCAGGATGCGTACGAGGTCGCGGGCGGGTAGTTTGGTGGGGGTGCCGCCTCCGAAGAAGACGGTGTGCATGGGGCGTTTTGCGACGCCGGAGGTTTCGAGGGTGCGGGCGGCGAAGAGGATTTCTGCGATGGCGTCGTCGGCGTAGGTGCCGAGTCCGATGTCGTTGCCGAAGTCTTCGGTGGCGTAGGTGTTGAAGTCACAGTAGCCGCAGCGTACGGAGCAGAAGGGGATGTGTACGTAGAGGCTGAAGTCGCGGGTTTCGCATCCTGCCGCGCTGGTGGCGGGGATGCGCCCGTCGCGGGGTGCGGGGGCGCCGGTGGGCTGGGCGGGCATTCTGCCTCCTGAAACTAGGTGTACGGGTAGAGAATCAACAATGTTGGCGCCGCGCGCATGCGGCTATGCGGGCAGCTTCAATAGGCGGCGTATCAACAGGCGGTATATCAACAGACAGCGTGCAGAGAACCCGGCGGTACACGAGGCACCAGCCGGGTTCTCCACTCAAACAGGTCAGCACACAGCCGGAAAAGCTACAGCAGCGAAAGGCTACTTCTTCTTTTCCTTCTCCTCACTCGAAGACAGTGCCGCAATGAAGGCTTCCTGAGGAACCTCCACACGACCGACCATCTTCATGCGCTTCTTGCCTTCCTTCTGCTTCTCCAGCAGCTTACGCTTACGCGAAATATCGCCACCGTAACACTTCGAAAGAACGTCCTTACGCATCGCGCGGATATTCTCGCGGGCAATAATACGCGAACCAATAGCCGCCTGAATCGGCACCTCAAACTGCTGACGAGGAATCAGTTCACGCAGCTTAGAAGTCATCATCAGGCCGTACGAGTACGCCTTATCGCGGTGAGTAATGGCGCTGAACGCATCCACCTTCTCACCCTGCAGCAGGATGTCGACCTTCACCAGGTCGGCCTCTTCCTCACCGTCGAACTTCCAGTCCAGCGACGCGTAACCGCGGGTACGGGACTTCAACTGATCGAAGAAGTCGAACACGATCTCTGCCAGGGGCAGGCGGTAACGCATCTCCACACGATCCTCGGACAGGTAATCCATGCCGCCAATCTGGCCGCGGCGAGCCTGGCACAGCTCCATAATCGCACCAATGTACTCGCTCGGGGCAATAATCGTACACGCCACCATGGGCTCGCGAATCGTCGCGACCTTACCCTCGGGGAATTCGCTCGGGTTGGTCACACGCTTAGCGTTACCGGTCTCGTCCACCACGTCGTAAATAACGTTCGGCGCGGTCGAAATCAGGTCCAGGTTGAACTCGCGTTCCAGGCGCTCACGCACAATCTCCAGGTGCAGCAGACCCAGGAAGCCACAGCGGAAACCGAAGCCCAGAGCGGCAGAAGTCTCCGGCTCGTAAATCAGTGCGGCATCGTTAAGCTTCAGCTTATCCAGCGCGTCACGCAGCGCCGGGTAGTCCGAACCATCAATCGGGAACAGGCCAGAGAACACCATCGGCTTGGGGTCCTCGTAACCGCCCAGGGACTCCTGCGCAGGCTTCGCGGCGGAGGTGACGGTATCACCCACACGGGACTGACGGACGTCCTTCACACCGGTAATGAGGTAACCCACCTCGCCCACGCCCAGGCCCTTCGACGGGACAGGCTCAGGGGAAATCACGCCGATTTCGAGCAGGTCATGCTCAGCGCCGGTGGACATCATCTTAATCTTCTGACGCGGCTGCAGGCTACCGTCCACAACACGCACGTAGGTGACCACGCCGCGGTACGAGTCGTACACCGAGTCAAAAATCATGGCACGGGCCGGGGCGGAGGCGTCACCCTGCGGGGCGGGAATCGCCTCTACAATACGGTCCAGCAGAGCCTCAACACCCTCACCGGTCTTACCCGATACGCGCAGAACCTCGTCCGGCTCGCAACCAATCAGGTTCGCCAGCTCCTCAGCGTACTTATCGGGCTGAGCCGCGGGAAGGTCAATCTTATTCAGCACCGGGATGATGGTCAGGTCGTTCTCCATCGCCAGGTACAGGTTCGCCAGGGTCTGAGCCTCAATACCCTGGGCGGCGTCCACGAGCAGAAGCGCACCCTCACACGCAGCCAGGGAGCGGGACACCTCATAGGTGAAGTCCACGTGGCCGGGGGTGTCAATCATGTTCAGCGCGTAGGAGGTACCGTCAACATCCCAAGGCATGCGCACAGCCTGAGACTTAATGGTGATACCGCGTTCACGCTCAATGTCCATGCGGTCCAGGTACTGCGCCTTCATATCGCGCGGGGCAACCACGCCGGTGGCCTGCAGCATACGGTCTGCGAGGGTGGACTTACCGTGGTCAATGTGGGCGATAATGCAGAAGTTGCGAATAATCGCGGGGTCGGTCGCCGCCGGAACGGGCGGGTTCTTCGACATGGGTGCCAATCACATCATCCTTTCGAGATGCTGGCTGCGGGTATGGGCATAGTTACCTATCATTTTCCCATACCCGCGCCATATGTGCGAACGGACCTAGCGTTCCGAAGAATCCTCCGCAGAATCCGCACCATCATCGGCAGGGTTTACGCCCTCGGAGGCGCCGCTGAGGGAATCCAGGTAGCCCTCAATATCCTCGGCAATCACCTCACCGGAGACAGTGCGCAGAGTCGAATCCATCTTCTGCTCAATCTCACGCACCAGCTCAACCTTCTCGTAGTCCTTCGCCATTTCTTCGGCGAGCTCCGCCTCCCACTCATCAGCGTGGGCACGCAGACGGTCGTACTCCTCAGACTCGACCTTAATGCCGAGGATGACTTCCAGCGCCTCGATCAGGCTCACGACCGCGCGCGGGTTCTGCTGGTCAAAGCTCAGATACCCCGGGATGCTCATACGCAGCATGACCGAGGAGGACAGGCCGTGCTCAGCGGCGAGCGCAGACATTGCCATCGTCACCGAGGTGGGGCCGGTGTAGTCCTCATGCAGAATACCGGGGATCGCCGCCAGCTTCTCGTCGTGAGTGGTCAGCGTATACGGGTACGGGCGGGTGTGTGCCACCTGATCCTCAAAGGTTTCAACGAAGATTGCGTGGTCCACGTGGAGCTTCTTCACGTACTTGAAGAAGCGGGTCATGAACCGCTGCAGGCACAGGCTCGGGGCGGGGCCGGTCACTACGAGCAGGCGCAGGCGACGCTCCGGGATGGTGACCATGTTGTAGAACATCTTGGGCCACACCAGAACCGTGGATTCAGAGTCGTCATTGTTCAGCAGCTGCGGGGCGACGGAAGCATAGTCGTAGAAGTCGTCCATGTCGAAGCCGGGGCTCTCATCGCACGGGTCGAACGCGCGGTGAATCACGTCGAGGGCGTCCTCACCGTTGCCCGGGGGTTCCTTCGCGGAGTTGAAACCGACCAGCATGACGGTCGTGTAGTTGTCCTCCTCGGAGGATTCACTCAGGCGTAGCTTGCCGAGCAGACCCTTCTTCGCGGGCTGTTCTGTGGAGGCGGGCTTGGCGAAAGCGTCAAAGAGTCGGGCGGGAGGGAAGTTCGGCTGGCTCATCATTGTCCTTAGCTCGTGGTCGGTGGTTGTGTGGTGTGTATCGGCGGCACACCCGCGTTTTCCCCGGCGCCATGTGAGACGCCGTTTAGGGCGCTCACGATAGGCGTGGGTGGTGTGCGGTACCGCCGATAGTTCCCACTATACGGGCTCCCGCGCAACCCGCAAGCGGTTTCGTCACCGGGCGGGCGCCTCCCCGAATCTAGGCAAGGAATCTGGGCGTCATAAAACCGCAGCAAGCGGGTATAGCAAAAGGCACCCCGCCACCTTAGCAGGATGCCTTTCACAAAAGTTGTAGGGAGCTAACCGGTGGTGCCCCCGAGGTCTTCTAGACCGAAGCATAAAGCCGCGGCCGCCCAAGCGTTATTGCCACACCAATAGGTAATAGGTGAGGCTCAGGGTTTCAGAGGGGTCGTTTAACTCCTTGAGCCCAAGTATACACGAAAAAGAAACCCCCTGCATTCCCCTTAGAGGAGGGGGAAAAGCTGAGGTTTCCGCGCTGCCAGCCGGTGTCGCGCGGGGGTTACCTGCGGCTGCTCGGAGGCTTCTGCCGTCTCGACTGTGGTGTTCTCACTCATAGGGTTGCTCCTTGCTTCGTTAAGCACCAACACCACCCGGTGCAGACGAAAACTCGTCTACACGGGTGGTGTTGTAAAAAATATGTTCTATATTCGGTTATGCCGCCCAAAACCCCGGACGGAAAGGGAAAACTATGTTAGCTAGAAAGGCAGAAGCGCCAAATCGTATGGAGTGCCAGCATAAACATCCGGCAACTCACCATTAGCTACCTTCTCACGATACAACCTGGTTACTTCGCTATCTCTGAAGGGGAATTCCTTAGCTTCATACCTACGCTTAATCTCTGCTAAACCCCACTCATATTCGGCACCGGGGCGTGCCACCGGAGCGTTGAAAAAACGCCCTTTCAACTCAGCACGCATCCACCCCTCCGGAGTATTTGCATCAGATATGGGCTTCGTAAAATCGAACGGGGCACGCCAATACTCAGGGTCTTCACGATAATCGTAAGCTTCTTCTGCGATCTCGCTACTCATGGG
Organism: Rothia mucilaginosa; assembly: GCA_963534775.1. Classification (GTDB taxonomy): domain Bacteria; phylum Actinomycetota; class Actinomycetes; order Actinomycetales; family Micrococcaceae; genus Rothia; species Rothia mucilaginosa_D. Next base: position 329,074 of record CAUSUH010000001.1, on the reverse strand, counting down.
GAGCCTCCTGATAATATGCAAAAAATGTGTGCCCACACCGGCGCTACGTGCAACGCCGTTTAGGGCGCTCATAATAGGCGGGCGGTGTGCGGTACCGTCGATAGTTCCCACTATACGGGCTCCTACGCGACCCGCAAGCGGTTTCGTCACCGGGCGGGCACCTCCCCGAGGATGGGGCATAAAAAATTCAGTAACGAGTCATCAGAGGCGAACACATCATTCACCCACAGTTGTGTTTAGTCTTTCACCTGTTGCTCTGTGTCCTGTCATGGTGTGTCCCCGTAACAGGGTAGGGCGGGTTAAGATAGTTGGTATGGATTCACAAGGTATAGGAAATCTTTTTACTGGTGTATCAGCACTTGGGGCTATCGTTTCGGCGATTTGTGCCTATATTACGTGGCGTCAAACCATTGGCTCTAAGGAGGCCAAGGCAAAGACAGATGAAGCGCACAAGGCAACTCTAGATATGCGTAATGCGGCTCAGCGTTCTGCAAAGGCTGCAGAAGAACAGGCTAACCAGGCTGAGCTGGCACGTAAAGCTGCAGAGGAACGAGTCCGACAGGCTGAGAAGTCACTCGAGCAGATGCAGCAGCTTGTCGCTGAACAGCAGAGTCAATCCCAGTCGCAGTCTAAGATTGCAGACAGCCTTCGAGGACCTGTCTTGGAACTGACTAAAGGATCTGGGCGCCCCTACTACATATTACGTAATAAGACTGAAAGCTCTATCAAGATTCTTAAAGTGCTGAACCACGAATGCTTCCGTTACTCCGATTACTCCGATGAGCTTCCTAGAATTCCAGAGGAGGTGCACCCCGGTAAGCCGATTAATCTGTGCCTACCTCATAAAGCATTCGTTACGAGTCTGGACCTCCAAATCGAAGTCAGTGGGAAGGAAGAAACCCTCTATGTTGAGATTCCTGAATAGTTCGAGCTTTCAATATCGAGAACCAGCGGCCCTTTCGTAAGTTTGATGATATTGAGGCAGGTAGCTACAGCATTAACTACCTGGACATACATGTAGCAACAACAGCTGGCTGCATTTGCTGAAGCGCAGGAGCATATCTAGCAAGCAACTTGGTCCCCATTTACTCCCCACCTTGAGGCATTATTCGTTGCAACAGGTAAGCAGATAAAAGAAACCCCCTGCGTTCCCCTTAGAGGAGGGGGAACACAGGGGGTCTCTGCCCTTAAACCAGAGAAGTACTTAGGTACCCCGCAAGTTTTAGAAAGCCTTGTTTACCAGCGCAGCAAGACCGGACTTCTTGTTTGCAGCGGTCTTCTTGTGCAGAACACCCTTGGAAACAGCCTTGTCCAGCTTACGGTTCACAAAACGCAGAGCCTCAACAGCAGCTTCCTGGTTCTGTGCCTCAACAGCAGCCTTGACCTTGCGGGTCGCGGTCTTCAGCTCGGACTTTACAATGTTGTTGCGCAGGCGAGCCTTCTCGTTGGTGAGGATACGCTTCTTCTGAGACTTAATGTTAGCCACAATTAAACTTTCTGTTTTGTCTTATTGGTCGGTGAGGGCGACGCTGGCCGATCATCGACTGAGCGGCGTGGGGATGCCTATGGCAACCGGCCAGCAGTGCCCGATGACCATCGGACACTCAACCACACATAATACCAGATGAACAGCCTCCACGACAGACCCCCGCGGAGAGAAAAATACTGTGAAAACCACTACACGCAGCCTCCACATCCGGCGCAGATAATCGGCACCAGTCGCCGGTGAAACTACCGGCACAGGGTGTTAGCCGTTATGGCGAGTCCACGCACGCTCAATCAGGCGGAACGTATCCTCCGGCATAATCGCACCCTCACGGCGCATCGCATCCGGGCGAACACGAATCACACGGTTCAGCTTCACCTCAGAAGCGCGGCCCTGCGGATCCCACGGACCCGAACCAATATCGAGGTAGTTCGAATCAGCGTGCTCACGGTTATTGTGGTCCTTGCTGGTCATCATCAGCGCCAGCAGGTACTCACCGTCACGACCCACCAGAAGCACCGGGCGGTCCTTACCCTGCGAGTGGTCCTCCTCAAAGGGAACCCACGTCCACACGATTTCACCCGGGTCAGCGTCGCCGTCCAGGGAGGGCGAGTACTCAAAGTTGATCATGTCGCGGTAATCGCCGGGGTAATCCGAACCGTCGGATGCGACGGTCGAAGCCGGTGCGGAAGGCTTAGGTGCCGAGGAAGACTTCGGGGCGCTCGGCTTAGGTGCCGAAGAGCCGGAGGTACGAGCCTCACCCTGACGAGATTCATCCTTGCGGGATTCACTCTTCTGGGAGGACTCGGAGCCGCCCTTAGACGCAGTAGCGTCGTTGAGGGCATCCTCTGCCGCCTTCTGCAGGAAGGGTAGCAGGGCAAAGAAAATTTTCTTCAGAATTTCGAGCATGGGCTCTATTATGCACTACAGTCGCGGAGGTAGAGCAATCGCCAAAACAGCCTGCTCCACCGCATACACCGCGTCCTGCGACTCGCCCTTCAGCTGCGCGTCCGCATCAGCCAGAAGCTGCACAATATGCGCCAACTGGGCGCCGGTAAAACGGCGGCCGTCACGCTGAGCCTGCTCAACCTGCCACGGTGACATACCCACCTCACGCGCCAGCTCGTTAGCGCTCATACGCACGTGGTGCACGCGCGCAATATTGCGGATGCGCATGGCGAGCGCACCCAGCATCGGAATCGGCTCCGTACCGGTGGCAAGGGAGTGGCGGAGCAGACGCAGAGCCTCCGGGGCGTTACCGGAAATCGCGGCGTCACTCACGCGGAACGCGGTGACTTCGGTGCGGCCGCCGTAGTAGCGGTTCACCGCCTCCTCGGTGATTTCGCCGGGTACGTCTGAGAGCAGCTGCTGGCATGCGGCGGCAAGCTCCGCAGTGTCGGAGGCGGAGGCAGTCAGCAACGCCAGAGCGCCACCGGTAATGGGGCGCTGAGCGGCGGCAAATTCTCCCGCCAAGAACTCGCTCTTCTCACGGTCGGTCTTGAGCGCCTTGCAGTTAATGAGCACGAACTGGGAGCGCACCAGGTCGATGAGCTTCTTGCCGCGGTTACCGCCCGAGTGGTTCAGAATGAGCATGATGTCCGGCTCGGGGGCGTTCAGGTAGGCGAGCGTATCGGTCAAAAACTCGTCGCTCATGGAGGCTACGTTCTCAACCTCAATGATCTTCGCCGAACCGAACAGGGAGGGCGAAGCGTGCAGGATCAGCTCCCCCGCCGTGTAGGTGGCGGCGTTAATCTGCACGCGGTCCGCCTCCGGGTGGATGTTGCGGAACAGCTCACGCAGGCGTGCCGCAGCGCGGGAGGCGAAGTACTCCTCCGGGCCGTAGAGCATGACGGCGGGTGCCGGGGTGACGGTACGCCACGCGGTGTCGAGGGCGGGGCCGCCTCGGCGGGCGTAGCCTCGGGAACCACCACGCTGGGTTGAACGCTTACGCTCGGACACGCTTATCACTCGCCTTTATCTGCAGGGTACGGGCTGAACTCGAACCCGCTGCGTGCGGGGGTGCCGCGCGGGTAGAGTCTCGAGTATCCATCATAGCGTTTTCTTCTCAGATGCCTCCTAGCGGTGGTTAGGGGTAGTCGGTCAGGGTTAGATGCCCGCAGTGAGTCGGTTAGGAACGGGCGGGCTGATCGGGGCGCTGATAGGAGGGCGCGGTGCGCGGTACCACCCGCAAATACTGCCGGTGCGTGACCGCGCGGTAGCGGCGCGCATCCACCCACCACAGGGCTATGCTCAACGCCAGCACGCAGAGGGCGCTCCACACCACCGCCGGGACGCTCGAACCGGGCTCCCACGGGTTACCCGGCGCATGCGCGGCAGTGTGTGCCGCCCACTCGATGCCCTGCGCGGCAAGACCACCGGCGCGAAGACACAGATCCGCCGCAGTGGGCAAACCCAGGAGCATGAATCCGAGCGCAACCAGCCCGGCGAGCATACTCAGCGGCGCCAAAGGAGCGGCAACCAGATTCGCCGGAACCGAGTAGAGCGGCACTTTACCGCTCATCGCCAAAATCAGCGGGGTGCACCACAGGGATGCCACGATGGGCGCGGCGAGCATTTCCGCGCAGAACACCGGCATGATGCGCATGAGCAGGCGAATCAGCGGCGGGCCCAGCAGGATCAGCGCGGAGGTTGCCGTCACCGACAGGGCGAACCCCATATCCACGGCGAGGTGCGGGGCGGCAAGCAGACACATCAGCACCGTTGTTTGCAGCGCCGCCAAAGACTGGCGACCCGAACCGCGCAGCATCGCGTAAGCACCGAGCAGGCCCATGGCGAGGGAACGAATCACGGAACCCTCAGAGTCCAGCAGCATGGCGTAGGCGAGCACCGCCGCGACCCCGCACAGCACCATGACGCGGTGCGGAATGGCGAGGGTGCTCAGCCGGTGCACGAGAGGCGGCAGAGCGTGGGCATTTGGCGGGGTAGGTTGTTGGGGCTGGGCGGGATTCCGGGGGTACGCGGGGCGGCGAGAACGAGCCGCGCCTCTCCCCCGCAACCGCTGCATCCAGGAACGGAACAGCAGGTATGCGCTGGCGAGGCGGTACGGGCGAACCGCCAACACCAGCCGGTACGCACCCAAAAACACAATGGCAATATTCGCCCCGGACACCGCCGTAATATGGCTGAGCCCGCTGAGCTTATACTCCTCCCGCGCGGTGGAACTCATCAGCGAATCGTCCCCGTAGGCGGTACCCAAAACCAGCGCCGCCGACTCCGTGCCGAGAGTGTCCAAGGCGCGGGTGCGCAGCTGCTCCTTGAGCTTGGACAGGTACGGCTCCGCCGCCGTCCGGGTGACAGCGTTCGATCCGGCACCGTAGGCGGGCGCAGGAAAAATAGTCGCGCCGCTCAGCTTCGCCGTGGAACCGTTGAATTCCACCGTGCCGAGGGCGGTCACCTTCATGCCTGGATAAATCGCCTGCGAGCGCACGGTGCCGCTCCCCTGTTGTTGAGTCGCCGAACTCGCCGCCGAACGTGCCTCCAGACGCTGCGCGGCGCTCTTCGCCGAACCGTCACGCCGGTACACACGCACCCGCTCATTCACCAGCGCACGCACGCTCCGCCCCTGAATTTCCTCCAGCTTAATAACCACCAGAGTAGTACGCGGATCCACGCGGCGAACCTGCTCCACCGTGCCATTCAGACGAAGCGAAGCACCCTGCGCCTGCTGCAGGGTGGCGCGGGATGCATCCACCCCCGTAGCGCACAAAAGCACCGCCTGAACCGTCACGATACACGCCAGAAAAACCAGCTGACCGGTCGTGCGAAAGAGCAGGCTGTAGGGCATCACCGCACGCGGCGGAAAGAACAACAGAATCGCCAGGCACCCCAGCAGAGCAATGAGCACGCACGCCAGCGGATGCACCACCCGCCACGTGCCCACGGTCAGCGCCGCCGCGGTAAAAGCCCACAGCGCCAGCACCGTAAAACTCAGGCGAAGGTCCAGGTGAATGAGGCTTCCCTGGGCGCGCAGCTCCTGGTCATCACGGCGGGTACGCCACCGCTCAGCGCCGATGCTCCAGCGGTAGCGGGCACGGTCATACGCCGTAGCCGCAGACCGGATGAGGCGCCGGGTGAGGCGCAAGGAACCGGGAAATAGCTCCCGCTCCCCTGCCTGCTGGCGGTTCTGCAAGCGATTCTGCCGGGGCATTAGACCGTCACCAGCGGGCGCAGATTCTCCAGCATCGACGGACCAATGCCGGGCACCGCATCCAACTCATCCACGCTACGGAAACCGCCGTGCGCCTCACGCCAGGCAATAATGCGCTGAGCCATTGCCGGACCAATACGCGGCAGGGTCTGTAGCTCCTCAGCGGTGGCGGTGTTAATGTTCACCGGGGTTGAGCCCTTCTGCGCGCTGCCTGCAGGAGTTAGCGTGCGTGCAGGATGAGGCTGAGTGCCACCCTGCGAAGCGCCGTTCTGCGATGCACCATTCGCCGCGTTACCCTGACCCGCATTCGCCGTGCCACCGTTGGGCTGAATCTGCGCCGGAGCAGCCGTCTCACCACGATGCGGCACATAAATCTGCACCCCGTCACTGAGCGCACCGGCAAGGTTCACGCGGTCCAGGTCAGCATCCGCTGCGGCACCGGAGGCGGCGGCAATCGCATCCACGGCACGACCCTGCGCGGGCAGCGTGTACACGCCGGGGTTGTTCACGGCACCCGCCACGTGTACCCGCACGGTAGCCTCACCGGAGGCGCCACCACCCTGCGCGGATTCACTCGGATGAGCGCCCGGCTGGGCAGTAGATTGAGTAGCGGACTGGGTGCCGGGTTGAGTTCCGGGGCTCTGCTGGGCACCCACCGCCTGCACCGACTCGGCAGAAGCGCCCGGGGAGGCGACCTGCTCGGCACGCGGCGCCGCCGAAAACTGGGTCACACCCCACACCACGGCAACCAACGCCAACACCGCCACCAGAAGCAGCACGCGCGGCGACAAGCCCCAACGGGCACTGCGGGTGGTGCCGGGCTGATCGGCCTGCTCCCACTCCGCCCAGTCGTCCACCTCGTTCCAATCGGGCTGCTGATCCCAGTCAGCCCAACCATTCGACTCCGGCTGGGATGCCGTGGGCTTGCTGGTAGGTACAGGGTCGCCGGTAGGTACGGGCTGGCTCGCCCTGGGCTGTGCGGTGCCGGGCTGAGAAGAATTAGGCAGCGAAAATTCAGGCTGCGGTGCCTCAGCTTCTTCGGCAGCTACCTCCGCGGGCGTTACCTCAGTTGAGATTGCCAGCGGCACGGTGTCCTCAGCATCCGGCGCACCGTTCTTGCGGGCGCGCGGGCTGCGGTAGAGGCTGTTCATCAGGGAGCGGGCGCTACGCTGCACGCCGCCCGGCTGGGCTGTGCCACCCTGCTGGGCTGCACTATCCTGCACAGGGCTCTGTACAGCGTTCTGGTCGGGGTTGGGGGTCATGCTCGTCATACCCCTACCCTAGGCTCACGCGCGTGAACGCACGAGCGCACGCAAAGAACCTGTGGATAACTCCCCTCGCACAACGCGAAAGGTGCCATCCACAGGCTCATTTTTGAAAAATATGCAGTTTTTGTTCAAAAACGGAGAGGTTTGGTTTGTCATAAAACCGTCACAAACACCCCAGCCACACGAGCTACCCGCATCGTTTAAGAGCAGAATCTAGCCTTCGCTTAGTCCTCGCGCGGCAGCTCAGTACCCGGAACACCCAGCTCCGAAGCACGCTTATCAGCCATGACCAGCAGGCGACGAATACGGCCCGCAATCGCGTCCTTCGTCATCGGCGGATCAGCCAGACGACCCAGCTCATCCAACGACGCATGCTTATGCAGCACACGCAGCTCACCGGCATAGCGCAGATGATCCGGCGCCTCATGACCCAGAATCTGCAGGGCACGCTCCACGCGAGCGCTCGCCGCAACAGCCGCCTGAGCGCTACGGCGCAGGTTCGCATCATCAAAATTCGCCAGACGGTTCGCGGTCGCACGAACCTCCTTGCGGGTGCGCGCCTCACGCCACGTGGTCAGGGTGCCGGTCGCACCCATACGCTCCAGTAGCTGCGAAATCGTCTCGCCGTCACGCACCACCACACGGTCGGTGCCGCGCACCTCGCGTGCCTTCGCAATAATGTCCAGGCGACGAGCCGCACCCACCAGCGCGAGCGCCGCCTCCGGACCGGGGCAGGTAATCTCCAGGGAGGAGGAACGACCCGGCTCAGTCAGCGAACCGTGCGCCAAGAACGCGCCGCGCATGACCGCCTCGGCGTCCTGCAGAGAGCCGTTCACCACGGCCGGCGGCAGGCCACGCACCGGGCGGCCACGCAGATCCAGCAGACCGGTCTGGCGAGCCAGCGCCTCACCGCCGTGATCCACACGCACAATGTAGCGGCCGCCTCGACGCAGGCCACCACCGCTGACGCTGGTCAGCTCAGAGTCGTGGCCGTAAATCTCCGCGATGGTGCGGCGCATGCGGTGGGCGGTTGCCTCGTGGTCGACCTCAGACTCCACCACGATTCGCCCCGAGACAATGTGCAGGCCTCCGGTAAAACGCAGAATCGTAGAGATTTCTGCCTTACGAGCAGAGACTTTCGTTGCCTCGTAGTTGGCGAGTTCGTCCTTGACGAGCGTGGTTAATGCCATGAACAGGTCCTTCTAGGCGTAGTGTTTAAGTCTAAAAATCAGGAAAAGGGGCGCACATAACAGCCAGCTCAAGCAACACACTTGAGCAGCAAACCCAAGCCAGTAAACCTAGGAGCTCAGCTCAAACGCTTCGTTATACGCAGCCGCAAGCTTCAGCGGGTCGTGCACATTCGGCTGAGCGGAAGAACGCAGATGCGCCCACACAACCTTCGCACCCATCGCAGAAGCCTCACGCTCCAGCTCGGAACGGTGATCAGCCTGCATGTCAGCGTCAGCAATCACCGCGTCCAGGTGAAGCTTCGGGGCGTACTGGCGCAACAAATCCAGGTGCGTTGCCGGGGTGAAACCGACCGTCTCCTTATCGTCGGAGAGGTTCATGACCACGCAGCGGCGCGCCTCCGTGCGGATAATCGCCTCACGCTGAGCGTCCAACAGCAGATGCGGCAGAACCGACGTACGCCACGAACCCGGACCCAAAACAATCCAATCGGATTCTTCAATAGCGGAGAGCGCCTCCGGGCAGGGGCGAGCATTCTCAGGGGTCAGACCAATATCGTGAACCCGCTCCTCCTTCGAGAGGTTCACCTGGCCGACCACCTTCACACGCTCAATACCGCCGCCGTTATGCTCACGCAGCACGGTGCCGTAAATGACCATCGGATCCAGCGCCATCGGCAGCACGCGGCCGCGCGCATTCAGCAGGGCACCCGCCCAGTCCAGGCCGGCAACCGGGTCATCCAGCAGCTGCCAGAGAGTAGCAATCAGCAGGTTACCGAGAGCATGGTAATCCAGCGGGAACTCGCCCTCGTACCCTTCGGGCGCGCTAAAACGATGCTGCATCACATCACGCCACGTGCGACCCCAATCGGTGTCATCACACAGCGCAGAAAGCGCCATACGCAAATCACCCGGAGGGAGAATACCCATCTCCTCACGCAAACGACCCGACGAACCGCCATCGTCAGCAACCGTCACAACAGCCGTCAAATCAGGCGTGACGTGGCGCAACGCAGACAGGGAACCGTACAGCCCGTGGCCGCCGCCCATCGCCGTAACCTTCGGCGAACGGTGCGTGGTCTTCAACAGGCGCAGAGCCTGAGTCGGCAGAGCCGGCAGGCGCGGAATACCCTGAGTGTCATAACTGGTCGAATGGGTAGACATAGTAATACCTCACATACCCGGAAGGAATGGTATGCCGGCCCCACGGTGTGCGGGGCCGGACGGCGGCTAATGAAACACGACGCGGTGGTTGGGACGCGCCGGGAAAAACTTACTCGCGGCCCTTGTCGCGGTGCTGAACATTCACGTTCAGCTCACCGAAAGCAGAGAGACGACGAGCCAGTTCCTCCGTCACAGCCACGGAACGATGCTTACCACCGGTGCAGCCAATTGCGATGGTGGCGTAGTACTTACCCTCACGGCGGTAGCCCTCAAGCACGGGGCGAAGAGCCGCAAGATAGTTGCTGATGAACTCCTCGGTGCCTGCGTGCTCCAGCACGTAGTCGCGCACCGGGGCGTCCTGACCGGTCAGGGGGCGCAGCTCCGGAACCCAGTGCGGGTTCGGGATGAAACGCATATCAGCCATGTAGTTAGCGTCCGAAGGCGCACCGTACTTGAAGCCGAAGCTCATCACGGTCAGGTTCAGCTTCTTATCCGCACCCTCAGCAAACATTTCACGCACGGTACGAGCCAGCTCGTGAACATTCATGCCGGTGGTGTCAATGGTGCGGTCAGAAGCGAGGCGCAGACCTTCAAAGAGAGTGCGTTCAGCGCGGATACCGTCGAGGACGCGGCCCTCACCCTGCAGCGGGTGCGGGCGGCGCTGAGCCTCGTAGCGGGCAATAATGGTTTCGTCCTTGGCGTCAAGGAAGAGCATGGAGAAGTCAATATCGGACTTGCGCAGAGTCTCAATCGCAGCGGGAAGATCGGAGAACAGTGCGCGGGCGCGAACGTCAATGCCGAGCGCCACCTTCGGAACTCGCGCACCGTCACGGGTCACCAGCTCAGCCAGGGAACCGAGCATCTGCGGTGGGATGTTATCGATAACGTACCAGCCCTCATCCTCCAGCACGTTTGCGACAGTGCTGCGGCCGGCACCGGAAATACCGGTAATCACCAGAATCTGAGGGCGCTCCTCACTCTGGGCGGACTGTACCGTGGCGGGCTTGCTCTGATTCTCGGGCATGGTGCTTCTTCCCCTTCAACGCGAAATACTCTCTATGCCATGATACAAGACCTTTATCTGACGGTTCAGGGGTACGGTCAGAAATTTCACCACTATGACAGAAATATGAGACGCTCCCCCGACCGAACCCCAGAAGGAACCCCAGAAGAAAGAAACCCGCATCACAAGTGCTTGCACATAATGCTCTCCGAGGGGTCTACAGAAGGAGGCGGACGGCAGAGCTACGGAGGGTACAGCCCCCGGCTAAGAACCTCGCGCGGTAACACTGCCGCGGGCACAGCAAAGCCCGCACGATACCTCCCACAGGAGGCACCGCACGGGCTCCACACTATAAACGCTCCAAAACTCTACGCGGATACGCCAGGTTGCCTTAGACAGAAAACTCAGGCAGAAAGCTCAGGCAGGAAAGCCGCCACATGCTCCAGCAGACGCACCGACAGCTCCTTCTTCGAACCGGAGAACACCGGCGCCTCATCATTCAGGGTCGACAGCAACGTAATCGTGTTATCGTCCGTGCCGAAACCACGATTCACACCCACCGTATTGACCGCCAAGAAGTCCGTGCCCTTACGCTGCAGCTTCTCACGACCCAGCTCCAACGGAGTCTTCTCCGCCGAACCGGTCTCCGCCGCAAAACCAACAATGAGCTTCGGACCGAGGGTGCTCTCCCCCGCCTCATGAGCCTGCTGGCGGCGCACCACGACCTCACGCAGAATATCCGGGTTGCGCACCAGCTGAATCACCGGCGCATCCTCAGAATCGGCGCTCTTCTTAATCTTGAACTCGGCAAACTCGGCGGGCCTAAAATCAGCCACCGCCGCAGACATGATCAGCACATCCGCCGCCGCGCTCGCCTCAAGGGTCGCCTCACGCAGCTCCAGGGCGCTCACCACGCGGGTCACCTGCACACCCTCCGGCGCGGGAACCTCAAGGTTCGCACCAATCAGGTGCACGGTCGCGCCCAGGTCGCGTGCCGCCTCCGCGAGCGCCACGCCCTGCTTGCCGGTCGAACGGTTGCCGAGGAAGCGTACCGGGTCCAGTGCCTCACGGGTGCCGCCAGCGGTAATGACCACGAGGCGACCGGCCAGAGGACCACGCAGCGATTCGGATGCGCCAGTTGCCTGGCCCGAATCAACCTGACCAGGCTCAACCTGGCTCGAATCACCCTGACCCAGCAACGCCGAAGTCAGCGTCGCCGCACGCGCCGCCGCCATACGCTCCTGCTCCGTGCCCGTGTACAGGGGCTCAGTCGGCGCGTAACCGGGCGTGTACACCGGGTGCACCTGCCCCTTCGGGAAGCGAGCAATCACATCCAGCGCCACCGCGAAAATATCCTCCGGCTCTGGCATACGACCCGGACCAGAATCCGGGCCCGTCAAACGCCCAATCGCAGGCTCAATCACGTGATAACCCCACGAACGCAGCGTCTGCACATTCGCCTGAGTCGCCGGATGCTCCCACATCTGGGTGTGCATCGCCGGCGCCAAAATCACCGGAGCGTGCGTCGTCAACACCGTAGAGGACAGCAGATCATCAGCACGACCAGCCGCCAAACGAGCCAGCAAATCAGCGGTCGCCGGGGCAATCACCACAGCATCAGCCTGCTCAGCCTGACGCACGTGGTTCACCTCCGGCACACGGTCAAACACGTCCGTTGAGACGGGGTTGCCGCTCAGCGCCTCCAGGGTGGGAACACCCACGAACTTCGTCGCGTTCGGGGTGGGCATGGCGATTACCTCGTCGCCATTCTTCGCAAAAAGACGAAGGAGCATCGCCGCCTTATACGCAGCAATGCCCCCTCCAATACCAACGATAATGCGCATGGTACGTCAAAGAATCCTTGTAGAAGCAGATTACTCAGCGGACTCGTCGAGGATAACCTCTTCGATAGCAATAACCTCTTCGCTACCTGCGGGGATGTACTCCTCCTCGATAGCGCCAGAGAACTCAGCCGCGCTGAAATCAATCACAGCGGACAGATCCTCGGGAATCGGGTAGCCGTCCTCGTCGAACTTAGCGTCCGGGCGGTGCTCTGCCACAACACGGTCAGCAATGATTTCACGCATTGCCACCGACAGGGACTTCTCGTTCGACTCAGCGTCAACCAGCGGGCCAACGTGCGCAGCAGTATTGTCCTGCAGGTTAGCGTAGTACGCGTTAATCTGGCGTGCACGGCGGGCACCGAAAATCACCAGGCCGTACTTGGACTCCGCCTTCTCAATCAGCGCGTCAGCGCTGGGGCTCACGATGCCCTCGGGAGCGACACCGTCAACGAAGTTGTAGTCCTCGTGTTCCTTGATTTCGTTTGCCACTAAAAACTCCAAATAGCTTGATGGAATGTACGTACCGAACGCCCCCGTACACCGTTCGCGCTATGGCGCAAACCGGGCAGACTGAGGGCACGGTCAAAACTAAAGAACTATTCTACCCTCTCAACGGCTAAAACGCACGTACCAGCCTGGACAAAAGGTGTCAGCACAGCCAAAAAGGTGGGGGCCCGAAGAAAACTCTTCGAAACCCCCACCTTTCACAACGCCTCACGGCAGAACTACAGGTCGGAAGAAACTCTAGCCCCACCGCAAACGCAAAGCATGCAGATTAGGCGGCGCCAATCAGCTCAGCAATCTCCTTCGCTGCACGCTCAACAGAGTCGTTGACGACCGTGACGTCAAATTCTTTCTCAGCAGCCAACTCAACCTTCGCGGTTTCAAGGCGACGAGCTTGCTCCTGCTCACTCTCGGTACCTCGACCCACCAGACGCGACACCAGCTCATCCCAGCTCGGAGGAGCCAAGAAAATCAGGCGAGCATCCGGCATGGTCTCGCGAATCTGGCGAGCACCCTGCAAGTCAATCTCAAGAATCACCGGGCGGCCAGCATCCAGGGCCTCCTGGACCTTAGCGCGCGGAGTACCGTACTTGTTCTTACCGTGTACCACAGCGTACTCAAGCATCTGACCGTCAGCAATCATCTGGTCAAACTCTTCCATCGAAACGAAATAGTAGTGAGTACCGTCAACCTCACCGGGGCGAGGATCACGAGTAGTAGCGGAAACAGAGAACCACACGTTCGGGTAGTTCTCACGAATGTACTGGCACACCGTACCCTTGCCAACAGCAGTGGGGCCAGCCAGTACGGTGAGAGTCGGCTGAGACATAGCTTCCTTACTGCGCCTTCATCGACTGAAGGCACGATGTGTTAGGACTGAGAAGATTCAGGAGGCAGAGTATTAGTCCTGCGACGTGCACGGTTCAAATACCGCGAATTACGGTTGAAGTACTCCACCATCTTGCGACGCTGGTGTACACCCAGGCCGCCAAGGCGGCGAGTCGGTGCAATATGAAGTTCTTCAATGATGCGTTCAGCTCGAACGGCACCAATGCCCGGAAGTGCGCGCAGCATCTGCCCCACCGGCATTTTAGCCAGTGCAGGGTCGGAATCGACCATATCGAGCACCTGACGCACGGAAAGTTCACGGTCACTCAGTGCACGCTTAATTTCCTGGCGGTGTGCTCGGGCAAGTACTGCCTTCTCGCGGGCGGAGGCGCGCGCATCCTCAGTTAGCGGAGTCAGCGGCATGGTTGGGTCCCCCATTTCTGCGAGTTATAGAATTTTACTTATCAACTAATGTATCACGGATAGCGCGAGAATCCTCGTTCCACCCGCGGCACTCACCCTCGCACCAACAATGCGTCTACGCACGTCAGCACGTAAATATCAGGGAGTACCCCTATAGCATAGCGGAGTATTCGCCCTATCAAAAGTGGAACCACAGAAGCGCCTCATAGAGCGGGCGCACTCCCCCGCTACAGAGGTGAGCAAACTCGCACCGGCGCGGGTGTGCGGCGGCAAAATTATGCATGCCGGTGTACCCAGAAACGGGGGTTAAACCAGTCGAACCCGGCGCTCCCGGGGCGAAAATTGGGCGCGGAAATCGGGTGCCGAAAACCGGGTATCGGAACCCGGAAACGCAAAAGGGGTGCGCACCCCGAGCAGACCCTCAACAGAATCCACCCGGAGCACACGCCCCTCTCACACAACACGCGAACTATGCGCCGCGAGCCGCCAACAGGTCATCACGAGCCGCCTGCGCAGCCTGCGCCAAACCCTCAACCGACGGGCCAGCAGCCAGTACGCCACGGCTGGAATTCACCAACACCTGCGACTCAACGCCCGCAAACACGCGGTACAGATCAGCCGCCGAAGCGCCCTGCGCACCATAACCCGGCGACAGAATCGGGCCGTTGAACACGCTCAGGTCAATACCCAAATCAACCAGCGCCTGACCAACAGTCGCGCCAACCACCAGACCGCACGGGCCCATCTGCTCCCACTGGCGGGAAGCATTCTCAGCGGTAGCCGCAGCGATAATACGCTTAGCCACAGCGCCCCCAGACTCGCCAGAATGACCAGACTCCGACGCGCCCACGTGCTGAACGCTCTTACCCTCAGGGTTCGAGGTCAGCGCCAACACGAAAGTGCCGCGGTCATTCTCATCAGCCAAATCCAGCGCCGGACGCAGCGACTCAAAACCCAGATACGGGCTCAAAGTCACCGAATCGGTACCCAGCGGCGAAGACGAGCCGAGCCACGCATCCGCGTACGCCTTCATAGTCGAACCGATATCGCCGCGCTTAGCGTCAGCAACAATCAGCACACCATCAGCGGCAGCGCGGGCAAACAGCGCCTCCAGCACAGCAAGACCAGCCGAACCGTGACGCTCAAACAGCGCCACCTGAGGCTTCAACGCCGCCGCAAACGGTGCGCAACCCTCATAGACCGCCTCAGTAAAAGCAGCCAGACCGGCAGCAGAATCCTCAAGACCCCACTGCTCCAGCAGGTTCGGATGCGGGTCAATACCCACACACAGCGGGCCGCGCTCCGCCATCGCCTTCGCCAGACGATCACCAAAAGCAGCGGACATTACGCCTCGCCACCCTCGGAACGAGCATCCACAGCGGCAGCCAGCTGAACGCCGTGCTCCTGCAGGCTCATGATGTCCCAGCTGTGCTCACGCAGAGCATTAATCGCCTGAACAGCCGCAGCGAACTCAGAAATGGTAGTCATGACCGGGCAGCCCACCGAAACCGCAGCGGCACGAATCTCGTAACCATCGCTACGAGCAGCACCACCGGCAGGGGTGTTCAGAATCAGGTCAATATCACCGTTGCGGACCATGTCCACAATCGAGTGGTCGCCATTCGCCTCAGCGAACTTCGAAGCCACAATCACCGAGTTCAGGCCGTTACGGCGCAGAATCTCAGCGGTACCACCGGTCGAAACGATCTCAAAGCCCAGCGACTCCAGCATCTTCGCGTAAATAATGACGTTACGCTTATCGTGGTTAGCCACCGAAATGAACACCTTACCGGAGGTGGGCAGCGGCGAACCAGCACCAGCCTGAGCCTTCGCGAACGCGGTGTCATAGTGCTTATCCAGACCCATGACCTCACCGGTCGAACGCATCTCCGGGCTCAGCAGCGAATCCACCACAACACCCTCAGGGGTGCGGAAACGAGCGAACGGCAGAACCGCAGCCTTCACAGCAATCGCGGTCTCCTCAGGCAGGGATGCGCCATCCATGTTCGACGGCAGGTAGCCCTCAGCCTTCAGCTCAGCAATGCTCTTACCCAGACCAATCAGCACAGCAGCCTTAGCCATCTGCACGCCGGTAGCCTTCGACACGAACGGAACAGTACGAGACGCACGCGGGTTCGCCTCAATCACGTACAGGTTCTCAGACACGTACGCGAACTGAATGTTAATCAGGCCGCGCACACCGGTGCCGCGAGCAATCTTCTCGGTAGCGTCCTTCACCTTCGCGATGATATCCGGGCCGAGAGTAATCGGAGGCAGAGTACAGGAAGAGTCACCCGAGTGAATACCGGCTTCCTCAATGTGCTCCATGACGCCGCCCAAGTACAGCTCCTCGCCGTCGAACAGGGCGTCAACGTCAATCTCGATAGCGTCCTCAAGGAACTTATCAATCAGAGCAGGCTGCGAAGGCGAAACCTCGGTAGCGTTCTCCAGGTAGCGTGCCAGGTTCGCCTCATCGTAGACGATCTCCATGCCACGGCCACCCAGCACGTACGAAGGACGAACCAGAACCGGGTAACCAATCTCATCAGCGATGCGCTTAGCACCCTCGAAAGTGAACGCGGTACCGTTCTTGGGCGAAATCAGGCCGCCCTCCTCCAGCACGCGGGAGAACTCGCCGCGGTCCTCAGCCAGGTCAATAGCCTCGGGGGTGGTGCCCAGAATCGGCACGCCCGCATCCTTCAGGGCACGAGCCAGCTTCAGCGGAGTCTGACCGCCCAGCTGCACGAACACGCCCATCAGGCCGCCGGTACGACGCTCCGACTCAACAATCTCAAGCACATCCTCAAGGGTGAGCGGCTCAAAGTACAGGCGAGTCGAAATATCGTAGTCAGTCGAAACCGTCTCAGGGTTGCAGTTGACCATGACAGTCTCGTAACCGAGCGAACGCAACACCAGCGAAGCGTGCACACAGGAGTAGTCGAACTCGATACCCTGACCGATACGGTTCGGGCCCGAACCCAGAATCATAATCGAGGGCTTCTCGTGGTGCGCAACCTCATCCTCCAGGTCGTAGGAGGAGTAGTGGTACGGAGTGAACGCCTCAAACTCGGCAGCACAGGTGTCAACAGTCTTGAAGACCGGGCGGATACCCAGAGCGTGGCGAACACCGCGCACAACATCCTCAGAAGAGCCGATAATCTCAGCAATCTGAGCGTCCGAGAAACCGTGACGCTTAGCCAGCTTCAAGGTCTCCGGGTCAAGGTTGTCACGCTTAGCGTGAACCACGCCGGCCACCTCATTCAGCAGCACCAGCTGATCCAGGAACCACGGGTCAATCTTGGTGGCCTCGTGCAGCTGCTCCACGGTGGCACCGGCCAGCAGGGCCTGCTGCACCTGGTAGATACGCTGGGTGGTCGGAACCTTAGTCTTCTCAATCAGCTCGGCCAGCTCAGCCTCAGAGAGGTTCAGCGGCTTGAACGAGAAGGACGCACCCTTCTGCTCCAGCGAACGCATCGCCTTCTGCAGAGCCTCAGTGAAGTTACGGCCCAGAGCCATAGCCTCGCCAACACTCTTCATGGTGGTGGTCAGGGTCGGGTCAGCAGCCGGGAACTTCTCAAACGCAAAGCGGGGAACCTTCACGACCACGTAGTCCAGGGTCGGCTCGAAGGACGCCGGGGTCTTCTGGGTGATGTCGTTCGGAATCTCATCCAGGGTGTAACCCAGCGACAGCTTGGTCGCAATCTTCGCAATCGGGAAGCCGGTAGCCTTCGATGCGAGCGCCGAGGAACGAGACACACGCGGGTTCATCTCAATGACGATGATGCGGCCGGTCTTCGGGTCAATCGCGAACTGGATGTTACAACCACCGGTGTCCACGCCAACCTCACGAATCACGTTGATCGCGATGTCGCGCAGCTTCTGGAACTCACGGTCGGTCAGGGTCAGTGCGGGTGCCACGGTGATGGAGTCACCGGTGTGCACGCCCACGGGGTCGAAGTTTTCGATGGAGCAGACGACCACGACGTTGTCGTTGGTGTCACGCATCATCTCCAGCTCGTATTCCTTCCAGCCGAGGATGGACTCCTCCAGCAGGACCTCACTGGTCGGCGAGTACTGAATACCGGCACCGGCAATACGGTAGAGGTCTTCCTCGTTGTACGCCATACCCGAGCCAAGACCACCCATGGTGAAGGAGGGGCGAACCACCATCGGGTAGCCCAGCTCCTTAGCGGCTTCCAGCGCCTCCGGCATGGAGTGAACAATCACCGAGCGTGCAGACTCGCCGCCGGCGCGCTCCACCACGCCCTTGAACGCTTCACGGTCCTCACCGAGGTTAATCGCCTCAATGTTCGCGCCGATCAGCTCAACATTGTACTTGGCGAGCACGCCGCGCTCATCCAGGGAAATTGCCGCGTTCAGCGCGGTCTGACCACCCAGGGTCGGCAGGATCGCGTCCGGCTTTTCCTTCTCGATGATCTTCTCAATCACCTCGGGGGTGATGGGTTCAATGTAGGTGGCGTCCGCGAACTCGGGGTCGGTCATGATGGTTGCCGGGTTCGAGTTCACGAGGATGACGCGCACGCCCTCCTCCTTCAGCACGCGCAGCGCCTGAGTGCCGGAGTAGTCGAATTCCGCTGCCTGACCGATGACGATGGGGCCGGAACCGATGACGAGGACGCTATTAAGGTCAGTACGACGAGGCATTTATGCTTCCTTTGCAGTCTTGGTTGCGACCATCAGGTCGATGAAACGGTCAAAGAGGTAGGCGGAATCGTGCGGGCCCGCAGCAGCCTCGGGGTGGTACTGCACGGAGAACGCGGGGATATCCTTACAGGTCAGGCCCTCAACCACGTTGTCGTTCAGACCCACGTGGGAGACCATGACCTGACCGAACTCGGCGTTCGGTGCGGTCACGTAGTCGCCAATCGGCGCGTCCACAGCGAAGCCGTGGTTCTGCGCGGTGATCTCAACCTTGCCGGTGGTCTTGTCCATGACCGGCTGGTTGATGCCGCGGTGGCCGAAGGGCAGCTTGTAG
Source organism: Rothia mucilaginosa (assembly GCA_963534775.1). Taxonomy (GTDB): domain Bacteria; phylum Actinomycetota; class Actinomycetes; order Actinomycetales; family Micrococcaceae; genus Rothia; species Rothia mucilaginosa_D. The sequence goes on along the minus strand of CAUSUH010000001.1, from coordinate 310,203 downwards.
GTGCCGAAGCCCAGGGCGCGGCCAAGCAACTGGTTACCGAAGCAGATGCCGAAGAACGGGGTGCCCTTACGCAGCACGCCCTGCAGCAGCTCAACCTGCTCGTCAGCGGTTGCCGGGTCACCGGGGCCGTTGGAGAAGAACACGCCGTCGGGGTTGTAGGAGTAGATGTCCTCGAGGGTTGCGTTTGCGGGCAGCACGTGCACGCGCACGCCACGCTCAGCGAAACGCTGCGGGGTCATCGACTTAATGCCCAGGTCCAGGGCGACGATGGTTGCGACCGGGGGTGCGAACCAGTTGAACTGGTGCGGCTCAACGGTGTAGGCGGTGTCAACCGAAACGGAGTCAGCGAGCTTACGGCCGGCCATCGGCTCGGAGGCGCGCACCTCCTCCAGCAGTTCAGCTTCGGGGCGTTCTGCGTGCTCACCGGAGAACACGCCCGCACGCATCGAACCGCTCGAACGCAGGCGGCGGGTCAGGGCGCGAGTGTCAATGCCCTGAATACCGACGATGCCCTGCTCAATGAGCTCTTCGTCAAGGGTGCGCTCAGAACGCCAGTTGGATGCCACGCGTGCGGCGTCGCGAACCACGTAGCCTGCAACCCAAATCTTGCGGGACTCAGCGTCGGTGGTGTTCACGCCGGTGTTGCCAATATGGGGAGCGGTCTGAACCACAATCTGACCCGCGTAGGAGGGGTCGGTCAGGGTTTCCTGGTAGCCGGTCATACCGGTCGAGAAAACCGCCTCGCCCAGGGACGCGCCGGTTGCGCCGTAGCCATAGCCGCGGTAGACGGTGCCGTCCTCCAGGACGAGCAGCGCGCGGTCCGTACGCAGGGCGCCGGATCGTGTCATGTCAGTCATGCTCTTCTTCCTTTTCTCTGGTGTTCTCCCCCGCTTCCTGTACGGCCTCTACCGTGCAGGTTCCGGGGTAGTCTATGGTGCCTTCGGCGGGGTGTTCGCCTGCCGTCAAGCAAAATCTATACGTTTCGCGGTTTGTCCGGGGTTTAGGCTTCCGGTTCTGCCGCCCACTTCTCGGGCGCATCCACCGCGTTCGGGGCGATGCGGCGCAACTCCTGCAGTACCGCCTGCTTGTCCTCGGCGTAGCGGGTGCGGAAGCCGGTCTGCACGCGGTGACCGTCCAGCGTCCAACCAATCACAACCAGGCCGTTCTTCTCCACAACCTTGCCCGCCATACCGCGATCAGTGGTGATGACGGCAAGCTTCTTCGCCGGAATCCACAGGTCCTTCGCGCCGTCACGGGTGAAGATGATGCTGTCCGGGTAAATCAGCAGGGTGGACTTGCTCTTGAAACCGAGCGAATCAAAACCCACGCGGTCCAGCCAGTTACCGAAAATCGTGGTGCTGACGTACTCGCCCTCGAAAGCGGCGTCAGCGGTCATGCCCTCGTAGCGTTCGGGAACTTCCTTGAGGGAGCCGAACATGTTCGCCTGGCGTGCCAGGCGCGAGCGCCATCCGTGCCACATGCCGTAGATGCACAGGGCAACCAGGGCGATGCAGATGATAGCGGTCAGGAACTTTCCCACGAAGGTTCTCTCTTTCGGTTGGGGCCTCGGATTTGGGCTGGTGTGTCTGGGCTAATGGGTCTAGGTTGGTGGGGTTGGAGGCGGTGCTCCCCGCAAGGCGGTGGCAGGCGTGAACCTACCACCGCCAAGCACGGTCGCTACGCGGTTCGCCTCGCGGGTTAGCGGCGCGGGGTTGCCAGCTCGCCGTTCAGCACGGTCGGGTGGCCAGCGTAGAAGGTTGCACGGATCGAGCCGGGCACCTCCATGTCGCGGTAGGGGTTGTTCTTACCCTTGGTTGCCTGCTCCTCCGGCTTAATCACGCGGGTTGCCTTCGGGTCGACCAGCACAATGTTTGCCGGTTCGCCTTCGGCAAGCGGGCGGCCCTGCTCGTGGTCCAGGCGACCAATCTTCGCGGGCTCCTCAGAGAGGATGCGTGCCACATCGCGCCAGGTAATCATGCCGGTGTCAACCAGGGTCATCTGGATGATGGACAGTGCCTGCTCCAGGCCGGTCATACCGTTGGCAGCGCACGCCCACTCGCATTCCTTGGTCTCTGCCGGGTGCGGTGCGTGGTCGGTACCAATCACGTCGATAATGCCGTCAGCAACTGCCTGACGCAGCGCCATAACGTCCTCTTCGGTGCGCAGCGGCGGGTTCACCTTGAAGACCGGGTCGTAGGTTCGTGCGGTCTCGTCGGTGAGCAGCAGGTGGTGCGGGGTTGCCTCCGCGGTCACCTTCACGCCGCGGGACTTAGCCCAGCGCACAACCTCAATGGAGCCCTTGGTGGACAGGTGGCAGATGTGCAGCTTGGAGTCCAGGTGCTCAGCCAGCAGCACGTCGCGGGCAATGATTGCCTCTTCAGCGACGGCGGGCCAACCGGCCAGACCCAGGTCAGCGGACACCTTACCCTCGTTCATCTGGGCGCCCTCGGTCAGGCGCGGCTCCTGCGCGTGCTGCGCAATCACGCCGTCGAAGGTCTTAACGTACTCGAGGGCGCGGCGCATCACGGCGGGGTCGTACACGCACATGCCGTCGTCAGAGAACACGCGCACGTTCGCGGTGGAGTTCGCCATGCCGCCAATGTCGGAGAGGCGCTCGCCCTTCAGGCCCACAGTCACTGCGCCGATGGGCTGCACGCGGCACCATGCGGATTCCTTGCCGAGGCGGTCAACCTGCTCAACGACTGCGGCAGTGTCTGCCACGGGCATGGAGTTTGCCATGGCGAACACTGCGGTGTAGCCGCCCAGGGCTGCAGCGCGGGTGCCGGTCTCGACGGTTTCGGATGCCTCATAGCCGGGCTGGCGCAGGTGGGTGTGGATGTCGACCAGGCCGGGCAGCGCCACCTGGCCTGCCGCCTCGACGACCTGTGCGTCTGCGGCGTCAATGTTCTCTGCGATGCGGCTAATCACGCCGTCCTCGATGAGGATGTCGGCGACCTTTTCGCCGTAGAGGCTTGCGCCCTTGATCAGGTACTTGCTCATGGTGTTGGTTCCTCTCGTTAGGAAGGTCGTTTAGGATTCGTCGCCGGCGTAGAGCTTGGCGCTGGAGCCGTCGGTCAGAAGCAGGTAGAGCACCGCCATGCGCAACGCCACGCCGTTGCTGACCTGGCGCAGGACCCAGGAGTTGGTGGCGTCGGCGGCTTCGGTGCAGATTTCCAGGCCGCGGTTCATGGGGCCCGGGTGCAGGATTGCGACCGGCTGCGGCTGTGCCTGCAGGGTTGCGAAGCGTTCGGCGGTCAGGCCCCACAGCTCGGTGTACTCCTCTGCGGAGGGGAAGTACGCGGCGCGCATGCGTTCCTTCTGGATGCGCAGCAGCATCACGGCGTCGGGCTTGGTGGCGATGGCTTCGTCGAAGTCGTGGAAGATTTCTACGCCTGCTTCTTCAACCCAGGAGGCGGTGTTCAGCGGCAGCAGGGTCGGCGGTGCGACGAAGACGACCTGCGCGCCGAGGGTGTGCAGCAGCCAGAGGTTGGAGCGTGCCACGCGCGAGTGCAGGATGTCGCCGACGATGAGCACACGCATGCCGGACAGGTCGGTGCCGCGGGGGCTGTCCAGGCCGTCGCGTTCTGCCTTGTACTGGCGCAGGGACACGGCGTCGAGCAGTGCCTGGGTGGGGTGCGCGTGGGTGCCGTCGCCCGCGTTGAGCACGGGGATGTCGGTCCAGCCTGCCTCCGCGAGGCGCTGCGGTGCGCCAGACGCAGAGTGGCGGATCACGAACGCATCCGCGGCAATCGCCTTGAGGGTCTGCGCGGTGTCCTTGAGCGACTCGCCCTTAGACACGGAGGAGCCGGAGGCGGAGAAGTTGGTGACGGCTGCACCGAGGCGCTTCTCCGCGGCTTCGAAGGAGAGGCGGGTACGGGTGGAGTCCTCGAAGAAGAGGTTGACGACGGTCTTGCCGTTGAGCACGTTCAGGGTGCGGTTTTCGGCTTTGACCTGCGCCATGTAGTCGGCGACGTCAAGGATTTCGATGGCTTCTTCGCGGGTTAGTTCGCGGGTGTCGAGCAGATGCTTCATGAGAGCCCTCCCAGCTGGATAATGTCAACTCGGTCTGTTGCGTTGTCGGTTTCAGTCAGTACGACGCGCACGGTTTCGCTGGCGCTGGTGGGCAGGTTTTTACCCACGTGGTCGGCGCGGATGGGTAGTTGCCGGTGTCCGCGGTCTACGAGGACTGCCAGGCGTACGAGGGCGGGTCGTCCGTGGGCGTTGAGTGCGTCGAGGGCGGCGCGTACGGTGCGGCCGGAGTAGAGGACGTCGTCAACGAGGACTACGGTTTTACCTTCAATGCCGATGCTGGGCATGATGCTCGCCCCTGCGGTATCTGGGGAGGTGGTGCCGTTGGGCGAGACGGGCTGGTCGTCGCGGTAGGCGGTGATGTCCAGGGCGCCGAGTCGTGTTTCTGCGGTGAAGTTCGGCTCGATGGCTTGGATGCGTGCGGCGAGTCGTACGGCGAGGGGCACGCCGCGGGAGCGGATGCCGATGAGTACGAGGTTTTCTACGCCTTTGTTGGTTTCGATGATTTCGTAGGCGATGCGGGTGAGGGCGCGGCGGATTTCGTCCTCGCTGAGGATGGTGCGGCCGACGGTGGTCGCGTCCTCGGAGGCATCTTGAGGGGTTGCCGAATGGGGGGCTGCGGTTACGTTTCGCCCCTGATTCGCGCCGGATGTGGGTACAGTTGACCCAGGCATAGCCGTCTCCTTCCCCGCCTCACGGGACGGATTTAAAGGTTTTGTGCTTCTAGTAGGGTACCACAGTTCACAGGCTACGTTCAGGTTCGGGGAGAGACCGCTCACGGCGAGAGGGCTGTCAAGATGAGGCGCGTACCGAGCCCCCAACCAGCACCACAACGAGCAGGGTATCGACAAAATGGACAAAGAACAAGCCGGGGTGTGTGCTCCGTGGATATATGTTAGGGTAAAGGCATCAACCGATAACATTCCGCTGAATTCCACACGTTGCTGTAGGGATAATTCTGCAGTTTACACAACCACACACCAGAAAAGAACCAACAATGATGTTTAACCGTAGTTCTATTGCCGCGCTTTCTGCGGCACTGATGCTCACCCTGTCCGCATGTTCCGGCGGCGCGCAGGTCAGTGCAGAATCGAGCGCATCCACTTCCGCGACCGCTGAAGCTTCCGCAACTCCCACTGCTACTCCTTCACCCACTCCGACGGGTTATGAGCCCGTGCTGATTCGTGCGAACGTTGATCTGGATAACCCGTCGAAGGAAGCAGCAGATGCGACCCTCAAGGCCGCATACGATGCGTTGGAACAGTACCGACTCATTTGGAATGCATGGATGCATGGGAACCTGGAGCACACGAGCGATGAAGAGCTGCTCCGATACGTGCATAAAAACTTCCTGGAAGACACAAAGGAAGAAGTGGAGAATATTCAAAAGTTCACAGAAGAAAACCACGGTCCTATCAAGGGCGAAATTGCCTTCAATAACATCGATCCAGTCACCTATGGAACCATGAACGACGATGGTTCTGTCTCATACAACACCGGCGCAACCATCACGTTCTGTGAAGACTGGAGCAACGTTCGCTCTGCTGAGGGTAAGAAATTTAAGGACCCGCAGCTAACGCGACGGGTCTTTGTTGTTCGCCGTTCTGAAGATAATGCGTTTGTTGTTATCAAGTCTGAGACCCTTCATAACGGTTGCGGAAACGAAGCAGACGCTACGAACGAGGCAACCGCACCCGCTCAAGGCGAGTAGCTGATATTGCACGAGGCGCATACCGGGCACGCGGGGCGGGGGCTCCGTCCTCAAGGCGCTCAGCGCCGCAGAGGGGGCACTCCCCCGCCTGCGTTGTCCGGTGAAGCCTCGAATACCGCCGAACCCAGCAAGCGCATCCGCACCAAATGCGGAACCAATGCGGAACCGCACCAACCGAAGAAGCGTAGACACAGAAAACCCCCGCCGTCCTGTAGCGAACTACAGTACGGCGGGGGTTTCACGTACGCTCCCCTGCGGGTGCATCCTCAACAGCGGCAACCAGCTATAAGCCAAGCCAGCAGGCCGCGGCGGGACGTCTTACGCGAGCAGGGTCGGTTTCACCTGACGGAGCTTATCCAGCAGACCGTTCACGAACTTCGGAGAGTCATTCGTGGACAGCACACGCGCCAGACCGACAGCCTCAGAAATTGCGACAGCATCCGGAACTTCGTCATTGTACAGAAGCTCCCAAGTGCCAATACGCAGCACGGCACGGTCCACGGCGGGCATACGCTCGAAGGACCAGTCACGGGCGTAAGTCTCAACAAACTCGCGGATTTCTTCGTCGTGGTCGCGGACGCCACGAATGATTTCCTCAGAGTATGCAGAAATCTGCGCTACCGTGTACAGTCGGCGGCGGCGGAGTACCTCAATATAATCTTCGTTGCGCTGATCCGCCTCGAAGAGCACTTCGAGGGCGCGCAATCGGGCTTTCGTACGCGAATTCATTAGTCGTTCACGCGACCGAGGTACTCACCGGTGCGGGTGTCAACCTTGACCTTGGTGCCGGTCTCCAGGAACAGGGGAACCTGGATCTCGTAGCCGGTCTCAACGGTTGCGGGCTTGGTGCCGCCGGTGGAGCGGTCACCCTGCAGGCCGGGCTCGGTGTAGGTGATTTCGAGGACCACGGATGCGGGCAGCTCGATGTACAGGGGGTTGCCCTCGTGCATTGCGATGGTTGCGGTCTGGGACTCGAGCATGTAGTTTGCTGCGTCGCCAACAACGGTTGCGGGAACGTTGATCTGGTCGTAGGTCTTCATGTCCATGAAGACGTAGTCGTCGCCGTCCTGGTACAGGTACTGGTAGTCGGAGCGGTCAACGGTTGCGGTTTCGATCTTAGCGCCAGCGTTGAAGGTGCGGTCGACGACCTTGCCGGAGGTAACGTTGCGCAGCTTGGTGCGGACGAATGCGCCGCCCTTGCCGGGCTTAACGTGCTGGAACTCTACGACGGACCAGAGGTTGCCGTCAATCTTCAGGACGGCGCCGTTCTTAATATCGGTAGTGGATGCCATGGGGCTCTCCTTCGTGTCATCGACGCTCACGCCGTAGTGGTACCCGGCGCGGCGCTAAGTTTTCAATGAGCAAAAATATGTCCCGTACATTCTACAGGATGCGCACGAATTTGCCTAGCAGGGGCGCCACAGATTCTGCGGTACCCCGCCCGGCTGGCGCGTATTAGCAAACACGCGCCGGGTGCATCCGGCGAATATACGAGACTCACACCTACTCGGAGATGATCTCCTGGTAGGTCATGTACAGAATCGAGTCGTCCGGCACCTCGTAGACGCGCGGGCGAGCCAAACCGTCAAGAATGATGAAGCGCAGCAGGTTACCGCGTGCCTTCTTGTCTCGGCGCATTGCTTCGAGCAGCTGGGGCCATGCGTCTGCCTTGTAGGAGGTGGGCAGGCCCAGGGATTCGAGGATGCGGCGGGTGCGTGCCACGAGTTCTTCGTCGGCGTGGCCGGTTGCCAGCGCCAGTTCGGCGGCGTAGACCATGCCGACGGACACTGCCGCGCCGTGACGCCACTGGTAGCGTTCGTTGCGCTCGATGGCGTGGGCGAGGGTGTGGCCGTAGTTCAGGATTTCGCGGCGGCCGGATTCGCGCAGGTCCTCGGAGACGACCTCAGCCTTCACGCGCACGCTACGCTCAATAAGTTCACGCATCACGGCGGACTGCGAGTCGCGCACGGCGTTCGGGTTCGCCTCGATCAGGTCGAGGATTTCAGGGTCTGCGATGAAGCCGCACTTGACGACCTCACCCATGCCGGTCAGCAGCTCATGCTCGGGCAGGGTGCGTAGGGTGCCGATTTCGCAGAGCACCGCGGCGGGCGGCCAGAATGCGCCGACCAGGTTCTTACCCTCGGCGGTGTTGATACCGGTCTTACCTCCCACGGCAGCGTCCACCATGCCGAGCAGGGTGGTCGGAATGTGGATGACGCGCACGCCGCGCAACCAGGTTGCCGCCACAAAGCCGGCAACGTCGGTAATAGCGCCGCCACCCACGGAGATGATCGCGTCGGTGCGGGTGAAGTCGTTCTGACCGAGCACCTGCCAGCAGAACGCCGCCACCTGGTAGTGCTTCGCCTCCTCAGCGTCCGGGATTTCGGCGCTGAACGATTCGTAGCCCATGGCACGCAGGTCTTCCATGACCAGCTCACCGGTCGAACGCAGGGCACGCGGGTGAATCACGAGCACCTTCTTGGTGCGGTTGCCCAGAATTTCGGGGATTTTACCGAGCAGGTTGTGGCCGATGAGAACCTCATAGTTCTCACGCGGGGAGCTGCCGGTCACCGGGATGCGGGTAATATCTTCCGCGCCGGAGGCACCGAAAGTGGGGGTGGGCTGAGTGCTCATCATGTGTCCTTTCACAGGTGAGGGGTTATGCTTGGGGGCGCTGCGCGCGGGAGGCACGGGTTGCGGTCACGTACGCCTGGATTTCGGCGGTCATCTCGGTGATGGGGCGGCCGCCTCGTGCGTCCAGGGTGAAGTGCGCCAGCTCTTCGTATCGGCTGCGGCGGCGCTCAAAAATTTCGGTCCACCGCTCGACCGGGTTCGGTTGCAGCAGCGGGCGGGTCTTGTTGCCGGTAATGCGCGGGGTGACGGTGTCAGCATCAACGAGGATGTACACCACGCATTCGTCCTTGAGTAGCTCCGCAACCGAGTCGGTCATGGGTGCGCCACCGCCCAGGGAGAACACCGTGTTGCGGTACACGGGCGAGGTGAGGACCTCTTCGATGGTTTTGCGTTCGAGCTCGCGGAAATACGCCTCACCAAAGATCTCGAAGATCTCGGAGACTTCACCGTAGCGTTCCACGATGAGCTGGTCGGCGTCGAGGAACTCGTAGCCGTAAAAACGCGCCAGGTGCGTACCAATGTAGGTTTTACCTGCCGCCATGGGGCCGATAAGCACGATGGGGCGGGAGCGTTCCGCGAAGTTCTCGTGCATTTCACGCACCTGCTGCGGGTGGATGCGAGCGCCGCCGGCGGACTCGTCTTCTGCGAGCGCTTCTGCGGGGATTTCTGCAGGAATTTCTGCGGGGATTTTCTCCAGCGCAACGGGTTCTTCCGATGCGGGCGTTTCTTCCGGCGCGCAAGCTTCGAGGGGCTTCTCCCCTGCCTGGCTCTCTTCTTCCGCGGCAGGCACTACGGGTGCGGCAACCTGAACCTTACCGAACAGCGCCGGGGTCGGACGCACCGGCTTGGCGGGTTCAGCCGCGGGCACGGCTACGGGAGCTGCGGGAGTTACGGTTACGGGGGCTACGGGCGCAGAAGCGGTAGCGTTCTCCCCCGCCGCCTCTGCAGGCTGAGCCTGCTTCGGAGGTGCCGGTTTGGGAGGCGCCGGCTTGGGTGCTTCCGCCTTCGCGGGCTCCGCGGGCTCCTCGCCGGTTTCCCCCTGGGCGGTGCCCATGCCCTGCAGGGCGCTAAGTAGCTTCAGGCGCAGGTCCTCGTCCAGGCCGAGCGCCGGATCGGCGTCCTCAGACACTGAGGAGGCGTACAGGCGCACACCCTGCGTGCTCGCCGCAGCGGCGGGCAGGGGGCGGGTGCCAGAACGCATCAGGTCAGCCGGGGTGGGCACGCGAGACGCCGGGCGGGCAGAAGAAACCGACGCGGCAGCCTCAACACTCTGCTCAGCCGCAACAGATACACCGGGTTCTGTGCCGGTTTCCGGGCGCGGCGAAGCGCCCCCTCGCGCACGCTGCGTTGCCGCAGCAATACGCGCAAGGGGGCTCGAAGCGACCGGGCGAACACCCTGCTCCACAGAAACCTCCCCGGAACCGCGACCCTTCGCGCCGCGGCCCTCAGACTCCGCCGGAAGGGGCACTACGCGTCCCAACCAGCCACGTTAGACTCCCACGCCAGAGACGCCGGAATAGCGTCCAGGTAGGAATCCATGTTGCGGCGAGTCTCACCAATCGAGTCGCCACCAAACTTCTCCAGCGCAGCCTCAGCGAGCACCAGGGCGACCATAGCCTCCGCTACCACGCCTGCGGCGGGAACAGCACACACGTCCGAACGCTGGTGGTGGGCGCGAGCCTCTTCACCGGTGGAAGTGTCAATGGTCTTCAGGGCCTTCGGCACGGTCGCAATGGGCTTCATTGCCGCGCGCACACGCAGCAGGTCACCAATGCTCATGCCGCCCTCAATACCACCTGCACGGTTGGTATCGCGCGTTACGCCGTGCTCACCAATGGAAATCTCGTCATGAGCGGCAGTGCCCGGGCGGTCAGCGGTCGCGAAACCGTCGCCAACCTCAACGCCCTTAATCGCCTGAATACCCATCAGCGCTGCGGCAAGGCGCGCGTCCAGGCGGCGGTCCCAGTGCACGTACGAACCCAGTCCGGGAGGCATACCGTATGCGAGCACCTCAACCACACCGCCGAGAGTCTCGCCGTCCTTGTGCGCCTCGTCCACGCGCTGAACCATCGCGTCGGAGGTTGCCTTGTCGAAGCAGCGCAGCGGGTCAGCGTCCAGCTGGTCAACATTGCGGGGCGAAGGCACCGGAGCGCCCTCGGGAGCGTGCACTCCACCCACAGCCACGGTGTGAGAAACCAGCTCAACACCCAGAGCCTTCAAAATCTGGGCGGCAACCACGCCAAGAGCCACGCGAGTCGCAGTCTCACGCGCGGAGGCGCGCTCCAGCACCGGGCGAGCCTCAGAGAAGTTGTACTTCTGCATACCCGCAAAATCGGCGTGACCGGGGCGCGGACGGGTCAGCGCAGCGTTACGCGCACGACCCTCAATCAGCTTCGGATCCACCGGGTCGGAGCTCATCACGTCAGTCCACTTGGGCCACTCGGTGTTCGCAATCTCAATCGCGACCGGGCCGCCCTGAGTCAGGCCGTGACGCACACCGCCCAGGATGCGCACGCGGTCCTCCTCGAACTTCATGCGGGCACCGCGGCCGTAGCCAAGGCGGCGACGAGCCAGGGCGTCACGCACCATGTCGCTGGTGAGTTCCACACCGGCGGGTACGCCCTCAATAATGCCGACGAGCGCCTCGCCGTGGGATTCTCCGGCAGTGAGCCAACGCAGGGCCATAGGTTAACCTCTTTTCATCGCACCCGCACCGCAGCGCAGGAGGAAGGAATAATAATTCTTCACGCGTATAAATAGTGTATAAAATGCCTGTTTACTGAGCGAGTGAAAGCACGCTTTTTTCACGAAACGGAAGCACGAGGCGCAAGATTAACCGCCGCGCACATCGCATTGATTAGACCCAGCAGTTCGGCGGGCTGCAGTTCACGGCCGGTAAACAGCAGAACCTGCTCCACCGCCTGATACAGCAGCATCTCCAGTCCAGAAACCACCGTGCCGCCGTTAGCCTCCCAGGCGCTCGCCAGCACCGAAGGCCACGGGTTATACGCAACATCGAGCAGTACCGGCCGGTGCGTCGCGGAGGCGCCCTTCAGCCCGATCAGCTGGCTCGCCCACTCATCCGCCGCATGGGCCGGAAGCGTAGAAATCACCGGGTGATGACCGCGATCCGCAAGATTCTGCGGCAAATCAGCCAGGGAAACCTGCTCCAGCTGAACGCCCAGGCGGTCCGCCGCCTCCTGCACGCTACCGAGCTTATGCAACGAACGGGCGTACACGCTCACACGGGAATACCCCAGCTGATGCAGTGCGGTCAGGGCGGAAATAGCGGTCGCTCCCCCGCCCACAATCGCGGCAGAATCCTTAAGCGGTTCCGGCTCCAAACCGGCGTGGCGCAACGCGTTCACAATGCCGATCACGTCCGTGTTATCGCCCAGCACCTTCTCACCGCGCGGATACACCGTGTTCACCGCACCGGTCACGCGGGCAGTCTCACTCAGCTCATCGCAATACTTGATGACGGCGGTCTTCAACGGCATCGTCACCGACAGGCCCGCAATATACGGGGCGTCCTCCGTACCGTCCGGGTGGCGCACCCCGTGCATAATCGCAGGCAAATCATCGGGCAGAGTATCGCGGCGATCATAACCCAAATTCTGCTCACCCAAAAAGTCGTACGCGGCACGATGCAGCGCAGGCGACAGCGAATGCGCAATAGGGTGCCCCAGCACGTAGGCGCGGCGAAGATACGGGGCCTCACGGTACGGTTCAGTCTTCATCGATAGATACTCTTTCGCTCTCAACGCTGGGGAACGCTCTCAACGCTTGGGGCTTGCGGACATGCACACCACGAACCCAAGTTCATAGGCGCACTCTACCCATTTTAAGGGACAAACCAATATTCGGGTACAGCAAAGGCGGGCACCTCCCCCACTCTCGTGGAGGCGGTACCCGCCTCAGCAAGGAACCTTCACGCCGAAGCTACCAAATCGTAGCTACCAGCTAAACCAATGAGCTACAACTTAGCTACAGCGGTTCGGGTGCTTAGAACACCACTGGTTGTACTCTTCAACATAACGCTGGTGCTCAGCGTAAGTACGGGAGTACTTAGTCTCACCGGAGTCCAGGTCCACAGTCACCCAGTAGTAGTACGGGTTCTTCTCAGGAGCCGCAGCAGCCTTAATCGAAGCCAGCTGCGGGGAACCAATCGGACCCTTCGGAAGACCCTTATTCGCATAAGTGTTGTACTTATTGCTCTTATCGGCCTTCTGCTCTTCAGTCAGGTGGTACGAGCGGACACCCAGACCGTAAGTCACGGTCGCATCCGACTGAATCAGACCCGAGGTCTCACCATCGGGGTTGTTCAGGCGGTTCTCAATGATGCCTGCAACCGCCACGTAGTCCTTCGGCTGAGCCTCAAGCTCCACGATGGAGGCGATGGTCAGAACCTCGAAGGTCTTCTGGTCGCCGCTCACGCCGGCTTCCTTCAGGTCAGCCTTGGTCTTATCAACCATGGTCTGAATGACCTTCTTGATGTCGGTGTCCTTCGGGAAGCGGTACTCACCCGGGTGCAACCAACCCTCAATCGAGGGGAAGTTGCTCGGCACACCGTACTGGGTGTAGTTGCTGACCGCGTCCTCAACCTGCTTGCGGGTGAACGCGCCATCGGAGCCAGAAACAATCAGATCGATGGTCTCGCTCACGCGCTTACCCTGCGGAATCGCCAGGTACAGAACGTTGCTGTTCGCATCAATAATGGTCGTAATCGCGCTCGAGCTGCTCATGTGCTGCTGCAGTTCATAGGTGCCAGGCTGCAGGTACTTACCCTTGCTCTCCTTGGTGTACACCTCAAGGAACTTATCAGCATCAGCAATGACGCCCGCCGCCTCAAGCTCCTGCGCCACCTGCGCGGTGGACTGGCCAGAACGAATCGTGAAAGTCACGGTCGTACCATTGCCGCCACCCGAGTAGTCACGAGTCTTGAACGGGTCATAGCGAGTAATCAAGGCACCCGAAATGATGACCAGAGCCACCACAAACAAGGAAATAGCGCTCAGCATGATGGCGCGGCGGCGGCGCTTACGCGCACGCAACGTAGCCACCGACACGATTTCCTGTTCCATCGTGATGCCGGTGATGCCCTTACGTTCATCCTCGGCTGTCGGCCTAAAGAGGTCGAGCCCGCTCTCTTCGGGATGTTTATTCTGTTCGGTCACTGAAGGTTCTCCGTTTCGTTGACGGCACCGACCGTGGTCCCTTCTGACTCGGACGGTCGGTTTTCTTCGTGGGCCGGATCGCTCACCTTGTACCCGGCTACGGACTGCCCCGCCTTGAGGGCATCCAGGCTGTACTGCAAAATGTTCACAGCCGCCACCTGGTCAACCATAGTCTTGAAATCTCGGCTGGAAACCCCAGCCTCGTGCAGTGCACGGTGAGCGCTCACGGTGGTGAGTCGCTCATCCACCAGCCAAATGTTAATGTGTGTTTTCTCTTCGGCATCCAGCTCGGAGCGCAGAGCCTGGGCGTACTCCCGAGCCATTTCCGTGGAGGGAGAATCCCCACCACGCATGGTCTTCGGAAGCCCGACGAAAACCTCCACCACCTCGTTCACCTCAATCAGCTTGCGCAAAACACGGCGGTCAGAGTTCTTCTTCGCGTCGCGGCGCAGCGTCTTGAGCGGGGTGGCGAGGATACCGTCGGGGTCGCTGAGGGCGGTGCCGACGCGGGCGTTACCCACATCGACACCCATCCGCACTCCGCGCTGGAATTCTGCCATGTTTAGGCCTGAGCCTGTGCGATAGCGTCGCGGACAGCGTCCAGTGCAGCACCAATCTTGGATGCGTCCTGGCCACCACCCTGAGCGACGTCGTCCTTACCGCCGCCACCGCCGCCGAGAACACCGGCAGCGACGCGGACCAGAGCGCCAGCCTTCACGCCAGCCTCACGAGCACCCTCGTTGGTTGCCACCAGGACGACGGGGCGGCCATTAGCCACACCCACCACGGCGACAACAGCAGCCTCGGAGCCGAAGCGCGAACGCAGATCCAGAGCCAGGTCACGAACACCGTTAGCGTCCAGTTCGCCAGCGTCATGCGCCAGAACGCGAACAGAACCGATGGTCTGCGCGTTCTCCAGCAGCTTGCCAGCCTCAGCCTGCAGCTTCTCGCGGCGCAGCTGAGCCAGTTCCTTCTCAGCAGCCTTTAGCTTAGCCAGAGTCTGGTTAATCTTCTCCGGCAGATCAGCGGAGGACTGAACCTTCATCAGGCCGGTCAGCTGGTTCACCAGGGTACGCTCAGCAGCCAGGTGGTTGAAGGAGTCCAGACCCACCAGAGCCTCAACACGGCGGTTACCGGAGCCAACAGAGCCCTCGGTCAGCAGGGTCAGCGAACCAATCTCAGCCGACGAACCAACGTGGGTACCACCGCACAGCTCGCGGGAGAACTCGCCGCCGATTTCAACAACACGCACCACGTCGCCGTACTTCTCACCGAAGAGGCTCATAGCGCCCAGAGCCTTAGCCTCAGCCAGCGGCATCTCACGAGTAATCACCTCGTGGTTATCGCGGATCGCGAGGTTAGCGACCTCTTCAACCTCACGCTTAGCGGACTCGGACAGGCCCTCGTTCCACGCGAAGTCGAAACGCAGGTAGCCTTCCTTGTTGAAGGAGCCACGCTGAGTAGCCTCGTTGCCGAGCACCTGGTGCAGGGCAGCGTGAATGATGTGGGTACCGGAGTGTGCCTTCTCACCGTCGCGGCGGCGCTGAACATCAACCTGTGCCACAACATCGGCACCGGCGTGAACCTCGCCCTCACGCACGACGGCGCGGTGAACGCTCAGACCCTTCACGGGCTGCTGAACGTCCTGAACGTCAATGATGAAGCCGTTGCCGGTAATAACACCGGTGTCAGCTGCCTGGCCACCAGCCTCCGCGTAGAACGGAGTCTCATCCAGGACAACCTCAATCTTGTCGCCAGCCTTAGCGGCGGGAACAGACACGCCATCCACCAGGATTGCGCGCAGCTTAGTCTCAGTACGCAGCTCGGTGTAACCGGTGAAGATGGAGCCGCGCTCGTCCACGAGCTTACGCAGCTCAGACAGGTCAGCGAACGCGCCCTTCTTCGCCTTAGCGTCAGCCTGCGCACGGTGACGCTGCTCAGCCATCAGCTCACGGAAAGCCTTCTCGTCAACCTTCACGCCAGCCTCAGCAGCCATCTCCAGGGTCAGGTCAATCGGGAAGCCGTAGGTGTCGTGCAGAGCAAATGCCTCAGCACCGGAAACAGAGTTAGAGCCGTCCTTCTTAGCGGCAGCAACAGCCTCTTCCAGACGCTCAGTACCGGTCTCAATGGTGTGCAGGAACGCCTTCTCCTCAGCGTACGCGATGCGGGAAATACGCTCGAAGTCCTCACCCACGTACGGGAAAGCACCCTTCATAGCCTCGCAAGAAGCCGGGAACAGCACGGGCAGGCAGGGCTCAGTCACGCCCAGCAGACGCATCGCACGGATAGCGCGGCGCATCAGACGGCGCAGAATGTAACCGCGACCCTCGTTCGAGGGGGTCACGCCATCAGCAATCAGCATCAGCGAGGAGCGGATGTGGTCCGCCACCACGCGCATACGCACGTCATCCTCGTAGCCCTCATCCTCGGGGGACTCGGAGCCGTGGTACTTCTTACCGGACAGCTTAGACGCAGCGTCCAGAACCGGGCGGACCTGGTCGGTCTCGTAGAAGTTCTCAACACCCTGCAGCAGCATTGCCAGGCGCTCAACACCCAGACCGGTATCGATGTTCTTCTTCGGCAGCTCGCCCAGAATCTCGAAGTCGTCCTTGCCGATGCCCTCGCCACGCTGGTACTGCATGAACACGAGGTTCCAAATCTCAATGTAACGGTCGTCGTCAACCGCCGGGCCGCCGTCCTTACCGTAGGCGGGACCACGGTCGTAGAAAATCTCCGAGTCGGGGCCTGCAGGGCCGGGCTGACCGGTGGACCAGTAGTTTTCCTTCATGCCCATACGCTGAATACGCTCAGCGGGGAAACCAACGGTCTTAGTCCAAATCTCGAACGCCTCATCGTCACCCTCATAAATGGTGACCCACAGACGCTCGGGATCCAAGCCAAAACCACCCTGATCCTGAGGGGTAGTCAGCAGCTCGTAAGCGAAAGGAATCGCCTTCTCCTTGAAGTAATCACCGAAGGAGAAGTTACCAGCCATCTGGAAGAAGGTACCGTGACGCGCAGTCTTACCAACCTCTTCAATGTCCAGGGTGCGGATGCACTTCTGCACGCTGGTCGCGCGGGAGAACGGAGGGGTCTCACGGCCCAGGAAGTAGGGAATGAACGGAACCATACCGGCGATGGTGAACATGGCGCCGGGCTCGTTCGAAATCAGCGATGCCGAAGGCACCACAGTATGGCCGCGGGAAGCGAAGAAATCGATCCAGCGCTTGGAAATCTCCTGTGAGAGCATCTCGTTCCTTAGAGTAATCTGTGCGAAATTCTAAATTAGTCTACTGACCTATGGTGCCTGCCCAAGAGCAAAATGGCTAATCGAGCCAGTCTCGTACCGTGGCTCGTACCGTGGTTTACGGGCGAAGACACCACCTTTTAAAACCTAGTTGAAGAAGCCGTCACCGAGCTGACGGTCACGCGCAATACGCTGCTCACGCGCTCGCTTCTGAGCCTCTTCCAAGGAGGCAATCTCAGCCTCCACCTCAATGAGTTCACGCTCAGCCAGGCGGCGGTTCGTGGACTCAATCTCAGCGGCGCTCATCTGGCGGTCCCACGTATCCAGGGAGCCAGGACGCAGATCCTGCTTCTGGCGCTCCACCTTAGCGTTGAGCTCCATCTCCTTCTCCTGCATGCCCTCACGCACGCGGGCGGCGAACTCAACAGCACGCAACGCGTACGGCTGCAGGGGCTTGCCAATCGGCGAATCGAAGAACTTTCCCATCTGAGACTCCGGGTTGAGGGCAAGCTCACCGTGCTCACGCATGAGCAGGGCGCTGCCGGGGGTACGCTGAGCAGGTTCGGAGGCGGCACGCCTAGAAGCGAAGTAACCAACCGCCGCGCCGGCGCCAAGCAGAAGAGCTGAACGAAGCAGACCCATTAGTTCTCACCACCTGCAGAGTAAGAGGACTGTGCCGAACCATACTGACCGCCAGCGTGGTTGTTGCCGGTGCCGTGTGCATCGCCGGGCTTACCGCCGCGGAACGCCTGACGCACACCGTACGAGAAGGATGCAACCTTAATCAGCGGCTGACCCACAGTCGAGGTCACCAGCGAGGACAGCGCAGAAACGTTCGCGGACGCATCCGAAACGTTCGAGGTGATGTCGTCAACCTTCTCCAGCTGCTCATTGGTGGTCACCACAGTGCGGGTCACCTCTTCAATGAGGGGGCCGGTGCTCTGGTTCAGCGAACGAATCGTCACGATAAGCTCATCAAACACCTTGGTCAGGCGAATAATGGGTAGCGCAAGAAGGGCCACCAGAATCGCAAAAACTCCTGCTGAAATCAGGCCCGCAATATCTCCGCCAGTCATCTATAACCCCATTCCGCTCAATGCATGATGCTTATCAATAGTCGTACAGGACCGCGTGCCACCGTGGCACGCAGCCGGATCGTGCGTACAGTTCAGGACTGTATACACAGTTCAATCCCCTATTTTAGTCGAAAAATCCTTCAAGCGCCCCCTAAACTCTCATGAAACTCCCAGCGACGGAAGATTCACAGGTTCAGCGGCGCCACTGCCCTGTAGTGTATATACCCCAAAAACCCGCGCGTTAAACGGGAACAACCCGCCCCCACCGAACGGTGCAGGACGGGTTGCTTCTCGAAAAATCGAGATTATGCCAGACGCGAGTAGTACTCAACGACCAGCTGCTCGTCGCAGATCACGGGGATCTCTTCGCGCTTGGGCTTGCGCTCAAGCTTTGCGTGCAGCTTCTCGATCTCAACGTTCAGGTATGCGGGAACCTCGGGCAGAACTGCCTGGTTCTCACCTGCAGCCGCAGCCTGGAAGGGGGTGGTCTTCTCAGCCTTGGGGTGAACGTGGATCAGCTGGCCGGGCTTGACGTGGAACGAGGGGCGGTCCACGCGAACGCCGTCAACCATGATGTGACGGTGAACAACCATCTGACGTGCCTGTGCAATGGTGCGGGCGAAGCCTGCACGCAGAACCAGAGCGTCGAGGCGGGTCTCGAGCAGCTCGACCATGTTCTTACCGGTCTGGCCCTCGGTACGCTTTGCCTCGAGGTATGCGCGGCGCATCTGTGCCTCGCGGATGTTGTACTGAGCGCGCAGACGCTGCTTTTCCTTCAGCTGGGTAGCGTAGTTGGAGTCAGCCTTCTTGCGGGCACGGCCGTGCTGGCCGGGGCCGTAAGGACGACGCTCGAGGTACTTTTCTGCCTTCGGGGTCAGTGCAATGCCCAGGGCACGGGACTGACGCACGGTACGGCGGGTGCGGTTGTGCTTAGCCACAATCTACCTTTCATATGTGAGGCTCCTGCACCCTCACGGGTGGGGCCTCGGTCTGTTGAATACTGGCCTCCTCGGTTGACCCCGCCGGGATCCGTACGCGACCGATTCGGTCGTTGCTGTACGGCGGTGGGGCGGAGAGCTCGGGGCAGAGTACCCCGCAGCTACATTACTGACGCTCACACGAATGCGGGCATAGTAATTGCCAGACCCGTCAAGCTTACCGGATGCGCCCGGGCTTTACCAGCCTTTTGGGAAATCTTTGGTTCAAATCACTATGCGTGTGGGTTTTTGGCTCTTGCCCACACGACCCCACAGGAATTATTTATGCCCGTCAGGACTCTTTAGGCGCGGCTTCCCCAGAAAATTGCGGCGCTAAGATGTTGGATTGTAATCATTTCGTTATTTTTAACCTGTGTCTTTATGGGAATAGCTTGAATCACGCCCCCATATCGCCTAGACTAGAAACCATAACAAGCTTGGCGTCCGCCCTTCCGGGAAGGCCGATAGTCAAGACGTCTATCACAACTCAAAACTCTGACGCGGTGCGCAGTACTACCGAGGTACTACGCACCGCTTTCTGCTTGTCTACTGTTTGGTGCGGGTGGCTTGCGCTGATGGTTCGCGCGAATAACCGACCGGCGCGGGTGGTTTCGCGTGATTGATGCGCGGCTAGTTGCCGCCGTCAAGAATCCTGCGGATACGCTCACGCCGCTCCGTCAACGTACGCTCAAAACCATGCTGCGTCGGCTCGTAGTAGACCGTGCCGCGCAGAGTATCCGGCAGGTACTGCTGCGCCGCCACATGCCCCGGCGCATCATGGGCGTAAATGTACCCCTCACCGTGGCCAAACTGCTTCGCCCCCGCATAATGGCCATCACGCAAATGCACCGGAACCTGACCGGCAGCACCCGCACGCACATCCGCAATCGCACGGTTAATCGCGTTATACGCGGCGTTCGACTTCGGCGCGAGCGCACAATAAATCACCGCCTGCGATAGGATAATACGCGCCTCCGGCATGCCCACCAGCGCCACCGACTGCGCCGCAGCCGTCGCCACCTGCAGAGCCTGCGGATCAGCCAGACCAATGTCCTCACTCGCCAAAATCATGATGCGACGCGCCACAAAACGAGGATCCTCGCCGCCCTCCAGCATGCGCGCCAAGTAGTGCACCGCGGCGTCCGCGTCAGAGCCGCGCATGGACTTAATGAACGCGCTCACCACGTCATAATGCTGATCGCCCGAACGGTCGTAGCGGATCGCGGCGCGGTCCACCGCCTCCGTAGCGTGCGCCAGGGTGATGCGCACGGGCTCGGCAGGTTCCGGGTCCTTCTCCCCCGCTTCCCCCGCAGGATCTGCCGAGTCTGCCGAAGCCTGTTCAGCCTCGCTAAAGGCAATCGCAGCCGCCGCCTCCAGCGAGGTCAGGGAGCGGCGAGCGTCGCCTCCGGAAACCGCCGCGAGGTGGGCGCGCGCATCCTCATCAATGACCGCCGCACCACCAAAACCGCGCGGATCAGCCAGCGCACGGTCAATCAGATGCTCAATATCGGACTGCTCCAGCGAATGAACCCGCAACAGGAGCGAGCGCGAGAGCAGCGGCGAAATAATGCTGAACGACGGGTTCTCCGTCGTAGCCGCCACCAGAATCACCCAGCGGTTCTCCACGCCGGGCAGGAGCGCATCCTGCTGAGCCTTCGTGAAACGGTGAATCTCATCCAGGAACAGCACAGTGGTCGTGCCGTACATGTCACGGTCCAGCAGCGCCTGATCCATGACCGCGCGAACATCCTTCACGCCCGCAGTAATTGCCGAAAGCTCCACGAACTTACGACCCGGCGCGCGCGCAATCACATGCGCCAGAGTGGTCTTACCCGTACCCGGAGGGCCGTACAAAATCACCGACGACGGGCCAGCCGGTCCGGCGTTCTCCCCCGCCAACACGCGCAAAGGCGCACCGGGAGTCAGCAGGTGATCCTGGCCGAGAACCTCATCAATCGTGCGCGGACGCATACGCACCGCCAACGGCGCACGAGACGCCGAACGGGAAGAGTGCGCACGCGATGCAGAGGCACGCGAGGAGGGCTCCTCAGTGGAGGCGCCAATCAAGCTCACGCGGTCCCCGTCATCGGGCAGCTCAAGATCAAAGAGGGAATCAGCCATAGTCTTACTCTATCGTTTCACAATCTGGAGGCAGGTACGGGGTGTGGATATACAGCTGCGGATTTAGCTCGCGGCGTGACACCACACGGGTTTTCGATAGGTTAGTATCTTCGCCGTGGGTTTTAAACCCCGGGGCAATCCACTACCCTATCGAAAGCGTCGGCCTAGAGAGTCTCACTATCGAGAATCAGGGTCACCGGGCCGTCATTGACGAGCTCCACCTGCATGTCCGCACCGAACACACCGGTCTCCACGTGCAGGCCACGCTCACGCAGCGCCTGAACGTAATCGTTGAACAGCGGCTCACTCACCGCACCGGGCGCGGCGGCCCTTCTTCGCATCCCCGTACAGGGTGAACTGGCTGACCGCCAGCACGGGCGCACCCTCATCGAGGAGGGACTTCTCCCCCTCCAGCAGGCGCAGGTTTGCGGTCTTATCGGCAAGCTTCGCAATCTGTGCCGCACCGTCACCGTGCGTGATACCGACCAGCACCAGGTAGCCGGGCTGCTCAATCGCGCCGACCGTCTCACCATTCACGCGCACCGCCGCGCGGGTCACGCGCTGAATAACTACTCGCATCATTCACCTTTCATCATGGAGCCGGCGTTCACCCAGCTCTACATCTCTTTCAACGCCGCACTCGGCGACTGGTTTAGGGCAGCCGAAGTTCTAGAGGCAGCCGCCATTAGAGCACGCCGCGCAACTGCACGGCACGCAAAAATTGGTTCGCCGCCCGCGGGGTACGAAACTCAATAAAACGCTTCTGCAGATGCTGCCCACGAGCCTCCGCCAGCAACTCCCCAACATGCGGGTAGCTCCTCCACGTGTACCGAATCATATTGTCCGGGTCGCGCAGAATATTCTTCAGCGGCGGCTCCACATTATCCGCCCACAGCCTCTGCCCCGTCACCGCACGGCGCACCGTCCGGCGAACCACACGCCACATGACCACCGCACGGCTATAGCGCAGGTAAATCACCACATCCGCACGCTCCAGCAGGAGGCCACGCACCTGCGGATACTGCCACTCCGTAATCCACGCAGGCTGCTCAATGAGCCTCTGAACATCCGCCTCAAAACTAGGGCGCGGAGTCCAATTCGGACCCCAATGCAACGAGTCCATCTCCGTATGCGGAATGTCCAGCAGGCGCCCCAACCGCGCCGCGAACGTCGTCTTACCGCTACCGCTCGGACCGGCAACCAGAATACGCATGCTCCCCTCCCCCTTTGGTTAGTACACAAACCAGCACACACGCCAGTTGATACAAAAGGTGGGCTACGACCCTGCACCAGCAGAATACACAGCCCACCCTCAACGGCGACCCGGCAGAACTCAACGCCCGCCGGGTTCACGCCGCACAGGCCCACACCCCCTACGGGGCGCACGACCAAAGACTAGAGAAGATTACTCCTCGTCCTTCTTCTTCGGCTTGAAATCAACGCCAGCTTCCTTACGCTGCTCCGGAGTAATCGGTGCAGGAGCCGCAGTCAGCGGATCGTAACCATTACCGGTCTTCGGGAACGCAATAACCTCGCGGATCGAATCAACGCCAGCCAGCAGAGACACAATACGGTCCCAACCAAACGCAATACCACCCATGGGCGGTGCGCCGTACTTGAACGCATCCAGCAGGAAGCCGAACTTCTCCTGAGCCTCTTCCTCACCAATGCCCATCACAGCGAACACGCGTTCCTGCACGTCACGGCGGTGAATACGGATCGAACCGCCACCAATCTCGTTACCGTTGCAGACAATGTCGTAAGCGTACGCCAGAGCCGAACCCGGGTCGGTGTCGAAAGTATCCATGAACTCGGGCTTCGGGGAGGTGAACGCGTGGTGCACAGCAGTCCAAGCGGAGTGACCCAGAGCCACGTCACCAGACTCGGTAGCCTCAGCAGAAGACTCGAACATGGGAGCGTCAACAACCCACACGAAGGACCATTCGCCGTCCTTAATCAGGCCGGTACGGTGACCAATCTCAACACGAGCAGCACCCAGCAGCGCGCGGGAAGCCTTAGCCTCACCAGCAGCGAAGAAGATGCAGTCGCCCGGCTTCGCGCCGGTAGCCTCAGCCAGGCCAGCACGCTCAGCGTCAGTAATGTTCTTAGCCACCGGACCGGTCAGCTCGCCATCCTCCTGAATGAGGACATAAGCCAGGCCCTTAGCGCCACGCTGCTTAGCCCACTCCTGCCAAGCGTCCAGGGTACGGCGAGGCTGAGAAGCACCACCGGGCATCACAACAGCACCCACGTAAGGAGCCTTGAACACGCGGAAAGTGGTGTCCTTGAAGTACTCGGTCAGTTCGGTCAGCTCCAGACCAAAACGCAGGTCAGGCTTGTCCGTACCGTACTTCTCCATCGCATCCTTGTAGGTCATGCGCTGAATCGGGCGGGGAACCTTCACATCAATCAGGTTCCACACAGCCTCAACGATGCGCTCGCCCAGCTCAATGATGTCTTCCTGATCAACGAACGAAGCCTCAATGTCCAGCTGAGTGAACTCAGGCTGACGGTCCGCACGGAAATCCTCGTCACGGTAGCAACGAGCAATCTGGTAGTACTTCTCAATACCGCCCACCTGCAGCAGCTGCTTGAACAGCTGCGGGGACTGCGGCAGAGCGTACCACGAACCCGGAGCCAGACGAGCCGGCACCAGGAAGTCACGCGCACCCTCAGGGGTGGAACGGGTCAGGGTCGGGGTCTCAACCTCAATGTAGCCGTCCTCAGCCAGCAGGTTGCGTGCCGCACGGTTCGCGTCCGAACGCAGGCGCATGATGCGAGCCGGCTCCGGGCGGCGAAGATCCAGGTAGCGGTAGCGCAGGCGCGCCTCCTCACCCACCTCAACGTGCTCATCAATCTGGAAAGGCAGCGGAGCGGCAGTGTTCAGCACTTCAACGGCGGACACCTCAACCTCAATCTCGCCGGTCGCCAGGTTCGGGTTCTCATTACCCTCCGGGCGCTTAGTCACCAGACCAGTCACACGCAGCACATACTCGTTGCGCAGGTGCTCAAAATCAGCCTCATTGTGGAAAACACACTGGGTGACACCCTCACGGTCACGCAGGTCAACGAAGGCGACACCACCGTGGTCGCGGCGGCGAGCCACCCAACCGGTCAGGGTAACAGTCTCTCCAATATTTGCGGCGGTCAGCTCGCCGTTGGTGTGAGTGCGAAGCACAGACATTCCTTTCATAGCGGGCACCTCACGACTATAGACAGTAGCCGGGTACACGCGGTTGATGATATGCGCACACTGCGTGCGCCTCATATATTGTATCCCCTCCGGGCAAGTCGAGGGCAGAAAATAGGGTGCGGAGGCAGGGGCGAGGATGCGGAGGTGATGAGGCGGGCAGCGGTTTTGGTGATGAGTTATGGATTTCAGTAATGACTTAGTGACTCTGGTACGGGCTAAAGACCCCCGCCAAAGTCACTAAGTCATTACCCAAATCAAGAACCCACATCTGCAGCCTGTGGACAAACGCTCATTCTGCAAAACCGACCAAGTTATCCACAGATTTTGGGTTAGCCCTGTAACTCCGACTCAAAAGTGTCAGGCTTATGCCATGAACGCTATAACCCCTCTGACATCAAATGCATACGTCTCAAATGCTCCTACTAAGTTGCCCGGGATTCCACGTATCGCGGAGCTGTACCCTCTCGTGCACACCCCAGCCACACTTCGCATGAAAGGAATAGGCCCACGCCGCCTCCGTAATCTCATAGCCGGAGGAACCCTGCAACGTATTCGACGAGGAGCCTACATTTACAACCACAACGCAGATCAACTCAACTCCGACGACCGACTCCGCGTACGATGCATCGCCGCCGACCTCGTGGGGTTTCAGGGAGTATTTTCACACAAGTCAGCTGCGGTGCTGTGGGGCCTTGACCTGCTGACCGTTCCGCAGATGCTGGACGCGTACAGCCGTAGCCACTGCGCCACGGATCGGGAACGGATTCACCAGCATAAAACCGCTATTAGCCCTGATGAGGTCACCAGGTTGCCGGGCACATCCATCATGGTTACGACGGTGGCTCGCACGCTGCAGGATTGCGCGCGCAGCATGCCCTTTCGGGAGGCGGTGGTTCTCGCCGACTCCATCATGCGGCGGGGACTCTTGGAACCCCGCGAGGTAACCGAGATTCTCCTGAACCTCACGGGGTACGGCAGCTCCGCAGGGCCCCTCCTGGCGCAGGCGGTGGATGCATCCAGCGAGTCGGCGGGCGAGAGCCTCACCCGGTGCCTACTCATGGAACACATGCTGCCCCTGCCCGTAACGCAGTACCCGATTTCATGCGAGGGACACAACTATCGGGTGGACTTCGCCTGGCCCGAGGCGCGGGTCATTCTCGAGTTCGACGGCGAACAGAAATACGTGGACCACCCCGGCAGGGACCGCTACGAAGCCGCCCGCGACCGTGCCCTAACCCGTGCCGGCTGGACGGTCGTGCACCTCACGTGGGCTGACATCTTCAACAAGGAGCTGGAGGTCGTGACCCATTTACGGAATCTACTTCTGAAATAACCCGGGGTTGGTAGCCGAGAACCAAGGAGGCGGGTGGAGGTGAGGAGGGTGGCGGGGGTGTTCCGTGCGAGGTTGCAGTTTTTTGGTGATGAGTTATGGATTTCAGTAATGACTTAGTGACTCTGGTACGGGTTAAATACCCCCTCCAAAGTCACTAAGTCATTACCCAAATCAAGAACCCATGGCAGAAGACACTAACCCATGGCACAAATCCGCGCAGCATAAATCAACACAGCACAAATCCACGCGACCAAAGAGCACAACAGCGCAACAAAAACCCACCCGGCGGGGAGGTTAACATCCTCCCCACCAGGCGGGTACACATCCATATGCGGGTCTATATGCAGGCCCAGAGCAGCTAGATACTAGAGTAGCCAGATACTACAGCGGCCAAACACCACAGGTGCTACAGGCCCCTACTCTTTACCTAACTATTTACAGGCCCTCAGCACGCACAATCTGAACGTGCAGGTCCTCAGCCGGCGGCATCCACGAAGCCGGATCAGCAGCAACCTGCTCACCCGAACGGATATCCTTCACCTCGTGAACCGGGGCACCCGACTCATCCGACGAAATGAACCACACGAACGGAATGCCGCGCTTCTCAGCGTACTTAATCTGCTTACCGAACTTCGCCGCATTCGCAGACACCTCGCAGGCAATACCGCGGGCACGCAGTGCATCTGCAACATCATTCGCAGCAGACCAGCCCTCATCATTCGTCAGAGCCACGAACACAGCCGAAGGCACCTTACGGCTCGCCTGCGCAAAACCCTGCGACAGAATACGAGCCACCACACGAGTCACACCAATAGACAGGCCAACACCCGGGTACGTCTTCTTACCGTTCGACGCCAGCGACTCATAACGGCCACCCGAACAAATCGAACCCAGCGACTCGTGACCAACCAGAACAGTCTCATACACGGTACCGGTGTAGTAGTCTAGGCCGCGAGCAATCGACAGGTCAGCCAGCACCTTACCCGGCGCACGGCGGGAAGCCTCCTCGATGACCTCAGCCAGCTCAGCAAGACCCTGATCCAGCAGCTCATGCTCCACCGAATACTTAGCCGCAAGCGTACGCACCTGCTCCACGAAGGATGCATCCTCAGTGCGGATCTGCGCCAGCTCCAGAGCGGCAGCGGCAGCATCCGCGCTCGCACCAGCCTCAGCCTGCAGCTCCTCAGCCACACGCTCAGCACCGATCTTCTCCAGCTTGTCAATAGAACGCAGAACAGCCGCAGTATCAGTCAAACCCAAGCCCAGGTAGAAACCCTCAGCCAGCTTGCGGTTATTCACACGAAGCTTGAACTCAGGAATCGGCAGCTTCGACAGCGCATCAACAACAACCAGCGCCAAGGTCACGTCGTAACGGAACGGCAGCTCACCGTCGCCAACCACGTCAATATCAGCCTGAGTGAACTCGCGGGCACGACCCTCCTGCGGACGCTCACCACGCCACACCTTCTGAATCTGGTAACGCGAGAACGGGAAATTCAGGTAACCGGCGTTCTCCACCACGTAACGGGCAAACGGCACGGTCAGGTCAAAGTGCAGAGCCAGCTTTTCCTTAGCCTTCGCAGCCTCGTCCTCCTGCAGGCGAGAAATTGCGTAAACTTCCTTGTCAATCTCACCCTTGCGCAGCAGCTGCTCAATAGTCTCTACCGAACGAGTCTCAATCGGGGAGAAACCGTGCAACTCAAAAGTCTCACGCAAAGTGTCCAGAACATGATTCTCAACCAACCGCTCAGCCGGAAGATACTCGGGAAAACCAGACAGCGAAGCCTTGCGAGCCATACGCGATACTCCTTGACAAAGAACTCGACAACAAAACCCCCGGAACACCTCCGGGCATATCTACCCATCATACCAACACCCACCCCAGCACAGCACCCACTCCCCCAGCTCACCCGACACAAACCCGCGCAAACCCGCAGCCGGCAGGTTCGCCCACAACACAACACGACCAGACACTACTCACACACACCCCACAGAGGCTATGCTTAGGAGGTGCACACGCACACCCAAACGGGTGCCCATCACGGGGAACAGCGCAAAGGCGCCCCACCCCCAGCACCCCCGAGTGAAAGAGTTATAGCGGTGACTACCAAACCCGACGACACTGTAAACCTCGAAAAGGCACGCCAGTACGGCCGCGTCTCCGAGGACGGCCACGTCTTCGTCATTGTCGACGGCGAAGAATACGCCGTAGGCCAGCTGCCCGGCGCCTCCGAAGAAGAAGCGCTCAGCTACTTCGCCCGCAAGTTTGAAAACGTCGAGGCGCAGGTTGCCCTGCTCGAATCCCGCCTCGCCAACAACGCCCCCGCCGCAGACCTGCAGAAGGGCATCACCTCCATCGGTGCACAGATCGGTGTGCGCAACATGGTCGGTGACTACTCCGGCCTGCAGAAGCGCCTCATCACCCTCGCAGAGCAGATCGCTGAACTCGGCGAAAAGCAGCAGCAGGCACGCACCGAAAACCGTGAACGCGCCCTCGCCGTCCGTGAAGAAATCGTCGCGGAAGCCGAGCAGATTGCCAGCCAGGACCCCGACCAGATTCACTGGAAGAACTCCCACTCCCGCATGAACGAACTGTTCGAAGCGTGGAAGAAGGCACAGCGCGAAATTCACCTGGCAAAGAGCGTAGAGGACGAGCTGTGGAAGCGTTTCCGTGCAGCCCGCACCACCTTCGACCGCAACCGCCGCGCACACTTCTCGCAGCTGGACGACCGCAACGCACGCATCAAGCGCGCCAAGGAAGAGCTGATCGCACGTGCGGAAGAGCTGTCCACCTCGACTGACTGGTCTGAGACTTCCCGCGTATACGGCGACCTGATGCGCGCCTGGAAGCAGGTACCCCGCGGCCACCGTCGCGAAGATGACAAGCTGTGGGCACGCTTCCGCGCGGCACAGGACGTGTTCTTCAACGCCCGCAACGAAGCCGAAGCAGCGCAGGACGCAGTCTACGCCGAAAACCTCAAGGTCAAGGAAGCACTGCTCGAAGAAGCACGCGCACTCCTGCCCGTCGAAGACATTGAGGGCGCGAAGGCAGCCTTCGAGAAGATCCTGGACCGCTGGGATGCGGCAGGCCGCGTGCCCCGCAACGACCTGCGCCGCGTCGACGGCGAGCTGCGCCGCATTCAGGACGAAATCAACGGCGCCGAAGAGGCAAAGTGGAAGCGCAACGACCCCGCCAAGGCGGCACGCGCGAACTCCCTGCTCGCACAGATCGAGGACTCCCTCGCCGAGCTGGAAGCAGAGCTCGCAGCAGCCGAGAAGGGCGGCGACTCCAAGAAGATCGCCAAGGCTAAGGAAGCTCTGGAGGCGCGCCGCGCCTGGGCAGCAACCCTGCAGGGCTTCGGCAACTAGGGTCTAGCCGACGATCTAAATAACGGTCTAATTAACGCCGAGAAGCCACATGTGTTTCGAAAAGCCACTTCTTTGGTGGCTTCTCGAAACACATGTGGCTTCTGCGTGTCTGCGGGGGTTATATTCGCGCCCCCACCCGATGCAGATGGAGGGCGCACCGGGTTCATGGATTTTCGATAGGTTAGTGACTTTAATGCGGGTTAAAGACCCACGGTGAAGACACTAACCTATCGAAAACCTCGGTCGAAAAAAGCAGGCGGCCCTGGATGCGCCAGGTAGATGGGCGGGAGTCGGTTATGGTTTAAGGTTTTTCGGTAATGGGTTAGTGACTTTAGGCTGGGGTTTTAACCATTACCAAAGACGCTAAGTCATGACCGAATTTCCACCAGGCCCGAATATCCTAAACAAAACAGGCGGCCCTGAATGCTCAAACATTCGGGGCCGCCTGCTGCGGTTATCTATATATTGGGTCAGCTGGTTTACATGTCAGGCCAGTCACGGTGCAACGAATACTCCGTATCCCCGTCACCATTGTCATTCAGATGCCATCGCTGGCCGGTACGAATATCAGCCTTGCGTAGGCGCGGGTTCGGGTTATCCTTCTTACCCATCGTCGGGTCGTTCTTGCAGCCCCAGCGAGTGTCGTCTTCATCGCAGGTGCCGCCGACGCGTCCCACATCAACCCACCACACACGCACCAGCAACGGGTCACTGGTCGCCTGCGGGGTCACCTCCATCATCTGCCACGGGCCACCATCCACACGGAAACGAGCCGTATAGTGCACGGTCGCGTACGCATGGAAATTACCGGAACGCTGGTAGGCGTAGCTGGTATCCGTCTGCCGCGGACGCTCACGAGGGTAGGTGGTGACCGGTTTGCCAGCGGTGTAATTGGTATCTGTGTCGCCGTTGCCGTACTCGATGAAGTAGGAGGAGGGCATGAGCTCAATTTCGACGTGTCCGGCGAGCATGTCTGCTTCGAGGCGGTAGGGGCCTCCGTCATCGACGTAGAAGTTGACTTGGTCGCCCTTGTAGACGTTGGGGTCGCCTTCTGCTCGGCCAGTGCCTGCGGGGTTGTTGTAGGACTGGTGCAGGGTCGGCTTGCCCGGCTCTAGCGATTGGGCGGCCTCAATGATTTGCGCCATCATTTGTTCCCAGGTGGGGCCATCGTTTGCCTTGGATTTAGTGTCTTGAACAGCCTTGATGTCTGAGGGGATGCAGCTAGCGCTGCTGGGGTTGTGCATTCCCATTGCTGGGCGACCGCGGTCCATGAATCCTGCATCAGTTTCCGGGCTGAGGTTGGTGTGTTTATAGATACCGACTTTTCCTCCAGAGGTTACGCAGTAAAGGACGCCAGGGGTATTTTTGGAGGAGTAGACATCAAAACCACTGGGGTTGTGGCTCTTTTCCCATTCGTGGACTTGGACTTTCGCTTTTTCCGCTGACTCTATTTCCTGGGTTTTACGTACAGTACCTCCGCCAGAAGAAACCTTGCCGTCAGAACCTCTAGAAATATTAGAATTAGAATCAGGGCTGGATTTAATAAAAATAGTCTCACATACTTGTGCTGAATTTGGATTATTCGCGGCACATTCAGAGTATGAACTAAATTCCCCCTCAACCCCCCAAGTTGTAGCTAAATTTGAGAATATAAGAGCCGCAGAAATAATGGTAGCTTTAGTAATATTTTTCATGTTATCTACTAATTCTCGGCCTTTGTCGTAGATTCTACAAGCCAGCGGTCTCCGTTGTGGCGCAATTTAATATCCCACATATTGTTGTTATCTTCACTATTTTCATGATTTTCCCAGCTGCCGTCAGGCTCAACATACATAGCGTAAGTCCACTGGCGGTAGGCGCGCCAAATATAGGTCTCCCCGTCCTCAGACCATGGAGCACCATTGGCAATAAAATTATGGGTTCCAGCTACAACCCAGCCACCTCGTTGGTACAGGGAAGAAATCTTTTTATAGAAATCAATCTCTGATGTAAAGGATGGGCTCAAAAATTTAAGGGTTTCAGTGTAGTCTCCAGTCTGGATTGAATAATTTTCATGCAGAATCCATGCCCGGAGAGTCTTTTCCAGCCCGGAAATAGACTTCTCGCGGTAACCCTCTTCGGGTGCCGGAGGCTTGGGCACGTTCTGTGCAGGTCCCTGCCAGTCGGCCTTACGGTACTCCCCATCCGGAGCCTTCGAACCTCCCGAGTAGCCTCGAACAGTAGACGGGGTTGCGCTTGCCGAGGGTGACTCAGACGTTGCCGCAGAAGCCGAAGCCGACTCGCTCGGCGCAGCGGAGGCGGTGGCTGCCGCCTCATTGTTAGCCTGCTGACCACACGCCGCAAGCAGGGCACCAATGCCCGCAAGTGCGCCGCTACCCAACAGGCTACGGCGATTAAAGATGGTCGAATCCATAGAAGATACGCTCCTATCATCGGTGACGGTGTGATTATGTGCATGTCGGGCCGTTTTTCACAGGTCAAACTGACCACCGGAAGGAAAACAGCCCCGTAGCGCGCCCAACAAACGCATCAGTGCGTTATGGAACACTACAGTTACCACCCTACCGTATCTTTGTGTCTATTTGCGTTGCTTTGAGTGCAATAGTATCTGAACGTCATTATTCGGACACATCAATGCTTTATGCGTCAAATAAATCTACACTCGCGGAGGCGCCGCCCCTGCAGAATTTGTGCCATGGTTTAGTGTCTTCGATCGTGGTTTTTAACTACGACCAAAGACAGTAACCTATGGCACAAATCCGTAAACCCATGACCGGATCCCCATCTGTGACAGGTGGGCGGGCGGGCTACACGGCGAGCGCATACATGTCGCGGAGGGCCTCTTCCGCCTCGTCGAGGGCGTATCCGCTCTGGCAGAGTGCGTCGCAGCCGTTACCGTAGCGGAGGCCGGCGAGGAACTCGCGGTCGGTCACCTCCGGCAGGTACACCATGAGGTATTCGCCGTTGTCAGTGAAGAAGTCGTCAATGTTGGCGGCATCCTGGCCGGAGTAGAAGGCGCGGAAGTCTTCGTCGTTGTAGTAACCAACCGTGTACATGAGGGGCTCCTTTGGTCGCTCGGCGGAGTGGGTGAGAACGCGTCGTTGTTCTCTACCACCAAGGTACGGGGCGCCCCCGACAAGATAAGGGGCTGCACCACCCTGCGCCAGAAAAACACCAAAAAAATATTGGGTGACAAGGGGTTTTCTGGAGGCGCGCTCCCCCGTCAAACTCCCCCGCCGCACGGAAGATTAGGCGCGGACGGGCTTGCCTCCTGTGCGGCGCTGCCCCGCCTCCCACACACCGTGCGGAAATTCGGTCATGGGTTACGGACTTCGACCATGGGTTAGTGACTCTGGGCTGGGGTTTACCCCCCCCAAAGTCACTAACCTATGGTCGAAATCGGCGCCGGGTAGATTACGCGGCGGGTAACTGGTTGTTTCGATAGGTTAGTGTCTTCGCCGTGGGTCTTTAACCCGTAGTGAAGACACTAACCTATCGAAAGTTCCCCCGACCCTCCCCCATAAACGGCGAGAAGCCACATGTGTTCGGAACACATGTGGCTTCTGGGCGTAGAGAAGTATTTACGCCTCCGAGGGCTTCGCGCCGGTCAGGCGGTACGCCTTGTACACGCCCGTCACGTTACGGACCACGTTCAGCACGTGCTCCAGCATGAAGCGGTCACCCAGCTCCAGGGCGAAGCGGTCCACCACGGTACGATCCTCCGAGGTGTGCACGCGCGCATCCAGAATGTTCACGCCCGACTCAGAAATCGCACGGATCAGGTCGCTCAGCAGGCCCTTACGGTCCAGCGCCTCCACCTGAATCTGCACACGGTACGTAGCGGTCGGCGAAGACGCCCACTCGACCGTGGTCACGCGCGGCTCCTCGTCAGCGTTACGCATGTTCGGGCAGTCGCGGCGGTGCACCGAAATACCGTTGTAGCGGGTCACAATGCCGATAATGTCATCCGGCGGGACCGGGGTGCAGCAGCGCGCAATCTTCGTCAGCACACCCTCAGCACCCGGCACAATCACGCCGTTATCGCCAATCGCCTTGCGGGTGGACTTCAGCAGCGTCTCGTCAAAGTCGCTGACCTCAACCTCGGGTGCCGGCTCGTCGCCGCGGTGCACCTCAACCAGGGTGTCAATGACCTGCTTCGGCGCGATTTCGTGCTCACCAATCGCACGGTACAGCGACGCCACGTCGTTCTTGTGCAGCAGCTGAGCCACCTGAGTCATAATCTCCGGGCTCATCATCTTCTGCAGCGGCAGCTCACTGTTGCGCATGCTCTTGGTGAGCATCTCGCGGCCGGCGAGCAGCGCCTCCAGGCGGCGTTCCTTCGCGAAGTACTGGCGGATCTTCGTGCGAGCGCGCGAGGAGCGAACGAACTTCAGCCAGTCCTCGCTGGGTCCGGCATCCTCGTTCTTCGTGGTCATGATTTCGACGGTGGCGCCGGTGGGCAGGACGGTGTGTAGCGGTACCAGGCGGCCGTTGACCTTCGCGCCGACGGTGCGGTCGCCGACCTCACTGTGGATGGCGTAGGCGAAGTCCACGGGGGTGGAGCCGTTGGGCAGGGCGATTGCCTCGCCGTTGGGGGTGAGTACGACGATTTCGTCGGTGTCGAGGGTGTCTGCGAGCGACTCGTAGAACTTCTCCGATTCCGGGTTGGAGTTCGAAATTTCGGCGATGGACTGCAGGATGCCGACGTTCATCATTGCCGAGGTCTGGGTGCCCGGTTCCTTCGGGTCCTTTGCGGGCGCGCCGCCACGAGCTGCGACCTTCTCGCCGCGCGACGCCGCCTTGTAGCGCCAGTGCGCCGCCACACCGTACTCGGCCTCTTCGTGCATCTTGTAGGTGCGGATCTGAATCTCAAGCGGCAGGTTGCCCGGGCCGTACACGGTCAGGTGCAGCGACTGGTAGTTGTTATTCTTCGGGTTCTTAATGTAGTCCTTGAAACGACCAGTCATCGACGGCCACAGGGACAGCACGTGGCCGAGCACGGTGTAGCACTCCGCCTCTTCCTCAACCATGATGCGCACGGCGAGGATGTCGTTAATCTCGTCGAAGCTACGGCCCTTGGTCTTCATCTTCTGATGAATCGAATAGTAGTGCTTCGGGCGGCCCGTCACGGTCGCGTCGATGCCCACCTCTTTCAGACGCTCCGTAATCTTGGTGCGTGCCTCGTTCAGGAACTTTTCGAGCGCGGGGGTGCGTTCGCCGACCATGCGCACCATTTCGGCGTAAATTTCCGGGCTCATGGCGGCGAAGGACAGGTCCTCCAGCTCCCACTTGATCGTGTTCAGGCCCAGGCGGTGCGCGAGCGGCGCGTAAATCTTCAGGGTCTCTTCTGCCTTCTTCGCGGCAGAAGCCTGCGGCACAAAACGCCAGGTGCGCGCGTTGTGCAGGCGGTCGGCAAGCTTGATGAGCAGCACGCGGATGTCCTTGCTCATGGACAGCACAAGCTTACGGATCGTCTCAATGGAGGCGTTCTCGCCGTAGGTCATCTTGTCCAGCTTGGTCACGCCGTCGACCAGGTAGGCGACCTCCTCACCGAACTCTTCGGTGAGCTGCTCCATCGTGTAGTCGGTGTCTTCCACCGTGTCGTGCAGCAGGCCGGCGGCGAGTACGGGGCCGGTCGCGCCCATCTCCGCAAGAATTGCGGTCACAGCCACCGGGTGGGTGATGTACGGGTCGCCACTCTTACGTTTCTGACCCTCGTGGCAGCGGTTCGCCACCTCGTAGGCGCGCTGCAGCACCTCAATGTCCTCATCCGGGTGGTAGCGGCGCACGGCACGTACGACCGGCGCGATCATCGGGGAGAAACGGATGGTGCCGCCGTGCGAGTCGGAGGCTTCCATCTTGCTGCTGCGGCTACCGAAGACGAGGCGGTTCGGCACACGTCCTCCAGCAGCCATGACGCGGTGCGAGCCGCGTTTCTTCTTTGCGTCAGACGAATCAGTTTCAGGCAGAGGAATCGGGCCAGCGGGCCGAACCGCGGGCTTCTCGGCGGTCCCTGCAGGGTTCTCAGCGTTGGTGTTCACGGCAGGTTCTGCACTCATTCCGGGCTCCTTTGGACGTAACAGCGATGACCTGAACTCCCGAATCTGCTCGTCGTTGAAAGGCGTGGATGCGGGCGCGCAGTATCTTCTACCTTTATCCTACCCAGCACGCGGATATGAGCCAAAATATGCGCGTAAACTATGCCGCACTGTGACACATTAGGGCGGCAAGAACAAACCAGCGGGCACGCTAAAGGGGAGCCGACACCTCTCGGTATCGACTCCCCTATCGTTAGCAACGCCAGTAGCACAGTAGCACTAGTAGCGCTGGCGGAACGCTGGCTAACCGTTCAGGTTCACGCGGTGAATCTCAATGGTTGCACGTGCCGGCTTCTTAGCGGGCTTCTCGGTTGCCTTCTCGTCCTCGGCCGCCTTATCTGCAGATTCCTCAGACTTCGCAGCCTTCTCAGCCTCTGCGGGCTCCTCCGAAGAGTCACCTTCAGCCTCATCAGCATCCTCAGCGTCCTTGAAGTTGCCGCTCTCCACCTTCTCGGTGTGCTCACGAATCTGAGGCTCACCCAAACGCAGCGAAGCATACAGCGGAGCAGACACGAACAGCGTGCCGAACATGCCCACCAGAATACCCACAAACAGCGACAGGGACAGGTCCTGCAAAGTACCCGCACCCAGGATGAACGCACCAATGAACAGGATCGCGCCCACCGGCAGAACACCCACAATAGCGGTGTTAATCGAACGGACCAGGGTCTGGTTCACCGCCAGGTTAATCTGCTCGGCAAAGGTCGTGTCGCGGCGTTCCAGCACATCCTCGGTGTTCTCACGGATCTTATCGAACACCACCACCGAGTCGTACAGCGAGTAGCTCAGAATCGTCAAGAAACCAATAATTGCACTCGGGGTAATCTCGAAGCCGAACGCGGCGTACAGGCCAACCGTCACCACCACGGTGAAGAACAGGCCCGCAATAGACGCCAGCGACATCTTCCAGGTGCGGAAGTAGAACGCCATACCAATCAGCGCAAGCACCACAAACGCGACCAGACCCCAGAACGCCTGACGGGTCACATCCGCACCCCAGGTCGGGCCCACAAACGAGGAGGTCACGTCGTTCTCAGAGACACCGTAACCCTCCTGCAGAGCCGCCTTCACCTGCAGAGTCTCATCATCGCTGAGCTTGCTCATCTGGGCACGAATCGTACCCGGCGCAATATTGGTCACGCGAACATCCGAAGCGTCCTTCGCCTTCTCGTGAATAATGCGCTCACCCGTAGCAGTATCAACGTGCGCGGTCTTCGAGACCACAAACTCCGAACCGCCACGGAAATCAATACCCAGGTTGAAGCCGCCACCAACAGCCGGAATCAGAACCGAAACCGCCATCAGCACAGTAGCCAGCAGCAGCCACAGGCGGCGCTTACCCACGAAGGGGTACGAGCGGGCACCCGAATGCAGGTCATTACCGAAGCGGGCAAAAGCATTAGGTTTCACATCGGTAGCCATGCTTAGCTCTCCTTCTTCTCATCAGAAGCAGACTCGTCAGCCTCAGCGGCGGCACGCTCTGCACGGCGACGCTCAGCGATGCTCAACTGCTTCTCCTCCGGGGTGCGGAGGCGACCGGCACCACGGTACAGCGGCGTAGCGCCCAGCGACTCAGGCGACAGGCCCGAGTGGCGGTGACCCTCACCGAAGTAGCGGGTATTCGCCAGCAGGGTCAGAATCGGGTGGGTGAACAGGTACACGACCACAAGGTCAGCAATCGCAGTCAAACCAAGGGTGAACGCGAAGCCCTTCACCGAACCAACCGACACCACGTACAGCACCACAGCAGCCAGCAGGTTCACAGCCTTCGACGCCAAGATAGTGCGGGATGCACGCTGCCAACCGTGGTTCACCGCCGACGGGATCGTGCGGCCCGCACGAATCTCATCACGGATACGCTCAAAGTAGACGATGAACGAGTCAGCCGTAGCACCAATCGCCACAATCAGACCCGCCACACCGGCCAGGGACAGGCGGTAGTTCAACGCCCAACCCAGCAGCGCAATCGCCTCATACGAAATGATGCCCGCCACAATCAGCGACATCATCGTGACAAAGCCCAGCAGACGGTACTGGAACAGCGAGTACACAAACACCAGCAGCAGACCAATCAGACCGGTCAGCAGACCCACACGCAGCTGCTCCGAACCCAGAGTCGCAGAAATCTGCTGCTCCGACTGGATCGTGAAGCTAATCGGCAGAGCACCGTACTTCAGCTGATCGGCGAGAGCCTTCGCCTCCTGCTCGGTGAAGTTACCGGTAATCTGCGGCTTACCATCAGAAATCACAGCCTGCGACACCGGGGAGGACAGCACCTTGCCGTCCAGCAGAATTGCGAAGCGGGCACGCGGATCATTTGCGTTCTTCGCACGAATCGCGTTCAGGCGAGAAGTGATGTTCTGGAACTTCTCACGAGCCTCATCGTTGAACTGAATGTTCACAGCCCAACGGCCCGTGGTCACACCCTGGCCGCTCGTCTCCTGCGAGTGGCTTGCGGTAGAAATATCGCTACCGCTCAGCTCCACAGGACCCAGAATGTACTTCTCCCGACCGTCAGTGGAGCACGCCACCATCGGCTTAGTCGGGTCCGCACTATCGGCGTCCTCATTGCGTGCCGCGGTGCAGTCCTTCGCCTCGTACTGCTTGTACAGGTCCGCAGTAATCCAGTTGCGGTCCGAACCATTAGTCGGTTCCGCGGAGGGCTTGGGCAGCTTATCGTCCGCCGTGCGGGCGTCCTCAGCCACCGCAGTACCGGCACCAGAAAGCAGCACCGGGCGGAACGTCATATTTGCAGACGCCTGAATCAGCTGACGAGTCTCAGCGCTAATCGTTCCGGGAACCGAAACAACCACGTTATTACCCGAGCCGAAGGAGGTGGTAACCTCCGCCTCCGAAACGCCGGCACCATCAACGCGCTGACGAATAATCTCAACCGCCTGGTTCAACTGCTCCTGGGTGACGTTCCCATCCGAAGAGCCATTGACCTTCGGAGAAAGAATCATCTGAGTACCACCCGAAAGGTCCAGGGCAAGCTTCGGTGCCCAAGAACCTCCCGAGTAGGTGCTGCCGAAAATACCGGCAGCCATAACAACCATGAGCAGGACCATCGAGAGGAGCGCCCCTCGCGCGGCTGCAAGCGGTGAACGCTTAGCCATAATGTTCCTTCTTCGTGTGAATAGTATTGAGTGTTCTACAGATTCCGTAACGCGAAAACCCGACGCCGCTCATGGGCGCCGGGCTCATACGCTCTGAATTACTTAGCAGTATCAGAAGAGGTATCGGAAGCGGGAGCTTCGGATGCGGTAGCCTCGTACACGTCCTCGGTCAGGGGCGCTGCGGGGGCCTCCTCCTCAACAAGGTTCAGGATCGCATTCATGGACGCAGTGATCACAACGCCCTCTGCAATCTGAAGCTGCAACTTGTTGTTCTCAAGGTCGGTGCTGACAACGGTGCCATAGACGCCGGAAGCAGTCATCACCTGATCACCAGGGACGAGCGCACGTCGCATTGCCTGCAGCGCCTCCAGCTGCTTCTGCTGGTTCTTCTTAGCGGAAGTAAAGAACCACATAACTGCGGCAAAGAAGACAACCGTCATGATGACGTTGATGAGGAAGTTAAGATCCATGGTCTCACTTTCACATCCGCACCCGTGCCGCTCACCGCGAGGGTTGAGCGTACCAGAAGGTGTGGAATCGTAGATACAGTACGTATCCATCCTACGCGAGAGCTTGAGCTTTAGTGACCCGAACCAGCATTTTTGTGAGGTTAACCTGAGTTTTGGACTCTCTCGGCGTAATTTTTTGTCCCCAATGAAGCCCGGCAGCGCCTACAGAGAAGCCCGCGGGAGGTTGCTACCTCCCACGGGCTACTACTGTGTTATCAGCTAATGCGGGCCTAGAGTTGAATTTCGGGCGCTTCCAAGCCGAGGTGCTCCCACGCCGCGGGCAGAGCCACACGACCGCGCGGGGTGCGACCAATCAGACCCTCACGCACCAGGTACGGCTCGGCAACCGTCTCCACGGTCTCCGTCTCTTCACCCACCGCAATGGCGAGGGTAGACAGACCCACCGGGCCGCCGCCGAACTTGTGAATCAGCGCCTCCAGCACGGCGCGGTCTAGGCGGTCCAGGCCGCGCGAATCCACCTCGTACATGTCCAGCGCGGTTGCGGCATCACCCGCGTTGATGCGGTCCACGCCGTTCACCAGCGCCCAGTCACGCACACGGCGTAGCAGGCGGTTCGCAATACGCG
Organism: Rothia mucilaginosa; assembly: GCA_963534775.1. Lineage (GTDB taxonomy): Bacteria > Actinomycetota > Actinomycetes > Actinomycetales > Micrococcaceae > Rothia > Rothia mucilaginosa_D. The sequence continues at coordinate 271,027 of CAUSUH010000001.1, read as the reverse complement.
GCGTGCCGCGGGAACGACCGGCAATCTCGGTGAAACCCTCGGAGGTAATCTGCATATCCATCAGACCCGCGCTGCGGCGCAGCACCAGCTCAAGCTCCTCCACCGAGTAGAACTCCAGGTGACCGGTAAAACCGAAACGGTCACGCAGAGGACCGGGCAGCAGACCCGCACGGGTCGTCGCACCGACCAGGGTGAACTGCGGCAGCTCCAGCGGAATGGAGGTCGCACCCGCGCCCTTACCGACCACAATGTCCACACGGAAATCTTCCATCGCCATGTAGAGCATTTCCTCAGCAGGGCGGCTCATACGGTGAATCTCATCCAGGAACAAAACCTCACCGGGAGTCAGCGAAGACAGAATCGCCGCCAAATCACCCGAATGCTGAATTGCCGGGCCGGAGGTGATGCGCAGCGGCGCCTCCATCTCTGCCGCAATAATCATCGCGAGAGTGGTCTTACCCAGACCGGGAGGGCCCGACAGCAGCACATGGTCGGCACTACGGCCACGCATCTTCGAAGCCTCCAGCACCAGGGACAGCTGCTGACGCACACGGCGCTGACCCACAAAGTCGTCCAGGGACTTAGGGCGCAGTGCCGCCTCAATCATCTTCTCTTCAGGCTCTTCTTCCATCGCCACGAGGCGCTGGGCGGGAGCTGAAGACGCCTGAGTGCCGGGCACCTGACCGGGAAAATACCCGCCGGAAACCAGGGACGCCGCGGGCTGCGGCTCATAGGGATTCTGGCTCATAGAATTCTTCTTTCACAAAAGTTTGAGTGGGATACATCGAGCAGGGCGCGCCGATTAGTGGCGACCCACCGTGTTCTGAGTACCCAAGGAGGCGAGCACACCGCGCAGAGCCACACCCACCGGCTCGGTCTCTGCGGCAGGATTGTGCTGCACGTACGCGTCAATAGCGGCGGAAGCGTCCTTCTCACTCCAGCCCAGGGAGGTGAGAGCATCAAGCACCTGCGGCTTCCAGACGATGCCCTGGCTCAGCGGCAGCTCATCGGTCTGACCATCGCTGAGAATCAGCTTGCCGGCAAGCTCCAGCACAATACGGCGGGCACCCTTCGGACCAATACCGGGAACCTTCGTGAACGCCTTATCGTCACCGGTCGCCACGGCGCGCTCCACCTCAGCGGCAGTGTGAACACTCAATACCGCCAGCGCAATGCGCGGACCAATACCGGAAACCGAAAGCATCATATCGAACACTTCACGCTCGGCAGGCTCCGAAAAACCGTAGAGAGTCATCGACTCTTCACGCACAATCATGGTGGTCAGCACGGTAGCTTCCTCACCGGTGCGCAGCTTGGAGAGAGTACGCGCAGTAGCGTACACGAGCATGCCGAAACCGTTCACGTTAATCACCGCATGATCAAGGCCCACCTGAGCCACACGACCGGTCAGGGATGCAATCATTTCTCTCCACCTTTCAACACCGCGCCCCCGGGATTGAGGCTCGCGGCAGTGTGAGGGCACCGGGAACTCCGGCACCCACAGAACGCACTCCCCCAGTTCGACGGGGAGACACTACAAGTATATTAGAATATTTCTTCTGAAATCAAGCATATATTCGAACTTCTTAGCGAATACATGCGAATTAGCAGGAGGGCGCAAAGGCCCACAAAGGCGCCTCTAGCGGCGAGCGCGCGCCTCCGCCTCCATCCAGGCACGCTGCGCCGGAGTCAACGCCCCGCCGCGAGGCGCCTGTGCCGGGCGTGAACCCTGGTGAGTCTGCGTCTGAGCGGACATGTTAATACCCGAACCGATACCGCCGCCACGCCAGCCGTGACAGATCGCAATCGCCAGGGCATCGGCAGCATCGGCGGGTTTCGGCATGGAATCCAGCCCCAGAATACGGGTCACCATGCGACCCACCGACGCCTTATCGGCGCGGCCGCTACCGGTCACCGCCGCCTTCACCTCCGAAGGGGTATGGAAAAACACCGGCACGCCGCGCATCGCCGCCGCAGAAATCACCGCACCCGAAGCGTGCGCCGTACCAATCACCGTGTTCACCTGCTCCTGCGCGAAGATACGCTCAATCGCCAGGGCATCCGGCTTATAGGTGTCGAGCCAGTGGGAGGCGGCATTGAAAATCCAGAGAATACGCTGGTCCAGGGACTCCGCCGGGATCGTGCCGGCAACGCCCACGTTCACGAAGTGCGCCTTACGGTCGGCGGTCATATCGAGCATGGAGAAGCCGCAGCGGGTCAGACCCGGGTCAACGCCCATGATGCGGGTTGCGCCCGGCACACGCTCCACGGCGGCGGCGGTGCGGTTCTCACGCATGCTATCGCGTGCGGCAGGTTGAGCGGCTGCCATCATCTCCCCTTTCGACAAACTCCCTCTAGAATCTCTAGATTCTAGCCCTTCAGAATCCTAGCACCCGGCACCGGGGCACGCCACGAACATTGTCACCACAAGCACAGTCACCATAAGCGCAGTCACCGCGCGCCCCGCGAAAAGTACCCAGCGCATCCCCAAAATGCGGTATCGCAGGCAATACAGCCCAGACGCTAAGAAGCCACTCCCCCAACCAGCCACCCTACGGCGGCTCGGTTAAAGGAGCGGCTTCTTCAAGCATCAGATATCAGAATCCGAGTGATTACTCAGCTTCCAGCTCTGCCATAACCTCAGCAGAAACGTTAGCGTTCGAGTAGACGTTCTGAACGTCGTCGAGCTCTTCAATAGCGTCTGCCAGCTTCATGAACTTCTTAGCACCCTCGGCGTCCAGGTCAACCTGCATGGTCGGGCGGAAGACCGGGTCGTCGTTGTTGTACTCCAGGCCAGCCTCGTCCAGTGCCTTACGGATCTCGGGCAGGTCGGTCGCTGCGGAAACAACGGTGAACACGTCGCCCTCGTCCAGAACCTCTTCGGCGCCTGCATCCAGGACAGCCATCAGAACGTCATCCTCGGTCAGGCCGTCAGTCTTGGTGACCTCAGCAACGCCCTTACGCTCGAACAGGAACGCAACCGAACCCTGGTCAGCCATGGTGCCGCCGTTACGGGTCACAGCCAGGCGAACCTCAGACGCTGCGCGGTTACGGTTATCGGTCAGACACTCAATGTACAGAGCGGTACCCTGCGGGCCGCGTGCTTCGTACATGATTTCGGTGTAGTCAATGGTCTCACCGGTCAGGCCAGCGCCACGCTTGATTGCGCGGTCAATGTTGTCGTTAGGAACGGAGTTCTTCTTCGCCTTGGACACAGCCAGGTCAAGAGCGGGGTTACCAGCAATATCAGCGCCACCCATACGTGCTGCAACTTCAATTGCCTTAATGAACTTCGCGAAAGCCTTCGCGCGCTTAGCGTCGATAGCAGCCTTCTTGTGCTTAGTAGTCGCCCATTTTGAGTGACCGGACATTCGTATCTCCCTTAGTCAAAACCTCTGTGCGGACACGGCGAAACGTCCCACGCACCGTACTGTACTCACATAACTATACCGTAGCGGAGGCGCACACCACCTCAGAAAGTGCACGCCACCGCCCGGAATAGGATGCTAGCGGGGGCGAGACGCAGCCGAAGCGCGTGCCTTCTCCACCAGCGAGTCGTCAATCGTGTTCGGCGTGAACTCGCCAAACTTACGCTTAGCCGCCTGCTCAATCAGGTAGTCCGAAATCTTCGGGTTCTTCGGCAACAGCGAACCGTGCAGGTAGGTGCCAATCACGTTGTGCACGCGCGCACCCTCGTACGCGTCAGTCACATTGTTGCCCTCGCCCTTGGTGACGGTAGCCAGCGGGGTGCATCCGGCGCCCAGGTAGGTCAGACCCGAGTGGTTCTCAAAACCAATCACGGTGCCGAACTCCTCAGACTCCTCAACAATGTTGCCAATCAGTCGGTCATCGCCGCCGACCGTGTGCGCGTCAAAAATGCCGATGCCCTTGAGCACCTCACCTTCACGGGTGCGGAACTCCTTGCCGAACAGCTGGTACAGGCCACAAATGACGAGCATCGGCACGCCAGCCTCAGCCAGCGAGCGCAGCGTGTCACCATTAGCGTGCAGGTCGTCCTGAATCACGGACTGACCGGAATCCTGACCGCCGCCGCCCAGAATAATGTCAACATCTTCCGGGAAGGGCTGACCGGGGTTGTGGTCCAGAATCTGCACGTCAAAGCCGTGTGCCTGCGCGCGACGAGCCAATGCCAGGGTGTTGCCCCAGTCGCCGTAAATGTTCATGTCGAGCGGGTACAGCTGCAGAATACGCAGAGTCTTACCGTTATTCGGGCCTGCCGCGGGGGTGCCCTCAAAAGTGTGAGTTGCCGTCATTAGGAGACCCTCTCAACGTCAGTGATCTTTGCGAGCTCTTCACGCAGAGCCAGCATTGCGGTGTAGGTGCAGAAAATACGCATGGGCGCGTTACCGCTGGAGGCAATGAAGCCCTTGAGCGCATCGGCGAGGTTCTCATTGACCTCGTCAACCGTCACGCCATCATGCTCCAGGCGCAGCGCCATATCCCAGGCGCGCACACCCGAAACCATCTGCACTCCGGTCTTCTTCAAGCTGTCGAAGTCAACATCCCACAGCCAGGACACGTCACGACCGTCAGCGTACTGGTCGTTAATCGTGATCATGGTGGCGTAGTCGTCAGCGTTCGCGCTCGCCAGGGACAGGCGGAAACCGCTCGGGTTCTTCACCAGCAGCAGCTGCAGCGGGCGGCCGTTCACGTTCAGGGTCTCACCGCGACCGAAGGCGGGGGTAATCTTCGCCAGCTCCGCGATGAGCTTATCTTCGTTGAGCTTATCGCCCATGACGGCACGGGTCAGCGCCATAGCGCCAGCCGCGTTGAAGATGTTGTAAATGCCGTAGAGGTTAATCTCGCCGACTCGCTCCACCCCCGCCAGGTCGAAGGTCGCGGAGGTGCCGGAGAACGCGGTCAAGGTGACGTCCGCATCGGGCAGGGTTGCCTTCGCGACGGTGCCGCCGCGCATCTCATCGTCCGAGGGGAAGTACGAGCGCAGGGACTCATCCAGGCCGTAGTACTTGACGGTCACGCCCGGCTGCACGTTCTCAGCGAGGGAGCGGATGCGCGGATCCTCACGGTTGAGCACCACGGTGCCGGTCGTTGCGGAGGCGACGGTCGCCAGCATGCGGCGGGTCGTGTCAATCTCACCGAAGCGGTCCAGCTGGTCACGCAGAACGTTCAACAGCAGAGCGTAATCGGGCTTGACAGCCTTGACGAAGTGCACGGCGTGCGCCTCGTCCAGCTCAAGCACAGCAATATCAGCGTCAAGCTTGCCGCCGAGAGTCATCTCGCCCAGCAGTGCCGCGGCAACACCGCGCACAAAGTTCGAACCGGTGCGGTTAGTGAAAACCTTCAGACCCTGAGCTTCAAGCAGCTGCACAGCCATCTTCGTGGTGGTGGTCTTACCGTTCGTGCCGGAGACAACAACCACGCCGTAGGGCAGCTTCGCGAGCTCTTCAGCGACGAAGTCGGGGTGCAATTTTTCCATGACAAGGCCGGGGAAGGCGGAGCCGCCGCCGCGAAGCTTAGTCGCGGCGCGTACGCCCTGGCCGAGAAGACGAATGAGGGGTTTGGACATGCTTACCATTTTAGTACACGCACACCAACGACTGAATGGTCCGCCGGGACTCGTTCGCTACAGCCGGACGGGGCGGGGTGCGGGGGGGTAGTTAGAACAGCGAGCCCTGTACCCTCACCCGCGTGAACTCTTGCGCAGGCTCCACCAGCACATTCCTCCACGCGGCAGTATTCACCAGGAACGCCGCGTCGGCATCGCCGGTGTGGGCGCTCAAAAACTGACCCGCCGCACCCGTGCAGAAGAAGCCAGCCGCCCCGCTCTCGGTGCCGGGATCACCCAAACCAGAATCACAGGGCGCTAGGGGTTCCGGGGATTGTGCCCGCAACGCCGCATACGGGCGGTTCATGGCGAGCGACGGAATCCACGGCTCGTCCAGGGCGGTGAGCGGCACATCCGGCTCGGTGCGCGCCAGTTCGGCGAGCGCTTCGCGGGCACGGGCGACCGCCTCCTGATGGGCAGAGCGAAGCTGCGCGCCGGGCAGCGGGTTCGTCCAGGCGCGGTATTTACTCGCCACCTGCTTGACCTGCGGAATCTTCGCGAGGGCGGTCACGGCATCTTCGGCGCGGCGAATGGCCAGGCCGTCGGGTGCGAGCGCAATGTAGGTGGCGGTGGCGACCGCCTGCTCGTCCAGGCGGCGCGGGGTCGAATGCAGGGAGCTCGTGCCGACCTTGTGCGTGCCGTCGGGGAACGTCGCGATGTAGAGGCGGTGCTCCAGCATGGCGTAGGCGCGCATGGATTCGGTGAGCGTTCCGGGGTACAGGTGCGCGCTGTGCAGGGCGGTGAATTCGTCGCGGGCGGTGCAGCGCGGGCACTGCTGGCCACGCTGGATGCGGGTGCCCTCGGGGCAGGGTACGCGGCGGATTCCCGCGGAGGCGGCGTTGGGTTTAGGGGCGGATTCGGAGGCAGATTCGGGGGCGGCGTCACCGCTTACGCCGGTGGTGTAGCCGGCGCAGTAGCGGTAAAGTTCTCCCTCGCTATCGCGCGGAATACGCAACCCCAGGTAGGCGCCGGGGGTCAGCGGAATCTGGATGCGCACCCCGCTCGGAACGCCAAGCTGCGCGGGGTTGCTTTCCTGAATAGGAGCACTCTCCCCCGCCGCTTGAGATGCCCGGTGATGAGCTCCTTCAGCGGCCCCGCCAATGGCTCCACCAGTTACAGGCACGACCGGTTCCACCTCAATGAGCGGGCGGCGATTGGACCAGCGAATCTGCCTCCAGATGAGCAGCCGCGGCGCGCCTGCAGAATCACCGGCGGCGGGCACAGTAACTACAGCAGGCACAGTAGCTGCAGCAGGCGCGGCAGTGAACTCGTCGAAAGCAGTCTCAAGCAGGTTGGGGTAGTCCATAGCATTCCACTCTAGCGGGTCTGGCGCATCTAGTGCTGGCGGTTCTAACGGCTCTGGCGGGTTCACGGCGCGGCTGGCGGGACTGCCCCAGACGCTCCGCTCATTCCCGCCGCGCATCCACGCCACACATCCTCGGAGCGCAAAAAGAGGCCAGCAGCCTTCACACTGATCCGCACCCCTCGCAGTGTTGCCGCGCGTTCACGCACGGCGGGGTGGGTTCTCAGTTGAGGCGCTGACCTCTGTGGTTGATGCAGGGTGCTTCCCCTGCCAAGCCCGAAAGCGATCGGTGACCGCTATTTTTCGGTGAGCTGTGCGGTGTTCATGGAAGCTGGAAGCTTCCCCGCAGCGTCGCTGCAGTTAAAACTTTGCCATATCCAAGGGGCATAACATCATTCAAATACGCGTCGACCGCCTAATCTACGCATTTATGAAGCAAGTTTTTTCTGCACTGGTTGGCAAATTGAAGTAGTGGGTGCAGATTTTCAAGCTCACCAAGCTACCAAACCGGGCCACCGGGCTATCTAGACCGGGCTATCTAGTCCGGGCTGTCTAGCTGAGGCGCGCAAACCCCTCCGCAATAGCCACACGCATATCATCCAGCGTGCGGGACATGGTCTTAGTGTGAGCGATAATCGGCAGGAAGTTCGTGTCCCCACTCCAGCGCGGCAGAATGTGCTGATGCAGGTGATCAGCAATGCCCGCGCCGCCCACCTTGCCCTGATTCATGCCAATGTTGAAGCCGTCATTATGCGACACCTCGCGCAGAACCTTCATAGCGAGCTGGGTCAGCTGCGCAATCTCAATGGTTTCTGCCTCGGTCGCATCATCGTAGAACGGGATGTGGCGGTACGGGCAAATGAGCAGGTGACCGGGGTTGTACGGGTAGAGGTTGAGAATCACGAAGGCATGCTCGCCGCGGTGCACAATCAGCGACTCCTCGTCACTGCGGCTGGGCGCAGTGCAGAAGGGGCAGGTCTTCTCGGTGTAGTCCTTCTGGCCACCGCTCACGTAGGCAGTGCGGTGAGGGGTCCACAGGCGCTGGAACTGGTCCGGTGCGCCGGGCAGCTCGAAGGAATCCTGCATCGAGGCTGCGGTGCCATGCTCGGGGGTCGTGTTCTCGCTCATAGTCCCATTCTATAGCCCGCACGCGGCAACGGGAACGACCCGTCCGTCATGCGTGCCAGATATGAGATGACTCCCCCGGCAGTGCGCCTAGCTGTGCTGCTTTTCCAGGTGAATGATGCGGGTGGCACCCTCAAAGGTCATGGGGAAGCTCAGCACGCCATCCTCCATGGTGAATTCCTTGGTTTCCTTGTCGGAGGCGTAGGGTGCGCGGGCCAGCTTCGCACGATCCACGTGCGAAACGTAGCTGAAGTTGCCGTCTTTTGCCTCGAAAGTGCCAACCCAGAAGGGGGTCGCCAACTCTTCGTGGTTCAGGTGGTAGGTCACCTCGATAACACCGTCGTGAATGACGGCATCCATGTAGTTCTCAAGGTCAGCAGCGCCCTGCTGAACCCAGGTGCCGTCAGCGCTCGTCGTCGAACGAGTCGCGAGCACGGAAGAAGGCATAGCGGTCGGGGCGGGTGAGGCAGGTTCCTGATTGCTCGTGTTATCCGGTGCGGGGGTCTCGGTGGGCTGCGTTGCGGTCGGGTGAATCGACGGGTCCTGCGAGACGCCAGCCGCCGCCTTAATTCCGGTGCTGTCGTCGCCGGGGGCGGAAACGGCGCTAGGTTCGGCGGTTGCAAAAGCAGCCTGGTCAACAACAGCGGATGCGGAGGCGTTATTCGGTGCGGATGCGCACGCGGTGAGGGAGAGCGCGCTGACGAGTAGAGCGAGCGCACCCAGGGTGGACTTAGGTGCCACGAAAGTGTCCTAACAGAGTGTGTGTGTTTGAGTGAGTTTGTGAGTTGAGTGGTGCCTGCCCGTGAGTGAGGTGGGGATACGACAACACCCCGTAGCGCATTGGTCTACAGGGTGCTCGGTAATCGGCACGTAGACAGTTTATAGGCTCTGGCTAGGAGTTTCACTAGTGACGGTCATTTTTAAAAGATAGTTTGGTCACATTAGACCTCAAAGTTGATGGGTTGTTCACAGACAAGAGCCCTAATTTGCACTCTGAACGGGCTAATTTTGCCTTGACAAGCCACAACATGGCATCTGGCGAGAATTTTCTGGATTTCTGCCCCAGTATTTCTGCCGCGCCACCGGCAAACCCACAATTTCGTTGCAGACAACAGCAGAACTCAACAACTATTTGCGAGAGCGCAACGCGAACTTCTCACGAATAATCGTGAACGTCTGGCGAGTCTCCTCCAGCAGGGCGATCGGCTCCTGCTCACGCACCACAACCTCATGAGAGGTCGAGGAATCGGCGGGTTCACCAGCCTGCACGGCACTCGGCGCGGCGCCCGGAGCAGTATTCGAGGTAGCCTCTGCGGAAGCTTTCTGAGCAGCAGCCGAGGCGGGCTCAGCAGCACCAGGCGCAGTAAAACCTGCGCGGCGTGCCGCCTCCGCCTCCGAAGGAATCGGGTGTACGCCGTCTTCATCCACAACCTCACGAAGGGTGTAGTCGTGGGCTTCGCGGCGCGCATACTCACGAGCCAGCAGGGCACGCAACTCAGAAATTTCCTGGCGAAGATCGTCCACGTCAGCCTTGGTTGCGGGGTACTCCTGCTCCTCCCTGCCACCGATCTTTTCGATAATCCAGCTGGCGAGCGCACCGGTCGCGACCGCGACCATACCCACGCCGTACAGCATGACGACCACGGCGATAACCCTGCCGATACCGGTGACCGGGTAGACGTCGCCGTAACCGACCGTGGCGAGGGTCGTGAACGTCCACCAGTAGGCGGTGGGCAGGTCACGAATCATCGCGCCCGGCTCGGAAGACTCCACCGAATAGATCGCCAGGGCGAACATGATGATGAAGATCGCGGTGTATCCGAAGAGCTTCACCGCCAGCTCTGAGAGCCTCTTGTACTGGCGGTTGGCGGTCAGGTGAATCATGGCGAGGAAGCTGACAATACGCCACGCGGGCAGCAGCACAATCGCCAGGTTCATCAGGTTGTGCGTGATGAAGTAGAGTCGCCGTGGCGCCAGGTACAGGCGAATGCAGTAGTCGGCGGCGAATAGGCCCCACAGAATCATCTGAATGATGTTGAGGTACCCGTCATACGGTTCCTGGATGCGCGTGCTCATGATGGGTGCGGCGAACGCGAGCAGGTACAGCACGGACGCCACGAACATGGGCGTGGAGGAGCGGTCCTCCCACTCCGCCAGGTTCTTCTCGCCGCGGTACTTGCTGAGCGTGCGGAACAGGCGGGTGCGCGGGGCGCGACGCGGCGGGTCCGTGACGGTACGGGTGACCGTGCGGATGGTCGTGGTGTGCGTTTCGGGTTCGCCGGCGTCAATCATCTCGGCGGCACCGTCAGGGTTGCCCTGGGTGCCCGCTTTCTGGTCTCCAGCATTCAGAGCGCCAGCTTTTTGGTCGCCCTTGCCGCGCGGGTGATGCGTGGTACGGGTGATGCGGCGTTCCTCGCGGTGCGTGCCGTCCGGCGCGTCGGTGGTGGCGTATTCTTCGACGACTTCTTCGTAGTCGTCGTCAGGGTCCAGGTCGGTGGAGTAGACGGAGTGGGCGCTGTCCAGGCGGGCGCTATCAATCTGCACGGCGTCTACGTGCAGGGCGGTTGCCCCCGCGGGGGTAGATGCGGCGGGGCTGGGCTCTGCGGGACCAGTTGCTGCACTAGTTACTGCCGGGCTAGCTTCTGCGGCGGTACTCCCCTGCTTGGCACTCTCCGGCTTGTCGTTCTCCGACTGAGCACTATCTGACTGGGTGATATTCTGCGCAGCGCCTTCAGAAGCGGCAGTTTCAGGGCGCACGGACGCACCCGCTGGGTTATCCCCCGAGATATTGCTTGAGGTATTCCCCTCCGACGTATTGGGTGCTGTGCCGTTCTCTACCGTGTTGTCTGCCTGGTTCTGTGCCGCCTTATCCATAGTGTGAATGATACTCCGCCTCGCAATCCTGCCCGACTATTTCTTTGCACTACAGTCTTTGCACTGTGAGCATTCAACCTGACACAATATGTGATGTACCAACCACGGTGGCCGTGTTGCCGATGCAGCGTTGTCGCCCCGCACATCGGAGTGCCTCATGCATTCACACACCACCGCTTTCTTCTTCCGCCTGCGGAACTTCCGTCAGCCGGGTTCCCGTCAGCTGGGCGCGAGCCTGTGCCTCTCCGGTGCACTTACCGCCGCCCTGGGCGGATGCGCCACCTTGAACTCCTCCCCTTCTGCTTCTGCGGAGGCTTCGTCTACGCCGACTGTGGCGAGTCACGCGACGGCTCCGGTGCTCCAGGATTCTGAAGGTTTCCGCCTGTTTACCGGTCGCGGTTCGGTTGAGGAGGCGGTCTTTGAGGGCCCGGCGGCGCCCGCCTCCTATTCGTATGTGGAGTTTGAGCGTCGCGGGGAGCCGGAGGGCACGATGAAGGTTTCGGTTTCGGACGGTTCGGGTACTGCGGTTGAGGTGGTTGCTGGCGGTTCGGGTGAGGGTGCGGGCGTGTGGGTTCGTAATACGGCGAGCGCGTCTGCGCCGAGCCCTTCTAGTTCCGGTCTTTCTAGTACCGGCTCTTCTGGTTCCGCGAAGTCTGCCGGTGCGGTGAGTGTGCCGTATAGTTCGGCGCGTGTGACGGCGTCGACCTCGCAGTTGACTGATGATGCCCAGTGGATGGTGTCGGTTCGTGCGGCGGGTATTGATTCTTCCGGTGAGTTTGAGGCTCCTGATGGCGTGCCGCTGACGAGTCAGAGCGCTGAGGTGGGCGAGATTCAGATGCAGGGCAGCCGCGGTTTTGTGCACGATACTGTGTCGAAATCGGGCAGCGGTTCGGTTGCGGTGGAGAACCGTTCGGGTGCGAAGATGACGGTGTATTGTGCGGGTGTGGATCGCAAGGAGCGTAGTGTGCCTGCGGGTGGGCGTGTGTTTGTGGAGGATTTGGGGGTGCGCGCTTCGGCGGGGTCTCCCCTGTTCTGTGGTGTGGTGACTTCTGATAGTACTGCCAACTGGAATGTTACGGCCCTCGGCGGCCGCGCCTAAGAGCAGCCGCAGCGTTCAGAGTGTGGTGGATGCGCCTCCGCAGGCCCGGGCGTATTTCCCCCGGAAAACCAGCAAATACGCGGCAAACCTGCCCATCAGCACGGTGTATGACCCACCCCCTTTATGGTGACAAGTAGTCGCCAAGCTTAGCCATAGCTAACAGGAAAAGACGGTGTTCAAGAGCAGATACTGGGATAAGGACAGCATTCACACCCTTCACCAGTAAGGAAGCTCAGATCATGACCACCGTTGTGTCAAACACGTCCGAAGCACTCAAGTCCCCCTATGCGGACACCCTCAAGCGCCTACTCTCCGATGCACGCGCAGAAGCCGTCGAATCGAGCGTCTCCGAACTCGAACGCCTCGCTATTGCACACGACGCATCCCACTACCTGCTCGTGCCCGCCGGCCTGGTCCGCCCCGACTCCGCCGAAGACGTCGCCAACATCTTCCGCGCAGCCGGCGACCTCGGCCTGCCGCTGACCTTCCGCTCCGGCGGCACCTCCCTCTCCGGCCAGTCCAGCGGTGACGGCCTGATGGTCGACACCCGCCGCCACTTCAAGAAGATCGAGGTCCTTGAAGACGGCAAGAAGGTGCGTGTGCAGCCCGGCGCGACCATCATGATGGTCAACAACTACCTAGCACCCTACGGCTACAAGCTCGGCCCCGACCCGGCATCCTGGTCCGCATGCACCATCGGTGGTGTGGTTGCGAACAACTCCTCCGGTATGTCTTCGGGTACCGCCTACAACACGTACAACACCCTCGACTCCATGGTGTTCGTGCTCCCCAGCGGCACCATCATTGACACCGCAGAACCGGACGCCGACCAGAAGCTACGCTCCCTCGAACCTGAACTTCACGAGGGCCTGCTGCGCCTGCGTAAGCGCGTCACCGAGAACCCCGAATCCATGGCGAAGATTCGCCAGCAGTACTCCATGAAGAACACCATGGGTTACGGCCTGAACTCCCTGGTCGATTTCGAGACCCCCGTGGACATTCTGCAGCACCTGCTGATTGGTTCGGAGGGCACCCTCGGTTTCGTCGCTTCGGCAACCTACCGCACTCTGCCGATTCTGAAGAACATTTCCACCGGCCTGCTCGTGTTCGACAACCTGATTGATGCTGCACGTTCCGTGCCCGAACTGGTTGCTAACAAGCTCGCTACCGTGGAGCTGATGGACGCCACCAGTATTCGTGTGGCTCAGCGTACCGGCCAGGCTGCGGAGGCGCTCGCCGCCATTGACGTGAAGGACCACGCCGCCCTGCTGGTTGAGTTCCAGGGCAACTCTGAGCAGGAGCTGAACGACCTGGCTGCCGCTGCGGCACCCATGTTTAAGAGCCTGCCGGTGGCTTCGCCGGTGTCGATGACCAGCAAGCTGTCTGAGCGTAACGCACTGTGGGCGGCACGCCGTGGCCTGTACACCACCGTTGCGGGTAACCGCCGTTCCGGTACTAACGCACTGCTGGAAGACGTGGTCGTACCCGTCGAGGTTCTGGGTAACACCTGCAGCGACCTGACCAAGCTGTTCGACGCACACGGCTACCAGGACTCCGTGATTTTCGGTCACGCGAAGGACGGTAACATCCACTTCATGCTGAACGAGCAGTTCCGCGACCCGAAGCAGCTGGACCGCTACCGCGACTTCACTGAAGAAATGGTTCAGCTGATTCTTGGTAATGAGGGCTCGCTGAAGGCTGAGCACGGTACCGGCCGTATTATGGCTCCGTTCGTGAGCCGCCAGTTCGGTGACGAACTCTTCGACGTGATGCGCCAGATCAAGCGCCTCATTGACCCGAAGGGCTTCATGAACCCGGGCGTTCTGCTGGTTGAGCCGGACACCGACTACGTGACCGACCTGAAGGTCGCCGAAACCGTTGAGGAAGAAGTCGACCGCTGCGTGGAGTGCGGCTACTGCGAGCCGGTCTGCCCCTCCCGCAACCTGACTTTGACCCCCCGTAAGCGTATTGTGCTGCGCCGTGAGATTGCTGCCGCTGAGGCGAACGGCGACCACGAACTCGCTGAGCGCCTGCGTAAGGAGTACGAGTACTACGGCATTGAGACCTGTGCTGTGGACGGCATGTGCCAGACCCGTTGCCCCGTGAACATCAACACCGGTGACCTGATTCGCCGCCTGCGTTCTGAGAACCAGGACAAGCTGGCCGCTACCGGCTGGAAGATCGCCGCACAGCAGTGGGGCATCATGGATAAGGTCGCCGGTAAGTCGCTGACCGTGGCGAAGAAGCTGCCGTTCCCCGTGGTGCACGGCACCACCAACATTGCCCGCAAGGTCATGGGCGACGACATGGTTCCTTCCTACAAGAAGGACCTGCCGGTCGGTGGCCCGGCACGTAAGCCGCACAAGGACGCAACCGCTGAGATTGTGTTCTTCCCCGCCTGCGTGAACTCCATGTTCGGCGGTGTGGACGGCGACGGCAAGCACGACCCGGTCAACGCAACCCAGGCGTTCATCCGCCTGTGTGAGCGTGCGGGCGTGAAGTACCGCATCCCGGACAATATTGGCGAGATGTGCTGCTCCACCCCGTGGAAGTCGAAGGGCTTCACCGACGGCTACTCGATTATGAGCGACCGTGTGCTGAAGTCCCTGTGGGAGGCTACTGACGGTGGCCGTCTGCCGGTCGTGTGTGACGCTTCGTCCTGTACTGAGGGCCTTGAGGTGATGCGCGAGAAGGTTATTAAGGCGCTTGAGCACAAGATCGTGAACGGTCTGAAGCCGGGCGAGCCGGACTTCTCGCGTCTGCGCATGTACGATGCGGTGCAGTTTGCCGCCGACAACATGCTGGATAAGCTGACTGTGTCTGCTCCCCTGCCGTCGGTTGCGCTGCACCCGACCTGCTCCATGACTCACTTGGGTACTCAGCCTGCGTTTGAGAAGATTGCGAACGCGATGAGTGACGACGTGTACGTACCGAAGCACTGGGGTTGCTGTGGTTATGCGGGTGACCGCGGTATGCTGCACCCGGAGCTGACTGCGAGCGCTACGGAGGCGGAGGCTGCGGAGCTGAGCGAGCAGAAGCAGTTCGCCGCATACATTTCGGCAAACCGCACCTGTGAGCAGGGTATGACGGAGGCGACCGGCCACAGCTACCAGAACGTGTTGCAGCTGCTGGAACGGACTACTCGCTAAGGGCTGAGCGCGTAGCAACGGTATAAAGAAGGGACCCGGCGGGCTATCTGATGGATAGTCCGCCGGGTCCCTCGGTCCATATATACCCTCATTGCAATTTTCATTCTTATACACCATAAAATAATACAAGATAAATATATTTTTCATGGTAACATTAATACAAAATATATTTATTATTAATAATAGCCTCCATTTATATTGTAAAAAATGTCGCTAGCTACACCTATTCAAGAAGGGACTAACTATTTTGAATATTGAAGATACTGAACAACTTTTCAAAACCTTGGAAGATACTGAGCTTTTCAAAACCTTGGCTTCTCTTAGTCAAAAAAGAATAGAGATACTTATACTAATTTTAGTTTTATTTGCCGCAACAATCATACTTTTATTTATCAATAAATTCACAACAAAAAATAAAATCTTGTCTACAATATATATTGCATCTATATTTATTGAGGTTTCTTTTGCTCTACCAATTACACTAAACCTAAGCTTTCAAAAAGATGGACCTGGACCACTCCTACTCCAATCACTTCTAACTATAAGTGGTGGACTAGTCGTTCTACTAGGCTATATAGAAAATCGCAGGAAAAACGATATTGATGAATTAAAAAATGCTGATGAAAAAATTCAAAGAACACAATCATCTCGATACGAAAAAAGCATAAAATCAATTGAACTCCTCTCCTCCCCGAATACATTTTCTGCAATTTCCGCAGTCCACAACTTATGCAGACTCGCAGATGAATGGATTGATGAATGGATCAATACTCCAGGTGAAACCTATCGCAAAAGCGAACAAGAGGCTCAAGCAATTGTAAATGTATTGTGCACATATATCCGAGAATCCGGAAATTCGAATCACATAAACTACAAAGATGCAGTAGGTGAAACCATAATGAATGAAATATATAACAGGCTTGACAGATCGGATAATTCACATTCGCTTTGGGGCGGTCTCGACTTTAATTTCAAGGGAGCTAATTTTACATTTCCCATTAAACTTAAAAAAATTGCTAGCGTTGAGGGTATGGATTTTAAAGGATGCACTTTTCATGAAGATTTAGAAATATCCCTATTGATCGAATATAAGGATAAAATGTATAAGACTAAACCAGGGAAAATCATCCTCGATGACTGTATTTTTAAAAAATCTGTCACCCTAGAAGCTGCCTACCTAGATAATTATTCCCCCCGTCAAAAACTCATCCCTTGGTGGAAAGTATTGTCCATCTCTTGGTGGACAACATGGGCCACCCCTTGGTGGGAAATATGGTCCAAGTATGAAAAACTTCCATACTATATCGAGATGTCAGAGATTAGTCTCCAAGATACTCAATTTACAAATAACTCCCATCTCACTATAAGAAGATTTTCAGGAGAAATTGAATCTGATGATATAGTGAACATAAATATTAATGGCATCTTACCTGGTAAAACTTTATTGCATATCCTCTCTCACGCCAAAATTACTATTGATGAAAAGCCGGGCTTGGGAAACAATAGCGCTTCAAGTAAGGTGCAAAAAAAATCAATTAAAGATAGTGTAGCTATCCAAAGTTGTGAGGAGATAGATATCGAGATACCTAGCGAGAATTATTCTAAACACATAGATTTGCAAAACTAGGCATAATAAAATTATATATAGACTAAAAATCATTATTACCCGCCCCTTCTCCTTAAAACATAGGAGTTAAATCTAAAAATTTACAGAGCATGGAAATCTTATTGACTGTATACATATGTATATATCATCAAAAAATTATTTAAAATGGTCTGACGACTCTCTCTATGTATGTCCGTCAGACCGTTTTATATTTATGTAAATATTAGTGACAAATACTACCGAAGGCGGGCAGAAAGCTTCCCGTCAGCCTCGGTCACAATAATGATCGGCTTGCCGTCCGCAACCTTGCGTGCACGGTCGAGTACATCAGCCTCATCTTCGCCGGGAGCAACAGGGATAACGTGGCACTCCCCTCCCGCCTTCTGCGCAGCGAGCGCTACGAGTGCCTGGTGTTCCGGATTGCGGCGGGCAGACATGTTGAAGTGTCCCGCGATGCGAGCTCGTTCTTTCATCACTTCAACGCTTGCCATACCTCAGCCCTTTCAAATGCGCTTCAACAGCAAAGCCTACTACTTCTTCATGAACAAACTTTGCTTCCCGAAAAACCCGGCGGGCTATCTGATGGATAGTCCGCCGGGTCCGTTTTCGTCTGCTACAGCACTTATTTTCGACTATTAAATAGTCCAATAATCAATACTGCTATTGAGATGCCGTAGAGAATTCCAAGCACCAGGTCGCTGACATTTGACACTACATTCAAGACAATTGCCAGGATCAAGAACAGCATCCCAACAGGAACATACTTATTCGACTTCATACGCTCGTGCTCCCTCAATAATCAACAGCGATACATCATTTTCAGGACTATCCAGCTACCCATTTTTCTGAATGACTATGGACGTTCGCCTTGCTACCATATTAGCAGTCTGGAGCTAAGTCTGACGAAGAAAAGGTGACCTGTAGAAAATAGCGCCTGCTGCCTCGACATCAACAAAGTTCATGGCTTGCAACTACTGGTCGGGTTATTTGTTAGATTCCTCCTTACAGAACTTTGAAGGTTCTCAGGGCTAACTTATTCCCCAAGATACATAAAGGAGGACCCGGCGGGCTATCTTATGTGATAGTCCGCCGGGTCCCAAACACGTTTCAGAGATACCTTATTCGTTATTTTTTAGTTCCAGCCATTCCTTCAACGCTACATATCTCTTTCGACGCGCCGCCAAATCAGATGAATTCCGGATTCCCTCTGAATATTCCTGAGACTTTTCCACCAAAACATCCTTATACTTTGATGGGATTTGATTAGTTTCCAGTTCCTTAAGGACTTCAGTCTCTACCTGACTAGAATATTCATCTACCCGCTTAATTATATTAACAACTCCTTGGAATACAGTTAACATATCTTTATATTCCTTTAGTTTATCTGCATCACGAACATTAAGCTTCCAAAGAGTATATATCAATGTATACAAATCAACAATATTTGACCATCTAGTCCTTTTTTTCCACTCAAGTGAGGATCCCAGGCTTTCAAGAATCTTCAAAAATTCTTTTGATTTCTCCCTATACGGTTCAAAGTCTAGGGAAACAGATTCATAATTTTCTGCAAAACCAGCTTTTTTGTTTTTAATACCAAATAGGCAAGTAAGGAATACCTCAGCAAAGAATTCCAAATCCCCCCCTCGCAACCGACGAGACCCACTAAATACTCCAGAACGAATAGACAGACTACTTGCTGCACAATCCTTTAAGAAATCATAGAATTCACCTGGATATAGCGCCTTCCTAAGTTCCTGATCGCTCAATATTACATTGACTCGGTTTACTCGAGCAAAGACTGTTCGGATTGTCATCTCATCTATGTTCGATAATTTACGCACAGGAATCTCATATTCCCAGAAACTCAATTTTTCAGATTCAGTAAGATCGGAGAATTTTTTTCCAGCAAAATTATCTATTGAATACCTATATTCAAGAGACTCCTCATCAAGCTCCAACTCATCACGATAGAATTTTATAATTGTTGATAATCTTTGCTGACCATCCACCACTTCAACAGACTGATTACCTTCAGAATCAGTTTCATATGCCAGATATATTTCAGGCACAGGATAACCCAGAAGTATCGATTCAATCAGAGAGATTTGAGCCTTCACAGGCCACACAAATTCCCTCTGATATTCAGGCCTCAAGTTTAGGGAACCGGACCTTTCCCTCTCTTTTATAGTAGATAAATTTATTGACTCAATCCTAAAACCTATATTTGAGTAACCATCAAAATTCATATCAGCCAATTGTAAAACCTCCTTAAATAACTAGGAATCTTCAGAAGAAATAATATTCCTATAGACTTTTTGAACATTATCAATATGATAACGCAAAATAGCTTCATGTGTTCGATATATCTTAAACACTATCTCATTACCATAGAACCCCTTTCCTAATTTCAATGTATCATCTTCTGCAACATTAGCCCAAGCTTCCTTGTCTGGAACAACATCCATAACGTCACTTCTAATTAATAAACTCTCCCGAGATAACATCTTTCTATAAAATACCTCATTACTTTTAAGTTTTGAGTTAACTTTACCATTGATAAAAATTTCATTAAACCTTTTCCAAACTTTCTCAAACAAAAATGAGTCCACAATAGCGACATCAATGTCAGATTCCTCGCAGAAGCTAGAAAACAACCTATCCTTTTCCCTATTTGTATTTAAAGAATAGCCAGTCCTTGAGCTTCCAACCACAATTATGGATGTTGCCGGAATGTTTAGCTTCTCTGCTAAATTATGCCTCCACTCAGCATAGTCGATAGAATCTGGCCACATCACTGGGGTTCCCTCTAAGATATTTGATACAACATACCATGAAGGAGTTCTTTTATATTTTTCGTATTCTTCTAGAAATTTTTTTCTATTGCGAGCTTTCTCTTCAGAAAGATTTTCCATTACCCTCCTTGGATATTACTAATATTATTTGAATTCAAATAAATTACTATCTTTAATACTTGCTACTCCTTTGATTCTTTGGATATAAATATCAAAATCAGCTAAGTGAACACAGGCTACCTGATACGTATCAGATATCATTATCCGAATCGTACAGTTACCGGCACTTCCGAACGACAACGAACGTTAGCACCATCACTTACATTAGCACGAAGACACCCACCCGGACTAGGGAAAACTCCACCACAACACAGTTTTCTGCACCCCCAACCGCACTCCCCCACTCTCGCCTCCTCAAGGCGCACAAAAACCACCCCCTCCGCAGCTTATCGCCGCAAAGGGGGTGGTTTCTATATATAGGCTCAGTGCAAGTCCGCCGGCTCAGCTAACCGCAGATAACCGCAGTCAGCATCGCCAACGAACCCGCATCCTAACCGCTACTACTCAGCAGCTTCAGCGCTGGGCTTGGGGTCTTCGTTCACGCGGTTGCGGATATGCTCCACAATACGTGCCACAGCCTCATCCACGGGCACGCCATTCTCCTGCTTGTTACCGCGGAAACGGAACGAAACAGCGCCGTGCTCCGCATCCTCACCGCCAGCAATCAGAATGAACGGAACCTTCTCAGTAGACGCGGTACGAATCTTCTTCGTGAAACGGTCCGAACCGTAATCCACCTCAACACGCACACCGTGCGCACGTAGCTTGTCCGCAATCTCGGTCATGTAGTCGTTGAACGCCTCAGCCACCGGCACACCAATGACCTGGACCGGTGCCAACCACGCCGGGAACGCGCCCGCATAGTGCTCGGTCAGCACACCCAAGAAGCGCTCAATCGAACCGAACTTCGCCGAGTGAATCATGACCGGCTCCTGCACGGTACCGTCCGCAGCCTGGTACTCCAGACCGAAACGGCTCGGCTGGTTAAAGTCATACTGAACGGTCGACATCTGCCAGGTACGGCCGATAGCGTCCTTCGCCTGAACCGAAATCTTCGGGCCGTAGAACGCAGCACCACCCGGATCCGGGACGAGCTCCAGGCCGGTCTCCTTCGCAACCTGCTCCAGAACCGCGGTAGCCTCCTCCCACTGCTCATCAGTACCGATGAACTTATCCTTCTTATCACCCTCAGTGTCGCGGGTGGACAGCTCAAGGTAGAAGTCAGTCATGCCGAAGTCCTCAAGCAGGCTCAGCATGAACTTCAGCAGGTGACGCACCTCGTCCGGTGCCTGCTCCTTCGTCACATACGAGTGCGAGTCGTCCTGAGTAATCATGCGCACACGGGTCAGGCCCTGCAGCACGCCGGACTTCTCGTCACGGTACACGGTGCCGAACTCGAAGAAACGCAGCGGCAGCTCACGGTACGAACGGCCACGAGAACGGTAAATCTCGTTGTGCATCGGGCAGTTCATAGCCTTCAGACGGTAATGACCGTTATCCAGCTCCATGGGCGGGAACATGCCGTCCGCATAGTACGGAAGGTGACCGGAAGTGTAGAACAAGTCTTCCTTCGAAATGTGCGGGGTGCTGACGTACTGGAAACCCTCCTGAATGTGGCGGGTACGCACGTAGTCTTCCATCTCGCGCTTAATCACGCCACCCTTAGGGTGAATCACCGGCAGGCCGGGGCCAATGTTCTTCGGGAAGGAGAACAGGTCCAGCTCACGGCCCAGGCGGCGGTGGTCACGGCGCTCCGCCTCAGCGATGCGCTCCTTGTACGCCACCAGCTCTTCCTTAGTCGGCCATGCGGTACCGTAAATACGCTGCAGCATGGGGTTCTTCTCAGAACCGCGCCAGTACGCGCCACCGGCACGCATCAGGGCGTAACCGTTAGCAATCAGCTTGGTGTTCGGCAGGTGCGGGCCGCGGCAGAGGTCCTTCCAGACGGTCTCGCCGGTCTTCGGGTGCACGTTGTCGTAAATGGTGATTTCGCCCTCGCCGACCTCCACGGATGCGCCCTCGGCAGCATCCGCACCAGAACCGGGGCCCTGGGTCAGGGAGAGCAGCTCCAGCTTGTACGGCTCGTTCGCCATCTCGGCGACAGCCTCGTCGTGGGTGACCACGCGGCGGCGGAACAGCTGACCGGACTTGATGATCTTAATCATCGACTTCTCGATCTTCTTCAGATCTTCCGGAGTGAACGGCTCAGCCACATCAAAGTCAAAGTAGAAGCCGTCAGTAATGTACGGGCCGATGCCCAGCTTGGCGTCCTTGCGGTACTCCTGCACCGCCTGCGCCATCACGTGCGCAGCGGAGTGGCGCAGAACGTTCAGGCCGTCCGGTTCGTGAATGAAAACCGGCTCAACGGAGTCGCCAGCAGACAGCTCGTGGGAGAGATCAACCAGCACGCCGTTCACGCGTGCCACAACGATCTTCGGGTCGTCAGCGAACAGCTCAGCGGCAGTCTTCGCGGTGACCTCGCGCTCCTCACCAGAAACGCTAATAACAATTGCTGAAGAATCAGCGGCAGACATAAGTCTCCTTAACTCAGGCGCAAGCGTGCCACTCGGGGCGCCGCGGGTGCGCATACTATTCCGCACTGTACTGGTGCACGGACACACACCATCTTACAACGGCTCCCAGGCAACGCTCAGCTTGAGGGCAAACTAGTCCGCATGATGCTCACGCGTATGCTCATACACGTCAACCACAATGTGGCTAATATGGTCGTCCTTCAGACGGTAAATGGTGGTGCGGCCCTGCTGTTCACGGTCAATCACGTGCGCCTCACGCAGGATGCGCAAGTGGTGCGAGGCGAGCGGCTGCGAAATGCCCAGGCAGGTGTGCAGTTCGCTCACGCTGTGTGGGCGGTGCATCAGGTGGTGCGCAATCGCCAGGCGCAGCGGGTTCGCGAGCGCAGAGAAAATCGCCACGGACGGGCCGAACTGTTCCTCCCAGTCTTTGGGGCCGCTGCCTTCGAGGAGGGGCGCGTTGGTGGGCACCTCGTGGGTATGATCCGATGCATGCTCGTGGGTATGGTCAGTGTGGGTGGTGTTAGTTTCGGTCTGGTCTGTGTGCTGGCTCTGAGTCATAGTATTTTCACCTTATGTACAGGAAAGGGGGCACGTCAAGGAAGTTACGCCTGCGCGGCGTGCTTTCTTGAGCGTGCCCCTCTCCCCTATGTGCGCTGATGCTCGCTGGTGTTGCTGGTGCGCTGTATGCGGCTGATCCGATGCCGTTGCAGCTGTCGGTGCGTTGTCATTGTGGCGGCAACGTCGTGGACCACCGCCCTCCTAGAGCGGTTCATCACATTGCGGTCATAATGCCTAGCGCCGTGCCCTAACTGCGCATCAGCTCGCGGGCATGCAACCCTAGCGGGCCCTTAGCGGTTAGCGACTGCCACCTGCAGGTAACCTTCAGCGGACTTTACGCCCTTGTCGGTCACTGCGCGGTAGCGGACCAGCGGCGCGAAGCCCTGCTTATTCTTAGCAGATACCGCGATGCCCTGGGTGCCGTCGGGCAGGGTCACCACACGGTAAGTGCCGTATTCGTCGCTGTATGCGCTGACGGCCTGGCCGCGCTGGTTGAGCAGCTCCAGCTTCTTCACGGTTTCGCCGCGGCTGTATGCGCCGAAGGATGCCTCGTCGTTGTTCAGGACTGCCACGTTCTGGGTGGTGCCCGAGTACAGGGAGACGGAGTCCTCACGTGCGATGGGGCTGTTCTTGTCGACCACGTGTACCTTCAGCGGGATCGAGTACAGCTGTGCGGCTGAGCCCTTCTTCGCCTTCACATCGGACATGCGTGCGGGTGCCTTGCCGGTGCGGTTCACGGTGATGTTCGTGCCGTTGTCGCGGCGCAGATCCCATGTGGTGCCGGTGACCTCGTGAGTGTTCAGATCGATCGAGTAGGTGCCGGTCTTGCCGTTGGAGGCAAAGCGGATGCCGGTCTCCGCACTGGAGAACTGGCCGCCAGCAGTGTTGACCTTCTCCTTGTTGACCCAGCGGCTGGGGCGGAAGTTCGGGGTCTGCTGGATTTCCTGGAAGTTGTAGTCGCGCGCGTAACGGTAGTTCGGGGAAACCTTGTGCGACTGGTGAACACTCTGCGCGACTGCGGTCTCGCCGGAGTAGACGGTGGCGTGGTGCTCGGCGGGCTGGTAGAACACGCCGGAGCCGGTGCCGGTCTTACCGTAGGAATCCGAGGGGTACTTGAACTTCACGGCGTCCGAAGCCTGGTTCACTGCCGCGTTCTGAGTCTCGGCGTCGCTGATGCGCACGGCCTTGGGGGTGCGCACGGCGGAGCGGCGCACGGTCACGGGGCGTGCAATCTTGTGCGCGTCAGCGTTCGAGTCGGCAGCCTGGTTGTTGCTCTGCGGCAGAACCTGGGTGCCCTCGCGGCGTGCAGTGTTCTCAGCGGACTCGGTGTAGTTCACGGGCATCCACTGCACCTGCTGCCAGGGGAACTGGTTGCCGGTGAAGCCGCTGGGCACGAAGTTCGCGAACATTGCCGCCAGCTGCGGGTCTTCCTTATACACGTTCTTACCCTGGCGGGCGTAGGGCGCGTAGGAGCTTGCCGCCTCCAGGTTGAATGCGTTGGTGAAGAGGTTGTGGTCCGTGAGGATGAAGCCGTATTCCTTCATTGCGGTCAGGATCATGCGGGTGAGCTGGTCGTCAGCGTGGCCGGTGTTTGCCAGGTGCTCTTCCACATCAAAGCTTGCGGGCAGGAAGCCACGCTGACCTGCGCGGGGTGCGTTCGGGTACTTGCTCGCGTCAATCTTGCCGTCGGTACCCTTCGCGGGGAAGGAGGAGACCAGTGCAGCGTAGTCAGCCGCGGTGATGGACACCATGTGGTTGATCTTGCCGGCCTTGAGCTCGTCCACACCAATCTGGGTGAGCTCATTTGCCAGGCCCACCACGGAGGAGGTGCCGTTCTTGAGGGTCAGCCAGTAGTTGTCTTCGCCCACGCCGCCGAAGTTCGGCTTAGCGAGCATGTAACCGCCGGAGGACACGTGGTAGGTTGCCGGGTAGTCAACCGCCACGGGAATGTCCACGGTGCCGCGGGTGCCTGCGGGAATCTTGTAGGTAATCTCGCCGGTGGTCTCGTTGATGGACGCGCCGGGCACGTTCTTCGCCAGGCGGAACTTCGCACCGCGAGCAATCGGGTAGGAGGTGCGGGCGTTGCCGGACTTCACGTCAATGCTGACGGGCGCCTTGATGGTGACGGTCTGGCCTGCGTTGCCGCGGCCAACGTTGTCGTACTGAATCTTGGCGCTCTTGGGGGTGGACGCGTTGCCGCCGCCGACCTGCACACGGGCGGTGCTGGTGTAGGTCTGTGCGTCTGCATCCTTGACGAACTTGAAGTAGGAGCGCCAGATGCCGGTCGCCTCGTCGTACAGGGCGACGGACTGGTCGCCGGAGAGGCCGTGGTCCTCGGCAAGCCAGTTCGGGATCGGGATGCCGCCGGTGAGAATGCGCTTGTTCTCCGCGTTAGCGTTGACGCGCTGGTCGCGGGAGACGACCTCGACGTACTCCTGGTGCGGGTTCGCGGAGTTCACGGCGAGGGTCGGGATATTCTCGTGGCCGCCGACGGTCTGGGTGCGAATCTTCTTGAGGGTACCGCCGTTGATGGCGGTGGTGACGGGATGGTTGCCCGCATCGCCGCTGTATTCGAGGAAGGTGCGGCTAATTTCGCTGCTGTTGGGCGCGACGGCTTCGGTGCCGGTGAGCTTCTGGGCTGCGAAGGAGTCGCTGGCGAGCTTGCCGCTCAGGGGCGAGGTGTTCTCGGTGGTGGTCAGCTGCTCCTTGGTGAGGGAGGAGTTGACGGGTGCGAGAGTGTCGATGGTCTGTGCCTGCTGGTCGGGGTTCCAGTAGCAGGTCGGACCGGGCGCGACGTTGGTGATGTTCGCGAGGGTCGGCACGGTGCGGTAGCCTGCGTCGACGCAGGTGGTACCGGATACGTTGCGGGTGGAGGCGGTCGCACCGAAGGTCGCGGGGAGGTTCGCGCCGGTGATGACGGTTGCCAGTGCTGCGGAGGCAGCGATGGTGGCACGGCGGCGGTTTGCCGGGCGCTGTGCCGGGTTTTTGGATGCAGTTATGGTCATGTTTTTCTTCCGTTCGTGTCGGCTTGTTTGAGTGAGTGCGTTTGTATGAACAAACACGGACGTGAGTGAAATATGCATCTGAGGGTGTGCCCGGGTGGGCCCCGATCTTCTGGCAGGAATTCTCAGGAAACTCTCAGATAATCCCCATACCCTACATAGTCTTTTGGGCGAACGCAAAACGAGTTTGTGATTTGGGGCACCGATTTTTTGATAAAGGTTCAGGTTTAGACTCATATTTCTTTACACCTGTGTGCATTGATAGATGTTCAGGTTTTCGGAATTTGCACCGCAGTGTTTATGCTTTACCCCTAGTCAAGCGAGTATAGCTTCAGAAAAACGAAAAATGCGCACGGGAAACTAAACCCTCAACCTCAAAGTTCCCGGAATGACGCGCCAAAACGGTCTGTTGAATTTCTCACACGTGACCACAATTTGGGATTCCGCACCAAAGGTAGATATGGTCTCAGTCACTGAAACAGGGGCTTCTGTGAGCCCCGTCAACCATTTTTGAGTCGCAATCACCACCGGGAGCACCCCCTTGTTTCACCCCTATAGACCCACAAAACCCACCCAAAACCCTAAAATTCACGTAAAAGTTCAAAGTTTCTATGTGTTTGTCAGTGTGTAACCATGCATGCACCACACTCCCCCACGCAGGACGCCCTTCATTGTACATTCCAAGAATTCCAAGCCGCCCACCGGGAGCTTTAGAAAGCATAGAAACACCCCGCATGCGCCTCAAAAACACATGCGGGGTGCATAGATATTCATTTGTGGGTGCCTTGCGGTGCACCCAATAGCAGGTGCCGCACCCGCCTCTGTGGGTTCAGGTGGGTTCAATAGCGGTTACTCACAGAGCTACCGAATAACTACAGCGCGCCCGCCTCCGAGCAGACATTCACCAGCTCGCCAATACCCTCAATGCGGGTGCGAACCGTCTGACCCGGCTTCAACCACTGACGCGGATACAGCGACAGGCCAACCCCGGCGGGGGTACCCGTCGCCACCAGATCGCCCGGTTCCAGGGTCATGAACCGCGAAATATAGGACAGCAGCTGCGCGGGGGTGAACACCATATCCGCCGTCGTGCCACGCTGACGCACCACGCCGTCCACCTCGCACACCAGCTCCAGACCGGCAACCGGGTCAACCTCATCGGGGCTCACAATCACCGGACCGAACGGGGTCATCGCATCCCAGTTCTTGCCCTGGAACCACTCCGAGGAACGACCCTGCCAGTCACGCACCGACACATCATTCATGACCGTGTACCCCATCAGAGCCTCAAGTGCCTGCTCCTCCGTGGCGTTACGCAGGCGAGCGCCCACGACCAGGCAGAGCTCGACCTCCCAGTCGATTTTCGTGCTGCCGGTGCCGTCGTCGGCGGGCATGCGGATCTGCTCGCCGGGGCCAATCAGCGCGTTCGGGAACTTCGCGAACAGCGCCGGATGCTCGGGCACTTCAAGGTTCATTTCCGCGGCGTGGTCGCGGTAGTTCAGGCCGGCGCACACAATCTTGCCGGGCTTATCCAGCGGGCGAATAAAGGGCAGTGAGTTCCACAGCTCCTCGCCGTGACCCATGACGGTCGCGCCGTTCTCCTTCAGGATCGCCACAGCATTCTTCGGGTCGCCAAAGTTCAGGCGGAACCGGCTGTAGAAATTCAGTAGCGGGCTGAGCTTCGCCGGAAGCTCGTACACGGTCTCTTCGAAGAAGCAGACCGCGCGGCTGCCCTTCGAGTCTTTAATCTGTGCCCAACGCATGGATGCTCCTTCGCTTCAGGTGGGGATATATCGAATAAGTTACGGATAAAAGTCAGAAATAAAACAACCTAGTGAAAACCGTTTTGGGCGTACACCTCAACGATGGCGTCTTCCAGGTCTTCCATGAGCAGGGCGGGGTTCGCGTCCTGCGCCGCGCCAACCGTGGCGGGATCCAGCTCCATGCCGAGGGCACGGTACACATCCGCGGTGACCGCCCGCAGGGGTGCAGAATCAGAGACCACGATGCCGGTGCTGAACCACCAGCCGCCGGTCACCACACGCTGGGCGGTGCCGACCAGTTTAATGCGGCCACCACCTGCGGAGGCGGGAAGCTGCGCGTGCACCGAATACTCGCCGGGGCAGTACTCCCCCGGAATCTCGCCCATGCGCGCATCCACGCCAACCTCGCGGAGCGCCTGCGCATACATGGAACCGAAGAGTTCGTAGCGTAGGGTGTTGCCGCTACGGGCGTCAGAGGCGGGCTGAAAATGGTCCACGACCAGGCACCCCTGATGGTAGGCGGCGGCGTGCCCACCGACCTTGCGCACCAGCACCTCAAAGCCGTGCTCGGCGCACGCTGCGGAGGCGTCCGCGAAGCCGGGGTTCAGTTCGTCACGGCGGCCAAACGCAACCGTCGGGTTCGGCTGATACATGCGTAGGGTGGCTTCACGCTGCCCGCTTGCCACCTCGCGGAGCATCTGCACCGTCTGATCGTGGTGAATGAGGATATCGCCGGATTCGGGGCCGGTCTCTCGAATAATCTGCACGTTCCTATTTTACGGTTACGCCCGCCACAGCTCCTACGCCTCCCCACAATGCGAAAACGCCCACCCGGGTAGCTAAAACCTAGTAATCCCCCACCCCCTCCGCTAGGGTAGAAGAAAACCCCAAAACACCTTGGAGGATGCCGTGCATCAGGACCAGCACATCACCGCCCAAACCGCCCCTCTGCCCAATTCCAACCCGGCGCTGACCGAGCCGCAGCCGCTCGGCGCATTCCCTGACGGGTTCCTCTTCGGAGGCGCCGCCGCCGCCAACCAGTTCGAGGGTGCCTGGAACGAAGACGGCAAGGGCCCCAGCCTGCAGGATGTGCTGCCCGCCGGCGGCCTGCACCCGCGCACCGCCGAACCCACCGAGGACAACCTCAAGCTGGAGGGCATCGACTTCTACCACCGCTACCGCGAAGACATCGCCCTGCTCGCGGAGATGGGATTCAAGGTCTTCCGCTTCTCCATCGCCTGGTCGCGTATCTTCCCCCGCGGCGACGAAGAAACCCCGAACGAGGCGGGCCTCGCCTTCTACGACCGCGTGCTCGACGAGCTCGAAAAGCACGGCATGGAACCGCTCATCACCCTCAGCCACTACGAAACCCCGCTGCACCTGGTCGAACAGTACAACGGCTGGACCAGCCGCGAACTCATCGGCTTCTACGAACGCTACGCACGCACCGTATTCGCCCGCTACGGCAAGCGTGTGAAGTACTGGCTGACCTTCAACGAAATCAACTCGATGCTGCACCTGCCGTTCATGTCCGGCGGCATTAACACCCCGGCGGATCAGCTCAGCGACGCCGACCTGTACCAGGCGATGCACCACGAGCTGGTCGCCTCCGCACGCGCCACCGCTGCGGCACGCGAACTGGCACCGGGCGCCCAGATCGGCTGCATGATTCTTGCCATGCCCACCTACCCGCTCACCCCCGACCCCGCCGACGTACTCGCCGCCATGCAGGCGGAACAGGCGAACTTCGCGTTCGGTGACGTGCACGTGCGTGGCGCATACCCCGGCTACTTCCTGCGTGCCCTGCGTGAGAAGGGCGTGGAGCTGAACATCACCGAGCAGGACCGCGAGGATCTGAAGAACACCGTGGATTTCGTGTCGTTCAGCTACTACATGTCCACCTGCGCGACCGGCGACCCGGCACGAGGCGAACGCGGCGAAGGCAACATCCTCGGCGGCGTGGCGAACCCGACCCTGCCCTCCAGCGAATGGGGCTGGCAGATCGACCCGACCGGCCTGCGCGTGGTCCTCAACCAGTATTGGGACCGCTGGCAGAAGCCGCTGTTCATCGTGGAGAACGGCCTGGGCGCCCGCGACGAACTGGTCGAGGTGAACGGTGAGCTCACCGTGGAGGACGACTACCGCATCGACTACCTGCGCCAGCACCTGCACGCGGTACGCGAGGCGATCGAGGACGGCGTGAACGTGCTCGGCTACACCACCTGGGGTTGCATCGACATGATTAGCGCCTCCACCGCGCAGATGTCCAAGCGCTACGGGTTCATCTACGTGGACCGCAACGACGACGGCACCGGCACCCTGGCGCGTTACCGTAAGAAGTCCTTCCACTGGTACCGCGAGGTGATTGCCAGCAACGGCGCGGAGCTGTAACTGGTAAGGCTCTAGACGCTGTTCCTTATGCGGCGACCCTAGACGCTGGACTCCGTGAAAATCCCGGCACGCTGAACCCCGCGCGGCTAACACGCGAAACTCAGCAGCAAAAAGCCCCCGAGACTCTGATCTCGGGGGGCTTTCGCGCATATGCTGTTTGTCTAGTGCCTGTTATGCCTAGTGCGGGCGGCTCTAGTCCATGGGTAGGTCGTTCAGGCTGGTGGACACGTACTCCCACCAGGTCGGCACCAACCCAGCATTCATCGCAACCCTCTGCGACAGCATGTGCGACGGGCTCGTACCGTAGAACGGCAGGTACCCTTCCGCCAGGGTCAGGCGTGCCGCATCGCGCACCAGAGCGCTCGCAATGCCGGCACCACGCCAGGCGGGCAGCACGTCAATACCAATCTGGCGCATAATCGGCGAATCATCACTCAGGCCAACCATAGCGATAGGGTCTACGAGCGCGGGGCTCTCCCCCGCCGCGGGTGCATCAGGTGCCTTAGATGCGTTCTCATCCACGGGGTATGCGGCGAGCACCAGCACATCCGGGCGGGTCACGCTAAAGCCCAGCGCGTTCGAGTAGCGTTTATCCCCGCGGAAACGCTCAAACTGTTCAGCGTCCAACAGCTCCACGCGCAGACGGGTTACGCGTGCCTGCGTGTCCTGCGGGTCAACCTCAATCGCACCCGCGGAGGCGTTTGCTTCCCTGCTGATGGTGCGTTCACCGGTGATTTCGGCGAGCAGCGCCGCCTTCAGCTCGGCGGGGTCAACGCGACGCATCATGCCCACACCGGGCACGGCGCACTTGACCTCCTGCGCCTGCACGCCCTCGGGTACAACCGAGTTCAGCAGGGCGCGGCCGGGCGTGTAGTAGATGCTCGTGCCGCTGACCTGCTGGGTGTAGGGGGTGAGCAGTTCGTTGAGCTGGCGCAGTTGCGCGTAGTCGCCGAGCCAGTTCGACTGGTCACCGAGCATGTAGTCGATGGCCTTGTCCAGCACGCGCGGATGCTTGGCGCAGAGAATGCCGACGCTTGCGTAGTTGGCGACGCGCAGCTCCCAGATGTCGTCGTTGCGGCGGCGTGCGGCGCCCATCTTCTCGGAGGGCGGCTGCACGGTGGCAAGTAGCGGCAGGCTCTCGGCTTCCGGGTAGTCGCGTAGCTCTTTGAGGGCGCGGCTAATCGAGCCGGGTGCCTGGCAGAAGTCCGCCTCCAGCTGGGTGTGCAGGATATGCCGCGCACGGTCCACGGTGGTCACAGCACCACGGTTCACAGCGCCCCTGTTCATAGAGCCACGGGTTGCCTGGGCTCCCCGGGCTGTTGCGGTTCCTTGAGTATCAGTCACGTAGGTTTCCTCTGGTTCACGTTCTCGACTAGTTCAGGATCTCAGCAAGGAACGCGCCGGTGTGCGAACCCTTCACCTGAGCTACCTGTTCCGGGGTGCCCTCGGCAATGACGGTGCCGCCGCCGCTACCGCCTTCGGGGCCCATATCGATAATCCAGTCGGCGCACTTGACCACGTCCAGGTTGTGCTCGATGGTGATGACGCTATTGCCCTTGTCCACCAGCGATTGCAGCACGGCGAGCAGCTTGCGGATGTCTTCAAAGTGCAGGCCGGTGGTCGGCTCGTCCAGCACGTAGATGGAGCGACCGTTGGAGCGCTTCTGCAGTTCGGTTGCGAGCTTCACGCGCTGCGCTTCACCGCCGGAGAGGGTCGTTGCGGGCTGACCCAGGCGAATGTAGCCCAGGCCCACGTCCACGAGGGTGTTCAGGTGGCGCGCAATCGGGGTGAATGCGGCGAAGAACTCGGCGGCTTCTTCCACAGGCATTTCGAGTACGTCGGCAATGGTCTTGCCCTTGTAGTGCACTTCGAGAGTTTCGCGGTTGTAGCGCTTGCCGTGGCAGGTTTCGCAGGGCACGTACACGTCCGGCAGGAAGTTCATTTCAATCTTCAGGGTGCCGTCGCCGGAGCAGTCCTCACAGCGGCCGCCCTTGACGTTGAAGGAGAATCGGCCGGGGGTGTAGCCGCGCATTTTCGCTTCGCTGGTCTCTGCGAACAGCTTGCGGATGTGGTCGAACACGCCGGTGTAGGTGGCGGGGTTCGAACGCGGGGTGCGGCCGATGGGCGACTGGTCCACGTGAATGACCTTGTCCAGGTGTTCCAGTCCGTCGATGCTCTTGTGGCGGCCGGGTACCTGCTTGGCGCCGTTGAGCTTGTTCGCCAGGGAGGTGTACAGAATGTCGTTGACGAGGGTGGATTTACCCGATCCGGACACACCGGTCACCGCGGTGAACACACCCAGCGGGAAGGACACGGTCACGTTCTTGAGGTTGTTTTCGCGGGCGCCGCGCACGGTCAGCTGGCGTTCCTTGTCCACGGGGCGGCGGGATGCGGGCACCTCAATGCTGCGGCGGCCAGCCATGTAGTCGCCGGTAATGGACTTGGTATTCTTCAGCAGCTCCTCAAAGTTGCCGGAGTGCACGATTTCGCCGCCGTGCTCGCCGGCGCCGGGTCC
Source organism: Rothia mucilaginosa (assembly GCA_963534775.1). GTDB lineage: Bacteria > Actinomycetota > Actinomycetes > Actinomycetales > Micrococcaceae > Rothia > Rothia mucilaginosa_D. The sequence goes on along the minus strand of CAUSUH010000001.1, from coordinate 238,669 downwards.
TACGTCCACAATCCAGTCGGCTTCGCGCATGGTGTCTTCGTCGTGCTCAACCACGATTAGCGTGTTGCCCATATCGCGCAGCTTGGTGAGGGTTTCGATGAGGCGGCGGTTATCGCGCTGGTGCAGACCGATGGAGGGCTCGTCGAGCACGTAGAGCACCCCGACCAGGCCCGAACCGATCTGGGTTGCGAGGCGGATGCGCTGCGCCTCACCGCCGGAGAGCGTACCGGCGGAGCGTGAGAGGGTCAGGTAGTCCAGGCCCACGTCCAGCAGGAACTGCAGGCGCGCGTCGATTTCTTTGAGGACCTGCTCGCCGATCTTGGCTTCGCGGGGGCTGAGCTGCAGACCGCGCACGAAGGCGAGCGCGTCAGCCAGGGACAGGTCGGTGATGTCTGCGATGGACTGGCCGCCGACCTTCACACCGAGGATGGTCGGGTTCAGGCGCGCGCCACCGCAGGAGGGGCAGGCGACCTGGCGCATGTACTGTTCGTAGCGGTCGCGGGCGAAGTCCGATTCGGTTTCTTCGTGCTTGCGCTTGATGTACGCCTTCACGCCTTCGAATCCGGAGGTGTAGCGGCGTTCGCGGCCGAAGCGGTTGCGGTAGGACACCTCAACCTTGTAGTCCTTGCCGTCCAGGATGGCGGCGCGGGTCTTGGCGGGTAGGTTCTTGAAGGGGGTGTTCAGGTCGAAGCCGAGCTCCTCCCCCAGGCCTGCGAGCAGGCGCAGCCAGTATTCGGTGGTTGCTTTGCCCTGCGACCAGGGGGCGATAGCGCCCTCGCCGAGGGTCAAATCGGGGTTGGGTACGAGCAGTTCGGTGTCTACTTCCAGGCGCGAGCCGATGCCGTCGCAGGCGCTACATGCGCCGAACGGCGAGTTGAAGGAGAAGGCGCGCGGCTCGATGGTGTCGATCTGCAGCGGATGGTTGTTGGGGCAGGCGAGGTTTTCGCTGAAGGAGCGGGTGCGTTCAGGGTCGTCCTGCTCGCGGTCCACGAAGTCGATGAGTACGCGGCCGTCGGCGAGCTTAAGCGCGGTTTCGATGGAGTCGGTCAGGCGCTGGTGAATACCGTCCTTAATGACGATGCGGTCGACGACCACCTCGATGGTGTGCTTGTACTGCTTGGCGAGCTTGGGCGGGTCGGAGAGCTGCACGGTTTCACCGTCCACGCGGGCACGCGAGTAGCCCTGGGTGAGCAGGTCCTTGAAGAGGTCTACGAATTCGCCCTTACGTGCGCTGACGACGGGTGCGAGGATCTGCAGGCGGGTGCGTTCGGGGTATTCCTGCAGAATGTCCACGATCTGCTGCGGGGTCTGCTGGGTGATTTCTTCGCCGCATTCGGGGCAGTGCGGGTGGCCGATTCGTGCCCAGAGCAGACGCATGTAGTCGTAGATTTCGGTGATGGTACCAACGGTTGAGCGCGGGTTCTTGGAGGTGGACTTCTGGTCGATAGACACCGCCGGGGAGAGGCCCTCGATGAAGTCTACATCGGGCTTATCGACCTGTCCGAGGAACATACGCGCGTAGGAGGACAGCGACTCAACGTAGCGGCGCTGACCTTCCGCAAAGATGGTGTCGAAGGCGAGGGAGGACTTACCAGAGCCGGATAGGCCGGTGAAGACGACCATCGCATCACGCGGGATGGTGAGGTCTACGTTCTTGAGGTTGTTTTCGCGGGCACCCTGAACCCGGATGCTGGTCAGATCGTTCGCTTTGAGTGCGGTGCTACCGTGTGCCGGGCGGGGTGTCATCGAAAATCCTTTCGTCTTATCTTCGAACTTAAATTCTACACCCTCACGCCTTTCACCAGCGGGATTATGCGGCAGGTGAAGGCATGAGGGCGCAGTACTTATATGAGGCGGATACATGAGGCGGGCTGTCAGGCGCGGTTTACCAACCGCGGGTGCCCCACTCTTCCAGGTGGGGGCGCTCGTCGCCGAGGGTAGTGGAGCGGCCGTGGCCGGGTAGCACGATGGCGTCGTCTTCGAAGCCGCCGAAGAGCTTTTCGAGCACGTTGGAGAAGAGCTCGCCGAACTGCTGCGGGGAGTCGGTCTTGCCCACGCCGCCGGGGAAGAGGGTGTCGCCGGTGAACAGCAGGGTTGCGGGGGTGCCGTCTTCCCAGGTGGTTTCGAGGGTGTAGACGATGGATCCGGGGGTGTGGCCGGGCACGTGCAGGGCGCGGATGACAGTGTCAGAGAGGTAGAAGTCGAAGCTTTCGCCGCCGGTCAGCTCCTCTTCGACGGTGTAGTCTTCCTGTTCCTTAATGTCAGCCACATCAGCCGCACCCGCGGAGGTGACGGCACCGGTGAGGCGGTCAAGCTCCTTAATAGCGCGAATGTGGTCCCAATGGCCGTGGGTAACCAGGATGCCGGTCAGACCGATTGCGCGAGGCCTGAGGGAATTGAAGTCCTCATCCCTCTCCATAACGCGCACGCGGCGTTCTTCGCCGTCTGCCAGTTCGAGCTGCGGGCAGTCGTTCAGGAGCGCGTCGAGGGTGAAGGCGTAGAGTTCTTCTGCATCGTCTGCGGGATCAATGAGCACCTGCTCGCCGGTGGCGCGCATGGTGATGAGGTAGACGCTATTGTCCATCTCGGAGACACTGAACGCACGGACGGTCAGTTCGGGGTTCTCAAAGATGAGGGTGGGTTCGGGGTAAGTAGTCATAGTTCCAGTGTAGGGGTTCCCATGATGCGGCAGGCACCCATCTAGAGCACTTCCCTATGAGCGCATTCCGAGCGCATTCGGCGTTGAATGTGCGGGATGCATGTTCAGGGCGCCTTCGGAACAGACTCTGGAGCACGTTCGGTACAGGCTCTAGCCAAGGTCCCGCCTATCTGAGGCTCCATTGAAATTCAAGCAGCGAAATTCAAAAGTTAAACAGAGAAGCGACTGCGCATCGATACACAGTCGCTTCTCATGACACCCAGGGGTATCTATCACTCACTCAAACACAAGCAACCCGAGGACTTTGGAAATCTCACGATTACTTGATGACTCAATAGTAGCGAACTTTTTGGGGGCTGTTTTACCGCTCAATTTGGTACGGAGAGCCGGTTTTAGTGGCTTGAGTCTCAATGTAATCGTTCTGTAATAAAAACAGCTGTTTTTTAGGCTATCCATACGTACCAATTTCATTTTTTTCGAGTTTTAATGTGACTTATTTCACCCAAAATAATTTTAGATTTTCCCTCATTTGGCACTTCGGTGCACCTTTAACCTGAGCTTCATACTCAGCAATTTTGAAGGCTCAATACCCGGTTTTAGCCCGGTATTCCGCGGAAGTAGAGGGTTAAGGTCAAACTATCTTCAAGCTCTTGCAACTTCATGGAACGGAAAAAATGTGCCGCACACTGTTCAAAACATGTTCAGGTATACACGCGAGGGAAAAATCAATTGGTCTGTTTGATCCCATTAGGCACCCCCTAAAGTAGAACTTTTATAACAAAACAATAACAGCAGCCCCGCCTTCAGGTTCACTGAGTACACCCATTGAAACCCCTGTCAAAAAATAAAACACCTAGTCAATACTATATTTTCACAAAATGCAAGACAGTGTGTCACTAAAAAATCAATCTCTACAGATTGTTTAATAAAACTTGACCTTCAAGCATACATAGAGCCCATTTATTGAGCTATACATACCATTTCCGCCTTCCGGAGGGGCATACGGGAGCCTTCAAGGAAAGGTTGAAAGACCCCTCCACTAGGGGTTTCACTATCCTTCACTCCCCCGCCATTCAGCACTATTCAGTACCCTTCAGCGCCCAAAACACCAATACGCTCCACCTTTCGCCGGCAATCACACCGGCATTCACCCCATCTGCCGCCCGGTACCTGCCACCACTGGAGCACAGGAAAGCGGCGCCCCTCCCCCGCTGTGGGGAAGGAACGCCGCCTCCACTAGCTATAGATCAGCCGGAATAGTCGCCTTAGGACAGGCCGACCATCACGCCGTTCTCGTCGAAGCCAATGCGCTCAGCTGCGGGGCTCTTGCTCAGGCCCGGCATGGTGCGCATGGTGCCGCAGATAGCGTAGACGTAGCCGGCACCTGCAGCCAGGCGAACCTCGCGCACGGGCAGGGTCCAGCCGGTCGGTGCGCCCTTCAGAGTTGCATCCGAAGAGATGGACAGGTGGGTCTTCGCAATGACCACGGGCAGGTGCGAGTAGCCCAGCTCAGCGAAACGCTTCAGCTGCTTAGCGGCAGCCGGAGCAATGGAGATGCCGTCCGCACCGTAGACCTTGGTGGCAACCTTCTCGATCTTGGTCTCGATGGAGTCCTCAAGGTCGTAGGTGTACTTCAGATCCGAAACGTCGTCACATGCCTCAGCAACTACGTTTGCCAGGTCGGTGGTGCCCTTACCACCCTCAGCCACACCGCGGTGAATAGCGACGCGAGCGCCAGCTTCCTCAGCGATACGGCGGATGGTCTCGTGCTCGGACTCGAAGTCGGTCGGGAACGCGTTGATTGCCACGACCGGCTGAACACCGAAGTTGCGCACAATCTCGATGTGCTTCTTCAGGTTCTCTGCGCCCTTCTCCACGTCGGAGGGGCTTTCCTGCAGCATGCCTTCGGGCAGGGGCTTGCCCGGAACGATCTTGTACAGGCCGGAGTGGGACTTCAAGGAGCGCACGGTGACGACGAGCACTGCAGCGTCGGGCTTCAGGCCGGAGACGCGGCACTTGACGTTGAAGAAACGCTCCGCACCCATGTCGGCACCGAAGCCAGCCTCGGTAATCACGTAGTCGGAGTACTCCAGGCCAACGTAGTCGGCGACCACGGAGGAGTTACCGGTTGCGATGTTGCCGAAGGGGCCCGCGTGAATCAGTGCGGGGGTGTGCTCCAGGGTCTGCAGCAGGTTCGGGTTGATTGCGTCTGCCAGGATGACGGACATTGCACCGTCAGCCTTCAGGTCGGCTGCGGTGACGGGCTCGCCATCGTAGTTCAGGCCGATCACAATCTTTGCCAGGCGCTCACGCAGGTCCTTGAAGGAGGTTGCCAGCGAGAGAATCACCATGATTTCGGAGGCGCTGGTGATATCGAAACCGGTCTCGCGGACCACGCCGTCCATGCGTTCGCCCAGGCCCACGACGATGTTGCGCAGGGAGCGGTCGTTCATGTCGATAACGCGGCGCCACTCGATTGCGCGCGGGTCGATGCGCAACTCGTTACCGTGGTGCAGGTGGTTGTCGATCATTGCGGCAAGCAGGTTGTGTGCTGCGGTGACGGCATGGAAATCGCCGGTCAGGTGCAGGTTCAGCTTCTCCATGGGAACGATCTGGGAGTAGCCGCCGCCCGCTGCGCCGCCCTTAATGCCGAAGGTCGGGCCCATTGCGGGCTGACGCAGAGCCAGGATTGCCTTGCGGCCGGTCTGGGCGAAGCCCTGTGCGAGGGAGACGGAGGTTGCGGTCTTACCTTCACCGAGCGGGGTGGGGGTGACTGCGGTAACCACGATGTACTTGGAGCCGCGCTTGCGGGCGGTCTCTGCGTTGGTGGTTTCGTCGAGGAGGACCTTAGCGACATACTTGCCGTAGGGTTCAAGGCGATCTTCGCTGATGCCGTTGTCTGCTGCGATCTTATTAATAGGCCAAAGATCGGCGGCAAGTGCGATTTCGAGGTCGGAAGGGAAAGGCTTCTTCGTCATTGTCATCCTTCGAGTTGTACGAATCATGCTCTTTTATTCTATGCCTTGGCTCACTCATTTGTCCCTCACCTCGCCGAAAGGTGGCAAATAAACCCAATTTTTAATGCACTAATCCCCGCAACCGGTGACCTCCGCTCACGTGGAGCGACAGGGTCGGTGCGGGGATTAGTAGCGCATACACGCCGGGCTGCCGGTGCAGGAACCGACACAAGAACCGGCGATACGACCGGCTATTACGGCATGGTCAGCAGAACCTTGGTGGCGGTACGCTGGTCCATTGCCTCGTAACCCTTAGCCGCCTCGTCAATGGGCAGAACCAGGTCGAAGACGCGGCCGGGCTCAATTTCGCCCTTGTAAATCAGGTCGATGAGGGTCGGCAGGTACTTGCGTACGGGGGCGGGGCCACCTTCCAGGTGAACCTGCTTGCCGAAGAGCTTATCGGTGCCGATGGAGCTGTCGTGCGGCACGCCCACGAAGCCGATGTAGCCGCCGTGGCGTACGCAGCCGAGTGCCTGGTCGAAGGACTGCTGGGTGCCGACAGCCTCCGCAACGCCGTGTGCGCCCACGCCGTCGGTGAGCTCCATGACCTTGGCGATGCCCTCTTCGCCGCGCTCTTCCACGATGTGGGTTGCACCGAATGCCTTAGCGAGCGCCTGACGTTCGGGGTTGCGGGACATGATGATGATCTTCTCCGCGCCGAGCTGCTTAGCGCCGATGACTGCGCTCAGGCCGACCGCACCGTCGCCAACAACGACGATGGTCTTGCCGGGGCCAGCCTGCGCTGCGTCCGCTGCGTACCAGCCGGTGCCGAGCACGTCGGATGCCGCCATCAGGTGCGGGATCTGCTCTGCGGTGGGTGCTGCAGGGGTCTTGACGAGGGTGCCGTCTGCGAAGGGTACGCGGGCGTATTCTGCCTGGGTGCCGTTGGAGCGTGCGCCGATGAAGGCGTCGCCTGCCGCGATTGTCTTGAGGCAGCGGGAGGGGTAGCCTGCGGTGCAGGTTTCGCATTCGCCGCAGGAGATGCAGAAGGAGCCTACGACGAAATCGCCGGGGGCTACGGTGGTGACCTCGGAGCCGACCTCTACGACTTCGCCGATGTATTCGTGGCCCATTGCTCGGTGGTCGACGGGCTGTGCGCCGCGGTAGGGCCACAGGTCGGAGCCGCAGATGCAGGATGCTGCGAGCTTGATGATGGCGTCGGTGGGTTCAAGGAGGGTCGGCTTGTCGACTTCGTTGACGACGACCTTGCCGGGGGCTTCCATGACTACTGAACGCATGGGTGTTCCTTTCGGGATTGCGGGATAGTAGTCCAACAGTACGCCCCGCACCCCGATATATCAATAATTTTTTATGCTACGGGGTGAAGGCAAAAATTCCGGCAGTTGGAACCGCCGGGACCGGCAAAACCGCTCCTACCCCCCCCTGTTTCTCCGCTATCTCTCTGTCGTCTCTCCCCCGTTCCTCACCCAGTTAAACGGCGGAACCCCCACGCATCCGCAGTGGACACGCGGGGGTTCCGCTCGGTTTTTATCTCAGCCTGATATCTCACGGCGAGAAAGGGCGCTTAGAAGTCCCAAAGCTTAGAACTCTCAGCCTTAGAAGTCCCAGTCCTCGTCCTCGGTGTTCACAGCCTTACCGATCACGTAGGAAGAGCCGGAACCCGAGAAGAAGTCGTGGTTCTCATCAGCGTTCGGGGACAGTGCCGACAGGATCGCCGGGGACACGTTAGTCACGGACGCAGGGAACATCGGCTCGTAGCCCAGGTTCATCAGAGCCTTGTTGGCGTTGTAGTGCAGGAACTTCTTCACGTCCTCGCTCCAGCCCACACCGTCATACAGGGAGTGGGTGTACGCCACCTCGTTCTCGTACAGTTCGTACAGCAGGTTGAAGGTGTACTCCTTCAGCTCTGCCTGACGCTCCGCGGACTCCTTCGCCAGTCCGCGCTGGAACTTGTAACCAATGTAGTAGCCGTGCACTGCCTCGTCACGAATAATCAGACGAATCAGGTCAGCGGTGTTGGTCAGCTTCGCGTGCGAAGACCAGTACATGGGCAGGTAGAAGCCCGAGTAGAACAGGAAGGACTCCAGCAGAGTGGAGGCAACCTTCTTCTTCAGCGGGTCGTCACCGATGTAGTAGGACAGAACAATCTTCGCCTTCTTCTGCAGGTGCTCATTCTCAGAAGCCCAGCGGAACGCCTCGTCAATCTCCTTGGTGGAGGCGAGGGTCGAGAAGATCGAGGAGTACGACTTTGCGTGCACGGACTCCATGAACGCAATGTTGGTGTACACGGCCTCTTCGTGCGCGGTCACAGCGTCCGGCAGCAGGGACACAGCACCGACAGTACCCTGGATGGTGTCCAGCAGGGTCAGACCGGTGAAGACGCGCATGGTCAGCTGCTTCTCTTCCTCGGTCAGGGTCTTCCAGGAGGGCACGTCGTTGCTCAGCGGCACCTTTTCCGGCAGCCAGAAGTTACCGGTCAGACGATCCCAAACCTCAAGGTCCTTCTCGTCCTCAATACGGTTCCAGTTGATAGCCTCGACCACGTGGTCGACGAGCTTCACCTTTTCGCTCATTAGTAATTCTCCGATTCTTAAGGGGCGGTTACGGTCCCACGCGCGCCCAACCGGTCGCGCAGGCGGTTTGCGTGTTCACCGTAACCGCCCCTTCCAGTCTTTAGTTATAGTGTGCCAGCTCAAGCTGAATGCGTCACAGCATTCGGGCTAGAGCATGCAGGATACGCAGCCTTCAACCTCGGTACCCTCAAGAGCCATCTGACGCAGACGGATGTAGTAGATGGTCTTGATGCCCTTACGCCATGCGTAAATCTGGGCGCGGTTGATATCGCGGGTGGTTGCGGTATCGCGGAAGAAGAGGGTCAGCGACAGGCCCTGGTCCACGTGCTGGGTTGCCACAGCGTAGGTGTCGATGATCTTCTCGTAACCAATTTCGTAGGAGTCCTGGTAGTACTCCAGGTTGTCGTTGGTCATGTACGGCGCCGGGTAGTAGACGCGGCCGAGCTTGCCTTCCTTGCGGATCTCAATCTTCGAAGCGATCGGGTGAATCGAAGAGGTCGAACCGTTGATGTAGGAGATGGAGCCGGTCGGCGGAACAGCCTGCAGGTTCTGGTTGTACATGCCGTACTGTGCCACGTCAGCAGCCAGCTGAATCCACTCTTCACGGGTGGGGATGTGGTGCTTAGCGAACAGTTCGCGGGTACGCTCGGTCTGCGGTTCCCATTCCTTCTCAATGTACTTGGCGAAGAACTCACCGGATGCGTACTTCGAGTTCTCGAAGCCCTCGAAACGCTGGCCGCGTTCCTTAGCAATCTGCATGGAGGCGCGGATTGCGTGGTAGGCGACGGTGTAGAAGTACATGTTGGTGAAGTCCAGCGCTTCTTCGGAACCGTAGTAGACGTGCTCGCGTGCCAGGTAGCCGTGCAGGTTCATCTGGCCCAGACCCACGGCGTGGCTCATGTTGTTGCCGCGCTCGATGGAGGGTACGGAGCGGATGTCGGACTGGTCAGAGACGGAGGTCAGCGAACGAATCGCGGTTTCCACGGTCTTGCCGAAGTCGTCGCCGTCCATGGTCAGTGCAATGTTCAGCGAACCGAGGTTGCAGGAGATGTCCTTACCGACGGTCTCGTAGCCGAGGTCAGCGTGGTAGGTGGAGGGCTCAGAAACCTGCAGGATCTCGGAGCACAGGTTGGACATGATGACTTTACCGGCGATGGGGTTCGCGCGGTTGACGGTGTCTTCGAACATCACGTACGGGTAGCCGGACTCGAACTGGATCTCTGCGATGGTCTGGAAGAACTCACGCGCGTTGATCTTGGTCTTGGTGATGCGCGCATCGTCGACCATTTCGTAGTACTTCTCGGAGACGTTGATGTCGGAGAAGGGCACGCCGTAGATGCGTTCCACATCGTACGGGGAGAAGAGGTACATGTCCTCGTTCTTCTTCGCCAGCTCGAAGGTGATGTCGGGGATGACAACGCCCAGGGAGAGGGTCTTGATGCGGATCTTCTCGTCAGCGTTCTCACGCTTGGTGTCCAGGAATGCGTAGATGTCGGGGTGGTGTGCGTGCAGGTAGACGGCACCGGCACCCTGACGTGCGCCGAGCTGGTTTGCGTAGGAGAAGGCGTCTTCCAGCAGCTTCATGACGGGGATAACGCCCGAGGACTGGTTTTCAATCTTCTTAATGGGCGCACCGGACTCGCGCAGGTTGGTCAGGGCGAATGCCACGCCGCCGCCGCGCTTGGAGAGCTGCAGTGCAGAGTTGATGGAGCGGCCGATGGACTCCATGTTGTCTTCCATGCGCAACAGGAAGCAGGAGACGAGCTCGCCGCGCTGCTTCTTACCTGCGTTGAGGAAGGTCGGGGTTGCCGGCTGGAAACGGCCGGAGATGATCTCGTCGACGATGTCTTCGGCGAGCTTCTCGTTGCCTTCTGCCAGCAACAGTGCGACCATGCAGACGCGGTCTTCAAAACGCTCCAGGTAGCGCTGACCGTCGAAGGTCTTGAGCGCGTAGGAGGTGTAGAACTTGAAGGCACCCAGGAAGGTCGGGAAGCGGAACTTCACGGCGTAGGCGCGCTTGAAGAGGTTCTTAATGAACTGGAAGTTGTACTTGTCGAAGAGTTCCGGCTCGTAGTACTGGTTCTCGATCAGGTACTCAATCTTCTCTTCCAGGTCGTGGAAGAAGACGGTGTTGTTGTTGACGTGCTGCAGGAAGTACTGACGTGCCGCCTGGCGGTCTGCATCGAACTGGATCTGGCCGTTCTCATCGTAGAGGTTCAGCAGTGCGTTCAGCTCGTGGTAGCTCATACCCTTGAACTTCTCGGGCACGCTCTTGCCGTTGTGGCCTGCACCGAGAGTTTCTAGTGCTGAGGGCAGTTTTGCGTCCAAAATGCTTCCAATCCTTCGTTGACTTTTTCTACATCTGAATCGGTGCCCATGAGCTCAAATTTGAAGAGCACGGGCACATCGCACTTCTTGGCGACAATGTCTGCCGCGATACCGAAGAGCGGACCAAAGTTGGTGTTGCCGGAGCCAATCACACCGAGCATGTGGTGGCGATTTTGCTCCACGTTCAGGAATTTAACCACCTGCGGGGGAACGTTACCGGCGCCTTCGGGCTTGCCGTAGGTGGGGACGATGAGCACGAACGGCTCATCAAGAATGAGGGTGTCCTCGCCGGTGCGCAACGGCAGGCGGAGGCGGCGGGCACGGATCTTCTCCACGAACTTGTGGGTGTTACCGGAGATGGAGGAGAAGTACACGATGAGTGGCGCGGTGTCGTCCAGTTCGACCTCGGTCGCTCGACCCTCGGAGGCATTGCGTGCGTCCAGAAGGATCTTCCGGATTTCTGCGTGCTCGTCGACGGGGTTGGGCGTGAGGGCGGTACTCAATCTGTACTCCTTATTCTCGTGTGCCGGTGTGGTTCCGTGCCGATTGTCCGTTTGTACGGGTTTCGGCAGGGTTGTTACGCTGCCAGAGCGTTGATCTTGTCGGGCTGGAAGCCGGACCAGTGCTCGTCGCCTGCGATGACGACGGGTGCCTGCATGTAGCCGAGGGACTTGACCATTTCGAGGGCCTGAGCGTCTTCGGTGATATCAACCTTGGTGTAGCTGATACCCTTCGCGTCGAGGGCGCGGTAGGTCATGTTGCACTGGACGCACTGGGGCTTGGTGTACACGGTCACTACCATGGGAGTGCCTCTTACTTTCTCCCGCTCGGGCGGGCTTATGTCGTGAATGAATCTGGCGTGTTTTGTCGGTGGTTCACCACGTGTTATTTACGGCGGGCGCTGTGCCGTCCGCTACCCCCTCCTAGTGGGGCGTGGCGGTTTCCTGCGCTGGGGCAGGGCGCCTAAAAGTGCCGTAGTGGTGGAACCGAGTATTAATACTACATCTAGTGTCGAGATTTTTCTGCACCACAAGATGATGTGGTGCGAGGGTCGTGTTTCGTTCGATAAACCCACAGTTGAACCCACTTAAGAGGGGGTGTCTACAGCTTATCCACACCCTGCCGCGGGGCTAGTTCGCCGTATTTTCGCGGGGTGTGCCGGGTTATCCACAGGTGGGGTTTAAGTTGGTCAGGATTTTTAAGGGTTCATTCGCCCGCCAAGTTGAGGTTCAGTTAACCTCATGTATGCGTTTGGGGGCATAAAACCCGGCAGATTTGGGCTTGATTTTAAAGAGATCTTAACTCTCACCCGTTCTTGCGCGGAACGGCGCGGTTTTAAAGCAGAACGGACTTTCTTAAAGGCGGGGGTTAACCCCCTTCGAGCGGGTTTAAGCTATGTGATTAAGGCTGTAGAAAAGATTTTTAACTCTTTTTCAGCAGCCGGTGTGTCGTGGGTTTAAGTTGGTTAATGCTTCTGGAATGGCAAAACCCACCGCATATACCGGCATTTCGCGGTATTTGCGGTGGGTTTACTGGGTATCCACGCTGGTTTTAGCAACCGGCGAGCAGTAACCGGCTAGAAATCGATCAGGCCCAGCTCGCGCAGCTTCTTACTGAGCGTTACGCCATCGGTGGCTTCAATCCACAGCGGCGAGCGCATCATCTGTTCGGCGCGGTAGTCGCTCCACACGCGGCCGGAGGCGAGCATGGTCTCCCCCACGGTCAGGTTGCGGATGACGATTGCCGCCACGTTGTCCGGGTAGCGTACCGCGAAGCCGTTGTAGATGTACGGGTCGCGCTGCCCGTCGTCGCCGACGAGGATCCACTTCATCTGCGGGAATTCCTCGGCGAGGCGGCGCAGGGACTCGACCTTATGGTTGGTTCCGGAGCGGAACCAGCGGTCGGGGGTGGGGCCCCAGTCGGTGAGCAGGAACGTGCCGCGCGGGTAGCCGTTGCGGCTGAGGAAGCGGCGCAGGGTCGGGGTGATGTTCCAGGCGCCGGTGGACAGGTACATGAACGGCGCATCCGGGTGGCTGCGGCGGATACGGTCAGTCATGACCGCCATGCCGGGGGTGGGGATGCGTGCGTGCTCGTCGAGAATGAAGGAGTTCCAGGCAGCGACGAGGGGGCGCGGCAGCATGGTGACCATGACGGTGTCGTCGACGTCCATGATGACGCCGAGCTTCTGGCTTTCGGGAACGATGTAGACGCTGGTTGCTACGGCGCGGGAGCCGGGCACGTACATGATGACTTCGTGCATGCCAGGGTCCAGGTCGATGCTGAGTTTGACGTCGAGTACGCCGCCGCGGTCGGTGTACGCCTCATACTTGGTGCCGTCGATGACGATGGTGACGGGCGCGTCGGACATTGCGGTTGCGGTGAAGGAGCGCCAGCCGCGCATGGGGTTGGCGGTGTCTTGGGTGCCTTCTACGACCTGTAGCAGGCGTTCGAGGTTGACCGTCTTGTAGAGTGCGCGGGCGATGATGCGGACCCAGCCGGGGTTTCCTTCGGAGGCGGCGCGTCCGTAGCCTTCGGTGGGCACGAGGATAGGCTCGCGACCGGCGGCGATGGCGCGCTTTTCGCGCCACCTGTGCAGCCGGTCTGCAACGCGATAGCCGATGTTGACTGCCTCGTCGGCAGCATCGTTCACAAGGTTGCGCAGTTCGTGAGTGCCCAAATTCTCCATCCCACTAGTGTAGCGGAGCGTTACCGGCTTGCGGCTTTAGGATTTTGTGTTCTTATACCTAGTTTTTATACCTATTAATACTGTGGTGCTGAGCGCAGGGTGTGATGTGCACATTATTTAGGGTGTATTCGCTGTTCAGATTCGTTCCTTGCAGGTGGGGGCGTTATCCTGGAGAGTATGACCCACTCACAGCCTAACCGCCGACTTTTTGTGCTCGGCACTGCTATGCTTCCGCTGATTGCTGCCTGCTCGAAGAAGTCGAATGACTACGACGGCACCAGCGGTAATTTCACTCCGTATCAGGCTGGCGGCGAGACCTCTGCTGCTACTCGCCCCGCACCCACGAATTCGCCGACGGTTGCCGCTGCTGGCAACCCGGTTGATAAGCCGCGCGAATGGCCCGGCATCGGCAACTCCCTCATTGGTGACGGCAAGTATGTTGCGTGGACTGTTGATGACGGCGCAAGCCCGGAGGCGATTCGCGGCTACGCTGAGTTCTCGAAGCGTACGAATACTCGCCTGACGTTCTTCATTAACGCTTCTTACACCGGTTTTAAGGAGCATGTGTCGTTACTGCGTCCGCTGGTTCAGAGTGGCCAGATTCAGGTTGCGAACCACACGTACAACCACGCTGACCTGACCACCCTGGATGCTGAGGGTGTGAAGGAAGAGCTGCAGCGTAACGAAGACGAGATTATGAGCATGTTCGGTGTCTCGTCGAAGCCGTACTTCCGCCCGCCGTACGGCCGCTACAACGATGCGGTGCTGAAGGCTGCCGGTGAGATTGGTTTTACCCGCCCGGTCATGTGGAACGGCACTACCGGCGACGAGGCGAAGACCAGCTCCCGTGTGATTTACATGCGCTGCATCCGCTACATGTTGCCGCAGCAGATTGTGCTGGGTCACCTGAACTACGAGACGATCATCCCGATCCTGGATAAGGTGAAGGGTCTGCTCGATGACCGCGGCCTGACTGCGGTGACGATTCGTGACTACTACGGTGACGCATCCGAGGAAGAGATTAAGGCGGCGGCTCCTTCGCCGACTCCCACCCCGGAGGAGAACACCCCGTCACCTGAGGCGACCACCGAGGCCCCTACCCCGGAGCCTACTACTGAGGCTCCGACTCAGGCACCGACCCGCTATGAGGATGAGGTAGCGGCTAGCCAGCAGGCTACTACGGCTCCGGCGGCAACGACTGCTCCGCCTGCTCGTGCGACGGCGGCTCCGGCGGCTACGACCGCACCGGCAGGCACGACGAGCGCTTCGGCAACTGCCCGCCGATAGGGTCACGTATATTGCGTGTGCTAAGCCCCCTTGGCTCCGGTTCCTTTACGGACCGGTTCGAGGGGGCTTTGCATCATCACAGGGCATCCACATCACAAGGCATTCATTCGTATGGCGCCCGCACCTTGCCGCGTAGGTTTACGCGTGACGCTGTTCGGTACGGTATGCGGAGGGCGTGGTACCTGTCCAGAGGGTGAAGGCGCGCACGAAGCTATTAGCTTCAAGGTAGCCGAGCATGAACGCGATAGAGTCCATGCTCATATCCGTGGTGGATAGGTACTGCTTGGCAAGGAGCAGACGCACATGGTTGAGCTGCTTGCGGAAGGTGGTGCCTTCCTCAGAGAGCTGCCGCTGCAAGGTTCGGGCGCTGGTGACGAGCTTGCGGGCTACGTCTTCGATGGTGTTCTCCCCCGCCGGGAGAAGTTCCACCAGGGCGGCACGCACTCGAGCCGAGGTGCTGTCGTCCACCTCCAGTTGCGAGAGCCTGCGTGAGAGCTCCGGCTCAAAGTAGGACCACATGCTCTCATTGTGGGAGATGAAGGGAATCTGCAGATCCGAGAGTTTGAAGGTGATGGCGTTGGCTCCAGTCACTTCTACCGGCACACCGAGCAGCTGCTCGAGGGAGGAGCTGACCGGGTAGACGCTTTCCGCTCGAAGGGGCTGTATCTGCTCTTTGGTTGCTGAGCGGATAATGTGCAGGATAAAAGCGAGTTCGCCTTCTGCCACGAATGCGGGGACCTGGGTTCCGGGCTCGTCTGCCTCAATGTAGAGGGTGCTTTCCTGTCCCAGGGTTTCGAGGCGGTAGCGTACTGGCCCGATGAGGGGCTTGTACTGAGCTAACCGTTCGATGCACCGCTGACCGTTTTGAGCGCAGTACGCCGCGAATATGGGCGGGCTGAAACGCTCAACACCGTCAGATGTTGCCAGGCGGATAGCGAAGTCCTCGGAGGGAGCCAACTGCCCTACCGCATCCATGAGAGCTAGATAGTCGGAGCCGGACAGGGCTGGTGTTGCACGGCTGAAGAGGTCTTCCGCCAGGCCTGCTTTGCGGAGCACTTCGCCGGGGTCAATGCCGAAGGCGGTGAAGAGCTGTGAGAACTGGGCATCCAGTATGTAGGTTTTCATGGGGTGTATCTTCCCTGTATCTTTCCCGCGTCTTTCCCGCGTGGCGTATCCCGCGGCGGGTGTGGTGCGGGTGCAGCGCGGGTTCGGGGCGGAGTTCGGGGCGGTTCTTCAGGCGCCGGTGGTTGCCGGTTACTTTGCGCTACCTGCAATCTGCTGGTCGTAGACGAAGTTCAGCATTGCCTTGCGCGGCATCATCGGGGAGAGGGAAATGAGGGGCTTCTGCCATGCGACCAGGCCGGAGACAACGTTGAGCTTGCCTGCAATCATGCCGTCGTAGCCGTCCTTGGCAACCTGTGCCGGGGAGACAGCGTTAGCGAAGAGCTTGGTGTCGTCCAGGCCGCCTGCTGCCGCGAAGCCGGTTGCCATTGCGCCGGGCATCAGGCAGGAGACAGTCACGCCGGTGCCCTGAACCTCACGCCACAGAGCGTTAGACCAGCTGGTGACGTAAGCCTTGGTGGCGTAGTAGACTGCCTGCAGCGGGCCGGGGGTGGAGGCTGCGGTGGAGGAGACGTTGAGGACCTTACCGGAGCCGCGCTTGATCATTTCGGGCAGGAAGAGCTTGAGCAGGCGGGTGGGGGATTCGATGTTCACGGCGATCATGGACATGTCATCTTCCATGGAACGCTCGCGGGCGAAGTCGCCCTGACCGCCGAAGCCTGCGTTGTTGATGAAGTAGTCGGGCAGGATGCCGAGCTGCTGGCACGCGTCGAAGATCTGCTGGGCGGCTGCTTCGGTGGAGAGGTCAGCGGCGATGGTGTATGCCTTCACGCCGTAGTCCTTTTCAACCTGTGCTGCCTGTGCGTCGAGCTTGCTCTGGCTGCGGCCAACCAGGATGACGTCGCCGCCGGTTGCTGCGTGGATGTTGACGAATTCGGTGCCGAGGCCGCCGTAAGAACCGGTGATGAGTGCGGTTGCCATGATGTGTTCTCCTTGAAGATTAGAAACTTGGTTGTGGATTCCGCCGAGTTTTTCGGTGGTTTCCGTTGCTTTGTGGTTACAACTATACGGAGCAAAAGACGCCAGCAATACAGCAATTCGCGCCAGGAATCTGCAAAACGCGCCAACTCTGCTGGCGTTTTTGGCATTGTCTCCGCCGGGTCTTCTTATCCGTGCATCTTCTATAAGGGGCGGCACGCGGCAGGGCACACGGCGGGGTTTGAAGACTAGTGGCAGGAATTAAACGCTGGGAGAATAAACGCCGGGGAATGCTGGGGAATAATCACGGCAGCCGGGGTGTTAGGCGAGCGTACAGTTGCGGCACCTGCCGCATCCGAGTGTGAAAGGAATAGATACCATGCGTATTGATATTTGGTCCGATATTGTGTGCCCCTTCTGCTACGTGGGCAAGCGTAACCTGGAGCAGGCGCTCGCCGAGTTTGAGCACCGTGATGAGGTTGAGGTGGTGTGGCATAGTTTTGAGCTGGACCCGTCGGCTACGGAGCATCCGGCTGGTTCGCTGCCTGAGCTGATTGCTAAGAAGTACTCCATGCCCTTGGAGCAGGCGATTGCGAGCCAGGAGTCGTTGGCGGAGCGTGCCCGCGAGGTGGGTTTGGATTTCAATTGGCGGCAGGCACGCTACGGTAATACGTTTGATGCGCACCGCGTGATTCAGTATGCGTCCGAGCAGGGTTTGGCGTCGGCGGCGCAGGAGGCGTTTAAGCTGGCGTACTTTACGCAGGGCCGTTCGGTGCAGGATCACGAGTCGATTCTGAATATCGCCTCTGAGATTGGTTTGGATACCGCCGAGGTTGAGGCTGTGTTGAAGAGCGACCGTTACGCGGAGCACGTGCGTGCTGATGAGCAGTTGGCGCGCCAGCTGGGCATTAACGGTGTGCCGTTCTTCTTGATTGAGTCGAAGTGGGCGGTCAGTGGTGCGCAGCCTGCGGAGGCGCTGGTGCAGGCGCTGCGTCAGGTGTGGGAGCAGACCCATCAGGTTGAGTTGTTGAACCCGCTGGCGGGCGCCTCGGAGGCGGGCCCGTCCTGCGATATGAACGGCAACTGCTCCTAGCGGCGGGTCTGGGTAGAGCTATCCCGAAGAAGGTGCTACTCCCCTAGCGCCTCCGGCTGGCGCCCCCTAGATATAGCGAATATATAGCGAAGCCCCCCGTGCCGGTTCTTGTATGAACCGGTACAAGGGGGCTTTGCCGTGCCGGGTTGGTGTTTCTTCCCTTGTCAGAATGTTTGAAAGGCTCAATAGTGCCTGCGGGTGGGATAGTTTTCCTTTACACTTGAGTGTGTGTTCTACGGTGAACACCCTTGTCCACTCACTTTATAAAGGAATATTGTGTTGAAAATTCACGCCGCGACCGCTGGTGTTCTTGCGGGTGCTCTGCTGCTGACCGGCTGCTCTTCGTCTATTCGTGCTCCGAAGGTCACGCCCTCCGCTTCGTCATCGTCGACGTCTGCTTCTGCATCCGCTTCTGTTTCGGCTACTCCTAGTTCTTCTCCGACGCCGAGTGCGTCTGCGACTCCTTCGGAGTCTCCTTCTCCGACGGTAACCCCATCTCCGGTTCCGACGACTGAGGCTCCCGTTCAGGCTCCGGCTGCTGAGGTACCTTCCACGCAGGCGCCGGCGGCTCCGGTTTCTGAGGCTCCCGCGCAGCCGGTTCAGCAGGCTCCTGCGCGGTCGAGTGTTTACTACGAAACATGCGCTGATGCTCGTGCGGCTGGTGCGGCGCCCCTGCATCGTGGCGAGCCGGGTTACCGCCCGGGTCTAGATAAAGACGGTGACGGCGTGGCGTGTGAGCCGAAGAAGAAGCACTAAGCTTCTACCCCCAGATATGACGAAGCCCCCTCGTACTATTTCTAGTACGAGGGGGCTTCTTAGTTTTTAGCGATTCCAGGGCATGTTATCCCAGAACTGTCCCATCTTAGATTTGGGAGGCGTGAGCTTACTCCTGTGAGCCCTAGCTTCAGAAGCCTGCTCATTAGCTTCTTCATCCGCAGTTATCTCAGGGCTTGCTTGTTCCAGCTTGGCCTTGAGCTTGCTCTGCGGAGTTCGAAGACGTGAAGGGCGTTCCTCAGGTTCCTCGTCAACGTAGTACCCGTACTGCGTTGAGCTGAAGAGGTTTGATTCGCGGAATTCGTTAACCGGCACGAAGAACGGTTGAGGTTCCGCAGGTTCCTGGTGCTCAGACTCCTCGGCCTCAGACTCCTCAGCTTCAGGTTCCTCAGCTTCGATAGCCTCATCAACCCCGAAATCTGCAGACTCTTCTTCCTCTTCAGATTCCTCGTCCGAGAAATCCTCGTAGTAGCTTTCGTCGTACTCGTCAGCCTCGGTATCCAAGTCTTCTGAGTCTTCCAGCTCTTCAACCTCTACGTCTTCCGATTCTTCGATTTCTACATCTTCTGGCTCGTAGTCTTCTACAGCTGCGGAATCAGAATCCCAGGTATCTTCATACTGTTCTTCTTCGATACCCTCCTGCAGCTTGAAGGCCTCGATAACCTCGTTCTTGATGGTCTCAAGGAGTGCACACATATCCTCATATGATTTGTACTGCACCATCTCAACGCCCATACGAACCGTGAGCTCTTCCGCAATTTTACGTTTGATCTTACGGGCAGAGACTCCCCTCTCCAAACCATAATCGGTGGGAGCACCCACAGAGTTTAGGGTTCGAGCGAGAGCCAACGCCAAATCACGGTTCGTCGAGATAGAGGTTCGGTCAAGAATCTGGTTGAGGTCATCTTCCGTGAGGTAGCCTCCCTCATCCATAACCTCACCCAGGAGGTCATAAGTCAGCCAGGTTCGACGTAGCACGTGGCGGCGAAGGTTACCGATATGTCGGTCCTTATTTGACGGGGCAAAACGTGCAAAAGCCGCAGTAGGAAGAACGCATAGACCGATAAACTGCCATACCTCAATAGACTCGACTTCCCCTCGAATCATATGTAGATTTTCATAGAGCGCTTTACCAATATGATGAGAGTAGGCATACTTCCATTCATCGCTATCTTGAGGGATTTCTTTCAGATTCTCGAGCTCAGAATCCATGATTCTACGTAATTTATCAAGGATAATAGTCGGAACCTCATTACCACCGATATTCAAAGTTTCTAGATTGGTATCGATTTTTCCGCAATCAACATTGCGAATAGGAACTCCAGAATTTTGCCACTTCTCCAGAAGTACTTCGCTAACTGGCTCTTCCAATCGGTAGTAAAAATACAGTTCTTCCCGCTCTGCAGGCACCTGAGTATTCTCAGGGCTAGTATCCTGCTGAGCAGGCTCCACATTCTGCTGAACCATATCTACTTCCATCCCTTCTGCATGTATCCGGTAGCACCGTCAATCTTGCTCTGCACGGAATTCCAATCCCTTTTTAACGCGTCAATAAGTTCTGGAATGGTCATTGAAAGACTCTCTTGAATAACTCTTTGTGCCACAACCTCAAATTCTTTACAATTATCCTCTGTTTCTTCCTTAGGAAATGTATACATTGAGGAATTTTCCAGGTGGGAGAAATATATTTCTCTCACTAAATTTGAGAGGAAATCCCGAGCAAGTACCGGCTCGAGAATTTCATAGTCCTTTTCATCCCCTCGCACCAAAGCATTACAAGCCGGGTGTTTAGTGTTGACAAATATTCTAATACACCTTGAATACGGAGCTTCTGCGTTATCTGCCTTGCATCGAATAACCCAGGGAGCATTTTTATCCCACCCAGGAACTCGAGAGAAATCAAGCTGTGAGAACGGCATACCAGCGCCCTTAGCGCTCAAAGACAGGCTGTCCTCTTGCACAGCAATATAGGCGGTTTCATCGGTGTTATATCCATCGATATTTAGGGCACCCGCCACTAGAGCTACTCGAAGTTTCAGCTCTCCCGCAACCTTACGTCCAGGAACCTTGGCGCTAACAACCGCGACAAATGATTCCGAATCGAGATGAACATCTCGACTCTCTTCAATGACGCTCCAGTGGGTCGGTCGACACTGAACCTCACAAATCAGTCGAGGCAGAGACTCCTCATTGCCTAGTACTCGACGGATTCCTTCAAGACGTACTTTGACGGTGATGGAGATCTCCAGATTAGTATCGTAATCCCAGTTGGAGGGCAACTTCTCCGGGTCAACAATTTCGCCGTTCTGAGTACGAATATCCCATTCGCCCCATTCCACTTCGTGTGGAAAAAGGGTGAGATGAGGATATGCCTTTACACGCTTACCTGCCATAGCTCTTAGCCCTCCACCTCAAAAATATAGGTCTTACCTTTACGCAGTGTAATGACCACAGACCCCTGGTTTTCCTCGGAATCTTCAGGGCCGTCCCACTGCACATAAACATGGCCCGCCTTTTGGGTGTCGTTGGGGTCAGGGCCCCAGCCTTCGCTCCAAGAAGGCTCAAGGTCGTGAGAGTCCGTGTACTTCAAAGTCTTCTCCTCGCTGGTTGCAATAGAGACGTTGATACCTACACGCTGACCGGCCTTCCAAGCACTGCTGCAGGAGAAGCTAATGAGATACCGCACGTAATCAGGGTTCTGCGGGTGCACGCCAGCCATCACCGCAGACTCAATCGATACAGAGGCGCGCCGAACAACGCCGCCAGGCCGCTTCTTATCTTTTACACATTCTTCCTCGTCCACCGGCGCAATATTAGCACCTCCTCCCACAGACATGATGGGGTTAAACCGAGCAAGCTTCTGAGAAATCTTCGACAAAGAACCCAGCGATCCACTATCACGCTTAATATCTTTCGTCTCAAAAATACTTTTCAAACTCTTCGTGATATTCGAAGCAGCATAAACAACAATTTTCTTATGTTCAGCATTTTCGAGAGAGCTCGGATTCCATTCGTCATGGGCCGGAGGCTCAGCCTCTCGGAATGCAACATCGGTTTCAACGTCAGGCTTAAAAACGCCGTACCAGGTGGCCTTCGAGTCATCCAGATCATTCACTTTTCGGTACTGGACGACTAATTCAGCCTCATTACGCATCAAGCATACAGTGTTTTGTGGATAGATGGGCTTTATAGTATTGATTTCGTAGGCACCTCGAGCAATCCTTAAGTATCCAATATTATAGGAATCCTTCAGTCGTCTAAAAACAAAGCTCTTATACTGGAAACCCCCTTCAAATGACTCAGCGTCAGAATTAACTATTTGAAGCTCAGCCATTTTCCGGACATCGATAAGAGCCATGCACAGCTGCTCAATTCCCTTATATTCAGGGTTATTCTTAAGTTCCTGAATTAAGACAGGGTTATTATTAATCCTGATATCCATAGACCTATTTCCATCTTCAACATCCAATTTGGGCCAAAGATGGTACATCACGATATTTTGAATTTTTTCGTGGGAACGGTCAATAATTCGACCCGGGTCATCCGGAGTCTTATCTTCATCGTCTGATACTTCCATAAGCTCTGCGGGCTTTGCATCAACGATAAGAATTGAAGTGCCAGTTTCTCCGTCCTTAAAGTGACGAGAGAAAATAGCCTCGCCCAGTCGACGAGCAGGTTCTCCCGTCAACGGGAGAATGTTACCCGTTCCCTTAACTGTCGGCCCCTCATATCCCCACCAATGGCGACCGGTGTAGTTTCGACCGCCATCCGTATATTCTTTGCCGAGGGCAACAGCAATAAGTCGGTAATCAATCTCGCCAGTTTTGGTCTTAAAGGCAGACCAGTAAATAACGGACTGAGACTCGCTCATATTGAAAGCAGCCGTTTTACCGAAACCGTATGAGCCACCGTTACCTTGACCCTTGTTATCGCTACCAAGGTTCATCGTGAGGTTAACAAAGTTCTGGCTCTCCCCTTCCTCAACAGCTTCGTCGGGGCGGTCCGGGCCATCAAGACCGACAGTGCCGCGGTCCCAGAATTCCAAGAAGTAGACGTCGCCGCGGTTAAAAGTCTGGTCTAGACCGGTGTACTTGCTGTGAATCTCAAAACCAGCTGCAAATACCTCGTTCCGCAGAGTATTCAGTACACCCTGATTGGCGTGCCGAACCAGGCAACCGAACTCCGGCATGTGCCCTTCGAGGCGTGCATCCCACGAGTTCTGAGCCATCTCTCGGGTGACCAGAGCAATCAGGCTCAGATTGGGTCGACCCAGGGTACGTGAGGCACCTCGAGCAGATATCGAACCAGTGTTTTTAGGAAGAGGGAACCAGTTAAGGCTCACGATATTATCTCCTTGCCCTGTAGAAGTTGCGGGCGCTATTGAGTCGTACGGTGTGTGTTATGAGAGGGGTATAAAGCTCCGGGGTGGCATTATCTGGTGAAATGCCACCCCGAAACCTATACCCACTTTTGGGTCTTCAAGAAGCTACCTGAGGTTACTCCTTGTAATCGCCCTCGTCGTCGCTTTCAGCAGCAGCCAGGATGGGGCTGTTCTCATCCAGCTCTTCCTCATCAAACTCCGTAATCTCAATCGTTTTAGGAACAACTGAAATGAAGTTACCGTAGTTGGAGCCCCCCACCTGAGGAAGAACCACTGCGTGCAAGACGACCGGTGCTGCAGCGTCAAGATCACGACGGCGGATGCCCTTCTTAGCCTGGGAATGGGGGTTGACGACGTAAATTACCAGGAGCGGAATATTACCCTCGAGGTAACGCAAGTCCAGCTGTGCTGTGCGGCTCTTGGCAGCCTGCAATGACTCGGTATCCGCAAATTTTCCAGACTCAGCAAGAATCTTGAAATCAGCGATGGGGGTATCGCCGACAGCAAGAGCGCCCAGATTAGCGATGCCAGATTCGGAGTTAACGTACGCGCTACGGGTTGCCATACGAATATCCAGACCAGCAAAGTTCTGTTGCGGCATATCCTTCTGGGTGCCGGAGTAGACGACAACGTTCCAGTCCTGGTCAGCGTACTTTTCAATCCACTCAACCAGCTTGTCTGAGCCAGCTTCATAGTGCGAGGAGTGTGCCTTAAAGTCCTTGAAGTAGGACAGCACGACATCCACAGGCACACCGGTGAAGAGATAGCTACCGTTGTTCTTATCGCGCAGTACCTCACGGGTACCAGAGACAGAATTGATGAGCGATTCAAACACCCGAATATTGTGGTTCAGGATTTCGGCGTTCTTCTCCTCGAAACGAGTCAGCTGATGGAGCTTTCTACTGTAATCAACCCTGACGGTCGTAGCGTGATACATCTTGTTCCGGGCAGTCACCTGCAACGAGCCGGGGTGAGTACGAATTTTCACACCGATACTCTTGGGAGTGCTACCCACAGCCCGGATTTCTTCGCGAATCTCGTCCTCGACACCGGCAAGGTGGCGATAGTCATCCTGAAGATCCCTGGTGGTCCACAGACGAATCAGGTCATCATAGCCGGGACGGAAACCAAACCAGCGGCCCATCTGCAGAAGAGCATCGTAAGTCTTGCTCGTCCTGAGGTAGTACGAGCTAATCAAGCCCTCAAGGGTCAAACCACGGGCAAGGGTATTGCCACCAATGACTACATAGGTAGCCGGCGCTGCGTCGTCGTATTCCAGGCGCTCCTCCGAGGGACCATTATCCACAATGCACTTAGTCTCGCGGATAGTCTGGCCTACAGCAAGCTTCAGCTCATCCCATGAGAGGTATGACTTGTTGGGATGGATAGCCTGCATACGACCAACTTCGCGTTCATACAGGTCCTGCATCGCCTCGTTAATTTCGGGCGTATCGTAGGCCTTCTTCAGCTCGTCGATGTACTCCTTAACGACATCCGCAGCCTCGAAGTGAGTCTGTACCCTGTACGAGAAGTGAATCAGCATCGAGCTGTGCTGCTTCTTTCCCGTACGAAGACGGCGAAGAGCCGTAGCAATCATAAACCAATGTACTGCGTCCTGCAGGCTGGGGACCATTTCCGGCTCGTACTTCTTACCAGCACGTTCCTCCTTCGGAGTTGGAGGACGCAGAATATCGGCTTCCCAATCTTCGATATCACGCAAGGCATCAACATTTGCGCCGTCATCAAGTACGCCGTCCTCATCTTCGGTGGCCCACAGAGGGGTACCAAAGATACGGGATGCACCGATGTACCCCTCCGGCCGTTCCAAAGCGTAGATAAAGTCGGAGGGATATAGACCCGGATAATGCTCGATAATTTCCTCTTCAGAATCTTCGGGGCCATCAGAGCCTACATACTCGGTATAGCGTTCGTCATCGTTGGGGTCCATCAGAACATTCGCGAAGGGGGTAGCGGTGTACGCCACGTAGGAGCCCTGCTGCACCTGATCCCAAATCTTACGAATACACAGGTTGATACCGGAGCACTTCTGGTCTTCCTTCTCGGTATTAGGCGTTGCCTGATCCGACTCATCATCTACGATAAGTACGGGAGCATCATCCAGCAGACCCTCACGGTTTGCGGCTTCCATCTGCTTCAGCAAGTTCTTCAAACGACCAGAGTGTTTCTTTACCACGGCAAAAACAACGCTACCATTAGTGCGCAGAGCATTGAGAAGATTGTCGGCGTCCGAAGAGATATCACCCTCGATGCTGGTCAGAGTATAAACAGATTTCTTTGCATCTCGGATAGTTGCAACGACGTCACTGTTCAAACGTTCCTGAGTTTGGCGACGCAGGTTGTTGTACATACCCGCCAAAACAATGATAAAACGGTAGCCCTCATCAACCGCCTTGGTAATAACTGCCGAGAAGTTCGCGGTCTTACCGGACTGCACGTAGCCAACGACAAGACCCTTGTGGGTCAAATTCTTCATCGCGGGATCAGCAAGAAGACCGACAACCTTGCCGGATTCCTCATGAATAGTCGACGTGCCGACCTCACCAATCTTCTCGGTAAGCTTCCTGCGCAGATGGCTCCATGCGGCAGTATCGGGCTTCGAAGCATCGTACCAGTGGTGGTAGTCTTCCTTGGACGTAGCAACCTCATCGAACTCGCCCTTGGCGTTTGCGGCTTCGCGGTCCTGAATCTTCTTGAGAGCATCCTCGTAAAAAGAGGTAATCGCTTCTTCAGAAGTCGGGATACCTCCAATAATCATGCCGTCAATGATCTGACGACATGCGTCTTCGTACGAGATGAGTTCCCGCGCGGCAGCGTCATAAATCTGCTGTTCCGGCTGGGAAATTTCCTCGGCCATTTTTCTCCTCGTTGAAAAATAGAGATGTGAGTGTTTACGGGAGCCATCGGTTAGCTTCCTCTGTGAGTTTATCACTCGTTCTCACACGTCAGCACAGGTTTTCGTCATCACGATGCACTATAAAACTACTAAAGCCAAGTTGTTTTACTCCAGGCAACAAAATCTACTTGGAGTAAGGGTGCGAGCGAGGCCTCCGGGCTGCTATTCTTAGAGGGTTTAACTCTGAATATATAGAGACGGTAAATCTATATATTTAACCGGCACCTGACACAGCACTATGACTTGCGGAGAACCTTATGGCTGAGAAGCACACATCACCCTCACCCACAACCTACAAGATGGGTGAGCTCTTCTGTGGACCCGGCGGCATTGCCCTGGGCGCGCACAACGCTGCCGATAAGGTGCCCGGAATCAAGGTTGAGCACGCCTGGGCTAATGACTACGACCCCACAACTGCAGATACCTACCGTGAAAACACCCCCGGTGCGTCCGAAGAGACCGTGTACGTCGGTGATGTCCGTGAGCTCGATACCGACGCTCTACCCCCGATTGATGGTTTTGCGTTCGGTTTTCCCTGCAATGACTTCAGCCTCGTAGGAAAGCAGAAAGGCCTAGAGGGTAAATACGGTCCTCTCTATACCTATGGAATCCACGTGCTCAAGAGTCATAAACCTGAATGGTTTGTGGCGGAAAACGTGGGTGGTCTTTCTGGTGCTAATGCAGGTACCGCATTTCCCTACATCCTACGAGAAATGCAGCGTGCGGGGTACACCGTTATCGCTCATAAATACCGTTTTGAGGAGTACGGTCTCCCCCAGGCTCGACACCGAATCATTATCGTAGGCCTACATAATGACCTTATTGCCAGCGGCAAAGAATTCAAGGTTCCGAAACCCACCACTCCCGAACCTTCGATGATGCGCACCGCTAAGCAGGCGCTTACCGAGCCTCCCATCCCCGAGTGGGCAACCAACAATGAGCTCACTCGCCAGTCTGAGGTGGTGAAGCAACGCCTCGCCTACATCAAGCCCGGCAAGAACGCCTTCAACGCTACCGATATGCCTGAGGAACTGCGCCTCAATGTGCGTGGTGCTAAGCTCAGCCAGATTTATAAGCGCCTAGATTCCAATAAGCCCGCATACACCGTCACCGGATCCGGCGGTGGCGGAACGCACATCTACCATTGGGAAGAGCCCCGCGCCCTGACCAACCGCGAGCGCGCGCGCCTGCAGACGTTCCCTGACTGGTACAAGTTCATCGGCAACAAGGAGAACGTCCGTCGCCAGATTGGTATGGCGGTTCCCCCGGACGGTGCGCAGGTCATATTCGAAGCTCTCTTCAAGAGTCTTAAAGGTATGCATTACGAAAGCATTGAACCGAATATTGATGTAGATAAGCGCATTCGTGAACTTGAGGAGAAAGAAGGCATTCTTTTCTAGGTAAAAGAAGGACGTATTCCCATGGAATTTTATTCGTCACTCATGGGCGACAACCTCGCCGAGCTTGTTCTCCATTCGCCGTATCCTCAGGATGATTGCGCCGGGCATGAGCTGTGGGCGGTTACCGGGTATATCTCGCGAACTACCATTCTCAGTGCGCTGTACCAGGCTGACTTCACCCCCGGACGACGTTCCAAGGAATCCGGTCACTGGGGAGAGATGAGCAAGTTTACCCCGACCTCCTCCACGCCTAAGGTTCATCTTTTGGTGGGTATGGCACGAGATGGTGCGGTAAGCATTACAACTCATGAAATCCTCAAGGGATGGGTCAAGGCTAGTCACGGGTACCTGGATATTCGCTACCCGGACCCTCGCGTCTCTCCCCTGGTGCACACTAAGCTCTACGCTTGGGCGCAGAACGGTTCCTTCGATATTGCCTACGCTGGCTCAGCTAACCTTTCGACGGACGGCCTGAATATTGGTCGAGACGCTTCGGAATGCCAGCAGGAGAACATTCTTGTGCCGGTGTCGGTGGAGTACGCGGAGAACTATATCGATACACTTTTCGGTGCTTCGCTGAGCTGCACCGACCCTGTGGTTGATGCTTTCTTCACCTTCCCTGAAGCGCCCTCCGACGTCCTGGCGAATAAGTCTCTGCCTCCGATTCCTCCGCTCCCCGAACCTGAGACGGAACGTGAAGAACGGTTGAAGGATTTCTCCTCCATCAAGCTGTACCTGTATAGCCACGCAGGTAAGGGCTCTTCGTACAACTGCGGTTCCGGCATTAACTGGGGTCTGCGAGATATCAGAGCCAATAAGGATGAAGCCTACTTTGCGGTTCCCGCGAACATTGGGCAGTCCAACTTCTTCCCTGTGAAGAACACTCCCATTGTGGTGCACTGCGATGACGGTGAAGACCTCATTATGCGTGTTGCCAGCGGTTCCGACCGCTGCGGTAAGGATATGTCGACCATCCCTAACTCCGAGCTTGGCTCTTATATTCGTAAGCGCATGGGCCTCGACGAAGGCACCAAGGTCGGCATTCGCGAACTGCTCGATTACGGTCGAACCTACGTCACCATCACCCGCACCTCCGAGGGTAACTACTACCTGGATTTCTCGCCCGAGACTGCAGAACCTGATGAGTTTGCGATGCAGAGCCCCGAGATTGTCAACGAGTTTTCCCACGAAGACGACTAACGCCTCCGGCTGGTGCCCCCCCCGATATAGCGAAGTCCCCTCGTACTATTTCTAGTACAAGGGGGCTTCGTCATATCAGCCTAGAATCCGCGCGGGGTAAGAACCTGCGGAAGCAGGGTTAGCGCGGCTGGTAGGCGCGGGCACGCTCAGCACGAGCACGGCGCGCCTCCGCATCCTGCAGGACCGGCACCAGCATACGCACCAGCTGACCCATACCGCGCACCACCAAATTCAGCCACAAACCCACAGACCACACCGCCGCCACACGCGGATGCCCCGAGCGCACCCACCGCACGCCCAAAAAAGACAGCGAATAATACAGCAGAAGCAGCAGCGACTCACGGAAACGGTGCACCTGCCGAAGAATAGGGTTCTGAGGAAGCTTCATCATGCCTCCCAGTATACCCACCGGAACCCCCACCAGGACTCCCCCGCACTACCCGTAATAGTCACGAATCGTGACCGTCGTCAAACCGCGCCGATCCAACAACGCCCGAATACGGTCCAGCTCAGACACCACACCCCGATAATTCAAATGCCCAATCACAATATGCTGAGCCAAAGCGTACTTCTCCGCATAGGCATACACCTCAGCCGAAGAAATATTAGACGAATCCGCCAACGACCCGTACCACAGAACCGGGCGCGTAAAACCACACGACGCCGCAGCCGCCAACACGCGCTCATCATAATACCCGTACGGCGGGCGGAAATACGGCTTCGAAGACACCCCAAAAAGCCGCATAATCTCCTCATCATTACGGGTCAACTCCTGAACAATCTGCTCATCCGTCAGGCTCGTCAACGCCGCATGACTATACGTATGGTTCGCAATCTGCAACTGACCACTCTTCACCAGCGGCAACAACAGGTCACGATGCTGCCTAAACGCCGGGTACTGACCATTAATAAAGAAAGTGAGGCGCGTGCCGGTACGGCGAGCAAACTCCGCGTAAGCGCGCACCACCTCCGGGTCGGCGCCGTCATCAACCGTCCACGCAATATACTTGCCCTCACCCGGCAGGCCGGTCTGCGGGCCAGTCCAGGCACGCGCTGCGGGAACCGGGTTCGACGAGGTCGCAGTCGCAGATGCGGAGGGGGTAGCCGCCGAGCTTGCCGAAGCAGTCGCAGAGGCACTACCTGAGGCTGACCCGCCAGCCGACGCTCCGTGGGGGCCTTCCGCCGCGGACGGGGTGCAGCCGGTCATTCCAAGACCCAGCACGCCGAAGCCCACCGCGCCCAGACCAAAGGTACCAACATGCCGCAAAAGTTCCCGTCGCCCTATGGAGGCGCGGGCAGAGTCACCCGATATCGTCTGGTCAGTTGCGGGGTTGACGATAGCGGATTGACGAGGAGCGATAGGTGTTTCTGAGTGTGGAACAGTGTTCATATTATGAGTGTATGATGAGACCACCGTTAGATATCGAAAAATTCAAAATATTACGTAATGATTAATAACGCCGCAATAAAAGAACCTTTACACGCATTCGTCCCACTCGCTCACCGAAGACCATGCTCAGCACACTAAGCTACCCGCACGCCAGGTAATCCGAGTATTCCAGTAACCCAGGTAATCCAGCTACAGCTCCAACTACAGCGCAGGCGCAAGTCTAAGTACAGCAAGGCCCCTCCCCCAGAACGCGTTCACAACGCGCCCGGGCAAGGGGCCTCAATATATAAGTTCACGCAACCGTACAGCCAAGTACGCGGATACAACCAAACACACGGGTACGACCAAGTACGCGAAGAGAAACCTACTCGGAATCCGAAGCCACCGGCTGCTGCGCCTCAGCAGGATGCTCCACCGCAGCGGACTGTTCTACCTCAGCGGGTTGCACCCTCTCAGCAGATTCCAGCACGTTCAGTGCCTCCAGTGCCGCCGCCTCCGCAGCCTCTTCGGCGTCAGCCTCAGCCACACGCTCAGCGTCCGACTCGGCAGAAGTCACCGCCGCCGGGTTCGTCAAAACCTTCACGCCCATACTGCGCAGCGCATCCGTGTTCGTGATCGTCTCATCATTATCAATCAGGTACACCTTGTACCCGTCATTACGCAGACGACGCATCAGCTCCAGGAGCATGCTCTGAGCGACCTCATCCACCGCGTACACGCGCGTCACATCCAGGGCGACCTTCGAACCCTCCATCGGGGATTCCACAATCTCACGAATCACGCGCTCCACACCCGCAAAACGGATACGGCCCTGCAGCTGAATCAGGCGCATCGACTCATCCCCCGAACCAATCTGGTAGTTCGCGCGCAACGCCGAACGAGCCACTGTCGGAACGTTCATCACGTGCATGCCCATGTCATCAGAGAACTGCTCGAACAGCTCCACGCCGCGCACACTGTTACCGTGACCGTCCAGGCGCGGCGAGAACGTCGCCACACCCAGCTGACCGGGCACCGCACCAATAATGCCGCCGCCCACGCCGCTCTTCGCCGGAACACCCACCTGGGTCGCCCAGTCGCCCGCCGCGTTATACATACCGCACGTGAACATGACGCTCAGCACCTGACGCACCACCGTCTTAGGAACCACCTGCTCACCCGTCACCGGATGCACACCATAGTTCGCCAAAGTCGCCGCCATCAACGCCAAATCCTTGACCGTCACCATCAGCGAGCACTGGCGGGTATAACCCTGCACCGCCACGGTCGGGTCACCGGTCAGGATGCCGTGGCCGCGCAGCATGTGCGCAATCGCGTAGTTGCGGTGCGCGTGCTCCAGCTCAGACTCGTACACGCGCTCATTCACCGACAGGCGGCGGCCCGCAAACGCAGACAGACCAGAAATGACGCGCTCCATGCGCTCGCCCTGCGTCGCACCGGGAGGGCCCACCAGCGAATGGGTGGTAATCGCGCCGGCGTTAATCATCGGGTTCAGCGGCTTACCGGAGCCGTCCTCCAGAGACAGCTCGTTGAATGGCTCACCGGAAGGCTCCACGCCCACCTTCGCAAGCACGTCATCATAGCCGCGGTCCGCGAGCGCCAGGGCGTACACGAACGGCTTAGAAATCGACTGGATCGTGAATTCCACATCGGAGTCACCGGCGGCGTACTGTTCACCATCAACCATGGCGATGGACGCGGCAAGCTTGTCCGGGTCCACGGCGGCAAGTTCCGGAATGTAGTTTGCCAGCTCACCGGAGGTATCAGAAGCGACCGACTCGAGGGTCTCGGTCAGGTAAGTGGCAATAGGTGAATGCATAGTGTTCCGTATCTGCTGCTAATCGTGGTTGTTCTCGTCAAAAATTTCAGGATGCGCCCGCCCACTGTTCCGTTTCGGCTAGGCTGAGGCGCTCATCGTTGCAGGCTGCCGCGGCTACCAAACTAAAGAGTCTGCCCGCGAGCCTGTCAAAGTGTGTGGGTGAGGAGCGCCTTTTGCTCCCTAAAGAGTGTATCTTTTGCGTATTAAAGCCACCAAATATAACGGTCGGTACTCCCCCGCTATTCCGGTCCGCAGACATCGCACACGCAAGGTTTTCAGGTGGCCTAGGGGTTCAGGTGACTTACGGGTGGCGAACCGAATCCGGTTCACGACCGCCCAACTCGGCGGTCTCCAGCTGGAAGGTCGAGTGCTCCACCGACACCTCAAAATGGCTCGCCACGCACGAACGGATACGGTCCAGAATCGCCACCGCAGACCCGTCATGGAAGCACGAATCGGCAACCACCACGTGCGCGGTCACCACCGGCAGACCGGTCGCCACCATCGAAGCGTGCACATCATGCACCTCTACAACGCCGTCAACGCGCAGCATGTGCTCACGCATCGCGTCCAGGTCCAGGCCGTCCGGGGTGAACTCCATGAGCACCGCCGTAGTCTGCTTCATCAGACGCGCCGCACGCGGCACAATCAGCGCCGCAATCAGCAGACCGGCAAGGGCGTCCGCCTGGTAGAAGCCGGTAAGCCAAATCACGATAGCCGCCACAATCACGCCCAGCGAACCCAGGGCGTCATTGAGCACCTCCAGGAACGCGGCACGCATATTGAAGTTCGCATTCCTCGCCGTAGCCAGCACCGCAATACCAATAGCGTTCGCCACCAGGCCAACCACACCAAAGATTAGCAGTTCGGTGCCGGGCACCTCCGGCGGGGCGAACAGGCGATGCACGCCCTCCACCGCCGTGTAGATACCCACAGCCAGCAGCAGCACCGACTGGCCGAGGGCGGCAAGCACCTCAATACGGCGGAAACCCCACGTGCGGCGGGAGGTCGCCGGGCGCGTCATCAGCGAAGCCGCAGCGAGCGCCACCAGCAGACCCGAGGCATCCGCCAGCGCGTGCGCCGTATCAGTCAGCAGCGCAAGACTTCCCGTGACCAACGAACCGATCGCCTGCGCCAACACAATAACAATCGCCAAGCTGAACGCAATCAGCAGGCGCGGACGCATCGAGGCGGCATCCTCCGGGCTCGGGGCATGCGAATGGTCGTGCCCATGGTGATGCCCGTGGTGGCCGTGATGTGTGTGCGCTCCCATGCGCTTCTCCTCAACTATGAACTGCGTTGTTGACTATCGAGAGTTATCGGCAGATAGCAAAATCGCCCGATTCACAAGAACCGGGCGAAAAGCTCCTCAACCGAGGAAAACGTGGAGATAAGGGGACTCGAACCCCTGACCCCCTGCATGCCATGCAGGTGCGCTACCAGCTGCGCCATATCCCCATATTCTGTTAGTGACCTCAACGAGGCAACATGAATATATTACACACACCACGGACAACGATGCAAACCAGCGCACCCAAAAACCCAAAAAAGTTCCGGGGCAACCGGGCAGGCAGAAGGGGCAATCAGGCGGGCAGAAATACCCTCGAAATACGCAGAATAAACACACAGAAAAGGGGCGGACCCCGCGGCACCATACGGCGCCAACAGTGCCCACCCCTCATCAGCTAAAAATCAAGCGGAAGCCTACGCCTCATCCTGAGCGGGAATGATGCGTGCAGCATCTTCCTCAGTCTCACCCTCAATATCGAAGGGAGCCTCATTCTCAACGCCCAGCTCAATACGCGGAGCCTCAGCCCACAGACGATCCAGAGCGTAGAACTCGCGGTCCTCCTCATGCTGAACGTGCACGACAATATCGCCGAAGTCCAACAGAATCCAACGACCCGAGGAGCGACCCTCACGGCGGACCGGCTTCAGGTCAGCCTGCTCACGCAGAGCGTCCTCAACCTCATCCGCAACAGCGTTCACGAGGCGCTCATTGTGGGCAGAAACCACCAGGAAGCCATCAATCAGACCCATCGCGTCGGATGCATCCACAGCGAACAGGTTCGTTCCCTGCTTCTCCTCCGCAGCGCGGGCGGCAATGCGCAGAGCCTCAACCGAGGACTGTGCAGCAGTCATATTTTCCTTCCTTGCCGGCAGAACACCCGCCGGCAGCACCCCGCAACAGGGGTGCATTGTTCACGGCCTACTTAGGGCCAAAAATCATAATCAGACCAACAACGACCAGGGCGAGCAGCAGCACAATCCACAGCCACGCCAGGGAGGCCTTCTGCGCAGGCTGCAGAACCTCTTCAGCCTTCTCAACAGCGCTCTCAGAAGCAGAGTCTTCCCCAGTTTTCTTCGACTCAGTTTCCTTCGACGCTGCTTCCTTTGACTCGGCTTCCTCCGAAGCCTCAGCAGAAGCAACCGAAGCAGACTTCGACTCAGCCGGCTCAGACTCAGCCGACTTAGACTCTTCATCCTCGGAGCCCTTTTCGGACTCCTCGGCAGTCTTCTCGACCAGTGCCTCATCGGGATCCTGACGATCCACCATGCGCTGCAGCAGCTCCTCAACCTCATCCGGGCTCAGAGCAACAGTCGGGTCGCCGTCCACCGAATCTACGGTATCCCCTGCGGAGGCGCTATCCAGCACGCTCAGGTCAAGACCCTGCGCGTTCACCGCACTCACGCGGGTGGGCAGCTCGTCAGCAGACTCTTCAACCTCAGCAACCTCAACGGCCTCTTCCTCAACGGAAGCAACCTCGGTCTGCTCAGCCTCAACGTCAGAGCTGTCCAGATCCTCAACCTTCGGCTCATCGCGCACCAGGTACTGGTGCAGCTCGGGTTCCGGCTTCTCCTCCTTGACCACGGCAATGACCGGGATCGAAGAAGTCATCGGGTTATTCACCGCGGAGGGGCTGGTCGCATCCACACGGTTCTGCGCAATCTCTTCGGGACGCAGAACACGCAGGCTACTGGTCAGAGGAGCAGGCTCGTGCAGCTTCTCCTCATCGTTCGCCTCAGTGTCAATCTTGCCCTGAGCCGCCAGCGCCGCAAAACGACGCTGAACAGCCAGAACCTGCGGGTCAATAGCGTTCGTATAAATCACGGAGCCCATGTTGGCAACAGGCTTCGCGGGCTCACCGCGGCGGGCCGCACGCAGGTACTCGGCAACTTCTTCACGGTAACGGGCAAGACGGCGCGGACCCATCACCTTGGTAGGCGGCGGCACCTCAATGCCGTCCTCGGTCACGTACGTCTCGTAGAGGTACGCTTCGTCCTCGCTATAGGGCTTCGAACCCGTAGCTTCACTCATGTGTTCCCTCATTATTCGTCGATTGGGGTGCCTGCCCAGACTCATCCTTCACGCGGGGCAAGCCGTCACGGTACGCCGTCAAAGCGTCCTTCTTGTACAGGCCGTACTTAGCGATGTACTGCACCACACCATCCGGCACCAGGTACCAGATGGGGGCATCTTCAGCTGCGCGGCGACGAATATCGGTCGAAGAAATCGCCATCGCAGGAATCTTCAGGGTCGTAATATGACGACCCTCAGCCATCGGCGGATCCAGCTCATGATCGGGGCGGGTCACGCCCACAAAAGTCGCCAAATCCCACAGCTTATGGGCATTGCGCCAGGTCATAATCTGGCTAATCGCGTCCGCACCGGTAATGAAGAACAGGTCAGCATCCGGGCGCAGGGCACGCAGCTCGTTAAGCGTATCAAAGGTGTAGGTGGCGCCGCCACGGTCAATATCAATACGGCTCACCGTAAAACGCGGGTTCGACGCGGTCGCAATCACCGTCATCAGGTAGCGATGCTCAGCGTCACTCACGTGCCGCTCCCCCACCTTCTGCCAGGGCTGACCGGTCGGAACGAACACAACCTCGTCCAGGTCGAACACGGCGGCAACCTCACTAGCTGCCACCAGGTGTCCGTGGTGAATCGGATCGAAAGTTCCACCCATCACGCCCAGACGCACCCGACCGGGAGTGCGCGGGGGAATCGACTCGGTGCTCGGAGCACCAAAATCAAGGTGAACAGGCTGGTCAGTCACAAATGCCGTCCTTGCTGGGGACAGAGACCGCACCACAGCAGCTTAAGGAGCCACAGCAGGCGCGGATGCGGGCAGGTACAAGAAGGTACGCAACACCGAAAACGACCCGCGTACATTCCCCTCTATGCTACCTGCTTGCAGTCAAAAAAACCGAAATGACGGGGGTGAGCTAAGCCGCCAGTGGAATACCCAGCCAGCACGCCCGACCACAGGTTCACCGCAGGCTCACCCGCATGTTCCGACACACACATCCGGCGCGAGAGGCAACCATAACCGCAACCGCAGAGCACCCAAGAAAGCGCCGCGCACCGGAGCCAACCCCGGTGCGCGGCACCATTCATCGTCTAAGAAACAGCAGTCTAGGAAACAGCTGTCTAGGCAACAGCTAACGCTTGGCTACTAGTCGTCGATGTTCGGCATGTCGATATTTTCGTCGACCTTGCCTTCCTTCAACTTCTTGCGGTACTCCACCGACTCGGTCCACACGCCTGCAACACGCTCGGACTCCAGCTCGGCACGAGCCTCCGCCTTCGCGTCCATACGCTCCTTGTACTCCACACGCTTCTGCGCACGGGTCGGGCGAATAATCTCTTCCAGACGAGCGTCCGTACCACGCGGGGAGGACAGCAGCTCAGCGCCACCGACCATGGTCGGCTCCCAATCGAAGATCACCGAGTTGTCGTTCTCGCCAATCACCACGGCGTCACCGGCACGAGCACCAGCCTTGAACAGCTCATCCTCAACGCCCAGGCGCGCCAAGCGGTCCGCCAGGTAGCCGACAGCCTCATCATTATTGAAGTCAGTCTGCTGAATCCAACGCTCAGGCTTCTCACCAATCACGCGGAACAGCGGCTCAAGGTTACGCTCCTCGCGGCGAATAATGAACTCCTGCTTCTTCTTACCGCGGAAGCCCTTCGGGCGAACCACAGGAGCCTCAACAACCACGCGCTCCGCTTCCTTCTCGGCAGCGGCACGAGCCTCGCGATCTTCCTCCACGAGCTTTGCCATCGCAAAGATGAGGGGCTTCAGACCCTCATGGGAAGCCGTCGAAATCTCGAAGACCTTGAAGCCCATCTCCTCAAACTCGGGGCGAACAAACTCAGCCAGCTCACGAGCCTCAGGAACGTCAATCTTATTGAGCACCACAATCTGCGGACGCTCATGCAGCGGCACGGTCACACCCGCAGTCGGGTCAACCTCATAGTTCTGCAGCTCGCCGCGAATCACCTCAAAGTCACTGATCGGGTCACGGCCCGGCTCCAAAGTAGCGCAGTCAATCACGTGCACCAGAGCCGAAGAACGCTCCACATGGCGCAGGAAGCGGTGACCCAGACCGCGGCCCTCCGAAGCGCCCTCAATCAGACCCGGAACATCCGCCACGGTGTAGCGAACATCGCCCGCCTGCACCACACCCAGGTTCGGGATCAGGGTGGTGAACGGGTAATCAGCAATCTTCGGACGCGCCGCAGAAATCGCAGCAATCAACGAAGACTTACCCGCCGAGGGGTAACCCACCAGAGCCACATCCGCAATGGACTTGAGCTCCAGAACAATATCAGCCTCTTCACCGGGGGTGCCCAACAGGGCAAAACCGGGAGCCTTACGCTTAGCCGAAGCCAACGCAGCGTTACCCAGACCGCCCATACCGCCGCGGGCAGCAACATACTCGTCGCCCACACGCAGCAGGTCAGCCAAAACATTACCCTCGCGGTCCTTCACCACAGTACCCTGCGGCACGGTCAGAACCAGGTCCTCACCGTTAAAGCCGTGGTGCATATCGCCACGACCAATATCGCCATTCGGGGCGTGCTGATGCGGGCTGTGATGGTACTCCAGCAGGGTCGTGGTCTGGTTATCCACGCGCAGAATCACCGCGCCACCATTACCACCGTTACCGCCGTTAGGGCCGCCCAGGGGCTTAAACTTTTCACGTCGCACGGAGACGCAGCCGTTACCTCCGCGACCGCCAGATACATGCAAGACCACGCGGTCCACGAATTCTGCCACGGGTTCTCCTTATCTTGGAAAATCTTCACTTCGCCACCGCACGGCACACACCAATCATGCTGCGGATGCGGCGGCAGGCGCGACCGGGTTGGGGTGCGCCTCATCGTGGAGCCCAGCAAGGCGGGCATCCACGGCATTCGAGGTCATAGCGAGAGGGGGTAGACTAACGCCTACCCCCTCTGCCCTAGCGGTGAGTATTACTCAGCTGCTGCCAGGATGTTAACGACCTTGCGGCCCTTGCGGGTACCGAATTCGACGGTGCCTGCTGCCAGAGCGAACAGGGTGTCGTCGCCACCGCGGCCAACGTTCAGGCCGGGGTGGAAGTGGGTGCCGCGCTGGCGAACGAGAATCTCGCCTGCGTTGACGGACTGGCCGCCGTAGCGCTTAACACCGAGGTACTGGGGGTTCGAGTCACGGCCGTTACGGGTGGAGCTTGCGCCCTTCTTGTGTGCCATTCTGTATTCCTACCTTAGGGTTGAATTCCGGTCGTCTTAATTACGCGTTGATAGCGGTAATCTTGACGGTGGTCAGCTCGGCGCGGAAGCCCTGACGCTTCTTGTAACCGGTCTTGTTCTTGTACTTCTGAATAACGATCTTCGGACCGCGCAGGTCCTCAACCTTCTCAGCAACAACCTTGGCGGAAGCCAGGGACTTTGCGTCAGCGGTGACCTTGTCACCGTCGACGAGCAGCAGCACGGGCAGCTCGATGGTGCTGCCGGGCTCGCCTGCAACACGGTCAAGGGTAACGAGGTCGCCTACGGAAACCTTCTCCTGGCGGCCGCCAGCGCGTACAATCGCGTATGCCACTATGGGACTCACTTTTCTCGACAACTTGCTTCTTGAATCTCACACGAATGAGCAGCCTGCGCTTTCATTGCTGTGCGCCCTCCCCCGCCAGTCGAATGACCGCGAACAAGGAGGAACGGCCCGTGCGTTCCGGCGGGATTGCCCGCCGAAGCCAACACGCGAGGCTCACCGGTGGTGTCTCTCTCCCGCACGTTCCAAACTCAGCCGAATACTCGACCGTGCCGAAGACGATGCGGGTGGGAGCGGTGTCTCCCGCTGGCCCTGCGTCGATAGGGCTTCACTGAGATAAACACCAGTCCTTAAGGATACGGCATGATCTACGCGCCGCGCAATAGATAGTTTCACGGATTATCCGCAGACACCACGTGATGCTCCTCTAATACTGCACCGCACTCTTAATAGCGCCTTTAAAATGACGCAGCACACG
Organism: Rothia mucilaginosa; assembly: GCA_963534775.1. Taxonomy (GTDB): domain Bacteria; phylum Actinomycetota; class Actinomycetes; order Actinomycetales; family Micrococcaceae; genus Rothia; species Rothia mucilaginosa_D. Next base: position 199,845 of record CAUSUH010000001.1, on the reverse strand, counting down.
CACAGAAAAAAATAGCCTCGGTAGGGAAGTTCCGGCTCGCCCTACCGAGGCTATCTCATATACAACACACCATCGGATTTCCGATGATCGGAAGCTAAAGACTAGTCGTCCTTACCTTCACGCTTAATGTCGGCAGCAGCAACGCCAATGCCGAACAAGACAGGGGCCGAAGCGTCATCAGACACCGGAGCCACATCCGCAACAGAAGCGGAAGCAACCACGGAACCCTCAGCACGCTCGGAAGCGTCCACGGTCACGACCTGAGCACCGGCACCGGCGCTCGAAGCCGCACGGCGAGTGCGACGCTTACGCGGGGTCGAACCGGGCACCTGAGCCGCAGGCTTCTGAGCCTCCTCAACCGGAGCCTCAACCGCTGCGGGAGCTGCGCCCACCACACCGGTCACAGCCGGAGCACCAATCACGCCGGTCACAACCGTGCGAGGCTCAGACTTCTCAACCTTACCAGACTTTGCGGCTACCTGCTCAGCTGCCTTCTCGGCGCGCTTCTCATCAGCGGCGCGACGAGCACGGCGGCGGGACGCACGCGGAGTCTCGCGAACATCCTCAATGCGCAGGTCCTCACGCTCAACACGCTTGGAATCCTGAGCCTTCTGCACACCCGAGTTTACCTCAGCGGAGGTTGCCTCAGCGTTCTGCTGCTCGCGGTTCTGGCGCTTGGACGAACGACGCTCTTCCGAACGATCCTCACGGCCCGAACGGAACGACTCACCCTCAGTGCGGGCAAGACGGCCAGCCTTCTGAGAAGCACGAGCCTTCGCCTCGCCAGCGCGAATCGCCTCAAAACGATCCGAAGAGCGGCTAAAGCGCGGGTCGAGCTCCGGGTCAACGTGGTGCTCGTCCTCCAGCGAACCCGCACCGGAATCCTCCACAGCGGCAATATCCGCATCGGTCAGCTCGCGGCGCTGGCGGTTACGAGAAGACTTCTTCTCGCCACGCTTGGACGAACGACGCTCCTCCGAACGGCCCTCAGCAGGCTCCTTCGAGGAATCCTCAGCGGACTGCTCCTCCACGCGGTCGAATGCGCTCGCCAGCTGCTCCAGGGAGAAACCGCCCTGCTCACCAATCCAGTTGCCCTCGGTGACCTCAGCGACCTTGTCCTCACGCTGAGCAACCTCCGTGTGAGCCTGCTCGCTGGCTGCCTCGGCAATACCCTGAATCTCCTGCTCAAGCGAAAGCTCAGCGGTCTCCGCGCGGCGCGAACGCTTGCGGCGCTTACGCTTCTTGCGGGTCGAAGCGGTCTCCTCCGAAACTTCCTCGCTATGAGCGGATGCGGCAGCCACCGCAGCCATAGCGTTACGGCGCTCAGCCTTCTTCGACTCCAGAGCATCCTGCTTCTGCTGGTCACGAGAATCCTCGCGGGCAGCGGCACGGCTACGCTTACGGTCATTACGCTCATGGCGGTGAATGTAATCCGACGCGCCACCGCTACGACCGCTCAGCGGCTGATCGTGAACCACCAGGCCACGACCGCCACACTGCTCACAGGGCTCAGAGAAGACCTCAAGCAGACCGGTACCCAGGCGCTTACGGGTCATCTGAACCAGACCCAGCGAAGTCACCTCAGCCACCTGATGCTTGGTGCGGTCACGGCCCAGGCACTCAATCAGGCGACGCAGAACCAGGTCACGGTTCGACTCAAGCACCATGTCAATGAAGTCAATGACGATAATGCCGCCGATATCGCGCAGACGCAGCTGACGGACAATCTCCTCAGCAGCTTCCAGGTTGTTCTTGGTGACGGTCTCTTCCAGGTTGCCGCCGCTACCGGTGAACTTACCGGTGTTCACGTCCACCACGGTCATGGCTTCGGTACGGTCAATCACCAGCGAACCACCCGAGGGCAGGTACACCTTACGGTCCAGTGCCTTCGCCAGCTGCTCGTTGATGCGGTAGTGGTCGAAGAGGTCGTCGTCGCCATCCCACTGCTGCAGGCGGGAGACCAGGTCCGGCGCCACGTAGGTCACGTACGCCTCGATGGAATCCCACGCGTTCTCGCCCTGAACGATCATTGCGGTGAAGTCCTCGTTGAAGACGTCACGCACAGTCTTAATCATCAGGTCGGGCTCCTGGTAGAGCATCTCCGGAGCCAGCACCTTGCGGGAGTTAGCCTTCTCCTGAATCTCTTCCCACTGCGCACGCAGACGGTTAATGTCGTGGGTCAGCTCCTCCTCAGAAGCACCCTCCGCCGCGGTACGAACAATCACGCCAGCACCCTCGGGCAACTTGTCCTTCAGAATCTTCTTCAGGCGAGCACGCTCAGTGTCGGGCAGCTTGCGGGAAATACCGGTCATCGAACCACCCGGCACGTACACCAGGAAGCGACCGGGCAGGGAAACCTGGCTGGTCAGGCGGGCACCCTTGTGACCAATCGGGTCCTTGGTGACCTGAACCAGAACCGAATCGCCGGGCTTCAGAGCGTTCTCAATCTTGCGGGGCGCACCGTCCAGACCGGTGACATCCCAGTTGACCTCGCCCGCGTACAGCACAGCGTTGCGGCCGCGTCCAATGTCAACGAACGCAGCTTCCATGGACGGCAGAACGTTCTGAACCTTACCCAGGTACACGTTGCCAATCAGGGAATCCTGCTGAGTCTTGGACACGAAGTGCTCAGCCAGCACGCCATCCTCGAGCACACCAATCTGGATGCGGCCGTCCTTCTGACGAACCAGCATCTGGCGGTCCACGGACTCGCGGCGAGCCAGGAACTCAGCCTCAGTCACGATGTGGCGGCGGCGACCCAGGGAGCGGGACTCGCGGCGGCGCACACGTTTCGCCTCCAGGCGGGTAGAACCGCGCACACCGGTCACAGTGTTGGATGCGTGAGAGTCAGCCAGGCGCGGCGCACGCACCTTGGTGACGGTCTCAATGTCATCATCAACGCCGCCCTCAATTTCAATATCTTCGGTACCGCGGCGACGGCGACGGCGACGGTGGCTCGTCACCTCAGCCTCAGCGGCGGCCTCCTCGCGGCGGCGCTCCATGCGCTCCTTACGCTTCTGCTCCTCGGCTGCGGCGCGGCGTGCCTCACGCTCCAGCTTGGCGGCGACAGCGAGCTCGCTCAGCTCCTCCGGCTCGGGAGCCATGAACAGCGGCATCGCACCCATGGGGGTACGCGAGCGCAGCTCCTGCAGCTTTTCGCGCTGCAGGTCGCTAATGGTCTTTACCGGCTCGGGAGCTTCTGCGGGATCCTCAGCTGCGGGCTCCTCCGCAGACTCTTCTGCGGCGGGTGCCTCAGGTACAGCTTCTTCGGTTGCGGATTCTTCAGCAACCGCAGTAGCCTCGGCGGGCTGCTCAGCAGCTTCAGCGGTAGCCTCGGTCTTCTCAGCCTTCTCAGCTTCCTCAGCCTGTGCCGGGGGCACGACCTCAACCTTGGCGGTCTCTTCCTTCACCTCAACGGCAGACTCGGCAGCGGGCTCAGTAGCGGCGGGCTCAGCAGACTCAGCGGCGGGGGAAACAACTTCCTCCACCTTTGCGGTCTTCTCGACGGTCTCGACCTTAGCGGTCTTCTCCTCAACAGCAGGCTCAGCCGCCTTCTTCTCAGCAGCCTCAAACAGGCTATCCAGAGTAGAAGCAACCTCGGTCTCAGACGCAGCGGGAGCGGCAACCTTCGGTGCCGGCGCGTGCTTAGCCTTCGCGTTACGCAGGTTGGTCAGGCCAGCAGCAATCGCCTCATCCAGGGGAACCTCAGGAGCTTTCTCCTTCTTCGGGCGACCCGGACGGCGGCGCTCAGTACCCTGCTGAGCCTCAGAACTCTCACGAACATTCTTACGCAGAGTTTCACGGGTCTCCGCAGAGGCGTTCTTCTCCTCCGCGAGGGCGTTCAGCGCCTCAAAAACCCCAAGTTCGACGTTCTTCTCGTCAGACATTAATCTTCTTTCGTTACACCCTGCTCCGCACCGCAAGGATTTTAACAGCGCGCATACAGCGCAAAGCCTAGTTGCTGCCACCGCGGCTCAAGCCTCACCCTACGGTGCGCGTTCATCGGCGCTTCAGTCGAGCACTATCTCATTCAGTGCCTCAGCCGTAGGGGGCGAGCGGGCGGAACGCAGAGCGCGCCGCGACGGTCACAGCCACCTCGCTCTCGAGCACGGCACGCTCACACCCCTTCCTGGGTGCTCTGCCGGTCTTCGGGTTTCTTCGCCGAGGCGGGCGGCCCGCGCGGTGCGACAGTTATGCTCCGCGGCTTATAGCCGGCGCTCATCGGGTACTCTCCCTCGATGCGTTGGTGGGGATCTTCATGCGCGTGCGGGGCGCACAAGACACCGTGTTCCATTATACCCGGTAGAGGGTGCCTCTAAGCCACCCCGCCCATCCTATCTGGGCTCCACCTCCCGGCAGGATGCGCGCGCACTGCGGCGGGCACATGGCGGGTACAGCAAAGCCGGGCGTGCCACTACGCACCACCCGGCTTCAAAAAACTTTCAGAGGAGGGGCTAGTCCAGACCCAGCTCCGCATCGCGCGCCTCACGAGCCTGCTGAGCAAGCTTCGGGTCGGTCGGCAGGTACTCCGGACCGGAACCGGTCGCAAACGGAACACCCAGAATAAAAACAAACGGAGAAACCACCAGCAGAATCACCCACAGCAGCGAGAAGTGACCGGCGGTCAGCAACAGCAGGGCAGTCAGAAAAATAACGGCAGCAACGCCCATTGCGGCAATTCCGGCAGTCTTCACGGTTCTCCTCGAAGGGGTATCAAGAATCTAGCGTCCAGCAGAACGGCAGGCAACCGACGCCGCAGGTAAAACCCGCGGATCGCTCCGGCTGATGCCGCTCAAGAATATACCTGACCATTATACGCACCCGCGCCGCATCCCCGCTGACCGCCACCGGCAGGGTCACCGGCACCTCCCCCACTACCCGATACCCCAGCCCGGCGCCCTAGACCGGAACGGCTAGGCCAGCACAACTAAGCCCACGCAGCCAGCCCAGCACCCCAGCCCAGCGCAACCTCACCCGCCCGCATACACAGCAACGCCCCGGCACCAAAAGGTACCGGGGCGTTGCGTGTTCGGGGTATCAACCCTCAAACCAAGCTCAGAGATGAACGCTTAGCGCATCATATTCACAATGACCTCGAAGAAGCGGATCACAATAATGCCGAAAATCAGGATCAGCCACAGGCTAATCGCAAACCAGGACCAGCCGCGAGCGCTCTCACGCATCGACTGCGCCGCCGGGATGACCCCCGCCGAGACGTTGCGGACCGTGGTCTTCACAAAAAGCGTGATGGTCATAACCCACACGATCATGCAGAACAGGCACAGGGCGTTGATCTGGAACGTCGTCTGGTACCACAGCCACATAATGAACGCGGTTGCCGCAGCCAGACCAATGTCCATGCACACCCAGAACCATTTCTTGAACTGTGCACCCGCCATGATCGCGGCACCGATAGTCACCACAATCGAGAAGCCCACCAGACCAATGAACGGGTTCGGGAAGCCGAAAGCTTCCGCCTGCGGGGTGCGCATCACCGTGCCGCAGCTGAGCAGTGCATTGATATCGCAGACTGTGGAGTGGCCGGCATCAATGTAAATCTGCAGGCGCTCATACACCAGAATCGCTGAAGAAATGAGTGCAATCAGGCCGGCACCAACCAGCCAGAATCCGAGCTGTCGGTCCGAGTAGCCGCCCGGGGTTCCCGCGTGCCCGTGCTGCGCTTCTTTTTCAGCGTGGATAGGCTCGGTAGTACTCGATGCGGCGGTACTCATACGACTCCTTTAGATAGTGTTTTACGGTGGTACTTACCGGCGCGGCATAGCCAGCACCCCGGAAGCAGTACCTCATTTATCCTAACTTCTCACACCACCAAATGGCACACCATCAGCCTAAATGTTCTGTTTTATGACGCGCTATTTTACGCAGATGGGCGCGCTTTCGGGGCGTTTTCGTGGCGCTCTCGGGGCGCCTTCGGGGCACGTTCGTGGCGCTTTCGGGGCCTCTTCAGCACGCAAAACCCCCGGGAGGTGCCCGCAACTCAGCGGCGGGCGGAACCTTCCGGGGGTTTCATCAAGGGTATTACTTAGGGCAGCGGGTGGGTGTACGACTCGTCAAAGAACAGCTGCTCCAGCTCCACCGCGCGGCTAAAGAACTCGCGGGCGCGCTGCGCATCCGACGGGCCCACACGGTCCAGTTCGCGGCGCAGGAAATCAACCAGTTCACGGAACTCCGGGTAGTCGTGCAGGGTGATCCACTCGTGGTGCACAAAAGAATCGGGGCGCTTGGCGGGAGCCTTGGACGCCCAATCCAGATACAGGCCCTCGCACACCACCAGCACCGACAGAATTGCCGCGTAGCTACCGCTTGCCGCCGCATCCAGGAAGAGGCGCTTGAAGCCGGTGGTCGCCTCCGTATCGGGCATGGATTCACGCTGATGCTCGGTCACGCCCAGAGTCTCAAAGCTGCGCAGGAAGTAGGTGTTCTCGTCACCGGCGATTTCGCCCGCGAACTTGGAGAGGCGCAGGCGGCCCGCGAGAGTATCGGCGTTAGTGATCGCGCCACCAATCAGGGCGAGGAAGGTATCGAGGAAGCGGTAGTCCTGCACCAGGTACCCCGCCATGACCTGCGGGGCAATCGAGCCGTCAAAAAGCTCAGCAACAAAACGGTGATTCGTGGCGGAAAGCCAGGTGGCGAGGTTCTCCTGGCGTAGGGACTCGGTGAACGAATCGGTGCCGATCAAATCGGTGAAGGGTGCGGGCATGATGGGTGCCTTTCACTATGTGGCATACCGTCGCTGGTATGCGTATGTGTGCGGGTGTGTTGGTGCGGCCTCAGGCGTTGGGGCCGGCGCCTCAGCGAATATAGCACCGTGACGCCAAGGCGTGCCCGGTTTTGCGCCCCGGTGCCCGCAAATTTTCGTTCTTTTCGATTTTTGGGTGGGTGAGGGCGGATGATGCCGGTCAAACTCGCGCGATTGGGGTTAGGTGAGAGCCTATGGGAACACGTGAGAAATCATGCGTTCGAGTGGGACTATGAGGGCAAAGGCATAAAAAGCGGAGGCACGAAAAAAACGGGGTGCCACTCCCCCAGCCGGTAAAACCAGCCGGAGGGCGGCACCCCGCCTCATGTCTGCAACCTCAACAGGTCGCCTTAGTGATCCGCATCGTCCTCGGATTCATCATCGCCGAAGAAATCATCGGTGTACGAGTCGCCCAGCGGCAGACCCAGCGAATCCTCCAGCGAAGAACCCGCCGCAGACTCGCCGCCCAGCTCAGCCATGATGCCGTCCAGCAGCTCATCCGGCTCAGCTGAGGCAGCCGCAGCCGCCGCGGCAGCCAGAGTCGAAGCCGACGCCGCACCCGCAGAACCCGCATAAGCACCCTCGGCGCCCAGCTCGTCCGGCAGCTCCTCAGCCTCAGCGCCGGGGGTCTTCGCCTCCTCATGCGCCGCCAGCAGGGTACGTGCCTCACCAATGACCGTAATCGAACCGGTAATCAGCACACCCGCCGACTCCTGCTCAAAGAGGGCGTTCTCCATGGCGGTGGCAATCGCCTCGTCCAGGTGCTCAAACACCTCGATCGAGTCTTCGTCCAGGCCCGCATCCAGCGCCAGCTCGTGCAGACGCTCCGGCGCAATCGCACGCGGCGAATCAGACGCCGCCAAGTACAGGCGGAACGTGCCGTCCGAAGCGTCCACGTACTCTTCGCGCATGGTCTCAAACATGCCCAGGGCATCCTTCTCACCCAGGATGCCGACCACGGCGTGCAGGTGCGACAGCTTGAACGCCTCAGTCAGCGCGGCCGCAGACGCGCGCACGCCGTGCGGGTTGTGGCCCGCATCCAGGATGGTCAGCGGCTCGGTGCGCACAACCTCCAGACGGCCCGGCGAGCGCACCGTCTCAAACGCGGTACGCACCACGTCCTCGGGCAGCTGACGCTGACCGCCGAAGAACGCCTCCACGGCGGCGAGAGCCACCACGGCGTTCTGCGCCTGATGCGCACCGTGCAGGGACAGCGGCACATCCGGGTACTCGCCCGCCAGGCCGCGCAGGGTCAGCAGCTGACCGCCGACCGCAAGCTCACGGGAGATAATGCCGAACTCCACGCCCTCGAAGGCGAAGGATGCTTCCTTCTCGCGGGCGGAGGTGAGCAGCACGTCCGCCGCTTCCGGGTCCTGGGCGGCAGAAATCAGGAAGCCGCCCGGCTTGATAATGCCGGACTTTTCGGTCGCGATCTCGGCGAGGGTATCACCGAGCATATCGGTGTGGTCTAGACCAATCGGGGTGACCACGGAAACCACGCCGTCGGCAACGTTCGTGGAGTCCCAGGTGCCACCGATACCGACCTCGAGCACCACCACGTCCACCGGCTCGTCCGCGAAAATCGCGAAGGCGAGCACGGTAACGGACTCGAAGAAGGTCAGGGCGGGCTCGCCGCGGGAGGTCATCTCCGCGTCCACAATCTGCAGGTAGGGGGCGATTTCCTCCCAAATACGCACGAAGGTGGCATCGGGTACGGGTGCGCCGTTAATGCAGATACGCTCGGTGACGCTTTCGAGGTGCGGGCTGGTAAAGCGGCCCACGCGCAGGTCGTGGCCGAGCAGCAGCGCCTCAATCATGCGGGCGGTGCTGGTCTTGCCGTTCGTGCCGGTGATGTGGATGACCGGCGCGGCACGGTGCACGTCGCCGAGGATTTCGACGGCGCGCGCCACGGCGTCCAGGCGCGGCGCCATCTTGTTTTCGGGTGCTCGCGCCAGCAGTTCACCGTAGACCCGCTCCACGCCCTCGGGGTCGGGAATTGCGGGGTAATTCTTCTCGCTCATTGTTCTCCTCACTGGGATAGCCGGTCGGTGCCGGCAGGGGCCCACCGTGCGGCAGGATAACCGTGCGGCGGGATAGACGACGGGCCGCCCCGCCCGGTCAAGGGGGCGGGACGGCCGTACGATTCAGGCGTTTTATGCCTTGGCTACGCTAATGCTCAGCTCGGCTGCTTCGCTCAGCTGCAGGGATACGGCGAGGGTTTCGCCGGTCACCAGCGCTTCGTTGGCGCGCAGAGCTGCCAGAGTTTCCTCCGGTGCCGCGATGCTCAGGTTGATGCGGTCCGCAACGTTCAGGTCGGCGTCCTTACGTGCCTGCTGAATAGCGCGGATGGTGTCGCGGGCGATACCTTCGGCAACCAGCTCGTCGGTCAGCTCAATGTTGAGGACCAGGAAGCCGCCGGGCAGAACCGCAGCCGCAGTGTGCTCAGCACCCTCAGCGTCAGCGGCAACCACGGTTGCCAGCTCGTATTCGCCCTCTTCCAGAGCCAGGCCGCCGTCCAGTGCTGCCACACCGACCAGGACGGTACCGTCCTCGGTCACGGTCCAGTCACCGGACTTGGATGCCTTAATGGCAACCTGCACCTGCTTGCCCAGGCGGGGGCCTGCCGCACGTGCGTTGACCTTCAGCTGCTGGGAGATGCCGTAGTCGGCGGGGTCGACGGTGTCGGCGCTGACCAGCTCCACCTGGCGCAGGTTCAGCTCGTCCTCGACGATGTTCGCGAAGTACTCCGCGCCCTTCTCACCGAAAGCGGTACCCAGGGCAGCGAACTGCTCGGGTGCGATCGCCACGGTCATCTTCTGCAGCGGCTGGCGCACGCGGATCTTCTTTTCCTTGCGCAGTGCCGAACCGGCGGAGCAGACCTCACGCACGGTCTGCATGAGAGCCAGCAGGTCAGACTCGTCAGCGAAAGCGGATGCCTCGGGCCAGTCAGCCAGGTGCACGGAGCGTTCACCGGTGAGGCCGCGGTAGATTTCCTCGCTGCTGAGCGGCAGCAGGGACGCGGCGACCTTCGACACGGTCACCAGTGCGGTGTAGAGGGTGTCGAATGCGTCGGTGTCTTCGTTGAAGAAGCGCTCGCGGGAGCGGCGCACGTACCAGTTGGTCAGTGCGTCGGCGTACTGGCGCAGGGATTCGCAGGCGTTCCAGATGTCGTAGGAGTCCATCGCTGCGGTGACCTGCTCGATGAGTTCGCGGGTCTTGCCGAGGATGAAGCGGTCCATCACGTGCTGCGAGTCGTACTTGAGCTTTGCGCTGTAGCCTTCGCCGTTGTTGGCGGCGTTAGCGTACAGGGCGAAGAAGTGGTAGACGTTCCACAGCGGCAACATGACCTGGCGAACACCCTCGCGGATGCCCTGCTCGGTCACGATCAGGTTGCCGCCGCGCAGGATCGGGGAGGACATCAGGAACCAGCGCATCGCGTCGGAGCCGTCGCGGTCGAGGACCTCGGAGACGTCCGGGTAGTTGCGCAGGGACTTGGACATCTTCTGACCGTCCGAGCCGAGCACAATACCGTGGCTGATGACGTTCTTAAACGCGGGGCGGTCGAAGAGCGCGGTCGCCAGAACGTGCAGCACGTAGAACCAGCCGCGGGTCTGACCGATGTACTCAACGATGAAGTCTGCCGGGTAGTGGTTCTCGAACCATTCCTGGTTCTCGAAGGGGTAGTGCACCTGTGCGTAGGGCATGGAGCCGGAGTCGAACCAGACGTCGAGCACGTCTTCCACGCGGCGCATGGTGGACTTGCCGGTCGGGTCATCCGGGTTCGGGCGGGTTAGCTCGTCAATGTACGGGCGGTGCAGGTCGGGTTCGCCGTCCTTGTTCAGGGGCAGGCGACCGAAGTCTGCCTTGAGCTCTTCGAGGGAGCCGTACACGTCCATGCGCGGGTAGTTCGGGTCGTCCGAAACCCACACGGGGATCGGGGAGCCCCAGAAGCGGTTACGGGAGATGGACCAGTCGCGTGCGTTTTCAACCCACTTGCCGAACTGGCCGTACTTCACGTTTTCGGGGATCCAGTTGATCTGCTTGTTCAGCTCGTACATGCGGTCCTTGAAGTCGGTGACCTTCACGTACCAGGAGGTGATTGCACGGTAGATGAGCGGGGTGCGGCAGCGCCAGCAGTGCGGGTAGGAGTGCACGTAGGACTTCTCACGGATCAGCACGTCATCTGCCTTGAGGGCGTTGATGATGGTGCGGTTCGCGTCGAATGCCTGCACGCCTGCAATCTCAGCCAGGGCGGTGGTGCCGGAGGCGGTGGGCTCGGCGAAGAGGTTCAGGAACTTTGCGCCTTCGTCGAGGGAGAGGATCACGGGGATGCCGTAGCCTTCACAGACCTTCTGGTCGTCTTCACCGTAGGCGGGTGCCTGGTGGACGATGCCGGTACCGTCACCGGTGGTGACGTAGTCGGCGACGAGAATCTGCCAGGAGGTTTCGGTGCCCCACTTTTCGGCGTCTGCGAAGTAGTCCCAGAGCGGGGTGTAGCGCACGTGCTCGAGCTGGGAGCCGGTGTAGCGTGCGGTGACGGCTGCGGCTGCGTCCTTTTCGGGCTGGTCGCCTTCGTAGCCGAGGTCCTTGGCGTAGGAGCCGAGCAGCTCGGAGGCGATCAGGAAGGAGCGGCCCTCGAACTTGCCTGCGCCGGGTACGACGGAGTATTCAATCTCGGGTCCGACGGCGAGCGCCTGGTTGGTGGGCAGGGTCCAGGGGGTGGTGGTCCATGCGAGTGCTTCGACGCCGTCGAGTTCTGCGGCAACCTTCTCGTCAGCACCGAGGGCGGTGTCTGCGGTGAGGCGGAATGCGACGGTGACGGTCTGGTCCTGGCGGTCCTTGTACACGTCGTCGTCCATGCGCAGCTCGTGGTTGGAGAGGGGGGTCTCGTCCTTCCAGCAGTAGGGCAACACGCGGAAGCCCTGGTAGGTCAGGCCCTTGTCGTAGAGGCGCTTGAACGCCCAGATGACGGATTCCATGTACTCGACGTTCAGGGTCTTGTAGTCGTTCTCGAAGTCAACCCAGCGTGCCTGGCGGGTGACGTACTTTTCCCACTCGTTGGTGTACTTGAGCACGGATGCGCGGGCAGCGTCGTTGAAGTTGTCAATGCCCATTTCGAGGATTTCGCGCTTGTCGGTCATGCCGAGCTGCTTCATTGCCTCGAGTTCTGCGGGCAGGCCGTGGGTGTCCCAGCCGAAGCGGCGTTCTACCTTGTGGCCGCGCTGAGTCTGGTAGCGTGCGACGAGGTCCTTGGCGTAGCCGGTGAGCAGGTGGCCGTAGTGGGGCAGGCCGTTAGCGAAGGGAGGGCCGTCGTAGAAGACGAATTCGTTTTCGCCGTTTTCGCCTGCGGGGCGGTTCTCGACGGATGCGGAGAAGGTATTGTCCTTCTTCCAGTAGTCGAGGACTGCTTCTTCAAGTGCGGGGAACTTAGGCGATGCGGTGACGCCGCTTCCTGCGGCTTCGAAGGCGCTCGCCTTGGGGTATACATGGGACATGTGTTTGTGCGCCCTTATCTGTTGTTCTCAACGCTGAGAGGTTGGGGCGACAGGGTACGTAGCACTCGTCGTCCGCACCGTTTCAGCGGGTGAGGATTGACATGACGGGTGCAAGGACGCCTGGGCATCGCTGACTGATCCGGGCTGTGCCGGGGGCAGGATGCGGCGCGGTACCACCTTGCTTACTGATTTAACAGCTCAACGCACCGAACCCTCCCGGGGCTACGGGGTGCCGCGGCGTATGTCCGCGATACCTAGCCACCGGAAGAGCGGCGCGTTGGGCGGGTATCAGTCGCTTATTACAGCTATATCGGGCTTAACCGTCCGGTTCTACTGGGACTACATCTCTTCCGCTAAGACACCCTCGCCGCAGCGATTGGCGGGTGCCCGCAGGTGCGGTCCGTTCTTCCGAATTGCTCGCCGGTGATGGCCGGGTCGTTGCAAACACTAATAGTTTATGTGGCTTTTGTGTCTGTATGCAACCCCGCGGAGTGTGGGTTTGAACGGCACTTTTCTGATGCGCCGATGCTGGGGGCATAAAACAGAATGGTTCTTCGTTCGGCGATATTTAGAGCGAGTAGGAGGCTTAAGGAGTCTTGCCTCACCCCGCACTCGGGCGTGTTTAAGGATGTATGTTTTTACATTCCCCCAGTGTTGCTTTAAGTGGGTTTCAATTTTTTCGAGGGAACCTGCGGGATTACCCCCAGTGCAACCACAAGATATGGGGTGAATACCGATGTAATTCCACTAGATATTCACCCCTGCAAGTTTTCTTCCCCTCGGCATCCCGTGTGGGAACCGGTTTTTCTGGATTATTCGCCAATGCATAGCGGGTGAATAGAGTGCATATTTGGGGATGGTCGAGCCGGTTTCCCCTTGTAGAATCGGGGATTTTTCCCACCTTCCCAGGGAATGCGCGATACCCAAAACACTAGAAGAGAATCACTCCTCTCCCCCACCCGACTTGCGCAGCATCATTGAAAACATCCCCTACAGCATCCATGAAAATATGACGAAAATCACTCATAAGACCCCTGTACCCCACCCCCACTGCACCACCGCGTTCAGCTATCGAGGCATGCATGCTGTGCTTTATAACTACCGGCGCCTTATATACCCATTGAACTATCAGGGATTACTAAGGTGTATTTTCGTGCATTTTGACCTCAAAATAGTCTAAAATGAATCGTGCAACACATCAATGATGATTCGACAGCATCCACCCTCTCACCGGGGTGTAAACGCAGCAGTCTCAGAACAGCTGTCTCAACGATGAGTTCACCAGTACCCCTCGCCCACGGCGTGAGGTACACCCGAGGTCACTTCCGGAACGGAGTCTGAAACCGCGGCATTTGCCTAAAGTTTTTACCCCTTTCACGACCTCACCTAACACGCCATATAACCACGCGCCCGCCGCCGGGTGCCCCGAGCCCGCCTCGGAAAAGATCAAGGAGTTCACCGATGCTCTCATCCGACCGCTCTTCGAGCACCTGTTCCGCTACGTCCCGCCTTGTGAGTCGCCGCACCCTGCTGCTCGGTGGCGCGGTTTCCCTCATGGCTGGATGCGCCTCCGATATTCGCCCGCTGAGCGAAGAGGCAAAAGCTAAGATAGGCTCCCCCACCCCTTCCGCGAGCGCTTCACCTTCTGCATCTAGTTCGGCATCTGCTACCGCTACTTCCTCCGCGAGCGCTTCAGCAAGTGCTTCAGCACATGCCACAAGCAGCTCCTCCAGCGCGGCACGCGTACCCGTATCTGAGGATGCACTCGTTGAGGGTTGGGAAAAGTACCCCGGCCCTCTGAAGCTGACCGGCGAATACATGGGCGAGTACCAGCCCGCAACGGATTCTTCCCCTGCGAAGAACGTACCTAAGCCCCTCAAGACCGTTCCGCACCGTGAAGAACCGACCTTCCAGGGCGCCTACGAGACGTTGCGTGCCTACTACAGTGCTCAGATCACCGCACTCAAGGATGGCCACTATGCAGATCAGGCGATTGAGCTGACCTACCCGGCAGACAAGAGCGCCATCGACGAGGTTAAAGCAGTCAAGGAACTGTATGAGCAGAACGGCTGGTACATGGACTTCACGTGCAGCATTTCCATGCGGAATACTGAGCCTCGAACCGCCCTGAAGAACGGTGACGGCTACGTAGAAATCATGATGGACGCCAAATATTCTGCCACCGCCATCCATCAGCCGGACGGCACCGAACGCAAGATACCGGCGATTACTCAGGTAGCCATTCCGCACGTGATGCTCTACACCGAGGGTAAGTGGTGGCGAATCGGCAACGATTATCTGAACGAGCGTCTGAATGGCGGCAAGGGCTCTTCCGCCTCTTCTGGCTCCGGAGGTTCCAGTTCTGCCGGTTCTAGCGGTTCTTCATCCTCGGGTCGCGGCTCCACTAAGGTCTAGCACCGCAGGGGCCTACTACCCCTTCCCCGGTCTTGTCTCCGGTTGAGAGTAGCCCCGTCTTATCAGTCCAATAGCTCATAACCCAAAGTCGTTGAGGCACAGTCGCCCCTGCACCTCACCGACTTTGGGTTATTGTGTCTTAAAGACAATGTCCAGGGTTTTTTGACGAAGTTTTAAAACCGGTCTTCTATAGTAAGAAGTGGATACTTTATAGCGCCACAGTTCACGCTCCGGCACGCTCGTATCCCGGTACCCCCTTGGTACCGCGCACCATACAAAAACGATGAGGCGGATCCTTTCGTACGCATCACAGCGTTGTGAAGCGAGCTACCTCGATCAACCACTTTTCAGGAGATACCATGTCCTTCCGGCCGAGTGCACACGCCAGCCTCTCTGCTAACGACCGAAACGGATTGACCCGCCGCACTGTTCTTTTTGGCGGCCTGACCGCCGGTGCTTTGGCTCTAGCAGGATGCGCTTTCAACAAGGATATTCGCCCCACCGGTACCGGCGATACTGCCTCCGGTTCCCCGAGCGCCTCCGCTTCTCCCTCAGCTTCGGCTTCGCCTTCTGAGTCTGCCTCGGCTTCGGCATCCGCTTCGTCGTCATCTTCGTCCTCGGCAAGCCGCAACAACGCGAAGATTATTCCGTCCGACGAGTTCTTGAAGGACTATAAGAAGTACGTTGGCGACGTCAAGTACGAGTACAAGCCCGCCATTGCGCACTACGTTGAGCCGACCGACACTTCCCCCGCGAAGAACGTTCCGATCCCGGTCATCGATACGGTGGCTCAGCGCACCGTCAGCCTCGAGGGTGCCTACAAGACCCTGGCTGCATACCAGAGCGCGTACATTGCCGCGATGTATAACGGCGACCTGCAGTACCTCAAGGGTCTGGTCCACGGCGCTGACAGCGGTCTGGTCAACAACCTGAAGGCTATTGCTAAGCTCTACGCCGCGGGCGGTTGGACTAAGGACTACGAGAGCAAGCTGAGCATCCGTGACGACAAGGACGGGAAGGCTCTTGCCTCTACCGATTTGGCTGTTGTCGCGTTCCCCTGCCGGGATGTCGTCAAGGAATACACCATCTACCAGAAGGGCACGGGTGAGCCTCAGAAGGCAAGCACCCTGGATGTCGTGATCTACGTGGTGTACGCCGAGGGCAAGTGGCGCGTGACCAGCCGCGAGTACTTCGTGTCCCAGTACAGCGACCAGTTCCGCAAGGTCTTTGAGGGTCCCTCCGCGTCGGCTTCTGCAAGCAAGTCCAGTGGCTCCGGCAGCTCTAGCTCCGGCAGCAGCAACGACTTCAAGATCTAGGATCTGAGGCTCTAGGCCCTGAGAGCAACACCCCTGACGAAAGCGGGGCGGGTATCGACTGATACCCGCCCCGCTTTCGCATGTTTTTGCGCCGCATCGTTTCCCGGCGCTGCCCGGTATTCCCCGGCCCGGCAACACTAGCAGACACAGCAACAGCCCCGCTCCTTGGCAACTAGGAAAAACCAAGGATGCGGGGTTGCGCAATATTATCTAACGCACCGTGCTATCTAGCGCACCGCCTCTAGGAGGTGGAACGCTCACGCAGACGCTCGTGAACCTCGCTCACAAAGCGGTTCTGATTATCGCGAGCATAATGCACGACCTCACCGATGACGGTAATAGCCGGCGCCTTGACCGATGCGCAATCCACCTGAGCGTTCTCAAGGGTCGTGACAGTCACGCGCTCCTTCTCAGAGAAACCGTTCTCGATGGTTGCCAGCGGCGTGTCAGCCTCAATCCCACGAGAGAGCAGAGACGCCACCGTATCGGGTAGGGTACGAACGCCCATCAGCAGCACCACGGTGCCCTGGGCGCGCAGGGTCGCCTCAACAGCCGACACTTCGGTCTCCGACAGGCCGGAGTGACCAGAAATGACGGTGAAAATCGAGGACACCTTACGCAGAGTCACCGGAATTGCCGCACGCGCAGGAACCGCAATAGCGCTGGTAATGCCGGGGATAACCTCAGCCTCCAGGCCGGCGGCGATGCACGCATCCAGCTCTTCAGCGCCGCGACCGTACACGTACGGGTCGCCACCCTTCAAACGCACCACGGTCTTACCCGAGAGCGCATAATCAATCATGAGCTGCTGAATGCGGGACTGCGGAACAGCGTGCTTACCGGGAACCTTACCCACATCAACGATGAGGGCGTTCGGCGCGTACTCGCCGTACTCCTGCGGGGCGAGGTGATCCAGAAGGACCACGTCCGCCTCGCTCAGGGCACGTGCCGCACGCAGGGTCAGCAGGTCAGCGGCACCGGGGCCGCCGCCCACAATGTAGACCTTGCCGGGGTTCTCGGCGGGCTCGCCGGGCAGAAGAATTCCGCGTTCCGTCACGCTATCGTCCAGGGTGTGCCCGGGCGCCCCGCCCGCGAGCACCTCGTCAATAGTGGCGAACTCGCGGGGCGGGAACGGAGGAATCTTCGGGCACATACTATGCTGCCGGGACCGGGTTGAGGTCACTGGGCTTACCCACGGGAATCTTGGCACCGGTCAGCAGGACGGTGTTGGACTCGCCAGCTTCTGCCGCCGCAATTTCCTCGGGGGTTGCGGGGCGAATCTGCTCGCGCTCCAGCACGTACAGGTGCGAACCCTCGTCGCTGCCGTTGGGCTCGTTGATGAAGGCACGGAAGCGGCGCAGGCGGCGCTCGTCCTTCAGGGTTGCTGCCCACTCGTCCTCGTAGGAGTCAACGTGACGCTGCATGTCGCGTTCCAGGTCCTCGCACACGCCCAGGGAGTCCTCAATGAGGACGGACTGCAGGTGTGCCAGACCGTCGCCGTGCTCCTCATCCAGGTCCTCAAGCCAGCGAGCGGTACGCTGCAGCTTGTCTGCGGTGCGGATGTAGTACATCAGGTAGCGGTCAATGTAGCGGATGATGTCCTCGCTGGAAGCGTCCTTGACGAAGAGGCGACCGTGAGCGGGGTTTGCACCACCGTTACCGCCCAGGTACAGGTTCCAGCCGTTGGTGGTTGCGATCAGACCAACGTCCTTGCCCTGTGCCTCAGCACATTCACGGTTACAACCGGAAACGCCGAACTTGAACTTGTGCGGGGAACGCAGACCGCGGTAACGGTTCTCCAGCTGGATTGCCATACCGGTGGAGTCCTGAACGCCGAAGCGGCACCAGGTCGAACCCATGCAGGACTTCACGTTACGCAGGGACTTACCGTATGCCTGACCGGACTCGAAGCCGGCATCCACCAGGCGCTCCCAAATGTAGGGCAGCTGCTCCAGGCGAGCGCCGAACATACCGATACGCTGTGCACCGGTAATCTTCACGTACAGGCCAAACTCGTCAGCGACCTCTGCAATAACAGCCAGCTTCTTAGCGGGGATCTCACCTGCGGGAATACGCGGAACGACGGAGTAGGTACCGTTCTTCTGCATGTTCGCCAGTGCACGGTCGTTGGTCTCCTGAATACCACCGCGGCCTGCGTCCAGAACGTAGGAGTTGCGGAAGGAGGAGAGGATCGACGCAACGGTCGGCTTACAGATTGCACAGCCGTCGCCACCGCGACCGAAGCGTGCCAGCACGGAGTCGAAGTCGTCCAGGTTGGTCAGGCGCACAGCCTCAGCCAGCTCTGCACGGGAGAAGTCGAAGTGCTCACACAGTGCCTTGGAGACGGTCAGACCCATCTTCTTCATCTGCTGTTCCAGAGTCTTCTGCAGCATCGGCACGCAGGAACCACACTGGGTACCCGCGGTGGTGCAGGACTTCAGGGATGCGACATCGTGGTTGCCGTCTACGATTGCCTCACGGACAGCACCGAAGCTGATGTTGTTGCAGGAACACAGGATTGCGTCGTCGGGCAGTTCGGTGTCGGGGATGCCGTCGCCGCCGCCAGCTGCGGTCAGGTAGACGTTCGGCTCAGCGGGCAGTTCGCGACCGAGCAGGGGCTTGAGGGAGTCGAAGGGAGCGGTGTCACCAACGAACACGCCACCGAGCAGGGTCTTTGCGTCGCCGCTGGTCACGATCTTCTGGTACATGCCGCGGGCGGGGTCTGCGAACAGAACCTCGAGGCAGCCCTCGGTGGTGCCGCGGCGGTCACCGAAGCCAGCCACCTGAACGCCGGAGAACTTCAGCTTGGTTGCGATGTCGAACTCTTCAACCTGAGCTTCTTCATTGTCGTTGAGCAGGTTAGCTGCCACAGCGTCAGCCATAGCGTTAGCCGGTGCGACCAGACCCCAGGTGCGGCCCAGCACGCAGGCAACCTCACCGATAGCCCAAATGTGCTCGTCGGAGGAGTGGCATGCGTCGTTGACGAGAATACCGCCGCGCTCACCCAGTGCAAGGTCAGCGTCACGTGCCAGTTCGTCGTTGGGGCGAATACCGGCACCGAAGACCACCATGTCGGCGGGCAGGGTGCGGATTTCTGCGTCCTCGGAGGGAGAGTCTGCGATGGAGACGGAGACGACGTTGCCGTCAGCGTCCTTGTTGATGCCGGAGATGTACACGCCGGTCTCAATATCAATGCCGGTTGCCTTAATCTGGGCGTTCACGGCGTAACCGCCGCCCTGGTCAACCTCAACGGACAGCAGCCAGGGAGCCACGTCCAGGATGGTGGGCTCTGCGCCCAGGTCCTTCAGACCCTCAGCTGCTTCGAGGCCGAGCAGACCGCCACCGACGACGATACCGCGGGGTGCGCGGCCGAGGGTGGACTGTAGGCGCTTGACCTCGGAGACCATGTTCTTCACGTCGTCGATGGTGCGGAAGACGTGTGCGGCGTCCGAGTTAAGAATGGGGATGCGAACCGCGCGGGAACCGGTTGCGAAAACCAGCACATCGTAGGGGTACTCGTTGCCCTCGGTGTCAGTGACGACGCGGCGGGTGCGGTCAAGCTTCTCTGCGTGGCAGTTATTGACCAGGTTGATGTTCTCTGCATTCCACAGTTCGGGGTCACCGAGGGTCAGGTCCTTCTCGGTGTCCTTGAAAATCTGCTCGATAGCAACACGGTCGTAGGGGATGTAGGGCTCATCGTTGAGGACGGTGATGGTGTCCGCTGCGCGACCGGCAGCTTCAGCGCCTTCGTGGTACGCGCGTACAAAACGCCACGCAGCCGGGCCTGCGCCGACAACGAGAATGTTGCGGGGGGTGTGCGACATGGATTTTCCTTCCTAGTTGTAATGCAGGTAGTTCATGGCACTTATCTACCCTCAGCGTGCGACTGGACCGTGCCCGGCGTTGGAACTCCTAGTTTCCGTACCGTTGGGCTCGTATCTGATGCGTACCGAGTAGTTGGAGCGCCCGCTTCTTTAGAATGCATCTGAAAATTACGAAACATTTTTGTGTGGGATTATGTTGTTTTTTCAGGCAGTCAAAAGGCGTTTTAAACTACGACTTTTATCGTACACGCTAGCGCGGGGTTGAAGTATCGAAAATCCGCATTTTTTGGGAAAATTTTCCAAAAAAATCCGCGGAATACCGGGCTGGAATAGGGTATTTTTACCTTATCTAGACTTAATTTAGGTAAGGCTAATCTATAAAATTCAAGGTCATCTTTTAGGGTAAAAATAACCTTTAGCACCCTCCGCGCGCCCCATTTCCAAATGTGGGTTTCATAAGGTAAACTCCAAACAAAGAACACACGAACCGCTATTGTGTCCTGCACCCCGCGCGGCGCAGACCACCACTTCGAAAGGAAACCCCCATGGCTGAGAACTGGGTACGCATCTGCGCCGAATCTGACCTCGAAGAAAACTGGGGTGAAGTCGCCCTGGTCGACGGCTACCAGTACGCCATCTACAAGACCAAGCACGGCATCTTCGCCAGCGACCACCTCGACCCGCACAGCCAGGCGCTGGTCCTCGCACGCGGCATCGTCGGCGAAAAGAACGGCAACCCCACCATCACCTCCCCCCTCTACAAGGAGGTCTACGACCTGACCACCGGCGAGTGCCTCTCTGACCCCTCCTACTCCATCAAGGTCTACCCCGTAGAGGTCCGCGACGGCGACGTCTACCTCAAGACCGCCTAAACTCTCAGCCGCCTACGGCTACTCAAACACAGCAATACAAAAACCTCGGGACCATGACGTCCCGAGGTTTTTTGTATTAACACTTTCAGAAGCCCCGATGAGGCGGGGCAAACAGCGAACGCGCTAGGCGGCATCCAGCTGGGCGATAGCCGCATCCATGCGGTCAATAAAGCACTCCGCCACCACGGCAGCAGAAGCGCCACCCTGCGCGTTCACCAGCGGCGCGGCAACCTTCACCGGCACACCGGTCGACTCAGCATCACGGCGCATCTTACCGGCGAAGAACCCCTCCGCCAGCAGGTAGGTTGCAGCAAACTTAGGCTGATGCTCAGCAACCACCTCGTGGAACTTCGGATCAATCGCGGCAATGAAGCCGTGATGCACCGGAACGTGCAACTCCTCAGCCAGCAGCTCAGCCGCGCGGCTCATGTCCGCACGACCATCAGCACGAGAAGAACCGGCAGCACCCTGAACCACGGGGCCGTCGCCGGGAGTCCAGCCAGCCTCCTCCAAACGGGCGCGGGTCAGCGCGGCAAGGCGAGAATCCGGGCCTAGAGACTCACCAATGCTGATACGCTCAATGCCGCTATTGCGTGCGGCACGGCGCAAATCCACCTGAGTGTGGAAGCCGGTCGACAGCAGAATCGGCACAATAACGCAGGGCTCATCATTGGGCAGGGAGGCTGCGGCATCATCAACGCTGGGAGATTCCACATCCACATATGCGGCGTGGACACGGTACTCCACACCGTCGTTACGCTGAGCGAGCAGGAACTTAATCTGCTCACGAATCAGCGTGATAGCCTCGCGACCGGCGACCGAGTCGGTGCCGTGCGAGGTTGCGATTACATTCAGAATAGTCATATTTCCATTGTATGAAAGGAACACCCCGCTTCCCCACTCATGAACGAGTGACGAAGCGGGGTGTTGCGCGAAGGCTAAATATTAGCTCTTGCGGCGGCGTGCCACAACCAGGGCGGTACCTGCAGCCAGGGTCATAGCACCAGCTGCTGCGGCGAATATAGCGCCGGATGCGCCGGTCTGAGCCAGCTTCGAAGAGGAGCTACCGGAGGTCGAGGAGCTACCTGCGGAAGAACCGCCGTTAGAGGAACCGCCGTTGGAACCGCTCACACCCAAGTTGTCGGATGCGCCGGAACCAGTGTCAGAACCACCGTTGGAGCCGCCCTTGTGGCCGGCTGTGTTCTGGTCGGCGGTGCTGCTCTCAGAAGCGGAAGCGCTCGCGGAAGCGGAGGCACTCGAAGATGCCGACTCGCTCGCCGATGCGCTCACCGAAGCGCTGCTGGAGCTGCTTGCGGAGCTCGACGCGCTCGCAGAAACACTCGAAGAAGCAGACGCGCTAGCGGATGCCGATGCGGACGCCGATGCGGACACGGTCGCCGAGGGGGTCACGGCGGGAACGCTCGGAACCGCGGTCGGGGATGCGCTCACCGATGCACTCGGGGTTGCAGAAGGAGCAGTAGAAGCACTCGGGGCAACAGAAGGCGCTACGGAAACGCTGGGAGCAACGGACGCGGTCGGCAGAGACGGCGAGGTGGGCTCCTCCGAAGGCACTGCGGTGGGTTCTGCGGTCACGCTGGGCTCAGCAGTTGCTGAGGGTGCCACGGTCGGCTCAGCGCTTGCAGAAGGCTCAACAGTCGGTTCTGCGGTCGCAGTGGGCTCAGCCGTTACCGAAGGCTCCGCGGTCACGGTCGGCTCAGCAGAAGGCGCGACGGTCGGTGCCACGGTCGGCTCAGCGGTGGGTGCCTCGGTCGGAGCAACGGTAGGCTCAGCGGTGGGAGCAACGGTCGGCTCAGCGGTGGGAGCAACGGTCGGCTCAGCAGACTTAGTGGGCTCCGCGGTGGGGGCAACAGTCGGCTCAGCGGTAGGTGCCACGGTCGGAGCAACGGTCGGCTCAGCAGACTTGGTCGGCTCGGGTGCCTTAGTCGGTTCCGGTGCCTTAGTCGGTTCCGGTGCCTTGGTCGGCTCAGGAGCCGGTGCCGAGTTCACTGCCAGACGGTTCAGCCACAGCTGATCCTCGTAGGTGTTCGGGTTCTCGAAGCTGGTCGGGTAGATAATATCGCCGTTGGGCAGTTCGAGAGCGTTGTAGCCGCCGCTCTTGTCGGTCTTACGCATCGAGGAGAGCACCACCTCGTTCACCTTGTTCAGGGTGTCATCCATGAACACCAGGCGGGAGCCGGACGCATCCACCACGACCACGTTACCCGCGCGGGTCAGGAACATGGTGGCAACCTCGGTCTTCTCGAAGCCCTCAAGGGTTGAGGACTCGCGGACCACGCTGAAAGCACCGTTCTCGTACTTGAGGACCTGGACCTTACCGCCGGACCAGTTGTTCCAACGGTAAATGTAGCCCTTGGGGCTGACCAGGGTCGAGGACAGGGTGGTGGTGTAGCCCTCGGGCGAGGAGTTCGGCACCAGGGACACGCCGTTGCTGCTCAGGTGCAGCAGGTGGCCCTTCTGGACCACTTTTTCGCCAGACGCATCGTAGATGGAGGTCGACGGCGCGTACACGAAGCTGCCGTCGGGCAGCGGCGCGAGGGTCACGGTGTTGTTGGAGAACGAATCGCCGTAGTACTCATCGAGCGAGTAGGCGTTCACAACCTGCGGGTCGATGGAGTCGGGCTTCGGCAGAGCCTGCGAGGTTGCCTTGCCAGATGCGTCAATAATGGTCAGCTTGCCGCCGCCCTGACCGTCAATGCTGAGGATGCCCCAGGTGTTGTTGGCGGGGTTGTAGCCGATTGCCTTGACGGTGTTGGCGCCGAGATCAACGTCGGAGTAGATACCGGAGGAGACGAGCTTACCCTCAGCGGTCACGGTGTACAGCTCGGGCTTGTTGGTCTCGCTGCCGATGACGAGCATGCGGTTGCCGTCAGCGTCCACAGCGAAAACGCCCTTAATTGCCTTCAGGACGCCGGTGTCGGTCATCTTCAGGTTGGAGCTGTTCAGCACGGTGTAGGTGGTGTCGCCGCTGAAGCTCGGGGGTGCCACGTGCACGATGTGGTTCTGTCCCAGACGTGCGGTGTTCTGGGGCTGGTTCACGCCCGCACCGGTGTTGTAGGACTCGGCGGCGCTGTAGGCGCTCTTGGGGGCGTTGGCTGCGCTACCGGTGTAGGAGATGCTCAGCGGGTCGAGGCTGGCGCCTTCGTTGTAGAAGTCGGAGAAGGCGTGGTTACCGTCGGCGGTCAGGTTCGCGGAGATGCCGCTGATGCTGACCACGCCATCCTTCTCGCTCTGCTTGGCGGTGCCGGTGCTCAGGGTAGCCATCTTGACTTCCATGGGGCCCTCGAACTTGCCGCTGGCGTAGTTCTTGGTGCGCACGGTCATGTAGAGGGAGCCGGTGCCGTCAGCGAGGTTCAGTTCCACGCGGGGGTTAGAGAAGGTGAGGTTCAGGGCACAGCCGGTTTCGGGGTCCTGACCTTCGGCGCAGTGGCCGGTGAACCAGAGGCGACCGGCAGCCTGCAGGGTGACCTGCTTGCCGTCTTCAGAGACGGTGGTGGAGGTCGGGGTGAAGGTGAACTGCTTTGCGGTTGCGTCCCAGGCTGCGCCGTCGGTCATTTCGCGGGGCATACCGTTATAGGACAGGAAGGAGGCGCGCACGCCCCAACCGAAGGACGCGCCAGCGGTTGCCTGGTCGCCTGCAGCGACGTTCTGTGCGGCAACGTTCTGGGCAGCGATATTAATGTTCTCGGCGAGAACGGGTGCCAAGGGCAGGGCAACAGCGCCAGCAACGGCGAGGGCGCAGGCTCCCTTGGAGAGGCGGGTGCCAGATGTGAAAATCTTCATTGGTGTGTATCCATACTATCGACATTGTTAGGACAGGCTTACTATATCGACAGTATGAGTATTTCTCAACATCAGATTCCAAGAAACCGTTTTATGACAGAACACCTCGCAGCACACTGACGGAGATACAACTAACCCACGCCAGCATGCCGCCCAAGTACCGAGGGCCGCCACTCCCCCAGCCTCTACGCAACTAATCCTTCTTCGAAGCGTGTACACGCGACACGCCCAAGGCGCCAAGAATCAGGCCGCCACCCAAAATTACCAAAATCGGCAGAAGAGGCAAGCTCTTATCCGTGTTGCGGGTAATCTGCGCCTCCGTTGCCTTCACACCATCCGGCGACCCGTGCTCAGTACGAACCTGAGAGGAAGAACCATTCAGAATTGCGGCGCGGCGAGACTGCGCCGCCGAGTCGATACCCGAAGGCAGATTAGAGTCGGGGGTCGGCACCTGAACAGGCTGCGCCTCCTCAGTGCGGTACCCCAGAGCCGAGGAAGACTCGGTAACAGAACCACCCGAGGGGCGCGGAACAGAAATCGTGGCGTCCTTAGTGCCCGGAGCCATGGCGGTATCACCCTGAATACCGCGGGTCTTAGACCTAGAACCTGCGGCGGGTGTGCTCGCGCCGGATGCACCTGCAGTATCAGTGGCAATCGTAGGATTCGCAGAAGGTTCCGCAGCCGATTCGCTCTCGTTCTTAGAGGAAGAATCAGACGACGAGCCACCATTCTCGGCAGAAGCCTGAGTCACCGTAAAACGAACCGTATTCAACTGAAGGTTGCCATCATTGGCGGCGTCAAATGCTGCCACCAGGTACGTCTTGCCAATCTGCAAGGACGCTCCGGGCACACCAATAACGGCCTCAAAAGAACCGGCAGAAATGGAGGAGGCGTCAACATGCACAATAGCGAGCGCGTCCCCTACCGTGTTGCCTTCAGAGTCAACTTCCATAACCATCAGGTCGTAGCCGCTGGTATTCTGCGCGAAGTTCGTGCCGAGAATCGTAACCGGCTTCGTGTCGTCCTGGGAGTCACCCTGGGAATCCTGTACGGACAGGCGCGGTTTACCCTTCCTCTGGTTCTGCGGGTCGTACACGCTGGTGTCTTCGGAGACAATGTACCGTCCGCGCGGCACCTTAACCGGGGCTGCCGTTGAGCTTTCCGGCGTGGGGTGCAACGTATCCCTAAGAGTGGGTGAGAGCTGGTTGTCTTCGTCCTGGTCGTTCTCCGCGCCAGAGATCGGAGTGGGGCTCGCCTCGGAAGTTTCTGCTTCTTCATGCTCAATATCGACCGTCGACTCGGTGGGCTTTGCCTTACCGTTGCGCGGGTCGACGGCCTGAACTAGACGCCTCCCATCTTCTTTAACAAAGAATTCGTAGGCGATGTTGTTGACGCTGTCGGTCAGAACGATGACGTACACAACTTCTTTTCCCCTGGCGAGGCTCATGAGGAGGCTATATTCGCCCTTGTTCTCCCCCTCGGATACCTGCGGGTTCTCAACAATGGAACCGCCGTATTCACCAGTAACAGTGTAGAAGTCGATGTCTACCAGAATGTCTGTAGCCATCAGTTCTTGAGGGAGTCCGTTCCACCGCAGCAGAAAACCGCCCTCTTGAAGCTGCGCCTTCATGGTGACTTTAGATGCCGCGTTCTGCTTCTGCCCGTTCGGTGCAACGTCATTCTGTTCCACACGGTGCCCATCCACACGGTGTCCAACGCTTTTGGGTACCGCCGTATGCGTGGTGACGCGGATTTCCGCCGCCATGGAAGGTGCAACAAGCCCGCATTGAAGCCCCGCAATCAAAAGGGTTGCGGTGACAACACGGTACTTTGTTGAATGAGTGCTCATGCGATGCGTCTTTTCATGGTGGAATTGATGCGTGCTAGCGGCATGTCTTCGTATGCTCTTGGGAGCCTTTCCGGGATGTAAGGTCCCCGGAAAAGTCGTACCTTACTCCGCCTCGCATTTCCTCCGGTGAAAACACAAAAGTAGCGCGCATCTATTTATCGGTTATTTCAACCCTATCACGAACCTTAAGGTTTATTCACGCGAGGGTAGATGCTTTTTGAACACCCTGAACACGCAATTCACCCCCGCAATCTGCAACTACAGATTACGGGGGTGAGGGATATCTCAAGACATATTGAGGGCATGAATAAGTGCCCTACCAGCAGGCACAACGCGCAAGCGCACCAAGGGCTTTAGGAGCTCAGAAAGCCCCTGCGGTGAGCCGTCCACGCGGCGCCAACCACCAGGGTCAGACCAACGCCACCAATAGCCCATAACGCCGTACCATGCTGAGCCACCTCTTCGCTGGTAGGAGCCGCAACGGAAGCCGCAGCCTTCACGCCATCCTGACGATCAGCATTCGCATTGGACTGCACATGGGTGGTGGTCGAGTTCACCGCGGCAGAACGAGTATTGGTTTCCGAGTGGATGACGGGCGTGAAGCCCTTATTGCCATTACCGGAGGTGGCATCGCTCGTGGGTCCCTGGGCGACCGCGCCGGAATTTGCGGCAGCCGCAATAGATGCCGGATCAGAACCAGAACGGTACGCGGACGCCAAATCAGTTCGCGTGGGCTCAATAGCCGAACGCGGAGTCATCGTGCGCGCCTGAGCCAAAGTCTGCAGGGCCTGACGCTGACGTTCCGCCTTCGCCTCCTGCTGCTGGGACATAGCGCTCACTGCCGCCAAAGTCGACTGAGGCGCACTCGAGGCGGGTTCCTTCGACCCCGAAGTAGAGACGCCACTCTGGACACTGCGCTGGGCAGGGCTAGTAGCCGCATCAGTCTTGGTGCTGGGTGCCACCGTAGCGCTCGCATCCTGGCGCGGCTGTTCAGCCTTCGTCGAGGAGGTTGAGCTACCGGTCGCCTCGCCACTGACCTTGAATCGCACCGAGACAACTTCTTCCGCGTACTCAGTATCGTCCGCACGGGCCAGGTAAGCGGTGTACACCGAGCCGGTCTTCAACAGAGAACCGGGCATACCAATCTCTTCCTTGAACGCGCCATTGACGATGCGATTAGAGCTGATGTGCGTAATGGACAGCGCATCGCCCTTGTGCTTGCCGCTCATATCGGTTTCAACCACGATCAGGTCGTAGCCAGCCGCGTTTGCGGGCAGGCGCTCTGCACTGATGGTCACCGGCTTGGTTTCCTTATCAGAGCGCACCTCAGCATACGCAACCTTCAGTTCCGAAACGCTCAGGGTCTGAGTATCACGAGAAGAGGTCGATCCACCCGGGACCTGTTCCAGCTTCTGAGTGTGAGTTTCAAGATCCGGGTGTTCAGAAGAATCAGAGGGAATCTCTACCTTGACCTTATCCTTGCTACCCTTCTGATCTGCAGTCTGCTGGTTCTTCTGCTCCTCTTCACGGAGCTTCTCCAGCGCCTTCAGTTCATCAATGGTCGGCACATGGTGGGCACTCTCCTTCTTGTCCACCATAACCTCGTCAGAGTCGTCCTCAACCGGAATAGCGTGCGGTACGAGGGAGCCTTCAGAAATCATGAATTCGCCGTAACCCGCATCGGAGGTCACCAGATCCATGGCACTAATGGAGTAGTAGCCTTCCTGGGGCATCTGCGGCATCTCAAAGGTGACGAGCATCGAGCCGTCATCGGCGCGCTCAACCTGCAGGGCAGAAGGCTCGTAGGTGTCAGAAGCCGCCATGGAGCCACTGGAGGTGTAGTACTGCATGACGAGGTAGACTCGCGACGCATCGCCTACATAGGCGCCCTCGTAGAGGGGTGCGAGCTTAACGGTCGCCTTGCCGTTCTCGACGGACTGCACGAGAACCTCTACGGTATCGACCTCAAGTTCAAGATTTTCGTAGGGGCAGTTGGAGGCAAATTCGCTATTCATCAAAGATGCCAAGCAGTCGTTTACATTAATTGCTTCAGCCTCGGTTGCGGAGGCGCCAGGAAGCACAAAAGCACTTGCACCCAAAGCGGCGGCAAGCGAAAGAGCATGAATTCGTTTCGGAAGTTGAGTGATAGTCATGTGTGCCATTTCAAGCGATGTAGGCACAAAGCCTGGACTAGGGAAGGCTCACCACAAGCCGGTGTTTCTGATCCAGGTATTTGCGCATCAGTACGTCGGTTACACCCTAGACTAACACGGATATTGCACTTAATGTTGCATTGCATTCATGTGCTAAAACTTTATGTCGCAATAATCGCCAAAATAAAAGGAATTAAATACTTTACTGAGATATAAATAACGCAAAATTCGAATGCAAGAAAATATTCCCCACAGTGCACTAAAAAGAGATTTTTACACCATTCCCAACGCACAACCCAACGCACAACAGCGTCAAATATCCAGACACACAAAAGGCGCCCCACCGAACACGCACCCCATCAGTGCGCACCCGACAGGGCACCTCCCGCATCATGGCAGTCCCACAGAGAGCCCGCCTACACGCCTCACAGCACGAAGAAACAGATACGCTGAACTACTCCGCGTCCAACTCTTCAGCATCCTCAATGCGACGACGATACACATTAACCGCCACAGCAGTACCCACAAAGGCAACCGAACCCAGCAGAGCAATACTCAGCGGCAAAGTGCCCTCCGGCAGAGGGCCATTATCCTGGGCGCTCGCCTCCAGCTTCGAACCGGAAGAATCACCGCGCGACTTCGAACTACGAGTATAGAAACTACCCGAACCAGCAGCACCCACATTCTCCTGAGGAGAAGCAACAGTCACCGTTTCAGACTCCAACGGCTGATAGCCCAGCAGGTTCACCACGGTACGACCAGGCAATAGCGTCGCATAACCAGACATAATCATCGTCTCAGGAGCCTGCACAGAAGTATCAGCCACAGAGCTTCGAGCCTGCGCAGTAATCGCACGAGCAGAACGCTGAGCCTGAGCAATATAGCCCAGGGCGCCCTCCACCGACGGGATCTTGGCAACAGAATCGGCAGCAAGATTAGCAGACTCCACCGCAGACTCATCCACCATAGAAGGCGCAGAAGAAGCCGACGGAACCACACGACGATTAACATCAGAAATCACCGGGCCCACCGGACGGGCACTAGACTCTGCAGGCCTCGAAGTGTGATTCACCGGAACAGCACGCTGAACCACGCTCACACCAAAAGCGGTGGTCGCCATGAGCTTCAGCTCCTCAGTGGAGTCACCACCCACCACAACCACACGGTAGCGCTTGCCGGGGTTCAACGCGGTACCGGGAACCTGCAAATCGGTGGAGAAAGCACCATCAGCAACCTGCTGAGGATTCACGTGAGTAGTAGCCAGAGGCGAACCCACGGCACCACCATCAGTAGGCATTTCAAAGACCATCACGTCATAGCCCAGGCTGCTCTCCGCCACATTCCTAGCGCTGACGCTAATAGGCTGAAAATCAGCCGACCCGCGCAGCTCTGCAGTAGAGATTTCCAGAGTCGCTTCACGAGTCCCTGCGGGGGCACGACCGTCAGGGCGGTTATGCACCAGCAGACGATCCTCAGTCACCTCGGCAGGTGCCGCGTCATCAGCAGAAGAGCTCGCCGAAGCAGAAGCACTGGCAGACTCACTCGCCGAGGCGCTAGCAGATGCGCTTGCAGAAGGACGCGCTGAAGCGCTCTGCGAGGCAGACGGCGCCTCAGAAGGTGCCGGGGCAGCCGTAGGGCGGGGGCTGTCCTTTGCGGCACTCGGGGATGCGCTCGGGCTTGCGGACACCTCGGGGGCGGGGTTCGCCTCCACCTTTGGGGCGCGGGGAACACCGGGAGTATCGGGGAAGAAAATGTTCTGGCGGCTAGCCATAATCTCGTCGACTGTTACACCATGCTCGGGCATAAACTCAATGGAGACAGTTTCGCCGTTGCTCAGATTCTCAACTTCCACCATGTACGGCTGCTCAACGTTGAGGCGCTGGTGGATACTCAGTTCCATGTTGCCTTCTTCATTCTTTGAGGCAGTCAGCTGAGCAGCGGGTACGGTCATAGTCGCCACGACGCCATCTTCAACGGAGATGGCAGACAGGCGAACCTTCACCTGATCCAGGGAAGTTACACCGCTGACCTGCAGGAGAGTGTAGTCGCCAGTCTGAGCCAACAAATCCAAGGTGATGCTGTGCTGAACGACGTCGGCGGCAACAGCGATGGGAAGCTCAGGCTTCGGAGACAGCTGAGTCTGCGCATAAGCGGCGGATGCAAAGGTGCCGGGAGCAAGAGTTGCAGGCGCGAGGGCACCCCCCAAACCGAGGGTTGCGGACGCTACTAGCGCCGCGCCGCGGCAAGAACGCTGCGTGGAAAACATGGTCACCTATTTTCGTGAGTGAGTGTGATGAATCGTCGTGTGACTCCTGCGCCCAAAGGTCGGAAGTAGGCGCAGAATAACGGTTCTCTGATATCGGTGACCGGAGGCGCTTCACAGCGCTTCCCCACCTCGGGGTGAACGAGGCGGTAAAGAGTGATAGTGCCGTCTATGACAGCACTCTAAATTATAGGTATAACCTTAGAAAAAGTTAAAGATGCAGGGGCGCCCAATTCCTATGATTCGGGCACCCCTTCATCTTTGTGCATATTTTACCTAGTGAGGCAATAATTGACCCGTTTTAGCGGCGAGAACTGAGCTGCATCTCACTACGGCGACGGCGGCTCAAGCGCATACCTGCAAGCAACGATATCGATCCAACAGCACTAATAACCAGCACATTGGAAGCGCCGGTAGCGGCAAGCTGCTCACGCTTCTGCTCTGCCACAGCCTTCTGAGAACCAGAGGCCTGCGCCTTCTGCTCGCCACTCTTCTGCGGTTCAACCTTCTGAACTTCAACCTTTTGAGCGGGCGCATCCTGAGCACCGGCATTCTGAACCGGAACCGAAGTATCATCCTTCTGGTCGGTAGCGTTCTCCCCCGTCTTCTGCTGATCTGCTGCAGGAGCAGTAGCCTCAGCAGATGCGGATGCTTCGGGTGCAGCAGCCTCAGCAGGCGCGGTCGCCTCAGCACCGGTCGCCTCAGGCGCCTTAACCTCAGGTGCAGAGCTTTCAGACTCCGACGCCTCGGGGGTTTCGGGCGCATTACCCACGCCGTCACGGTCCACCTTGAAGCCACCGTTCACGATGCGTACGGTACCCTGCTCATCTTCCGCTACAGCGCTCACGCGGTAGGTGGTGCCGGGCTTAAGGGCAGTGCCGGGAATCTGCACCTGTGCGGTGAAAGCACCAGTGGGATCAATCTCTGAGACATCAGCCGAAGCAATGATGCCGTCGGTTGCCACACCGTATTCGTCCACGGCGCTCACCATCAGGTGCACCGCGCCGACGCCCTCAAAACCTTCACCGCGCAAGGTCAAGGTCTTCTCGGAGTCAGTTTCGGGAACAACGGTTTCTTCCACGTGCAGGCGGGCAGCCAGCACGTGGTTAGCGGTATTGTCCCGAGACTGTTCGGCAGAGGTGTCGCGAACACGGTCAAAGCGAGTGTTGCGCGGCAGGCTGTAGCGGCGGCCGGGATTGTCCTCGGGCAGCACGTGATCGAACTGCGACTGTGCAGTGTTCGAAGGTACTACACCCTCAGGCTGTGTAGCCGGCTCAGGCTGCACCTTCTCCTCGAACTGCTTCTTCTCGAACTGTGCCTGCTCAGCCATAGCGCGTTCAGCGGTTGCAACCGGCGTGGAGGCGTGCTCTGCATTCCAACCATTCATGAAGGGAACCTCAACTTCCTGGGCAGTGTAGCCATTAGCGGCAGACGGCGCAATTTCAACACTGAGCACATAGCGCAGGCCGTCCTGGGCGCTCTGTACTTCTTCAAGCCTGCGACCCTCCACTTCGATACCGTCCAGGAGGGTGCCGTTCATGACGTCGGCACGCGCAGGAGAGGCAGCCAGCAGGACGCGGTTACCCTGAGTGTCAAGAGCGTACACGTAGGTCACGATTTCAAAAGCCTGAGCCTCACCAAGACCAGTCACCTTGTAAACCACAAGGTTCTTATCCTGCGGGATTTCCAGCTGACCAGAGAGAATCTGGAGGTTCAGAGGCTCATCCTGAGTGTTTGCAGGCAGCAGCTCCAGGGGTGCGGAGGAGTTGTATGATGTATCCTCCGTTGCATAACCCTTGCCGGGATCAACCACTGCGGTCGCGACAACGTACTGCTGGTTGGGGTCGAGGGTACCCGCGGGCAGGGTCAGCTGGGTGCTGAAACGACCACCATCCACGTCGAGTTCGGGTACGAGGGTCATCGCTACGGCGGAGCCGCGACCCAGCGCGTAGAGGGGGTACTGGCGATATTCGCTCACGTAGACTGCCACGCCGTAACGCTCAACAGCGCCGCCGGTGAAGCCTTCACCGCTGACGGTGATGCTCTGTGAGCGTGCGGGGTTAATGACAACGCCCGGCTCTACGTACACCTGCGGGGAATTCTGGGTAGCAACGTTTTCGATGGGGGTTACATCTTCCGCGGAGGGAGGGTTATCTGGCTCCACCGTAGTTGAGGAGGCGAGCCCACCGGGATTCTGCACCTGCACATCTGCGTGCGCGGCACCAGCACCGGTGACAGTCAGGACGGAAGCCGCAATAGCGGCTGTTGCTCGAGTTTTTGAGTGAGCGGGTTCGGGCATGAAACACACCTTCTTCTGTGAGTGTGAACGATACCCTTCGGCTAATGCCCCGGGTTGAAGATGCACGGGTGTTTCTTCGGGGTCGAGTGTTATAACGTACGGACTAGTCATAACATTCATGTAGTGGTGAAAGTTACCGCGAAGGGAATCGCTCTATTTATCGGTAATTCCACACTAACAATACTTTTGCATTTATTGCGGTAAATACGCTTTACCTTCTAAGTATTTTCCTGTGCAATAACCCATATAGAATATTTTTCGCCTTTCAGAACTCTATCAAGAGCACTCAAAATACATAGACTAGGCAAAACTCTTCAACTCCACCTTGAGGGTCAAAGTTTTCTTGCATGTATATGCAGATTTAATGGATTTGTGATAAAAATATTCTGCACATTCATGCATTTAATTTATTTCTTTTAAGTGAAAAAATAGCAGGTCACGCCGCTTTCCCTACATTTTTTCACAAAGAGTACAGACCAATACTCCAGAAAAAATCTCCCCTCACCATTGAGCGCAACAAGCCAACCCCTCAACCGGCATACCCCCTCCCCCAGCTATCCACATCCAGAAAGCACGGCAAAGAAAAAGTGCAGATACGCAAAAGTGCCGCCAATACTCTACCTAGAGTATTGGCGGCACTCGTTTCACTCACCTTGCGGTGAGCATCAGATTTTCAGAGCCTAGCCCATAAGGCTGAGCATTAGAGGCTGCGGCGGCGCAGGAGCATCAGTGCAGCACCAGCAATCAGAGCTGCGGCACCAACACCTGCGATACCTGCAACACCCTCAGCACCGGTGTTAGCCAGCTGCGGCTTCGAGGAAGCCGAAGAAGAGGTCGAGGTCGAACCCTTAGTGCCGGAGACACCTACAGTGTGACCCTTAGAGCTGGAGGAGGTAGCAGCGGATACGTTACCAGCCTTAACCTTGGGTGCCTGAGAAGTGGGCATGCGGGTCTCGGTTACGACAACCGAACCGTCTTCGCGCATTTCAGCGGTGAAGACGCTGGTGGTGCCGTCGCCGTTATCGCGAACGGTGGTGTTCTCGTCCTCGGTAGCTGCCGGCAGGGTCGGTGCGGGGTTGTTCGCATCGCTCACGGTAGCAGTGGTGACTGCCACCTGGTGTACCAGGCCGTTGGGGTCGCTGGTTGCCACCATCGCGTAGGCGTAACCGGGCTGCAGCAGTTCAGCAAGAACGCTGACCTTGACACGGAAAGTGCCGTTCACGATTTCAGAAGCAGGCACGTCGTGGGTTGCCAGAGCTTCGCCGGTGATGTTGCCGTTTGCATCCAGACGGAAGATCGCAATCTGGACACCGTTAGCGACGGACTCGTGGGTGAAGCCGGAGCCATTGAAGGTCAGAACGTTGTACTGGTCGTTCGGATTCAGGGAAGCATCCTCGGTGGTGAGGGTTGCGTTCTCGGGTGCTGCAGGAGTCTGGGGTGCAGGGGTCTCTTCCTTGGGAGCTTCCGGTGCCGGGGTCACGGGAGCGGGAGTTTCTTCCTTGGGAGCTTCCGGTGCCGGGGTCACGGGAGCGGGAGTCTCATCCTTGGGAGCCTCGGGTGCCGGGGTCACGGGTGCAGGAGTTTCTTCCTTCGGGGTCTCCGGTGCGGGGGTAGCGCTCTCAGTAACCTTGAAGGAGGAGATAGCTACGAGCCTCTGATCGGGCTGACCCTGCGGGTTGCTGACAGCAGCCAGTGCGTAGGATGCGCCAGCGGGCAGCTTGCTTGCTTCAACAGTAATGGAAGACTTGAAGGTGCCGTCCTGAATCTGCTCTGCGGGTACCACGATAGTAGCGAGAGCCTCGCCGGTGATCTGGTTGTCTGCGTCCAGTGCGTAGATGCTGACCTGTACGCCGGGGCCGACCTTCTCGCCGTAGAAGCCGGTGCCAACAACGCTCACGGTGTTCAGCTGTGCATTGCCGGGGAAGTGAGCATTCTCAATAACGATGGAGGGGTCAGCCTGCTTTGCCTCGGGAGCCGGGGTGGAGGGGGTGGTCGGCTCGGGGGTTGCAGGAGCGGTGGGGGCAGGAGTCTCAGCCTTGGGTGCTTCGGTCTTCGGAGCCTCAGCCTTGGGGGTCTCTGCCTTAGGTGCTTCGGTAGCCTCAGCCTTAGGAGCTTCGGTCTTCGGAGCCTCAGCCTTAGGAGCTTCGGTCTTCGGAGCCTCAGCCTTAGGAGCTTCGGTTGCCTCAGCCTTAGGAGCTTCGGTCTTCGGAGCCTCGGTTGCCTCAGCCTTGGGTGCTTCGGTCTTCGGAGCCTCAGCCTTAGGAGCTTCGGTCTTGGGCGCCTCAGCCTTGGGGGTCTCGGTTGCGTTGCCGCCAGGCAGGGAAGAAGCCTGAGCAGTTGCCTTCTGATCAACAACCTGCTGCTGCTGATCGGCGGGTGCTTCTGCCGCGAAGGTTGCCGGGATTGCTGCCACAGAACCAGCGGTAAAAGCTGCCGCAGCTGCGATCTTGTAAACGCGACGGGTAGTCTTCGACATTTTTCCTCGATCTCTAAATTATCGGTGGTGAACCTACGCGGTGCGCCTCCGTCTTTGAGGGGCGCGTAGATTCACATACGGGTGTGACTGCTAAAAGGCTAGCACCCGACCCTGAGTCTTCTACCCTCTTAATGCCCGCTTTAAGCAACTGTAACGAAATCGTTATAAAACCACCCCTAAAGTTGAGAGTTAATGCAGACCAATTGTGGTGTTTTGCGATCATGTATTGACATACGAGCACCGGCAACCCTACATTTTGATTGCATTTGAAGAAAATATGATACTTTCCATGGATAATTTCACCCCAACTATTTCACCCTGGTGAACCTTAAAGTCTCACGTACCACTTTATAGTTTTATCAAGCACTCCTTGATACCTCTCCCCCGCACCATTCCCGCCCCGCACGGTATCCCAACCTAAGCTGTACACAAGCCACAGGCCTCCCGTACACACACAAAAGCCGGGCGCGCACACAAAAAGCCTCGCCCGCATCCCAAGAATCTGGAATGCGGGCGAGGCACGCACAATAACCCCCGCATCAGCGAGCGCAAGAGCGCAAAGCTTAGCTCTCCTTACGAATCACCTTGAATTGGCTGGGCTGAGCCACCGGGCGAATCGTAATGCGGTCAAGGTTCACGTGGTGCGGAACGTTCAGAGCAAAAGTCACGGTCTGCGCCACATCCTCGGCGGTCAAAGGCTTCTCAACGCCCGCGTAGACGCGCTCGGCAGCCTCTTTGGAACCCAGGCGGTTCAGGGAGAACTCCTCGGTGTGCACCATGCCCGGGCAAATCTCAATCACGCGAATATTGTTCTCTGCCTCTTCCAGGCGGAGCGCCTCCGTCAGACCGCGAGCGCCAAACTTCGCCGCGTTGTATCCGGCGCCGCCCTCGTAGCCATGTTCCGCTGCGGTGGAGGTCAGGTTCAGGATTGTACCGTGACCATTCATCCGCAGCGCCTCCGCGAAGGCGCGCACCATGTGCAGAATGCCGAGCACATTCATCTGGTACATCTTCAGATAGTCAACCGTCTTGCCGTCGGCGACCTTATCCACGCCAATAGCGCCGCCGGCAATATTGACCAGGGCGTCAATGGTGCCCTGCTCTTCCAGAATCTGCTCGGCAACGAAGCGCACGGAATGCTCGTCGGTCACGTCACAGGTCACCGGGTGAGCGCCCGTCTCCGCATAGAGGGTGTAGAGTCGGTCGGTGCGGCGTGCCAGAGCATAGACGGTCCAGCCGCTTGCCACCAGCTGGTGCACAGTGGCACGACCAATACCGCTGGATGCGCCAGTCACCACGGCAACTTTGCCGTCGCCAGTATGAGGCAGAAAAGGAGATGCAGGAATGTGGGTGTTCTCAGTCATACTTTAATCCTAGTAGAGCGATGCCCGCGGGTGCTCTGTTCAAGCAAACTCGCGGGCATATATTTTGAAATTTTCGATAGTGAGAAGTGAGATAGGTGCCGGTACCACAACCGCCCGGCACCCCGTCAGGCTCCTACTTGCGGCGGCGAGGCAGACCCCAACGGCTCCTACCACCGTCACGGAATCCGAGGCGGTGCTCAAAATACACGGGCGAACTACTACCGGTCTTGATCGTATCCGGAGGGACCGTACCCTCACGCGCCGACATCAAATAAAGAATCGCGGCGCCCGGCATGAACACAATCAGAGGCAGGACGAAACGCATGCGCGCCTCACCGTAACCGCTACACACCGTCAAATGCCAGATGCACAACGCAACCAGCACCAGGTGCAGTATCAGCAGAACAGTTTCAGACGTGCCCAAACCGAAAATACTCAGAGAACTCATGGCAACTCCTCAAAGGTCGTATGCTTTCAGTCTACGCCGCCACCGCGCCCCTGAGAAGGATTCACCGGCTGTTGATACCGTCACTATTGATACTGTCACTGTTGATACCGCGGCTATTGATACCGCAGATTTTCGCGCCTACACTGCAGGTAACCGAGGGTAGCATTTTAGGGGATCCCTCCCCCATTACCGTTTTCCACCGAGTTTGCCACTGAGTTTGCCACTGAACCGCCGATTACTCCTCCTATAGGACCCCCACATGACAGCAACACGCATGACAGCAACACCGCGCCAGCGCATCACCGCATTATACGAGCGGCGCCAAGCACTCCAGCAGAGGGCGCGCAGCATCCGCACCACCACCGGAACCCCCTACAGCTCTGAGGTACACCTGCTGCTCGGGCAGAGCTACCTCGACCCCGCCAGCTGGCAGGAGCTCACCGCCTCCAGAGGGGTACGCGCCGCAGTACGCAGGGCACAATTTGTGCGCCGGTACCGGCACCTCCTGGCGCGTATAGAAGCCGCCATCGAGCGGTACGAACAGCACAGCGTAGCGCAGAATTCCCCTGGAGCTGAGAGAATGCCGTGAATATGAGAAAATAGCCGTTATGGCTGAAAACATTTTGGGCTCAGACTCGCCCGTACAGATTAACGTTCCCGACCGCCCCGCCCTCGAAGGCCTCGAAGAGAAGCTCTCGCAGCGCTGGGCCGACGAGAAGACCTACGCATTCGACGAGAACACCACTCGCGAACAGGTCTACTCCATTGACACCCCGCCGCCGACCGCATCCGGCTCCCTGCACGTGGGTCACATGTTCTCCTACACCCAGACCGACGTCATCGCACGCTACCAGCGCATGACCGGCAAGAACGTGTTCTACCCCCTCGGCTGGGATGACAACGGCCTGCCCACCGAACGCCGCGTTCAGAACTACTACGGCGTTCTCTGCGACCCCTCCGTGGCAGACAACGACTCCTTCCGCGACCTGATCACTTGGAAGGCAGACGGCACCCCCAAGCCCGACCGCAGCCAGGCAAAGTGGCCGCGCATTTCCCGCAACAACTTCATCGAACTCTGTGAAGAGCTCGCGGTTGAAGACGAGAAGGTCTTCGAAAACCTCTTCACCACCCTGGGTCTGTCCGTTGACTGGTCGCGCACCTACCGCACCATCGATGCACACTCCCGCAAGGTCTCCCAGCTCGCCTTCCTGAAGGACCTGGAAGCAGGCAACGCCTACATGGCTGAAGCACCGACCATGTGGGACGTCACCTTCCGCACCGCAGTGGCACAGGCTGAGCTGGAAGACAAGGAACGCCCCGGCGCGTACCACCGCATCAGCTTCCACCGCCCCAACGGCGAGAAGGTCTGGATTGAGACCACCCGCCCCGAGCTGCTGCCCTCCTGCGTGGCTCTCGTGGCGCACCCGGACGACGAGCGTTACAAGCCGCTGTTCGGCACCACCGTCACCTCCCCGCTGTTCGGCGTTGAGGTCGAAATCAAGGCGCACCCGCTGGCACAGCCTGACAAGGGTGCCGGTATCGCCATGATCTGTACCTTCGGTGACACCACCGACGTCACCTGGTGGCGTGAACTGCAGCTGGACACCCGTGCCCTCATCGGCCGCGACGGCCGCTTCTCCCGCGAAACCCCCGAGTGGATCACTTCCGCCGAGGGTCGCGAGCGCTACGAGCGTATGGCAGGCACCACCGTCTTCACCGCACAGAAGACCGTCGTGGAAATGCTGGTTGAGGCTGGCGAAATGGACGGCGACCCCAAGCCGATTACCCACCCCGTGAAGTTCTACGAGAAGGGCGACAAGCCCCTCGAAATCGTTGCTTCCCGCCAGTGGTACATCCGCAACGGTGGCCGTGACGCTGCGCGCCGCGAGAAGCTCATCGAGCGTGGCCGTGAGATGAACTGGTACCCCTCCTTCATGCGTAGCCGCTACGAGAACTGGGTTGAGGGTCTGAACGGCGACTGGCTGATTTCTCGCCAGCGTTTCTTCGGTGTTCCCTTCCCCGTCTGGTACCCGCTGGACGCTGAGGGCGAGCCGGACTACGAGAACCCGATTCTGCCTTCTGAGGACATGCTGCCGGTTGACCCCGCCTCTCAGGCTGCTCCCGGTTACACCGAGGATCAGCGCGGCGTAGCGGGCGGCTTCATCGCTGACCCGGACGTTCTGGACACCTGGGCTACCTCCTCCCTGACCCCGCAGATTGCGACCGGCTGGGGCGTGGCCCCGGACCTGCACGCGAAGACCTTCCCCATGGATCTGCGCCCGCAGGGTCACGACATTATCCGTACCTGGCTGTTCTCCACCGCTGTTCGCGCGGAGACCCTGGCTTCCTCCGTGCCGTGGTACAACACCGCGCTCTCCGGCTGGATTCTCGACCCGGACCGCAAGAAGATGTCCAAGTCTAAGGGCAACGTTGTGGTCCCCAACGAGGTTCTGGAGAAGTACGGTTCGGACGCTGTGCGCTACTGGGCTGCTTCGGCTCGCCTGGGTGCTGACACCGCCTACGACGAAGGCCAGATGAAGATTGGCCGCCGCCTTGCCATCAAGCTGCTGAACGCATCCAAGTTCGTGCTGAACCTGGGCGCTACCGAGAAGTCCGTGATCACTTCTCAGGCTCAGGGTCGCGTGCTGATCAACGCCCTGGACCGCTCCCTGCTGGCTCGCCTGGCGTACCTGATTGAGGAAGCAACCGCCGCATTCGAGAAGTACGAGTACGCTCGTGCCCTGCAGATTTGCGAGAGCTTCTTCTGGTCCTTCACCGACGACTTCGTTGAGCTGATTAAGGACCGTGCGTACGGTGCTCGCGGCGAGCAGGAGCAGGCTTCTGTTCTGGCCGCGCTGGCAACCACCCTGGATGCCCTGCTGCGCCTGTTCGCACCCTTCCTGCCGTTCGTGACCGAAGAGATTTGGTCCTGGTGGCGTGCAGGTAGCGTGCACCGCGCCGAGTGGCCGCAGGCACTGCCCATTCTGGAGGGTACCCTGCTGGCTGAGTACTCTGCACAGAACCCGACTGCTGGCATTTCTGCTCAGTGGGTCCTGGCTGACGCTGACCCGGCTCAGATTGAGTCGCTGAAGCAAATCCTGCCGGATGTTGCTGAGGCTCTGGGTGGCCTGCGTAAGGCTAAGAGCGACGCGAAGGTTAAGCAGCGCACCGAGGTTGAGTCCGCAACTATTGCGGCTCCCCAGGCTCAGCTGGATCGCATTGCTGCTGGCATGGCTGATTTGAAGGCTGCCGGTAACGCTCGTGAGCTGTCCCTGGTGGCGGCTGAGGGCGAGCTGGAGGTTCGCGATGTGGTGCTCGTTGTGGAAGAAGCAGCTGAGTAATCGCGTCTTAGCGTTCATCGTTTAATGGCATAGCGCCGTTGAGGACGGGGCGGTACCGATTGACGGTACCGCCCCGTTTTCTGTGCCTGCTGTTCGTTGTAGCTCGCCGGGTGTGAGATTCCGACTGCGGACCTATACGGTGCTGACTTTGGGTTTTATTTCTGTGGGGCCCGCAAGTACCTGCGTCTGATTCGAAGAGCTTTCCCTAGCTTCCTTCCCCAACGATGTGGGTTTTAGTCTGCTGTTCTGTAGGGATTATGTGGGATTTTCAATCCCTTTTTCTGTTCATCAATGTGCAAAGAGCATAATCAACCTTATGAGATTGACTGTCACTTTATGTATGATTGTTGATGCGAGGGTTTTACCATCGGGAACAACCCTCTATTCAACTTCAGCAACAGACAAATCACCGGTACGAGCAAGACATACCCCGACCAACCGCACGACAGTAAACCACCCGTCAGGCGCAGCGATGCGTCCTGACTCTGACCCGCGCCAAAGTAGGCGCACCCATAATTACTATGAATTCACACTCTTCATCTTCCGGATTACCGCAAGAGCCTCAGGCGAGGCAGAGCTCAACCCCGAGCACGTCGCCAGGAGCACAAGCCAACATTTCCCCCGATCAGCTTCAGCACTATCACACGAGCCTGAACGAGTACATCAGCCAGGCACGTGAACATGCCCAGGCGCTGCGTGCCAGCTACACCAACGAAGTGTATGAACTCTGGCTTCAGCATATTTCCACCAGCGCCGCCACCGATGAGGCGAGCATCGCCTCCGGTTCGTTGACCGCTCAGCAGCTTGAGGAGCTGACCCGCAAGTGGGTGCGCCTCATGCGTGAAAGCCGCGATATGCTGCACCACGAAAGCTCCATTGCCGCCGCACGTGCTGCGGTTGAGGCTAAGCCCCTCCCCGAGTAGGGTCACCCTTTATTTCTTTCGCGCGGCAACGCCAGCACTCCGCGTTGTACCGCGTTTTTCTGCGGCGGGGCTATCGAGCCAAGCGATTAAGCCCTGCCCGGAATGCGTACTTCACATAACCTGCCCCTTGCTATAGTTATGGATATTCAAAGACCCTAACTATGTTGCAGAAAGGGCGGGAATGTCCCACCAAAAACGCGTCCTGCGGCCTATACGTAGCGATGTTGCTCCCCCAGTCACCTCGCCACCGGTTTACCGTGGCGATATTGACACGCGCGGTGCGGCGCAAGACCTCGTGCCGCGTAGCTTCTGGGTTGATTTCTGGGACACTCTCTTCTTTATCTTCGCCGGCGTCGCCGCCCTCGTGCTGACCTTCATGATTCTGGCGAATACGGTCGGCCACTCTTTTTGGGGCGTGCCCATCGCCTTTATCTTCTGGGCGGTCACCGCGTACCTGACGCTACCGCGTTTTCACGCCATCATGACCCGCATCTACGTGCCCGATTACTTCATTGGGCGCACCCGCACCCCGGACGGCCTGCTCGGCGACCCGGTCAATATCGGCCTGATTGGTACCGAGGAGCAGATTCACCAGGTCATGCAGGATGCAGGCTGGACCCGTGCTGACGACGTCACCCTCGTCTCCTCCTGGAAGATTATTCTTTCCACCATCACCCGCCGTTCCTACGCGGAGGCACCCGTCTCCCCGCTGAAAATTTTTGGTAAGACGCAGGCTTTCGCCTACCAGAAGGAAGTGGACGGCAACCCCGAGAAACGCCACCACGTGCGCTTCTGGAAAACCCCGGACGGCTGGCTTCTGCCTGGCGGTCACCAGGTGGATTGGTTAGCGGCGGGCACCTACGACTCCGGTGTGGGTTTCAGTTTCTTCACTCTGCAGGTCACGCACCGCATTGACGCTGAAACCGACTTTGAACGCGACTACATTGTGGAGTCCATTCAGTACGCTCACCCGGAAACTCACGTTGAGATTCTGCACGATTTTTCCTCCGGCTACCACGCCCGTAACGGCGGTGGCGACGCGATCCGCACGGACGGCGCGCTCCCGGTCATCGTGCTGAACAATGAGGGCCTGGAGCCACAGGAGCAGGAAGAAATTCACCTCTCCAGCGCGCACGACCTGGCGTACCGCATGCCGCTGAGTCTGCTGGTTGGTTCGGGTATGCTCATCGCCGTGACCCTCGCCGATATTGTCAACAGCGTCATTCTGGCGCTCAGCCGCCCGGCTCTGCGAGCCAAGCTGCTGGAGGAAGGATCCGGCGACGATCTTGATTTGCTGAGCCTATTCGATCAGGTGGATAGCGACGTGCTGCTGACCATCACCAGCGCGGTGTTGGTGGGCTTCGTAGCCGTCTATTCTGCGGCCCACCTCTTCCTGCTGTGGAGCACGCTGCGCGGCTCCTCCAAGGCTCGCCGTCTGGCCCTGCTACTGACGGCGCTAAACTTCATGGCGATTACCGGCGGCGTGCTGTGGGGACACCACTCCCTGCCGCTGTCCACGATTTTCTTCCAGCTGGGCGTTGCGGTGTTCGCAATGTTGGCGTTCACCTCGGACGAGGCGGTCCAGTACACCGCGACCCGCACCTTCCACATGCGCGACACGAAGATTGTGCAGCGCGCGACGCACCCGAAGGTTCTGGAGCGCAGGGCACAGCGCAAGGCGCAGAAAGCACAGAAAGCGCAGAAGACGCACAATGCGCAGAAGGCACGCAAAGCTACCTCTGCAAGCAACGCTCACCGCGCGTAGATTGCACGTTTCAGCGCAACATAGTGAATAGAAAAGTACCGCCCGGTCAGTACATGATCGGGCGGTACTTTTTTGCTCTGCAGCCGCAGACTCTACCGGGCCTGCGCGCATTGCAGGAATCTCAGCACATTGCAGGCTTCTTAGGCTTCACCCTTTTCGCCGTGGAAAATCGGGCCCACGTTACGGGGGCGCTTGAGCTCAAAGAAGCCGGGGTAGGAAGCCAGCGCCAGGGCGCCGTCGAAGAGCTTACCTGCCTCTTCACCGGCGGGGCTCGGGGAGATGACCGGGCCGAAGAAAGCGGTGCCGTTAATGGAAATCAGCGGAACACCCACATCGGTGCCGCCCACGGTCTCCAGTGCCAGATCCAGGGAGGCGCGCATCTGCTCATCGTACTGGTCGGTGAAGGCGACATCCACCAGCTCTGCGGGCAGGTTGACCTCTTCCAGCGCCTTGACGATTGCGTCGCGGTAGGAATCAGCCTTGTTGTCGTTGTGGTGAATCTGCTCGCCCAGAGCGTCGTAGAGGGGCTTGATGACCTCGTTGCCGTGCAGCTCGCGCACAGCGGTAATGAGGCGGGCCGGCGCCCAGGA
This sequence comes from Rothia mucilaginosa, assembly GCA_963534775.1. Lineage (GTDB taxonomy): Bacteria > Actinomycetota > Actinomycetes > Actinomycetales > Micrococcaceae > Rothia > Rothia mucilaginosa_D. The sequence goes on along the minus strand of CAUSUH010000001.1, from coordinate 155,891 downwards.
CTTGTTCATCGCTGCCTGGTAGCTGGAGGGCAGGTCGCGGCCCTGGTTGTGCATGGACAGGGAGAAGGGGCGCCAGGTCACCTCAACGTTGCGGACCTTCTGCACCTCGCCAATCCAGCGGGAGGTAATCCAGCACCAGGGGCAAATCGGGTCGAACCAGAAATCAATCTGTGCGGGTGCGTTCTCAGCCATGAGTGTTCCTCTCTCATACGGTTGCGCCAGCCGCTTCTATGAGCCGGCGCTTATTCTTCGGTACACGCTCTTCAGGACATGCCAGCGAGAGCAGTACCTGCTAGTCAGCCGTCACCCCGTATAACCGGGGCGACGGCTTCTTTATTCCCTAGCCTATCGGCTGGAAGTATTCGGTTATGCCGCCTGACGGTCCGCTTCCTTCAGGGAGGTGGCCTTCGCCTCCCCCTTCACGGTGCGGGTGGTCTCGGTTTCGGGGTCGGGCGCCTGCTGTACGTAGCGAGGCTCCGCACCGTTAAGCACGGTGTCCTCACCAATCACGATGGACACCACGTCGGTGCGGTCCGGGATGTCGAACATAATCGGCTGCAGAATCTGCTCCATCATAGAGCGCAGACCGCGGGCACCGGTACCGCGCTCGGCGGCAAGGCGAGCAATAGCCGTTATTGCTGCGTCGTCGATGATTAGCTCCACACCGTCCAGGGCGAAGAGGTGACGGTACTGCTTGAGCAGCGCGTTCTTCGGCTCGGTCAGCACGCGAGCCAGCTCTTCTTCGTTGAGCTCGTTCAGGGTCGAGATGACCGGCAGGCGACCAATCAGTTCGGGGATAATGCCGTAGTGCGCCAAGTCCTCGGGCATGATCTGGTCCAGCGGGTTCTTTACGGAACCGCCCAGCTCGGCACCGAAACCGATGCCACCGGCACCCACGCGGGCTGCAATGCGGTCGTCAATATTGTCGAAGGCACCAGCCACGATGAAGAGAATGTTCGAGGTATCAATCTCAATGTTCGCGTGCGCCGGGTGCTTGCGGCCGCCCTCCGGGGGTACGGTCGCCACGGTGCCCTCGATAATCTTCAGCAGCGCCTGCTGCACGCCCTCACCGGACACGTCACGGGTGATGGAGAGGTTCTCGCCACCCTTGCGGGCAATCTTGTCGATTTCGTCAATGTAGATGATGCCGCGCTGAGCCTTGGCAATATCGCCGTCAGCGGCGTTAATGAGGCGCAACAGAATGTTCTCCACGTCGTCACCCACGTAACCCGCCTCGGTGAGGGTGGTTGCGTCAACCAGGGCGAAAGGCACATCCAGCTTCTTCGCCAGGGTTGCCGCCAGGTAGGTTTTACCGCAGCCGGTCGGGCCGAGCATCAGAATATTCGACTTGCCCAGCTCCACTTGCTCCCCCGCGGTCGCCGAAAGAATGCGGGAGGTCAACACCGGGTTATCAATATCGTGGATGCGCTTGTAGTGGTTGTACACCGCCACCGCCAGGGTGCGCTTCGCCGCGTCCTGACCGATGACGTAGTCGTTGAGGTAGCTGTAAATTTCGCGCGGAGTAGCCAGCTGAGGCGCGGGCGCAGCGGCGGGGGCCTTCACCTTCAGACGCTCTTCAGCGAGGATCTCTTCGCACAGCTCCACGCATTCGTCGCAGATAGAAACATTCGGGCCGAGCACAATCTTAAAAACCTGCGCGCGAGTCTTCTTGCAGAAGGAGCATCGCATGCTGGCGTTGGGCTGTTCGGGAGGCACAATGACGTCTGTGGCCACGAAAATTCCCTTTCGATCGGCGTGGTGAAATCGGCGCAGAAGGGTCAGTGACCTGATGTCTGCGGTGATTTCTCAGGAGGAGCACCGGCGGGTGGTGGGCGCCCTAGTTTGAGTGAGAAAACGGTATGAAATACTCGAATTTTCTCCTTTTCTAAGGCTACCGGAGTTCACCCCGGAACCAAGAATTACGCACCGCAAATGGACGGACTTACCGGGCATATGACAAAGCGCGTCTTTTATGACGGCGGCGGGGGCTGATGCTCCGGCATGTGACGGTAAAGACCGGCAGATAATAAAGCCCAACAGACGATAAAGCCCGGCACAAAAGCACAGGTCAACACCATATATCAGCTGGTCTCGCCGCAACCCACCCGGCGGGTACAAAACAGTGGGTACAAATCAGCGGGCGCAAAAAGGGCGGCATCGCACCGCGCACCAGCCCAAAGGCTCGCACACGGGGCAATGCCGCCCCTCCCCCGAAAAATGCTCGGGGATATTCCTCAAAACTAAAGTTTAGGTGTGGGAAATAGCGGTGTTGGTCGCAGGCTTACGCAGCTTACGCGACTCCAGCACCTTATCGACCAGGCCGTACTCCAGCGCAGCAGCCGCAGTCAGAATGTTGTCACGCTCAATGGAGCGGTCAACTTCCTCGTAGGTCTTGCCCGAGTGCAGTGCTAGGGTCTGTGCAGTCCACTCACGCATACGCATAACCTCGTTCGCGTGAATCTCAATGTCAGATGCCTGACCGCCCTGCTGGCCGCTCAGCGCGGGCTGGTGAATCAGCACGCGAGCGTTCGGCAGTGCCAGACGCTTGCCGGGGGTACCGGCAGCCAGCAGAACCGCCGCAGCGGATGCCGCCTGGCCCAGGCACACGGTCTGAATCTCGGGGCGGATGAACTGCATGGTGTCGTAGATGGCGGTCATTGCGGTGAAGGAGCCGCCGGGCGAGTTGATGTACAGGGTGATGTCACGCTCGGGATCCTGCGCCTCCAGAACCAGCAGCTGAGCCATGATGTCGTCAGCGGATGCGTCGTCCACCTGGGTGCCCAGGAAGATGATGCGGTCCTCGAACAGCTTTGCGTACGGATCCTGACGCTTGTAACCGTAGGGGGTGCGCTCCTCGAAGCTGGGGAGCACATAGCGGTTGCTCGGCATAGCCGGCGCCGAGGTGGTGATATCGTTCGGCAGGTAGTTCATGTGCATCTCCCTTATGCGTTCTTCGATTCGGGCAGCTTACCGGCGGTGGTGGCAATGTGGTCGAAGAAGCCGTATTCCAGGCCTTCTTCCGCGTTGAACCAGTTGTCGCGGTCGTTATCCTTCAGGATGGTTTCCAGGCTCTTGCCGGTGCGCTCAGCGGTAATCTCTGCCAGGCGCTTCTTCATGTCCAGAATCAGCTCAGCCTGGGTGCGGATATCCGATGCGGTACCGCCAATGCCGCCGAGGGGCTGGTGCATGAGGATGCGGGCGTTCGGGGTTGCGTAGCGCTTGCCGATGGTGCCTGCGGTGAGCAGGAACTGACCCATGGATGCTGCCATACCGGTCACCACGGTCACCACGTCGTTCGGGATGAGCTGCATGGTGTCGTAGATAGCCATGCCAGCGGTGACGGAGCCGCCGGGAGAGTTGATGTACAGGTAGATGTCTGCCTCGGGGTCTTCAGCCGAGAGTAGCAGCATCTGGGAGCAGATGAGGTTAGCGTTGGAGTCGCGCACCTCGGAGCCGAGCCAGATAATGCGCTCCTTCAGGAGGCTGTTGTAGACGTAATCTTCCTGGGCACCAACGATGGGGGTTGCCATAGACGGCGCGGGCGCCACGCCGGCTGCCTGGGAGGCGCCGATGGGCAGAGGCATGTAGCTGGACATTCTTCCTCTTCTTCTCTAATGGGTCTTCGCTGCATCTTTGCGCGATTTACGCGCCGGAGCGCACGCGAAAAGTTTCGTTGCTACTACCTTACCGATAGTTGCTCTCCCCCGCTTCCCTTCGGGTTGTTCGTTCGCCAGGGGGTGAAGTAGAGGCGATAACTCGGGCGGCGGAATAGCCGGGGGTGAAAAGAGCCTCAGCGGGCACCCAACCGATAAGCTCGGTGGATGCCCGCTGAGGCTACACGTTTCAAGCAATCAGCTCACGCCCTCTAGAGGGGTAGCTTCTTGCAGACCGTGGCGGGGATTTAGGCAGCTGCCTCTTCGCCCTCGCCCAGGTACTTGGACAGGTCAACAACGTTGCCCTTGGTGTCCTTGACCACTGCGGTCTTCAGCACTGCTGCCAGAGCCTTGGAGCGGCGAACCTCGCCGACCAGTGCACCAGCCTGGCCGGAGCCGTCCAGCATCTGTGCGAACTGGTTGGGATCCATGCCGTACTGGGAGCTCATGGTGATGATGTAGTTGATCATCTCAGCCTGGTCAACGGTCACTTCTTCCTTGTCCGCAACAGCGTCGAGAACCATCTCGTTCTTGAATGCGGTCTCGGTGTTCTCGCGAACCTCGGCGCGGTGCTCCTCGGTGTCGTGGCCTGCTTCAGCGTTGGGGTTGTTGAAGTGCTGCTCGAGCTGGTCCTCAATAACCTTCTCGGGGACGGGGATCTCAACGAGCTCAACGAGCTTTGCGAGGACCTTGTCGCGTGCCTGGGTGCCCTGCTCGGCAACCTTAGCTTCTGCAACCTGCTTCTTGATGTCTTCCTTCAGCTCTTCGATGGTGTCGAACTCGGAAGCCAGCTGTGCGAACTCGTCGTCAGCTGCGGGCAGCTCGCGCTCCTTGACTGCGGTGAGCTTGACCTTGATGGTTGCCTGCTCGCCTGCGTGCTCGCCACCGGAGAGCTTGGTCTCGAAGGTTGCATCCTCGCCAGCGGACAGACCGGTCAGAGCCTCGTCGATGCCGTCGAGCATGGTGCCGGAACCAATCTGGTAGGACAGGTCGTTTGCTGCGTCTACCTGCTCGCCGTCGATTTCTGCGGCGATGTCGATGGTCACGAAGTCCTTGTCAGCTGCGGGGCGCTCAACGGTCTTCAGGGTGCCGAAGCGCTCACGCAGAGCGTCCAGTGCCTGAACCTCGTCCTCAGCGGTGACCTCTACCTCGTCAACCTCAACCTCGAGGCCCTCGTAGTTGGGCAGCTCGATTTCGGGGCGGACGGTGACGGTGATGGTCAGCTTGACGTCTGCCTCACGGTTCTCGGTGGAGGGCTGGGACTGAACGTCCAGCTCGGGCTGCGCCAGGGGGGAGAGTTCGTTCTCGCCCAGTGCCTGTGCGTAGTAGTCGTTCAGAGCGTCGTTCAGGGATGCCTCGACGATGTAGTCGAAGCCCGCACGCTGCTCGATGAGCTGCTTGGGCAGCTTACCCTTGCGGAAGCCGGGAACGCTGATCTGGCCTGCGAGGTTCTTGTAGGTGCGGTCCAGGTAGGGCTTGAATTCTGCGAAGGGAACCTCGACCTCAATCTTTGCGAGGGTCGGGTTGAGCTTCTCGACGGCGGTCTTCACGTCCGTGATCTCCTCATATAGTTTCGGTGCGGCACGAATCGTGTGTGCCGCGGTTGCTTAGTGGAAAGAGCGCCACGACCCTGTAGCGTCGCGGCAACCGTTTCACGTCGGGGCGACAGGATTCGAACCTGCGATCTCCTGCTCCCAAAGCAGGCGCGTTAGCCAAGCTACGCCACGCCCCGTGAAACCGACCGTGTTGCGCACATGCGTGTTTAACACAGTCAGTGCCCTAGTTTACCTGTTTTCCCGCTAAATGCCCAACACAGCGGCTCGTGCACGGTTTATTTCCACTGAGCGCGTACTCCCCTGTCTCCCTTGGTTTTGTAGGGCGTTTTGCGTGGATGCGCGGTGAGGGGATGACGAGCTGGAGGGCGAAAATCCCGAGCGCGCGAGGGAATGTATTTTCGCCCGTAAGCGATTCCCGTCATCCCCGAGCACAAAAATCCCCCCGACAACGTCGGAGGGATTGTACGAGGGGATGACGAGCTGGAGCGTGCGGATTCCGAGCGCGCGAGGAAACAAATCCGCATGCGGAAGGGATTCCCGCCATCCCTTCGAAGGAAAAGAAAGGGCCTCGACGCGAAAGCGTCGAGACCCTAAATCTCGAGGGGATGACGGGAATCGAACCCGCGTAATCAGTTTGGAAGACTGAGGCTTTACCATTAAGCTACATCCCCGGAATGGAACTTGACTATAGTATCGAGGTTCCATCTGGGCTGTCAAATATTTGAGCGGATTTTAGACCTGCACGCCGTGGTGCATGTACACGTAGTTAGCGCGGTCGGGCCAGGCTTCAGTTTCGGGCACGCCGGGGTGCTCGGAATCCGCACGCTCCAGTCTGCTTATATATACTCCTCAAGCACCTGCTGCGCCGAGACAATCGTGGCGAATTCATCGCGCAACGCCGCAATATTGTAGAGGTGCACCATCTCCAGGGAAAGAAAATCACCGGCACCATCAGAAAGAGCAAAGGTTACACAGGCATCCTCAACAAGAGTCACCTGAAAACCATAATTTGCCGCCATCCGCACAGTGGTAGATACACAATGCGGCAGCGTACAACCCATCACCGTGAGCCGATCAATCCCTCGTTCACGCAGATAGGCAAGCAGATTTGTACCAATAAATGCGCTATTCACATTTTTTGTAAATACCTTCTCCCCCACACGAGGCTCAAATCCACTCTGGAACCTAATATTTTCCTCATCGTAAAAGAAGGAGCTCGAATCCGTTCCCCGATGCTGAATATGGATTATTTCGCGCCCTGAACAGCGGAAATCCTCCATAATCTTCTGCATCTTCTCTTCCGCACCGTCATTATTTCTAGCCGGTAGCTGCGGATGCAGAAAACCCCTCTGAACATCCACCACCAATAGAGCCTCAGCCATTGTTCCTCTCCTCCTGTAGCTACTTCTGGCAGCCGGGGCACCAGTAGAGTTTGCGGCCGGCAATTTCTTCCATGCGGATGGTGGTTCCGCAGCGGCGGCAGGGCTCGCCGTGGTGCATGTACACGTAGTTGGCGTGGTCGGGCCACGCTTCGGTTTCGGGCACGCCGGGGCGGTCTTCAGGTTCGGTGGTGATGATGCGCCCCACGCGCACGCCGATGACCAGCAGGTGCTTATTGTCTTCCCAGAGTCGCTCCAGTTCCTCGTCGCTGAGGCTCTTGCCGGGGCGTAGCGGGTCAATTTCCTGGCGGTACAGCGATTCGGCACGGAAGATATTGCCCACACCGGAGATTGCCGCCTGATCCATCAGAATCACACCAATCGGGCGGGAGCTCTTACGTGCCGCGCGGTAGAACTGTTCGGGGTCGGCATCCGGGTTGAGCGGGTCGGGGCCGAGCTTGGAGCGGACGGTGCGCACCTCCTCCGGGGTGAGGGTACGGCAGATAGTAGGGCCCACCAGGTCCGCCCAGCCGTGCTCCGAAACAATACGGCAACGCACCGTACTCTTCGGTTCGGGAGGACCGGCGTAAGGCTCCCCCTCCCCCGCCGCGTATTCTTTTTCGCCGATCTTGCGGGGCGCGCCAATGCTCGAAGCACCCGTGAACGTCTCGTCCCCGCCGAAGCTCCAGTTACCGTAAATACCCAGGTGCACGTTCAGGGTCAGGTCGTTCTCGAAGGTCACGAACAGGTGCTTACCGTGCGCGTACGCCCCGGTGATGGTGTGCCCATCCAGCAGGGCGGCACCCTCGGCGTAGCGGCCCTGCGGGGAGGAAACCTGCACGCACTCGCCGGTGAAGACGTCACTGATTTGGCGGGCAATACGGTGGATAGAGTGGCCTTCGGGCACGGGTTCTCCTCGAAAACTTGTCGGCTAGAATATAGTGCGGATTATATGGGGTGCAGAGACGACTGAGGCGCATAGCCTGCACTATGCGCCTCATATTTTTAGAGCTTAGGCAGCGTCAATCTGCTTGCCGGCAATGTCGCCGGTCTGCTCGTACTCAGCCAGCTGACCGATACGGCGTGCGTGACGCTCCTCGTTGGTCCAGGGGGTAGCCAGGAAGACCTTGATGATTTCCAGTGCTTCTTCCTTGCTGTGCTGGCGGCCGCCCACAGCAACGACCTGTGCGTTGTTGTGCTCACGAGCCAGTGCCGCGGTGTCGTGGTTCCATGCCAGAGCCGCACGGATACCATCAACCTTGTTCGCAGCCATCTGCTCGCCGTTGCCGCTACCGCCCAGCACAATACCCAGGGAGTCCAGACCAGCCTCGCGGTCACGCTTCACGCCAAGGGCTGCGTTAATGCAGAACGAAGGGTAGTCGTCCAGCGGGTCGTAGTCGGCGGGGCCGTGGTCAATCATTTCGTAGCCCGCAGCGGTGAGGGACTCGATCAGGTAGTGGCTCAGTTCGAGGCCAGCGTGGTCGGTTGCGATGTGTACGCGCAAGGTACTCTCCTGGTGATTTTGTCTTGGTGTGACGTGCGTTTGTGCGTTCGTGGGAGGCGCCGGTTCTCAGTTCTGAGCGCCGTTGCTAGAGTGCGCCGCGCATCCATCAGGTGGGATACGCTTCCCCGTTTGGGTTTTTTCTGTCTTAACTGTATCGAATTCGCGCGGGTTCGGGTAATGCGGAGCCTTCTAGACCCCCACCTATACGGTAGACTGTGGGATATGGCACTTTTTGGTGTCCCGATTCGCCGCGCCCAAGCTTGAAGGCCTCCAGCGCTACGTATGCAGCGTCGCAGGAGTCGCGCACCTCGGGAACCAGCGCACCATGACAGGGCGTGTCAACACGGCACGCTATTCACATCTAAGGAGAGGGAGCTGTATGCCCGGCCTGAACCTAACCCGCAATGAGGCAACCGAACGCGCATCCATTATTAAGCGCGTGCACTCGTACCGTATTGAACTCGACCTTCCGAAGGACAAAGACGTCTTCTCCTCGAAGGTTGAAATCCGCTTTGACGCTCAGGAAGGTGCCTCCACCTTCATTGACGCCATCACCTCCTCGGTCAAGTCCATTAACCTCAACGGCGAAGAGCTGAGCACCGACCTGGCGGACGGCGAGCGCATCCAGCTGCCGAACCTTGCTGCTGAGAACACCCTGGTCATTGACGCAGAGATGTTCTACACCAACACCGGTGAGGGTCTGCACCGTTTCGTGGACCCCGCCGACGGCGAAGTGTACCTGTACTCCCAGTTTGAGGTGCCGGACTCCCGCCGCGTGTTCCCCGTCTTTGAGCAGCCCGACCTGAAGGCTGAATTCGAGTTTATTGTGCGCGTTCCCTCGCACTGGGTGGTTGTGTCTAACCAGCCCGAGGTGAAGGTTGAGGAGAAGGAGTGCGGTTGCGGCCGTGCGAAGACTTGGTTCTTCAAGCCGACCCCGCGCATGTCTTCGTACATTACCGCGATTGTGGCTGGCCCCTACGAGAAGGTCACCAGCGAGCTGACCAACTCTGAGGGTCGCGTGATTCCGCTGGGCGTGTACGCTCGTAAGTCCCTCATGCCGTTCGTGGATGCTGAGGACATGTTTGAGCTGACCCGTCAGGGCTTCGAGTTCTACGAGGAGCAGTTCAAGACCCCGTACCCGTTCGAGAAGTACGATCAGCTGTTCGTGCCCGAGTTCAACGCCGGTGCGATGGAGAACGCTGGCTGCGTGACCTACCTGGAGACTTACGTCTTCCGCTCCAAGGTTGCGGAGGCTCTGCGTGAGCGCCGCGCTATCACCGTTCTGCACGAGCTGGCTCACATGTGGTTCGGCGACCTGGTCACCATGAAGTGGTGGAACGACCTGTGGCTGAACGAGTCTTTCGCTGAGTTCATGTCGACCCTGGCTGCTGCGGAGAACACCCGCTACGCGAAGGAGGCGTGGGCTACCTTCGCCGCATCGGAGAAGACCTGGGCGTACCGTCAGGATCAGCTGTCTTCGACTCACCCGATTGTGGCTGAGATCCGTGACCTTGCAGATGTTCAGGTGAACTTCGACGGCATTACGTACGCGAAGGGTGCTTCGGTGCTGCGTCAGATGGTGGCGTGGGTTGGCCAGGAGAACTTCATGGCTGCTCTGAAGGTGTACTTCGATAAGCACAGCTGGGGCAACACCGTTCTGGACGACCTGCTGGTTGAGCTGGAGCGCACCTCCGGCCGTGACGTGCGTGCGTGGAGCGCTAAGTGGCTTGAGACCGCTGGCGTGAACACTCTCGCCGTTGAGGTTGAGAATGATGAGGCGGGCAACATTTCGAACCTGGGCATCCGCCAGTCCTACGCTGAGGGCTTCGAGACCCTGCGCCCGCACCGTGCGGTAATTGGTTTCTACAACCTGGTGGACGGTAAGCTGACCCGCACCGACCGCATCGAGCTGGACATTGACGGCGAGCTGACCGTGGTTGAGGAGGCTCTCGGCAAGAAGCGCCCCGACCTGTTGCTGCTGAACGATGAGGATCTGGCGTACGCTAAGATTCGCCTGGACGAGCGTTCCATCGAGACCGCTATCAAGCACCTGGGCGACATTGATTCGTCCGTGGCTCGCGGCGTGGTCTGGGGTTCGCTCTGGGATACCGTGCGTGACGCTCAGATGCCGGCGCGTAAGTACGTTGATCTGGTGCTGAACAACATCGGTAAGGAGACCAACTCCACCGCTCTGCGCACCCAGATTAACAACCTGTCCGCTACCCTGCACTCCTTCGTGGCTCCCGAGGCTCGCGAGGAGACCCGCCACCGTGCCGCTGACCGTCTCTGGGAGCTGGCATGCGTTGCAGAGCCCGATTCGGATGCTCAGCTGCAGCTGCTGCAGGCGTTCATCAACCAGACCCGCACCGAGGAGCAGTACGACAACGTGCAGCGCCTCTTCGAGGGTGAGCTGACCCTTGAGGGCCTGGACATTGACGCCGACCTGCGTTGGAACCTGGTGTGCCGCCTGGCTACCGGTGGCCGTTTCTCCGCCGAGCAGATCGCTGCGGAGCTGGAGAACGACAACACCGCGAACGGTCAGCAGTACGCCGCTCAGGCATACGCATCGATTCCGACCGCGGAGGCAAAGGCTGAGTACTGGAACAAGATCATGGTGACCGGCGAGCTGTCGAACATGATTCAGCGTTACGCTATTTCCGGTTTCAAGTCCGGCAAGCCCGAGCTGATTGCCCAGTACGATGAGCCGTACTTCGAGCAGATTGAGGGTATTTGGCGTTCGCGTTCGCACGAGATTTCCATGCAAATTATTGGTGGCATGTACCCGAGCGTGCCGACCGCTGAGCTGCTGGAGCGTACCGAGGCGTACCTGGCTTCTCTGCCTGAGGATGCTGCGGCTCTGTACCGTCAGATTGCGGAGGCACGCGACGGCGTGGCTCGTGCGCTGAAGGTTCAGGCAGCTGACATCTAACAATGCTTGTGAGCTGAGGCGGGTTCATTGCCTGCTCTCATAAGTTTTTATTCGTCCCCTTCTACCCCGATTCGGGGTGGGAGGGGACGTTTTGCATCAAGAGTCTAATTCTTGTCACTGCAGTGCATATTTTTTGTTATTTTCATTTGAATATCCCTCAAAAGCTCTCTACTTGGGGTTGCGCCTATCGTATACTGTTGTGCATGCCTTCTATCAAGTCTCCTATCGCGAAAGTTTCTCTGACCGGCACAATCCTTGCTGTGGTTGCCGCCGGTTCCTTTGGCGTGTACTCCGCAGGAGGCTTCATCGCGCCCGGTGGCACTGCCGCTACCGCTGCTGCGGGCGCCGAGCCTACCCAGTCGGCGCAGGAAAGCCCCAGCGAGTCCCCCTCCCCCGAGCCGACTCCGGAACCGACCACCCCGGCGCAGAAGATGGAACGCACCGCGCAGAACGCCTTCGGCAAGGAGGGTGCGCAGGCAACCGGTGAGATTCAGGCGCCGTTCCCCACCTCCGCTGATGCCGCCGACATGCTGGTTCAGCAGTTCAAGGGTGGCGTGGTCATGTACACCCCCAAGTACGGTCCGGTTGCGGTGGAATCCGGCGTCTACGAGCACTGGTGGAAGCAGCGCGGGTACAGCGACTTTGCCGGTTGGGAGGGTCTGCCGGTGAGCTGGCGATCCAAGAAGGGCGTTCTGTACACCAAGTTTGAGAAGGCTGAACTCTACTGGGATAAGGCGAACGGTCTGCCGCGTAACGCCAATGTTCTTGGCGCTAAGGATGCCCTGGTGATTGGTGACTCGCAGGTGACCGCAACCTCCTGGGTTGGTTTGGGTCTGAAGCAGGCAGGTTTCGTCCCGTACCTGTTCCGTTGCGGCGGCATCGGTTTTGTGACTGCCCGCGAGGGTGTGTGCCCCTCCTACTATCAGGGTGTGATGGGTGGCCGTTGGGCTCTGCCGAGCGGTAACCCCGGCGTGATTTACCTGGATGCCTCCGGCAATGACATTTACATTCACGAGGATGAGACGAAGGCTCGCGAGCACGTGAACGCTCACCAGACTCAGGTCATTGAGCAGCTACGACGCATGTACCCGTCATCGAAGATCGTGTTCGGCGGCGTGGTGTCGATGAGTGAGGATGCGGCGACGGATAAGCAGGTGGCGCATAAGCGTCACGTGGCAAACGAGGTGGCAAGGCAGGGTGCCCGCGAGACCGGCGTGCTGTTCATGGACACCTCGGGCTGGCAGAGCCTCTACCTGGCTGAGGGTGACATGGCTGATGGCGTGCATCTGAAGGAGAAGGCGCACCATAAGCTGGCGGGCCCCTTTGCGACTCGTCTGCGTGAACTGCTCGGCACCGCCTAATCAGTTTTGATAAACGTATAATGCATCAAAAATGAGGCGCCGGGAGGATTGAATCCTTCCGGCGCCTCATTCGTTTGAGTGGGTTACCCACCGCAGCTCTCAAGTTAGTGTGCGGGTTTTATGCCGCGACGTTTGCCTGGCGTTCCTTCGCCTCGGCCTTCTGGTGTGCGAGCACGCCCTCCGCAAGGCGACGCTTCTGACGCTCACGAGCGGCTTCCTTCTCACGCTGCTCGGCAGCCCAGGCGACCGGGTCAATGTCGATCGACTCGTAGTGCCATTCGCCAATGTAGTCGCGAATCGGGGCGACCCAGGTGACGGGAATGCCGCGGCGCAGGTACACCTCGTGGTCGGTGTCTTCAAAAGCGTGGATAATGCGGTTGCCGTCAGCAATCAGGGACTCAATGATGGAGTCCTTCCATGCGGGGCTGTTGGAGCCGTCGTTGCCGGGCTTAGCGAACACGTGCTTGGGTTCCAGACCTGCGCGGGCGATGAACTGGTTCAGTTCCTTCATGTAGGTGCCGTCTCGGCCGGTAATTACTACGACCTCTGCGCCGGTGTCTGCCGTGATTTCGCGAACACGGTCGGCAACTTCAACATTGACCGTGGCGTTACGGATGGCCTTGAAGAATCGGCGGTTGCTTGCAAAGAAACCGGTCAGGTACTTGTCCATCTGATCTCGGTTGCTGGCAAGGGTACCGTCAATGTCGACTGCAATCAGATCCATATAGGTCTCACTTTCGATCCGTACGGGAAGAATGCGCCTGGTGAGGGCGCGGCGGAAGAGTTCCCATGCGGTGTGGCTGGTAATCGGTGTGTCAAAGACGCCCCGGTGAAAGGGCGTAGTCTCTCTAGAATACCCTATTTTCGTAAAGTAATGCCCTATCGAATGTCATTATTACAACTACCCCGTTGATGTCATACGGCATAGAAAAACCGCTGGTGGCGCAGGCAAAGAGCCCACACCACCAGCGTAAAGAGTCTAGAAATGTCTCGAGGAAAGTTAAAGTAGCGAACCGGACCCGCGGCGCACCAGCACCATACCGGCGGGCGCCACAATGCGCAGCCACTCCTCCGAACCAACATGCGCAGCGAACAGCGGCAGATCGCCCGTGAAGCCTTCCGGGATGAAACCAAACACGCGCAGGGCGAATGCCGCGCCGGTCGGTACAAGCACGGTATCGAACTCAGGTAGGTACTCCAGCACCATATCGGAGGACCAAATACGCGAGCGCACCGTGGAAAGCACCGCAGCGCCGGGGTTCTCGGGCAGGGCGCGTTCTACCGCCTCCAGGCCTTCTGCGGTGGCGCGGTGGAATTCTTCAACCGGGACGGTACCAACCTCGTACCAGCCGCTGAGCGGGGCTGACTTGCCAGCCCAGCTGGCGTTGACGGTCACCGGCGGCATGAACAGCACCAGCTGCGAGTTCTCTTCGTTACCCTGTTCTTCTGCCTGCTTCTGCAGACGCGCCAGTCGGTCCAGTAGCGCCTGCGCCTGTACGGTCATGTCCAGGGTCGAGTCAGCCAGCAGGTGCAGGGCGCGCAGACCCATAATGACCGGGGTGTCCGAGGAGGCGTCCTCCGGCTCCAGGGAGCAGGCGAACACCGCCACCACGCGGCCGCGCGCGGTCAGGCGGATAGCCGCATCCGGGTTGACCGCCAGAGCACGAGAAATGTAGGTGGCAAGATCCTTGACGACTGCGGCACCCTGGGCACCGCCGGGCAGAATCAGGTAGGGCTCCTCCACGCCTTCGTGGGGGTTGTACTTGAGCTCAATGGGTGCTGCCGCGTTCGATGCGCTGTTCTGGTCGGGAGCGTTCTCCTGCACGGGGGTATTGTCAGGGGTGGTTTCAGACGGCGTAGTCATTTCTGCTCCTTTTCGGCGTAGGCCTGCTCGGTGGCAAGTTGGTGGGTGATATCTGCGATGGTGTGTTAGGCAGACGTTCCGGATCGACAATCCGGGTCATCGTTCCTAGTCAATGTTCCGAATCAACCTGTCGTGGTTGTCTCAGAGTATGCTCTCCCACTCTACGCCAGAAACCGGTTCATTGAAAACGTGCGAGAATAAAACCATGACCAAGCCCACTGTGACCCAAAACCTCATGCGGATGCTGGACCTCTCCCCCGTGGAGGCGGCGCCCGCCTCCTTCGGTAGCGATGAAGTATCTACCGGCGTGACGCTCACCCGCGAGCAGCCGCGCACTTTCGGTGGTCAGGTTCTTGCCCAGTCGATTATTGCCGCCGACCGCACGGTGGAGGGCAAGTACATCCACTCGATTCACGCCTATTTTCTGCGTCCCGGCGATATTGAGCGTGAACTGTTCTTTGCCGCTCAGCGTCTGAATGATAGCCGTTCCTTCTCGACCCGCCGCGTGCAGGTGTTCCAGGATGAGGCGCCCATGTTCTCGGCAATTATGTCTTTCCAGGCGGATAGCCGCGGCCCGGAGCACACCGCAGTGACCATGCCGGAGGTGCCGGACCCCGAATCATTGCCGATGGTCAGCGATTATCTGGGCCAGCTCCCCCACCCCATTGCACAGGCGGTCTCGTGGGAACGTCCGATTGATATGCGACACGTGGACGCGCCCCTGTACACTCAGGCGGATGCCTCCTCGACACAGCCGCGTGCCTGTGTGTGGTTCAAGACCTTTGACCGCCTGGTGCATGCTGATGGTTCTGAGGCCTCGGAGGCGGAGCACCGCGCCGCGATCGCCTACGCTTCGGATTATCTGCCGCTGGAGCCGGCTCTGCGCCGTCACGGCAAGTTCTGGCTGGAGCCGGGCCTCAAGAGCGCCTCGCTGGATCACGCGATGTGGTTCCACCGTTCGGCGCGTGCCGACGAGTGGCTGCTGTACGTGCTGGATTCCCCGAGCGCGCAGGGCGGCAGGATGCTCGCGCAGGGTTCGATTTTCAATCGTTCTGGCGAGCTGGTGGCGACCGTGGCGCAGGAAATGATGTTCCGCCTGCCGGAGTACCGCTAAATCTGCGCCACTAAGTCCCGTGCACCGTTAGGACTCTGGTACAGCGACAGCTCAAAACGTTAGAGCATGCAGAAAGACCGTGTGAGGTGGTTGTCTCACACGGTCTTTCTTATGTTCTAGTGTACGTTCTAGACGGGCCGAAGAAGCTCTTATTTGGCTTCGACGTCAATCACACCATCCGGGGAAATGTGCACGGTGCGCTTGGTGCGGCGGGAAACGAAGAAGTCACCCACGAACACCAGACCAGCCAGCAGGAGCACCAGGGCAATCAGCCACACTGCCACCGCACCGAAGAACATCGGGAACAGCAGCACGAGCAAACCCAGGATAAGGGTACCGATCGCAGAGAACTGCAGGTGGCGTCCGGCGGCGAAGCTCAGGTACTTCAGGCCCTGAGCAGTCATCAGACGAATCAGCGCCCACGCAATCAGCCACACACCCACAATAGTCGGAATGTACGTCGCCTGCGCACCTGCCGAAGCGCTCAACAGAATCAGGCCAACCACCACGGTCAGGATGCCGGTAACCAGGTCCCAGCCGGTACGTGCCGGCTTCAACGCGCCAAAGTAGCGGACCAGCTCAAACACGCCACCGAGCAGCACCGCAATCGAGAATACGAAACCCAGAACAGCCAGCGGGGTGGCAGGGTTGGCGAACATGTAGATTGCCGTTGCAACCAGCAGCAGACCGGTGGCTAAGGACATCCAGTTATATTTTGAAAGCATGACACTCTACCCTTCGTATCAAATGCGTTAGTTATACACGTCCATTAAACCGCGAATATGTACTCTGCTATGACGTACCGGTCACTACTGGGCGAACTATTTCTACCGGCGAACACGCGCACCTCCCCTCGCCAGCGCATACGGAATACAGCACATACGGCGTCCAGCAGGCACAGCAAAGCCCCGCCTCCCCACGCTTCAACAGCATCAGGAGGCGGGGCTTACCACCAAACCCTATCGGGTCAGCTTGCGGTGCACCACGCGGTGCGGCTTAGCAGCCTCAGGGCCGAGGCGCTCAATCTTGTTCTTCTCGTAGGACTCGAAGTTACCCTCGAACCAGTACCACTGATCCGGGTTCTCATCGGTGCCCTCCCACGCCAGGATGTGGGTTGCCACGCGGTCCAGGAACCAACGGTCGTGGGAGACGACCACTGCACAGCCGGGGAATTCCAGCAGCGCATTTTCCAGGGATGCGAGGGTCTCAACGTCCAGGTCGTTAGTGGGCTCATCGAGCAGCAGCAGGTTACCGCCCTGCTTGAGGGTCAGCGCCAGGTTCAGGCGGTTACGCTCACCACCGGAGAGCACACCCGCCTTCTTCTGCTGGTCCGGGCCCTTGAAGCCGAACGCGGAAACGTACGCACGCGAAGGCATTTCAACGTTGCCAACCTGGATGTAGTCCAGACCGTCAGAGACGACCTCCCAGAGGCTCTTCTCCGGGTCGATGTTCGCGCGGTTCTGGTCAACGTACGAGATCTTCACGGTCTCGCCGACCTTCAGCTCGCCGCCGTCCAGGGGCTCCAGGCCAACGATGGTCTTGAACAGGGTGGACTTACCCACACCGTTAGGACCAATCACACCCACGATGCCGTTACGGGGCAGGGAGAAGGACAGGCCGTTAATCAGGGAGCGACCGTCGAAGCCCTTCTGCAGGTTCTCAGCCTCAATAACGACGTTACCCAGGCGGGGTCCCGGAGGAATCTGAATCTCTTCGAAGTCAAGCTTGCGGGTCTTCTCAGCCTCCGCAGCCATCTCCTCGTAGCGTGCCAGACGAGCCTTCGACTTAGCCTGGCGGCCCTTAGCATTGGAGCGGACCCAGTCGAGTTCCTCGCTCAGGCGCTTAGCGAGCTTAGCGTCCTTCTTGCCCTGAACTTCGAGGCGGGAACGCTTCTTCTCCAGGTAGGTGGAGTAGTTACCCTCGTAGGGGTACAGGTTACCGCGGTCAACCTCGGCGATCCATTCTGCCACGTGGTCGAGGAAGTAACGGTCGTGGGTAATCGCGATGACGGCACCCTCGTAGGACTGCAGGTGCTGCTCCAGCCAGAGCACGGACTCTGCGTCCAGGTGGTTGGTGGGCTCGTCGAGCAGCAGCAGGTCGGGCTTCTGCAGCAGCAGCTTGCACAGTGCCACGCGGCGGCGCTCACCACCGGAGAGGTGGGTGACGGGCATGTCAGCGGGCGGGCAACGCAGCGCCTCCATTGCCTGCTCCAGCTGGGAGTCGAGGTCCCATGCGTTGGCGGCGTCGATAGCTTCCTGCAGCTGACCCATTTCTTCCATGAGGGCGTCGAAGTCAGCGTCGGGCTCAGCCATGAGTGCGGAGATTTCGTTGAAGCGGTCCAGCTTGGACTTGATTTCGCCCACGCCTTCTTCAACGTTGCCCAGAACGGTCTTCTCTTCGTTCAGCGGCGGCTCCTGCATGAGGATACCCACGGTGTAGCCTGCGGTCAGGCGTGCCTCACCGTTGGAGGGCTGGTCGAGGCCAGCCATAATCTTCAGGATGGTCGACTTACCCGCACCGTTCGGGCCAACCATACCGATCTTGGCGCCGGGGAAGAACGACATCGTCACGTCGTTAAGGATGACCTTGTCGCCCACAGTCTTGCGGGCCTTGATCATCTGATAAATAAATTCAGCCATAGTTACCTATTTTAGCGTGGATTCGACTGAGGGTACGAGAGTTTTGGGGTGCATGCTATGCGGAGTACTGCGCGGGTATTAGACTCGAAGCTATGAGCACAAACCCCTCCCCCAAACTTCTGGCACCCGAAGACCTCGAACATGCCGTTGACCGCCTCGCGCTCGCCATGCCGCTGGCGACGCGCGATCAGCCGTTCGGGCCCGAGCACACGGTGTACCGGGTGGGCGGCAAGATCTTCGCCATGTACACGGAAGGCATCGGCTACCCCATCGTGAACCTCAAAACCGACCCGGAAGAATCAGAGGTGTTGCGGCGTATCTACCCGAGCATCATCCCGGCATGGCACATGAATAAGCGGCACTGGATTTCCGTGGGCGCCGGCGAGGGTGTCACCGAGCGAGTTCTGGAGGAACTGGTGGAGGATGCCTACCTGCGTGTCATGTACTCGCTGCCCAAGGCGAAGCGACCCATCGAGTTCCGCGAGCGCCCGGTACCCGAAAAGCACTAGGCCGAGAAACACCAGGCCGAAAAATACTAGGCCGAAAAGTACTGGGGAAACGTGGAGTTTGAGGCGAGTGAAAAGCGGTCTTTAACAGCGGAGCGGGTGAGCACCGGTCCGGACCACCGGCTTGCTCACCCGCTTTGCAAAGCACTTTCCTATCCACGGTTAGGAGGGTCATCAACCACAATGAACGCTCGAACCACCAAGCTCCCATCCCATATATTGCGGGGTTTAGTACCATGCACCACATGTGTGAATACGTGATAGTTGAGTCGGCACCCTTGCCAGACCTCCTATGCAGAGGAGGCGCTGACCTGGGTGCACTGAATATTCCCTTGAGTGACTCAGCTACGTCATGCGATGCAGCTGAGAGGGGATCGCTGTCCCCGCCCGAACTACCGACTCGGGCGAAGCGTGCTCTCGGGAACAATAATAACCTTTTTGCACCAAGGTGTCACTTTCGGGTTGAGTTATTCCACCGGTTCCCATTGAGCGTATTTCAGGTGTTTTATAGTGCCGAACCCACATACCCAATCACAGCAAAATACCTGCGAATTTTAAACCCCGAAAAATCAAGGAGGGGCCGCCCTAAACCCTCCTTATATTGCTTCCACATGGGCTAATACCCACTTAAAGCAATATTCAGAAAAGTTAGCGCGACCCCTCACTATTTGAGATAAAAATGAGATAAACCCCTACTCAGAGCAATTACCGGCAGGGTTTATCTATTAATTCCCCAGAGTGACCAGTTACTCGCCGCGGCCCGTTACTCGCCGAACTCCACCTTTTCGAAGCTCATGGTGCCATCAGCATGAGAAACAACAGTATTCGGGTCACGCTCACGACGAGCCGCCGCGTACGCATCATGGCTTGCCTCATCAACCCAGCGGGTCACCACGAAATAGTCGCCGCCCTCATCCAGGGGGCGCCACAGCTCAAAACCCTCAAAGCCGGGGAAAGAGTCAGCGATGTGGCGGGCAGCGGCAAAGCGCTTCTCCAGCTCAGCACGGTTGTCACCAACGACAGCCAAACGGTGAACCTTAACAACGGACATGTGTCCTCCTTCTGTTGAGTACGTGCTTTCAACGATGAAAGCGGGCTACAACCTCGCCCCACCTATAGATAGGCTATGTTCTTAGCGAGGTTAACCTCAGAATAACGGGTCGCGGGCACAAAAAATAGGGGTTAGCGCCAACTAACAGTTATATGACGCTAACCCCCATTCAGAGAATCACGAGGCACCCACAGGCACCCGTTCGAAGCTTAGGATTCCGGCTGGGTCTGCACAGTATTAGGCTGCACGGTATTAGACTGTGCAGTATCAGGCTGTGCCGCCTGAGCCGCACTATCAGCCTGCGGTGCGGGGTTCTTCTTCGCCTTCTTCTGAGCCGCCTTCGCCGGGTTCGCAAAATGCACCCCGCGCTCAGCCAAGAAGCGGCGATCCTTCTTATCCCACTGCTCCACCGGGTACGCCTCCAGCAGATCCGGGCGGCGCTCCAGGGTACGCTCAATCTGACGGTCACGACGCCAACGCGCAATCGCACCGTGATTACCCGACAGCAGCACCTCCGGCACCTCACGCTCACGCCACACCGCGGGCTTCGTGTACACCGGATACTCCAGCAGACCACCCGTATGCGACTCCTCCTCCAGGGAGGCGGGGTTACCCATCGCGCCCGGAATCAGGCGGGTGATAGCCTCAATCATCGCCATGACCGCAACCTCACCACCGTAGAGCACGTAGTCGCCCAGGGACACGGGCATCACACGGAAGCTCTCCTGCGCCCAGTCCAGCACACGCTCGTCAATGCCCTCGTAGCGCGCCGGAGCGAAGACAATATGCTTCTCCTCCGCCAGCTCGTACGCCATTGCCTGATCGAAAACGGCACCCGCCGGGGACGGGACAATCAGCAGCGGGCGGGTATCGGCGGCGGGCTCAGCACCTTCAGTAGAGTCTTCGAAAGCATTCAGAGGGGAGGCGGCAAGCACCTCATCCAGCGCCAAACCCCACGGCTCCGCCTTCATCACCATGCCCGCGCCACCGCCGTACGGGGTGTCATCCACCGTGCGGTGACGGTCAAAGGTGTACTCACGCAGATCGTGCAGGTGCAGATCCACCAGACCCTTCTCACGCGCCTTCCCCAGCAGGGACAGCTTAAGCGGCTCCAGGTACTCGGGGAAAATCGTGACCACATCGTAGCGCACGGACTACTCCCCCGCCTGCTCGGTCGCCTGCGCAGAATCCTGCTCAGCGTCCTCGACCAGGTCAATCAAACCCGCCGGAGGGGTCAGCAGCACAAAGCCGGGCTCATCCTCGGTCGAGGGAACCACCTCGGGCACAATCTCCTCAACAAAAGGAATCATGATCTCTTCACCCGCGCCGGAGGCAAGACGCGGCGAACGAGCCAGCTTAATCAGCAGCAAATCCTGAACCGGCATGGTCTGCAGGCCGGTCACCTTACCCAGCGGCTTGCCCACAGCCGGGTTATCCACGGGGCTCTCACCCTCGGGAACATCCGCCAGCAGGTACACGGGCAGGTTCACCAGCTCCTGCTCATAGAAGCCTTCTTCATCGCCCTCGTCCTCGGGAACCTCGTAAACCAGGCGGCTGCCGCGCAGCTCCTCAGCTTGGTTGCGGGTAGTCACCTCATCAAAACGGACCACCAGAATCTTCTTGTTCCAGCGGGCACCGGCAACCGTCAGCTCACCGGTAGGCGCCACAGAAGCGGCAGCAGAGCCGGGCTTGAAATTCTCGATACCGAGTACCTCACCGCGGGCAAAACGCTCCTGCGGGGCATCAGTAAAGAGCTGAACCGTCACCTCACCACGAATACCGTGAGGCTTACCGATACGAGCCACCACAACCTGCATAATTTTCCTCCGCTGGATACAAGCTAAAAACCTACGCCGTGCACGTGCACGGCTCCCACTATTCTACCGGGCACTTAGGACGGGCGCATTCTGCCGCCCGCACTACCACCGGGACCCGGGTACGCGAAAGCCCCCGCCTTCCGGAAAAACTCCGGGAGCGGGGGCTTCAAGCGTTTACGAGCTAGCGTCGCTTTTTGTCGGTGTCGATAATGTCGATACGCATCGGCTCGCCATCAGAAATAGCGTCCATCACCAGACGGATGCTCTTGGCGGTACGACCAGACCTGCCGATAACTCGGCCCAGGTCATCCGGATGCACGCGAACCTCAAGGGTTTCACGGTGACGCTGAGTGCGCAGGCGCACCTTCACGTCCTCCGGACGATCGACAATCCCTCGAACCAGGTGTTCGAGTGCGTCAGCCAACATAATTACTCAGCTGCTTCCTCAGCCTCAGCCTCGGGTGCTGCTTCCTCAGCAGCCTCTTCAGCCTTCTCAGCCTTGGGGGTGATAGCCTCGGGCAGGATCACGGAACCCTTTTCGGGAACAACGAACTCAGCCTTAGCCTCGACGGGCAGAACCTTGGACTCTGCCTTCTCGCCCTTGAATGCTGCCCAGTCGCCCGAGAGCTTCAGCAGAGCCAGAACCTGCTCGGTCGGCTGTGCGCCGACGGAGAGCCAGTACTGAGCACGCTCAGAGTTGATCTCGATACGCGAGGGGTGCTCGGTCGGGTGGTAAATACCGATCTCTTCGATGGTCTTACCGTCGCGCTTGACGCGCGAATCAGCGATCACGACGCGGTAACGAGGATCGCGGATCTTACCCATACGCTTGAGACGAATCTTAACAGCCACTTTAGTGGTTACTCCTGTTTCATAATTTGGTGCGAGGCACACGGTTCAGCACCCGTGGGGCGGGCCATTCACGGCGCCTCTATGGACACAACGGCGCGCGAAGAGAGGGGTCGCGCGTCGCCGGGTACTCAGCTAGGGTATCAGAGCCCAAGATTTTAAGCTAGCGACACGGAAAAATAATTGCCCAAGGCACCGAATATCACTTTTAAACAGCGTTCTGTACCCCGTGATATGCCCGTGATGCACCCCTGTAGCTCCCCGGCAAGCCGCAGCTAATCGAGGTTGTTAGGAGTCGAGGTTGCTCAGCTCCAGAGTCTCCCCCGTCTCCAGGGCGCGGTAGCACTCACGCAGACGCTCCACCATCGACGAGCGCACGTAGCCTTCCAGGTTCTCCGGAGCAACCCACTCATAGGTCACCAGTTCAGCGTCCTGCAGAGTAATCTTCGTATCCGCCGCAATCACGCCGCCGTCATACATGTAGTAGGTCGAATCGCCCCACACGCCCAACGCCAGACCGTGGAAAATCAGCAGCACGCGACCCAGTTTCAGGTCCAGGCCCAGCTCCTCCGCAATCTCACGCTCACAACCGGGCTTGGGCGCTTCGCCCGCCTCCACGGTACCGCCGGGAAGAATCCAGCCGTCCTTATAGTTCGGCTTCACCAGCAGCATCTCGCCGCGCTCATTACGAATCAGCGCGCCCGCCGCCAAACGGCGCGTGGGCAAGGTGGCGATAAAAGCCTTCAGCTCTTCATCGCTCAGATAGGAATCCTTCATGGCTTCTTTCCTTTAGCGGTCAGTTTTCTTCGCAGCGCGCTGCCTGATGCTACGCACTATACCCAGGGCACGCTCACGCAGTCCAGAGGGTGCTTGCTCCGTGGACGGGGCAACATCCTCCACCGTGCGGTAGTGGCCCTCACGCAAATCATCAATCAGCGTGCGCTTCTTGGTCGAGCGCTCATCACTCGCGCTACCACCCGGATGCACCAGCTCAGCATCCGCCACCGGGCGGGCGTGCTTCTTCATCTGAGTCTGCTCAAAAGAACGCAGCACAGCGGGAATCAGGGCAGATTCCACGGTGGCATTCAGCGCAAAGAGTGCGGCAGCCACCGAGAACTTACGGCTCGCCTTACCCTGAGCGCGACGGCGGCGCGCCACATTCGCCAGGGTCAGGGCAATAGCACTCTGAGCGGTCACATCCGCGCCCAGGACAAGACCCACACGGCGGGTCTTGGCGCGAATCTGCTCGGCGGTCAGGCGCTTCTTCGAGGCAGGCTTTTTCGAGGTAGCCCGAGCGGAGGGGGCAGCCTGCGTTACCTGCGACGGAGCATCCTCAGCGGATACGTTCTCAGGCTGTGCGGCATCAGAGCCCGCGGCATCAGATGGTGCATCCTCAGCCGGGGTCGCCTCGGCCTGCGATGCGGCAGACTGCTCTGCCACAGACTGTTCTGCGGCAGGCTGTTCTGTTGCAGACTGGGCGGAGTGCGGTGCGAGGGCATCCCTCAAATGCGCAAGAATAGCTTCTTCTTCCCCCGGGGTGAAATTCCTGCCACCCGTAGGCTGGTTCGCGTCCTCCCTATCGGAATCGCGGTCCTGCTCGTAGTGAGCCTCGAAGTCATCAAACGCCTCAGAGTCCAGGACGTCTTCTTCCTCGTCAAAAGCGTCTTCCGGGAAAGACATATGAGTGTACTCGAAGGGAATATGGCCTTCGCTAATGGCATCCATCCACTCGGCGAGGGTCACGCGGCGACCGGTCGCAACCAATCGGTAGCTATGCTCCATGGGCGAGGTGTAGCCGCCCGGGTAGGGCTCAATCTCCTCATCCTCTTCAGAGAAAGTACCTTCAGACGCATCAGCAGGCTCAGTCTCGGCAGATTCAGTCTCGGCAGATTCAGTCTCGGCAGATTCAGTCTCAGCAAGCTCAGCCGCATCTGCAGGGTGTGCGAAGCCCTCATCCTCATTGCCGAAAACGCGCGCCGTGCTAATCGACGCCACATCAAAACCGGTAGTCGGAACCAACGCCAGCTCCGTGGGAACATCCAGCAGCTGCAGCACCGACTCCAACGCCAGGGTATTGCTCGTATCGCGCAGGTACGCGTTCAGGCGGCGACCGGTAATGGAGTCAGCCTCCACACCAAACATCGCCATGACATTAGCGATGCCCTGCTCAATTTCTTCCTCATCGGAACCGAAAATCTTCGAACCCGACAGCTCCGGGGCGCTACCGGGAAGCTCCGAGAGCAGATCCTCCAGCACCCCGCCAAAACGTGCGACTTCCTCACGGCTGAGGGCACGGTTCAGGCGCTTAGGCACACGCTGCCAGGTGAACTCCTCCACGATATTCTCGTAGGGTTCACCGAACGCCTCCAGGTACCACTCCTCATCCGAGTAGGGCTCGCGGGCGGGCTCCTCATAGACCACCAGGTGCTGCTGGTTCGCGTTGCCCTCAGCAATCAGGGCGTTGCAGTTCAGCAGGCCCAGCAGCGCCATCAGATCCACCGGGTCGGCAGAAATGAGGGTCCACTCCCCCGCCGGCGCGGCAACAACCTGCCGAGTACCGGCAGGAAGGTACGCCAAAAGAAGCCCCGTAATCATGTCAATGGGCAGGTCAACGAGCATGGCGGCATCGCCGTCCACCAGGAACTCCAGCTCGCCCTGTCCGCCGGGCAGCTCCTCCCACACGGTCGCCTCACCCTCAAGGGCGGCACCGGTCACCGGCAGCTGATCCACCAGCTGCGCCACGTAATCCTCAACGGGAGTACCCACGTGCAGGTGACCGTCAGCGACCTCCAGCACATTCATGTAGCCTTCATCATCCACGGCACACAGCACGTAGAGCTGCACCTGATGCTCACCCATCTCGTAGGCAATCAGCTCCGGGGAGGCGGCGGTCGCCTCAATGAGGGCGGCAATCAGCTCCTCATCGGTGGTGGAGCGAGCCATGATGCGGCGGCGCTGAATCTTCTCCTCCAGCTCCATGGTCTGCTCGATGCGCTCATTATGCTGCTTCTCGGCGGTGCGCTCCTTATCCTGGGCGCGCAGGTACTCGGAGCTATCCGATTCGCCGGGTCCGGCGGGCGCGGGGGCGTCGTCCCACATGCCGGTGAGCTTATCGACGGTCCACTCTTCGCTCTCCAGGGCGGCGGCGAGGCGGTCAACCTTCGTGCGGTCGTTCCAGGCGCGCTGTTTATCGGGGTCTTCCGCCTTCACCTCCTCGTGCATGCTGCGGGCTTCACGAATGAGGTTCAGGATGGTTGCGGCAACGTCGTCAACGGCGGGGTCATCGCTCTCGCTGGAGTAGACGAGGTCGCCCGCCAGCTCGGCGGAGTGCTCCCCGTACTCGAGGGCGATACGCGCCCAGACGGGGGTGTACCCGGGAAGGATGCTCGAATTATTGTCGAAGCCGTCCGCAAAATCGTCCGCAAAGTCGCCCGAAAGGTCGCCCGAAAGGTCGTCGTCGCTATCCTCTGCGGGAGCATCGGAGAAGCCCAGCGAGCCCTCCTCAGCTACAGACTCGTCTGCAGATTCGGTAGCAGATTCACCGGCAGGGTCCTCTACAGCATCATCAGCGAAGGCGCGCTGAGACCACGGCGCAACCTGCTCATTCAGCTGATTATCCGCGTTCTCTCGATCCCAATTCTGCTCGTTCTGAGCCATTGATACCTTCCCTTCACACACCCATTCACATGCCCAAATCGGGCACTATACCGGTACGGGTGCGCCCCGTCACCACGTGCGCACCCGTACCACCCCTTCAGGGGCTCATATTTGTTCTTACTGCAGGAACTTCTCGAAGCCCTTCGGCAGGTTCATGCTGGACAGATCCATCTCCTGGTTCTGAGCCTGCTGACCGAATGCAGCACCGGCGCGAGCCTGCTGCGCCTTAGCCGCTGCCGCCTCCTGCGCCGCACGCTTCTGCGGGTTGCCGGAGCGAGCCTTCTTCTTCTTGTTGTTCTTCGCGTTCTTACGAGCGCCACCCGCCGCAGCCGCCATACCGGGCATCTGCATACCACCGGGCATGCCGGGCATCTTGCCCGAAGCGAGCTTCTTCATCATCTTCTGAGCCTGAGCGAAACGCTCCATTAGCTGGTTCACCTCAGACACGGTCACACCCGCACCCTTAGCGATACGGGCACGGCGAGAACCGTTAATGATGCGCGGAGCCACACGCTCGTGCGGGGTCATGGAGCGAACAATCGCCTCCACGCGGTCAATCTCGCGCTCATCAAAAGCCTCAAGCTGCTGACGCATCTGAGCCGCACCGGGCATCATCATGAGCAGCTTCTTCATGGAACCGAGCTTACGAATCTGCTGCATCTGAGCCAGGAAGTCCTCAAAGGTGAAGTCTTCCTGATCGATGAACTTCTTCGCCATGCGGTCGGCTTCAGCCTTATCCCACTGAGCTTCAGCCTGCTCAATCAGAGTCAGGATGTCACCCATATCCAGGATGCGGCTAGCCATACGGTCCGGGTGGAACTGCTCAAAGTCAGTGACGTTCTCACCGGTGGACGCGAACATAATCGGCTTGCCGGTCACCGAAGCCACCGACAGCGCCGCACCACCGCGGGCGTCACCATCAAGCTTAGACAGGACCACGCCGGTGAAGTCCACGCCCTCGTTGAAGGCGTTAGCGGTGTTCACGGCGTCCTGACCGATCATCGCGTCGATGACGAACAGAACTTCGTGCGGCTCAATAGCGTCACGAATATTGCGTGCCTGCTGCATGAGCTCAGCGTCAACACCCAGACGACCCGCAGTATCGACAATCACCACGTCGTGCAGCTTAGCGCGAGCCTCAGCCACACCGTCACGCGCCACCTGCACGGGATCGCCGGTGGGCACGTCAAACTCGCTGGTCACACCGGGGTGCGGCGCGTACACGGGCACGCCCGCGCGCTCACCAACGACCTTCAGCTGGGTCACCGCGTTGGGGCGCTGCAGGTCGGATGCGATCAGCATCGGGGTGTGGCCCTGGCCCTTCAGCCAGTGAGCCAGCTTGCCAGCCAGGGTGGTCTTACCGGCACCCTGCAGACCCGCCAGCATGATGATGGTCGGGCCGCTCTTCGCCATGTTGATGCGGCGGGTCGAACCGCCGAGGATGCTCACCAGCTCCTCGTTCACGATCTTGACGATCTGCTGGGAGGGGTTCAGCGCCTCGGAAACTTCCGTACCAAGAGCGCGTTCCTTCACGTGGGCGGTAAATTCGCGGACCACGGGGACGGCGACGTCAGCGTCGAGCAGGGCGCGGCGGATTTCGCGGACGGTTGCATCAATGTCTGCCTCGGAGAGGCGGCCCTTGCCGCGCAGGTTCTTAAAAGTTGCCGTCAAGCGGTCGGAGAGAGAATTGAACACGAGCCGTGATCACTTTCTTAACGTTGAGGTGGCCCCCAGCCGCGAAGGCGAACGGGGATGGTTAGTCAGTCTTTAAGGATACAGGATGCGCGCTTTCTCCCCCGCCTCCACCTGTGGATAAGTGGGGCCGGTTCACCCTGAGCTCAGGAATTACGCTCAACAGACACCCAACCGACACACGACTGACACGCGACTGACATGCGACTGACACACGGCCAACAACCCTGTGTCCCTTCTACAGATGCACTCATCCAACATTCCGCACCCCGCCTCAGCCTGATCAACACGTCAGATAGATTAGATTTTCTAGACAGCCTGGGTTAGAATTCTAAAGGTGTTACGCACGAATGCGTGATACGCCCGAGTGGCGGAATTGGCAGACGCGCCTGACTCAAAATCAGGTTCTTCGGAGTGTGGGTTCGAGTCCCACCTCGGGCACCAACGCACAAGCGGCGGGAAAGTTTGAAGCTTTCCCGCCGCTTTTTGCGTATCTACTTCTACGCCAACCCGGCCCACCCGCGCATCAGATGCGGCAACAATAAAGACATAAGAAACCGCCGCCCAGCCGTGAGAATTCACGACCGGGCGGCGGTTTCTATGCATCGAGTGGTTTCTATACATCGGGCAGTATGTTCCGGGAACTAACCCCGGCTACCCCTCAAAAAATCACTCAGTAAGAGTGAGCGGCTTAGCGCTTGACCTCGTCCTCCTCGTAAGGACGCAGAGCCTCACGCTCGCCCTCAGCACCGGAGACGCGGTGTACCTGAACCATGTTGGTGGTACCTGCGCGGCCTGCGGGAGCACCGGCAGCAACGACGACCAGGTCGCCAGCTTCTGCCAGATCATTCTTGAGCAGGTACTCATCCACGAAGTGGAACATATCTTCCTGATCGGTGATCATCTCAACCTGCTCAGCGTCAACACCCCACAGCATGGAGAGGAAGGAGCGAACCTTCGGGCTGGTAGTGAACGCAACGATTGGGGTCTCGGGGCGCAGACGTGCCAGACGACGCGCCGAGTCACCGGACTGGGTGAAGGTCACGATGAGCTTCGCATCCAGCTGGTCGGCGATGTTCACTGCTGCACGAGTGATTGCGCCACCGCGGGTGCGGGGCTTGCGGTCCAGCTCGGGCACGCGGTACAGGCCGCCCTCTTCGGTGTCCTTGACGATTGCAGCCATTGCCTGCAGGGTCAGAATCGGGTACTTACCGACCGAGGTCTCACCGGAGAGCATAACTGCGTCTGCACCGTCGAGGATTGCGTTAGCACAGTCAGAAACCTCTGCACGGGTGGGAACGGGGTTGTCAGTCATGGACTCGAGCACCTGGGTTGCCACGATGACGGGCTTTGCCCAGCGGCGTGCCATGTCGATAGCCTTCTTCTGGACGAGGGGAACCTCGGAGAAGGGCAGCTCAACACCGAGGTCACCACGAGCGACCATGATGCCGTCGAACTTGTCGATGATGTCCTGCAGGTTCTCAACTGCCTGGGGCTTCTCGATCTTGGCGATGACGGGTACGCGAATACCCTCTTCTTCCATGATCTTGTGGACGGGGTCAACGTCTGCACCGGTACGAACGAAGGAGAGTGCAATGATGTCTGCACCCATCTTCAGTGCGAAGCGCAGGTCGTTTGCGTCCTTCTCGGTCAGCGCGGGCAGGGAGACTGCTGCGCCGGGCAGGTTGATGCCCTTGTTGTTGGAGATGGGACCACCGACGACCACGCGGGTACGAACGCGGGTGGGGGTAACTTCAATTGCTTCGAGGCGGATCTTACCGTCGTCGAGCAGGAGCTTGTCGCCAAGCTTGACGTCGCCGGGCAGGCCCTTGTAGGTGGTGCCACAGATTTCTGCGGTACCTTCAACGTCTTCGGAGGTGATGGTGAAGTCTGCGCCGGGCTCAAGGTATTCCTTGCCGTTTGCGAAGCGCTCGAGGCGGATCTTGGGGCCCTGCAGGTCGGCGAGGATTGCAACGTCCTTACCGAGCTTTGCAGACTGTTCACGGATGGTGTCGTAGCGTGCCTGGTGCTCGGCGTGGTCACCGTGGCTCATGTTCAGACGGGCGACGTTCAGGCCAGCCTTGATTGCCTCGGAGATCTTCTCGGGGGACTCGATTGCCGGACCGATGGTTGCAACGATTTTTGCGCGCCTCATGTACCTAACCTTTGTGTGTTGTTTTGTGTGACCACTGGAGGTTCACACTGGTTTTCCGGGGAAGACTAACGTCAAATTCCCAATTATTCCCACGTGTTCTAACAGTTAACCACGTGCCGGATGCGTGGGACTCTTTCTCAATTATAGGGGTTTTAAGCCCGCTTGGGTATGGTTCCCCCAGCTCTTTCCATCGAAGAATTTGTGTTTCACGTCGCACCCTGAGCACCACCTCCCACCCGCCAGGCATGCCACGGAAAGCCAGTTTTCACACCCACTACCCCTCCTCACCCCGGAAAGTAAATTAGGGTACTTTTTACCCATAGAAACCAGCCGTTGCGCAATATTTAGTCACACTCGAGAACCTTCGGGCGTGTTTCAAAAACATAGAGACACCCAGAGTGGGCTGTGAGAAGATAGATGGGGCATCCAAAAGCTGGGCGATTTCACATTTTCGCGCGCCTAGCCTATATTGGAACCCATAATTAGTATTTGAAATGCGAAATATATCTGGAAGGTTCACAGATGACTACTCGCGTGCTGATTATCTTCGGCTCCACCTATGGCTACACCGAACAGTACGCCACCTGGCTGGCAGAAGATTTGCGTGCACTCCCGCAGGCTCCTGAGGTTGAGATTGTCCCCGCCTCCAAGGTCACCCCCGAGCAGGCAGAGGCATTCGACGCCTTCGTGATTGCCGGCAGCGACTACGGTGGATTCCTCAACGGCGCACCGGCACTTCGCAAGAAGATCCTGCCGGTCATTGCACCCAAGAAGAACCGCACCGCGTTCTTCACCGTCTCCTTCACCGGTGAATACTCCAAGAAGCTGCTGGACAAGGCCGTCGCCAAGAGCTACACCCCCGAACTGACCGAGGGTCGCCCCGTCTACCACCTGCGTGGCGGCATCGACTTCGACAAGATTTCGCTGGCTCACAAGACCGCCCTGAAGGGCCCGGTGCGCGCATGGCTCATGGCGAACCCGCACCCGAACGAGGGTATTCAGCAGATGCTCGAATGCTACAAGACCGGCAAGGCTGAGTACATCGATCGCGAGACTCTCAAGCCGCTGATTGAGGACATCGCAAAGTTCCTCTAAATCCTTCGGGATTCACTAACTTTCGTTGACCCCGTCTGCCCCTCTCGGGTAGGCACGCCGAGAAGCCGAGAGAGCGGGCGGGGCTCACCGAGATAAACGTGCCAACAGGCACCATAGCGTGGTCGATGACTCTTCATCTCTCCTGCATCGACCATGAAACTCCGGGTACCGGTGCGAGGCCGCGCTAATTACAGTACCCGGAACATGAGGGGTGGGTCTTTGTGTGTGCGGCCCACCCCTTTCCTTATGCCCCGACTGCGCCCCAGCGACATACCGAAACGGCAGTCCACAGATTGAAATTCGTAGCTCCCCGGCGTGTCGCGCACCTAAAATTTTTCGCAAAAATTTGAGCCCAATAAATGCACCGACAAGCCCCAAAACAAAACATGCTGTCCAAAGACCCCAAACTACTGTGCACTCCGTGAAAATCATCCCGCGATGACGACACCCCGATAGCATTGCGCACAGCGGTGCAGGTACCGTAGGCTGTTAGCTGTGCCGGTCGCTTGACACGGCAACAATTGACACATCAACCTCACTCAACTGCACCACTATTCACTCGCGTCAGAAGCCCCCACACAGGGTCACATCGACGCATCCACCTCTCAAACACAGGCAAAAAACCTATGAAGAAACTCCAGACTGCCGCGCGCTCCGCGGCAGCCCGCTCTATCGTGGCGTCCGCAGGTGCACTCGCCCTGGTTGCCGCATCCCTCACCTCCGTTCCCGCCGCATTTGCCGCGCCCACCGCGAGCGCAGCGGCAGAGGTCAACCCCGTCAACCCCAACGCATCCTATGAAGAGCTCAGCTACGCGCCCGCCCCGGATGCATCCCTGGTCGAACGATCCAACCCCGCCATGGGTGCGGGCGAACGCGAACGCCTGGGCACCGCCAACGCGCGCACCGGCGCCGTCTCCCCCGCTTCTACCGCAACTCTGAGCGGTATTTCCGCGACCCAGAGCTCCGCACAAGGTCTGGCGCCCGGTCAAGCACTGGCACAAGGCCGCTCCGCGTGGACCCCCTCCGGCGGCACCCTCGGCATGGATGTCTCCTCGCACCAGCAGAACGTGGACTGGGCGAGCGCCTACGCCGCAGGTTCCCGCTTCGCCTACGTGAAGGCAACCGAGGGCACCTACTACACCAACCCCTACTTCGCTCAGCAGTACAACGGCTCGGCGCAGGTTGGCATGGTGCGCGGTGCCTACCACTTCGCGAACCCCAGCACTTCTTCTGGCGCCGATCAGGCGCGCTACTTCGTGCAGAATGGCGGCGCGTGGACTGCTGACGGCCAGACCCTGCCGGGCCTGCTGGACATCGAGTTCAACCCCTACCCGGCCTACGGCAACACCTGCTACAACATGACCCCGGCGCAGCTGACCGCGTGGACCCGCGACTTTGTGGAGACCTACCGTTCGCTGACCGGTCGCGCCCCGATGGTGTACACCGTAACCTCCTGGTGGTCGCAGTGCGTGGGTTCGCCGCAGTTCGGTACTCTGCTACTGCACTTGGCAAGCTACTCGACCGTGGTCGGTGCAATTCCGGCGGGTTGGAGCGGCTACGACATTTGGCAGTTCACCGACTCCGGCCCGTTCGTGGGTGACTCGAACTTCTTCCCCGGCACCGTGAACGATCTGAAGGTTCTGGCGAAGAACCCCAACGCGGTACACCGCAATTGGGCGAACGGTCAGGATTCGAATGTGGTGACCACTGCGACCGGCTCGATTGATATTCGTACCGGCATCGGTGGCTTCTGGAATAAGAACCGCGCCTTCTACGGCAACCCGATTGGCACCGAATACTCCCTGGGTCACGGCGTGTACGCGCAGAAGTTCACCAACGGTAAGACCATCTACTGGACGAACTCCCACGGCTCGCACTGGCTGGTCACCAACGGCGGCCTGGACCAGAAGTTCCGCTCCGACGTGGCACGATTCCGCGGGCTGACCACCAACGAGGAAACCCGATCCGACACCATGGCGGTCTCCTTCGCCAACGGTGAGGGCGGCTACTGGTCTGCCGCTACCGGCACCCACATCATCAACGAGCGCGGCGCCATCTACGCGACCTGGCGTGCAGCTGGCATGAAGGGTGCACCCACCGCCGACGAGCAGAACCTGGGCAACGGCATCTTCAAGCAGGAATTCACCGGCAGCACCACCTACGTGTGGTCCGCGCAGACCGGCACCCACCGCCTGCACACCGGCGGCGCGTTCTACCACCGCTTCCTGCAGCACCGCGGCATCTGGGGCGCCCCGGCGACCGACGAGACCGTCACCGCCACGGGTGCTCAGGTGCGATTCGCCTCAGGCAAGGTACTGCTTTGGTCGGATGCGTACGGTGCGTACGAGACCAACGGTAATGGCGCAATCTTCAAGCATTGGGAGAAGAACACCGCCCGCTACGGTGCGGCACGCGGCGACGAAACCTACGTGAACGGCGTGTACTACATGGATTTTGAGCGCGGCACGATCCGCTGGACCGCACAGCGTGGCATCTACTAGGCAGCGTGGAATCTACGAAAGAGCGTAGCAGCTACTAAAGAGCGTGGAATCTAGCCGACCATAAAACGCGCATATGAAAACGAGGGGCACCTAGCAGAGGTGCCCCTCGTTCTTTTGCTACAGGGCTCATCTTCTGAACAACACAAAAATCAAGATGCGTTCTGTAGCGGGTGGGTTACCGAGTGAGTAGAGAACCCGGCTATGTTACCCGTGCCGGCAGGTAAATTTATGTCGAGGCGGTGCGCCGCCGCGAAGCGTTATTGCGGAATTGTCCAAGAATATCGGATTAGTGTGGCGGACATAGTCCCCATTGACTATGTCCGTGGGGCCCACACTAATCTTTGTGAGACCTCTTCCGAAGGTGTCTAGAAGGGCGCCTGACCGGAAGTAGGACTCAACGGTGAATAACGGCACGGTACGAAGATGCTGAAATTCACCCGGGTATAACGTTCCGGGAGAAGGAATCGATATCTAGGAGGGCCGAAACCTTCGCACGTTACATCCCGTTACATCAAGGGTATGTGCAAGGGTGTTCAAAACCTATCTCTTCGGCAAATATTACGCTTCAACCAATGGTTGAATGTTTATAATTCATGCATGCATTTTAAGGTATTTAGATGTCAAATAAGATGCTCTATTGAACTAATTTGGTGGGAATTTTGATATATTTCCCCGGATATTTCAAAAATAAATTCCCGCGTATATTACGTTTAGGTGCCCAGTACTCACAGAGGTTTTCAGCCCCTTACGATAACGGCTCTCAAAAACCCGCAGCTATAAACCGGTAGCTATAAACCAGGGCCCTAAAACGCCACATTAAAACACTAAGGCGCACCCCGCGTCGTATGCACAGCAGAAAGAGTACCCTTACTCCCCCGCCACACGGGATGCGCCCTAGGCGTTATAACCATCGAAACTACCGGCAGGACCTCAGCCGAGTGAGACCTTGAAGCCCTACCGGGCGCCTCGAATCATCCGCCAGCTTAGAGGCTAGCGAAGTCCAGAACCATACGGCCGGTAATCTTACCCGCCGCCATTTCCTCAAAGACAGCCGGTGCCTCGTCAACCTCACGCAGCTGAACCACCGGAACCACGATGCCGTCAGCACCGAACTGGAACGCCTCCGCCAGATCCTGACGGGTGCCCACCAGGGAGCCCACCACGCGGATGCCGTCCAGAATAATCTTCACAATGGACAGCTCCATCATCTCCGAGGGCAGACCAACAGCCACCACGGAACCGCCCGCACGAACCGACTCAACAGCCTGGTTGAACGCAACCTTCGACACCGCGGTCACCACAGCAGCGTGAGCGCCGCCGCCGGTCAGCTCGCGAATACGAGCCGGAACGTCCTCAACCTCACGGCCGTTGATGACGTGGTCAGCGCCGGTCTCACGAGCCAGAGCCAGCTTGTCGTCGTTGATGTCAACAGCGATAACCTTGGCGCCGAAAACCTTCTTAGCGTACTGAACAGCCAGGTTACCCAGACCGCCAGCGCCGTAAGCAACCAGCCACTCACCCGGGCGGACCAGCGACTCCTTGATTGCCTTGTAGGTGGTCACACCAGCACAGGTAATGGAGCTAGCCTGCGCCGGGTCAAGACCCTCGGGAACCTTCACAGCGTAATCAGCGGTCACCAGGGTGTACTCGCTCATGCCGCCGTCAACCGAGTAGCCTGCGTTCTTCACCGAACGGCACAGGGTCTCACGGCCCGAGGTGCAGTACTCACAGTGGCCACAGCCCTCGAAGAACCAAGCCACCGACACGCGATCGCCTTCCTTCAGGGACTCAACACCCTCGCCAACCTTGACGACACGACCAATGCCCTCGTGGCCCAGAATACGGCCCGGAACCTCACCGAAATCACCGGAAGCCACGTGCAGGTCAGTGTGGCACACGCCCGAGTACTCAATCTTCACGAGCGCCTGGCCGTGACCGACAGCCGGAACGGGAACCTCACGGACAACAACCGAACCGTCAACCTTCTCAGGGACAACAACAGCCTTCATGGTTTCCTTGCACATGATCTAAACTCCTTAGTCATCGGTGGCCGCGCTCAAGCCGCAATCTGTGCTGTGCAACCTAGCGGGGTGGGCGCGCGTATTCTTTACATCTCCACCGTAAAATGATGAGCCGCCAATCTAAAGGTTCACCCCCGAATATGACAGAGGGGTTATTTAGAGGTCGGCACGCGAGCGAGGATGAGCTTTCGATAAGGTCTATTCCGACCAATGCGCTAAACCGCCAAAGGTTGATATGACGCTATGACGAACCGACACGGAAGATGAGAATGCCTCCCAAACCAGCGGTCTGGGAGGCATTCAGAAAAAATTTAAATATTAAGTTTGAGGCGTATACCACCCTAAAGAAAGGGTTCAATCTGCACCTATACGATTCCTACAAGCTCAGAGCAGCTTGTAGCCACTCATAGCCGCCGACTAGCAACAGAACCTAGAAGCAGAAAGCAACCTCAATATAGCCGGCACCGCGCTCACCCGGACCATTCGGAGCGTTCAACGCCCAACCCAGATCCATGATACGCACCGTAGAATCCATAAACGTACCGCCGCCAGCGCCACCGCCAGCCAGCTGCACCGAACCCACCGCATAGCGGGCACGAGCCGAATCATTATTCCACTTCTGCGACACCACACGAGCCGAAACGCTCAACGCAGCACCGGAGCCGCCGCCGCCATAACCGGCGCCACCGCCTCCAGAAACCACCGACTGGTAGCCGTTAAACAGCTCGCCAGCGTTCGACGGGCGGTTATCGGTACCCTCTGGAGTCTGATCCCACTGGTACGAATAGCTCGCCACACCATCGGCACCCTTCGCACGGAAACCGCTCGCACCCGCCGCACCGGCAGTCGCAGTGCTCACCAGCTTCTGGGTGGAGGTGCTCGAAAAACCAATCACCGGGCCGTCAGCAGTCGGCGGGTTCAGCTTCTCGCCACCAGCGCCGCCCACACCACCGGCAGCGCCCGAACCCGGGTTCACCGTCAGAATCGGATTAGACTGCGCCTCATACGAGGTGAAACCAACAAAACCGGGCGAGCCGTCGCCGTCACCCGAACCAGCGCCACCACCGGTGCTGAACTGGTGCTCGCCACCGGAACTATCCAGCGAATAGTGCGCGGTCGGGCGCACAGCACCCGCATTTGCGGGGTTCGGCAGAACCGTCGCATACGACGCCAGCACACCGGCACCGCCGCCGCCACCGGCAACAATCATCGGCACGCCATCCACCTCAATAGCGGAGGAACCACCGCCGGATGCCGAATACAGCACAGCGCTCATGCCGCCGCGACCGGTCACACCGCCAGAAATGCGGGTCAAATCATTGATCGCAGAAACAACGTTCGCGGGAACCGGCGAAGAAGCCTTTGAGGAGCCGCCCACGCCGTAGCCGTCGCCGCCCTCAGCGGGCTTCAGCTCACCATTACCGATACCGCCCGAACCGGCAGTCAACCTAATAGTCTGGCCGCCGCGCACAGCCATAGAACCCTCCACCATGGCGCCGGAACCGGCATCAGCCACAGTGTAGTTCGTGCCGCCAGCACCGCCCACAGCGGTAAAACGCATACGCTTAGCGCCCGCAGGAACCGTCAGCACGGCAACCTTCTTCACGCCGTCACCGGCAGTAATCATCGTCGAATCCTCGTAAGGACCGGTGCACTCGCCTTCCTCATCAGAAGCCGCATAAGCGGGAATCACCGAAGAAGCCACAACAACCGGGGCAGCCCACGCCGCACCAGCCACCAGGCGGCGGCGCGACAGGCCCGGACGAGAAGAAGGAGAAACGGCGCGCGAAGAATCGCCGGATGAAGAGCTCACGATAAAATCCTGTACGTTGAGTGGGTGTTTCTAAACGCAGACGCGGCAGGTATCACCATTCGAAGAGCCTCATACTCCTGAAGCGGATGCCCACCACATGCAATACCTCTATTATGCCTTCTCAGCGGCCTAAATCCATGCATGGCGCTACCGCATACCAGCCTATGAATTCTGCATACGCTTGGAAGAACGCCAGAGTGGAGAAGCAGGTACAAAAAAACCGCCGGACGGGGGGGTCTCCCCCATCCGGCGGTTTTTCTATGAATGTAGATGAAAGCTAGGAGCTCTTCGTTTGGGAGTCCTTCGTCTGGGAGTCCTTCGTCGAAGACTCAGAAGAGTCAGAATCCTCGGCGGACTCTGCCTTCTCGGACGCCTTCTCAGGTGCCTTCTCCTCAGCGTCCTCTGCAGACTCATCTGCGGCAGGCTTCGGAGCGAACTCCGCAGGAGCCGGCTCAATACCCGCGGCAGCCTTCGCCGCCGCACGACGACCAGCCACCACAAAACCAGCAGCACCCAGCAGAACCAGCAGCAGAGCAGTCCACACGTGAATACGAACACCCCAAAGCATCTCCGAGGTATCAATACGCAAGAACATCTCAATGAAGAGGCGACCCACACCGTAGTAGAACACGTACAGCCACAGGGTCTGACCCAGCTTCAGCACGCCCTTACGGCCCAGCCACAGCAGCAACGCCACACCCAGCAGGTTCCACAGCGACTCGTACAGGAACGTCGGATGGAACAGCGTACCCGCCGGATACTGTGTCGGGAAGTTACCGCTCGAAGCGCTAATCTCCAGGCCCCACGGCAGAGTCGTCGGCTTGCCGAACAGCTCCTGGTTGAACCAGTTACCCCAGCGGCCAAACGCCTGAGCCAGCAGAATACCCGGCGCTACCGCATCCGCAAAAGCCGGGAAATTAATCCCGTAGCGGCGGCAACCATACCAGGCGCCCAACGCACCAACCGACACGGCACCCATAATGCCGATGCCGCCCTCCCAAATCTTCAGGAAAGCCCACGGATCAGCAACATTCGGACCGAAATAGCTACCCGGGTCAGTAATCAGCACGTGGTAGGCGCGGGCACCAATAATACCCGCAGGGATAGCCCACATCGCCACGTCAAAAACGCGCTCAGGGGTACCGCCCGCCGCCTTCCAACGGCGAGAACCCAGCCACAAGCACACCGCCATACCCGCAAGAATACACAGGGCATAGAAATGCACACGGAACGGGCCCAGCTGCAGGTACGAAACGCTCGGTGACGGAATCGAAGCCAGCACGTTAGCTACCGGCACGCTCGCCAGCGACAGCACATCAGACATTAGCCTTCACGCCCCGCCAGCTCACGGGTCAGCTTAGCCACCGCCTCAACACCGCCAGAAGCCAAAGCCCTCACCAGCGCGGTACCGACAATCACGCCGTCCGCATACTCGCCAATCTCCTCAACGTGGGCACGAGTCGAAACACCCAGACCCACGCACGCACGAGGCGCACCGGCAGCCTTAATGTCCGCAACCAGGGTGCGAGCCGCCTCCGACACGGAGGTGCGGGCACCGGTCACGCCCATCACCGATACGGCGTACACGAAGCCGCTCGACGCCTTCGCAATAGTCGCCAGACGCTCCGGCGAAGAAGACAGAGCCGCCAAGAAAATACGATCCAGACCGTACTCGTCAGAAGCCTCAAACCACGCCGACGCCTCATCAGGCACCAGGTCCGGGGTGATCATGCCCGCGCCACCGGCAGCCGCCAAATCACGCGCAAAATTCTTCACACCGTACGCCAGAACCGGGTTCCAGTACGTCATCACGACAACCACCGCGTCGGTCGCCTCGGTAATACGGCGGACCGCCTCAAACAGCTGAGGAAGCTTGAAACCGTTCTCCAGCGCCACGCCGGTCGCTTTCTGAATCACCGGACCATCCATGACCGGATCAGAATACGGCACGCCCAGCTCAATAATGTCCGCGCCGTTATTGCCCAAAGCAATCGCCGCATCAATCGACTCATCCAGGGTCGGGAAGCCCACCGGCAGGTAGCCAATCAGCGCCGCACGGCCCTGCTTCTCGCACTCAGCCAGACGAGCCGCCAGAGGCGAATCGGGGTTAGCAGTCGGGAACGTACCGTCCAACACCTCAAAGGGTGCAGCCTGAGAAATAGCGTCCTGGTAGCTCATTACTTAGCCTCACTTTCAGCCTGTGCGTTCTGTGCAGCGGATGCGGCAGCTTCCTTATTACCGGTCATCAGGGTCGAAGACGGAATCGCCTTACCCAGACCGAACCACTTCAGAGCGGTTTCCATGTCCTTATCGCCACGACCCGACAGGCAGACAATCATGGTCTTCTCGCGTGCCGCCTCCGGATTCTCGGCAGCCCAACGCTGGCACACGCGCAGCGCACCCGCCAGAGCGTGCGAGGACTCAATCGCCGGAATAATACCCTCGGTACGGCAGAGCAGGCGCAGAGCGTCCATCGCCTCAGTGTCGGTCACCGGCTCATAGGTCACGCGACCAATATCGGACAGGTACGAGTGCTCCGGACCCACACCCGGGTAATCCAGACCGGCAGAAATCGAGTGGGACTCAATGGTCTGACCGTCTTCATCCTGCATAAGGTACGTCATCGCGCCGTGCAGCATGCCCGGGCGGCCCAGAGTAATGGTCGCCGCGTGACGACCGGTATCCACACCGTCGCCGCCAGCCTCAAAACCGTAAATCTCGACCGAAGAATCGTCCAAGAACGCGTGGAACAGGCCAATCGCGTTCGAACCGCCACCCACGCAGGCAGCAATACCATCGGGCAGGCGGCCGGTCTCAGCCAGAATCTGCTCGCGCGCCTCCTCACCGATAGCGTCGTGGAAGAAACGCACCATCGCCGGGAACGGGTGCGCACCAGCGGCAGTACCCAGCAGGTAGTGGGTGTTCTCAACGTTCGAAACCCAGTCGCGCAGCGCCTCGTTAATGGCGTCCTTGAGGGTGCGGGAACCGTTCTGAACCGCAATCACCTTCGCGCCCAGCAGCTGCATACGAGCCACGTTCAGCGCCTGACGCTCAGTGTCTTCCTCACCCATGTAGATCACGCACTCCATGCCGAAGAGCGCAGCCGCAGTCGCAGTCGCAACACCGTGCTGACCCGCACCAGTCTCAGCAATCAGACGGGTCTTACCCATACGCTTAGCCAGCAGAGCCTGACCAATCACGTTATTAATCTTGTGGCTACCGGTGTGGTTCAGGTCCTCACGCTTGAGGAACACACGCGCACCAGCATGCTCAGAGAACTTCGGAACCTCAGTCAGTAGCGACGGACGGTTCGAATACTCAGCAGAAAGACGCTGGAACTCAGCAATGAACTCGGG
This sequence comes from Rothia mucilaginosa, assembly GCA_963534775.1. Lineage (GTDB taxonomy): Bacteria > Actinomycetota > Actinomycetes > Actinomycetales > Micrococcaceae > Rothia > Rothia mucilaginosa_D. Next base: position 115,379 of record CAUSUH010000001.1, on the reverse strand, counting down.
ATCGTTCTTCGCCTCGTTAAAGGTTGCCTCCAGCTCATCCATGGCGGCAATCAGCGACTCGGGCATCCACCGCCCGCCGTACTCACCAAAATAGGGGCCGGGGGCATTCTTCAACGACTCGCCGTTGAGGAAAGCATCTGCCAGGTTCTCGCTCATCACTATTCCTTCCCTGGATGGTTACCGCCGGATGCGCACCGCGGGTAGGGCGGGGCATCAGGCCTGATCACAGCGAAACACCACGCAACCGCGGGTAGGGCGGGGCGGCGTTCGCACATATCCCCCTATAGTACCCGGGTGCAGGCGGTGAACAGTACCCCGGAGTGCACATGACCATTCCTAGGACATGTGACGTTCGCCAGGGTGGGTGCGTTTGGTGGGGCCAGGGACGCGCGGCTGGGTCGGGGACGCGCTGGTTGAGGGGCGCGCGGTAAGGTCAAGCAGGCGCGGCAAGCTACAGCAGCTCGCGCAGCTCCTCCATCTGCTGAGAAAGCACCGTCGACACGCCACCGCGCATCGACACCCCGTACAGGGTCTCCGCAATCTGCATCGTGCGCTTCTGATGCGTCACCACAATCAGCTGCGAACGCTCCCCCAACTCACCAATCACCTGCAGCAGGCGCGACAGGTTGCGGTCATCCAGCGCCGCCTCAACCTCGTCCAGGGCGTAGAACGGCGAAGGGCGAGACATATAAATCGCAATCAACAGCGCCAGCGAAGCGAGCGAACGCTCACCGCCGGACAGCAGCGACAGGCGCTTAACCTTCTTACCCGCCGGGCGCGCGTGAATCTCCACACCCGAATTCAACGGATCGGACGGGTCGTCCAGCTCCAGGTGGCCCTCGCCTCCCGGGAAGAGGGTTTCAAAGATGCGGCGGTAGTGGGTGTTAATGTCCTCCAGCGCGGCGGTGAACACCTCCGCAATGTGGCTGCTGACCTCGTCCATGACCGTGTTCAGGTCGCGGCGGGTCGCCTTCAAATCCTCAATCTGCTGGTTCAGGTAAGCGTGGCGTTCAGAAAGCGCCTCGTACTCCTCCAGCGCCAGCGGGTTAATGGCGCCCAGCGCCTCCAATTCGGCGCGGGTCGCCTTGAGGCGAGCGCGGACGCTCTCGGTGGAGGCTTCGGTAGTCTCTGATGCCGTTTCGGTAGCAGCATTTTCGGAGGCGGTATTTTCGGAAGCCGCGTTTTCGGATGCGGAATTTTCGGAAGTCTCCTGAACGGGCACGTCAACCGGCAGCTGCTCGGAGTACTCCTCCTGCAGCTGCTCCAGGGTCAAACCGGTCACCAGGCGGGCACGCTGAGCCAGCGCCTGCACGCGCTCCTGCACGCGCGCCGCCTCCGTCTGGGTGCGCGCCAGCAGGGTCAGCGCCGCCGCGTGCGCCGCCTGCAGGTCCTGCACCTCATCATTTGTGCTGGTCAGGCCTTCCTGGGCGTTCTTCAGTGCGGTGCTCAGCTCGTGCAGCTGCTGCTCGCGCTCGCTCACCTGCTCGGCAAGCACCTCACCCAGACGCTGGGCGCGGCGCTCAATGGTCGCGGCGGGAGCCTGCTCCCCCGTGCCCGCCAGGTAGGAATCCTCGCGGGTGCGCGCCGACTCGTAGGCAACGCGCGCCTGCGCCACGGATTCCTCCGCGGCGGCAAGGCGCTCGTTCAGGCGGGCACGCTCAGCCTGAATGTTCTGCGTGGATGCTTCCAGGGACTCCGCCTGGGCGCGGGCTCGGGCATGCTCGGCGCTCGCCACACCCGCCGTCTTCGCTGCCTCGCGTTCTGCTTCGACCGCTGCCTCTGCCGCGGTCTGAGCCTGCTGAACGGCCTGCTCGGCTTCGTCCAATTCGGCGCGGGTGCGGGTCACGACCTGGGATGCGGCGCGGTATGCGGCGGCAAGTTCCAGGGGGCTGGCGCCCTCAGCCGGGTAGAGCAGGCTGTAGCGGGTGTGTTCGGTGCCGGCGGGGTCAAAAATGCGCCAGATAGTGCGCTGACCTGCGTCTACATTCCTGGCGAGCAGGTGCAGTGCGTGCTCTGCGGAGGCGGCATCCGGCGCGAACAGCACGCCCGCCAGGCGCTCACTCAGCGCCGCGGTGACGCGCGCCAGAGCGTGCTCGTCGATGCCGGCGAGCGCGGCGGCATCCTCGCTGAGCGGTTCAATGATCTCGGTTGCGGGGCGGATACCCAGCTCGCGCAGTTCGGTGGCGCAGGATTCGGGCAGTTCTGTTGAAAGTTCCTTCGCGGCAGATTCGCTGCTTTCATCACCCTTATCACCGCGCAGATGCGATACCTCGGCGCCCTCAACCGGCACGCTCAACGCCGCGGTTGCCAGCGAGGTCAGCGCTGCAGACGCCGCGCGCGCATACTCGGGGTCAATCTGCACGGCATCCAGCACGCGCAGCAGGCTCGCGCCCTCACTCGAAGAATCCATGAGCTCGCCGGTCTCGGGGTCGAACACCGCCTCAGCGGATTCAGCACCGAGCTCGGCGGGTGCCTCCCCCAGGCTCTGGCCCAGCGCCTCACGCAGGGTTGCGGCACGCTCAGCCGCCGCCGCGTAGGCGCGGGTCGCCTCCACCGCCGCGGCGCGGGCGGCATCCAGTTGAGCCTGCGCGCGGGCACGAGACTGCGCCACCTCACCCGAGGCACGTTCAGTCTGCGCCACCTCGGATGCCGCCTTCTCAACGTTCTTCAGCGCCACATCGTAGCGTTCCTCAAAGCTGGCGTAGCTTTCCACCGCGCGCTCTGCCTCTTCGCGGCGCTCCTGCTGCAGTTCCAGGGCGCGTTCGTATCCGGCGCGGGCGGCGGCGGTCGCCTCGGTCAGCTCCACGCGGTAGGTGCGCACGCGCTCGGCGGCGATAGACTGCACGGTGCGCACGCGCGCGGCGGATTCGCGCAGGGTCGACACGGCCTTCTGGCAGGCGGTGACCTCGGCGTTCAGGCGGTTCTGTTCCTGCTGATGCTTCGCGGATGCGGCACGCGCCGCCTCCAGCTGTTCTTTCAGGGTTTCGGCGCGGCGGGTACCTTCCGCTTCGGAGGCGAGAGCCTGCGCCTGCTCAGCCTGCAGAACACCCAGCTGACGAGCCAAAAGTACCGCCTCCAGCTGGCGGATGCGCGACTGCAGCTGACGCGCGGTCGCGGCGGATTCCGCCTGCTCGCTCAGTGGCTGCAGCTGCGAATCTAGTTCGGCAACCAGGTCGCTCAGGCGGGTCACATTCGATGCCACGGACTCCAGCTTGCGGCTGGTCTTCTCCTGGCGACGGCGGTACTTGACCACGCCTGCCGCCTGCTCGATCATGTCGCGGCGCTGCTGGGCGGTGGCGTGCAGGACCGCATCCAGCTGGCCCTGGCCGACGAGCACGTGCATCTGCTGACCCAGACCCGCCTCCGAGAGCAGGTCCTGAATATCGGCAAGGCGCGCCGGGGAACCGTTAATCTCGTACTCGCTACCGCCGGAGCGGAACATGGTGCGCGAAATCTGCACCCGATCAGCGGGAATGCTGAGGGTACCGTCAGAATTATCGAAAGTCAGGGTGACTTTGGCGCGGCCCAGGGGCGCACGCTGGGCACCGTCACCTGAACCAGCCTCGCCGGAGCCCGCGAAGATCACGTCCTTCATGCTGCCGCCGCGCAGGCTCTTAGCGCCCTGCTCACCCATAACCCAGGCGAGCGCATCCAGCACATTGGACTTGCCGGAGCCGTTGGGTCCGACCACTGCGTTAATGCCGGGGGTGAACTCAAAAGTGGTGGCGGAGGCGAAAGACTTGAACCCGCGCAGGGTCAGCGACATCAGGTGCACAAGGGGCCTTTCTGCAGAAGAACTGGTGTGTGCCGGGCACGTTCTGTGGTGCGTGGCGGCATCCCTCTAGTGTACGCGGTGCGGCGGGCGGGCGGCGTGAACGTGCACGGGGTGAAGGGGGTTCAAAGTTCCTCATTCTGCATCATCTTACGCGCGGGGTGAACGGGCGCGTTCATATTGGGTCTACGGATACGGGTTCGCCCGGCCGGTGCGGTAGATTGGAATGAGCATCACGAATTCTGCGGGGCCGCTGTGCGTGTCTCCGCATGTTTTCTATATCCCACTGACTTCTATTTTCAAGGGCCACACCATTGTTGAATGCACCCGCCGAGAAGGTCGGCACAAACTCTGACATTCGCCACGCTAATGCAGCTCTACTGTCCATTACCCATGAGCTGCCTCCGGAGGTCGTCACGAGCGACTACTTCGATGAGCAGCTGGCCCAAACCTACAAGCGTCTGCGCATGCCCAAGGGCCTGCTGGAGCGTCTTGCCGGCATTAGTACTCGCCGCGGCTGGGCTGAGGGTCAGACTTTCGAGGACGGCGTGGTTGCCGCAGCCGAGAAGGCTATCGAACAGGCGGGTATTGACCGCTCCCAGATTGGCCTGCTGATTAACGCTTCGGTGACTCGCGATAACTTTGAACCCGCCGTATCGGTGGGTGTGCACGACCGCCTGGAACTACCGCGTCACGCCCTAAACTTCGATATTACGAACGCCTGCCTGGGCTTTGTGAACGCGATGACTGTCGCCTCCACCATGATTGATGCGGGCGCTATCGACTACGCCCTCATTGTGGCTGGTGAGGATCCCTCCCCGTGGCACCGTACCGCGGTGCGCATCCTGAACAACCCCGATTCGACCCGCGAGGATGTGCTGGCTCAGTTCGCGACCCTGACCCTCGGTTCGGGTGCGGCGGCGGCTGTGATTGGTCGCGCTGACCGCCACCCGGAGGGTCACCGCATTGTCGGTTCGGTGTCCCGCGCGGGCACCGAGCACCGTAACCTGTGCATCGGTGGCGAGGCGGATCAGGGCATGAACACCGACGCCGAGGGTCTGCTCAAGTACGGCCTGGAGCTGGTGGCGCAGGCGTGGGAGCAGGCGCATCAGGACGGCTGGGAGTGGAACGACATGACCTCCTATGTGACCCACCAGATTTCTAACGCCCACACGAACGCCATTATTGAGGCGGTCGGTATTGAGCGTGAGCGCATCCCCATGACCTTCCCGAAGTGGGGCAATGTAGCTGCGGCGGCTCTGCCGATGACTCTCGCCGAGTGCGCGCCGACTTACAAGGAGGGCGACCGTATTCTGTGCATGGGTGTGGGTTCTGGTCTGAACACTGCCCTGCTTGAGATTCAGTGGTAGCCCGTTAGCCGGCAGCTCCTAACCTTGCAGCCCATAGTCGCTGCCCTTAACCGGCAGTCCTTTAGCCATAGTGCGGTAGACATTCACCGATTCGATCCGGAAGGATTCCCAGTATGCGCCATTTGAATTTCCCTAAGGCTCAGCCTCCCTACAATCCGGAGGAATGGGCGGGCGTGAACCCGCGCTACTCCCACCTTCTGGAGGTGCCCACCACCGCCCCCATTGAGCAGCGGGCGCAGCAGGCTGGCGCGCGCCGCTGGCACTACCTGGATAACCTTCCGGTGCTGGTCGAGCAGGGTTTGGAGCCGATTGGCACGATTCTGTGCGTGCACGGTAACCCGACCTGGTCGTACCTGTGGCGTACCGTGCTGGATGCGGGCGTGAATGAGCGCGCCCCGTGGCGTGTGGTTGCGGTTGATCAGATTGATATGGGTTATTCGGAGCGCACCCACCTGGATTTGGAGGGTGAGCGCCGCACCCTGACCGACCGTATCGCTGACCTGGGTGATCTCACGAAGGCGCTGGATCTGGATGAGACCGATAAGCCGGTCGTGACCCTCGCCCATGACTGGGGTGGGCTGGTGTCCTTTGGTTGGGCGCTGGAGCATCGTGAGCTCCTTTCGGGCGTGATGCTGACGAACACTGCGGTCTACCATGACGGCATTGAGAATATCCCTGCCGCCCTGCGCCTGGCGTTGGGTGTGCACGAGTGGGGTACTCACGATTCGACCGCGTTTATTGATGTGACCCTGGGTTTGGCTCAGAATGAGGGCCGCCTGCCCGCGCCGGGTTCTGCCGGTGCCGGGGCGCTTGATGGTGCCCTGCCGCAGCCGGTGGGTCAGCAGCCTAAGCGCCTGTACCCGAGCCCGCTCAACGAAGCGATTTACCGTACGTACCGTGCGCCGTACGCTCATTCGGCGTGGCGTGAGGGTGTGCGTAATTTTGTGGGCGATATTCCGACCGGCACCGATATTCCCTCCTACGCTCCGATGCAGCGTATTGCCGAGCAGATTCGTGACCTGGATGTGCCCGCGTTCTTCCAGTGGGGTACGAAGGATCCGGTGTTCCAGCGCCGCTACCTGTTCGACCTGATGGAGCGCATGCCGCAGGCGAAGGTGCACCGCTACGAGAAGGCGTCGCACCTGGTCATCGAGGATTACGATATTGCGACCCCCATGATGTCGTGGCTTGCGCAGACCTTTGGCACGCTGGAGGACGGTGTGCTGGTTCCGGCGCGTAATGCGGAGGCGGAGCATCGTGCCGCCCGCGCGCGCCGCCACGGCCTGACGACCGGCGAGGGCGCCGCCGCTGAGGGTGTTACGGCTGAGGGCGCTGTTCCCGCGGCGTTCCGCCCCATGCTCGCGGCCCTCACCGAACGCGCCGACGACACCTCTACCGCCGTGGTGGACATGGACCCCAAGGGCGACGGCACCTCCGTGTCTGTGACCCTGACCTGGGCGGAGCTGAACCAGCAGGTCAACGCCGCCGCGACCCGCCTGCACGCCCTGGGTGTGCGTCCGGGTGACCGCGTGAACCTGATGGTGCCTCCGGGTGCCCGCCTGACCACCCTGATTTACGCCTGCATGAAGCTGGGCGCGGTCATTGTGGTGGCTGATACCGGTCTGGGCATTCCGGGTCTGACTCGCGCGTTGAAGGGCGCTAACCCGAGCTTCCTGGTGGGCATTCCCGCCGCACTCAGTGCCGCCCGTACCCTGATGTGGCCGGGTGTGCGTATTTCTGTGGAGCCGCTGGGTTCGGTGCAGGAGAAGTTGCTGGGCGTTGCCGGTTCGGTGTTTACCGCGCCTGCCGCTGACGGTACTCCGGGTGCGCCGGTGCCCACCCCGACCGTGGTGGAGTTCCCCTCCCCTGTGCCGGATGCTGATGCGGCGGTGCTGTACACCTCCGGTTCGACCGGCCCGGCCAAGGGTGTGGTGTACACGCAGCGTCAGCTGGCGGGTATGCGCGATGCCATCGCGAACACCTACGGTTTTGCGCCCGGTAGCGGCCTGGTGGCCGGCTTCGCGCCCTTCGCGCTGCTGGGTCCGGCCCTGGGCGCGACCAGCGTGACCCCGACCATGGATGTGACCCGCCCGAAGACCCTGACGGCCTCTGCCCTGGCCTCGGCCGCGGCGGCCATCGACGCTTCGGTCGTGTTCGCCTCCCCCGCCGCCCTGGTGAACGTGGTGGCGACCGCCGACGGGCTGAGCGCTGAGCAGCGCGCGGCCCTGGCGAAGGTTCAGACGGTGCTCAGCGCTGGCGCGCCGATTCCCGTGCCCCTGCTGGAGGCGCTCTCCGCCCTGGTTCCGAACGCTTCCCTGCACACCCCCTACGGCATGACCGAGGGTCTGCCGGTGACCGATGTGTCTTTCGAGATGATTCGCCAGGCGATTGCTGAGGGCACCCCGAATGCTGCCGGTGAGGTGCTTGACCCGTTCGCCCGTGACGGCGTGTGCGTTGGTTTCGCGGTGTACGGTGCGGCGGTGGCTATTGCGCCGCTGCTGCAGGACGGTTCGGTGGCGGATGAGCTGACCCACGAGCCGGGTGTGACCGGTGAGATTCTGGTGTCGGCACCGCACGTGAAGGACCGCTACGACACCCTGTGGGTGACTGAGGAGCAGTCCATTAGCACTCCGGGTTGGCATCATACCGGTGACGTCGGACACTTGGACGCTTCGGGTCGCCTGTGGGTTGAGGGTCGCCTCGCGCACGTGCTGCTGACTTCGCAGGGTGTGCTGACCCCGGTTGCGGCGGAGCAGTCCGCCGAGTCCCTGCCCGAGGTACGCCGCGCCGCCCTGGTCGCGGTGGGCCCTGCAGGTACCGCCGCCCCGGTGCTGGTCATTGAGGCGTCCGCGAATACTGCCGCTTTGGAGGCGCGCCAGTCGGCATCGGGTCTCAAGCGTGCCCTGCTCGATCGCGTGCCCGGCGCCAACCGCTTCCCCATTGCGGAGGGTGTGGCACCCTTCGAGCTGTCGCAGCTGGTGCGTCAGAAGGTTGCCGAGGATACCGGCGTGGAGCTTGCCGCTGTGCTGGTGGTGCACGAGCATCCTACCGATATTCGCCACAATTCGAAGATTGACCGCCCCGCCCTGGGTGAGTGGGCGTCGAAGGTCCTTGCGGGGGCGTAAGCGCCTGCCGGATCCCTAAGTTTAAGGAGTATGATGTCCCCTCATTCTTCGCGTGAGTCTGCACCCCGTTTGTCTGCGTCCCGACGGGCTGCATCCCGCCTGTCGACCTCGCATGCGGTGACTTCCCCGACGGCTCGGTTCCGCAAGCCCGCGCAGCCGCTGGCGGCACGCTACACCGACCCCGCCCCGCGTTCGCTACGCCCGATTGAGGAGCCTGATTTCGCGCCGCGTATTGGCGAGCGCATCCTCTTTACCGGTGCGAGCGGCCTGCTGGGTCGTGAGAGCGTGCTGGCGTTGCTGCGTGCCGGCTACGATGTGCGCGTTTTTCAGCGTGGCGATTCGGGTATTGCGGCTCTGCTGCCCGATTCGGTGCGCCCGCGTTTTGAGCAGGTGCGCGGCGATATTACGAACGCGCAGGCTGTGGATCTGGCGATGACCGGCGTGAACGGCGTGGTGCATGCTGCGGCGAAGGTTTCGGTCAGCGGCGAGTGGGCTGATTATGAGCGCATCAACATTGAGGGCACCCGCACCCTGCTGCAGGCGGCGCTGAACCATTCGGTGGGTTCGTTCCTGTACATTTCCTCGCCGTCGGTGGCTCATGCCGGCGCGGCGATTGTGGGTGATGGTGCCGGCGTGGCGTCCCCGGAGCATGCGCGCGGTAACTACGCTCGTTCGAAGGCTGCCGCTGAGCTCCTGGCGCTGGAGGCAAACGGCACCACCCTGCCCGGTGGCGGGGTGTTGCGCGTGGGTGCGTTGCGTCCTCACATCATGTGGGGTCCGGGCGATACCCAGCTGGTGGAGCGTATTCTGGAGCGTTCCGCCGCGGGCCGCCTGCCGTTGCTCTCCGGCGGTACGGGTCTGATTGATACGCTCTACATTGATAACGCCGCGGATGCGGTGGTGCGCGGCTATCAGCGCCTCGACGCTTTTGCGGGTCGGGCGCTGGTGGTGACGAACGGTCAGCCGCGCACTATCGCTGAGCTACTCGGCGGTTTCTGTGAGGCGGTGGGCGTTCCCGCCCCGCGTTTCTCGGTTCCGGCGAAGGTTGCGGCTCTGGCGGGTAAGGTCATTGAGCGCGTGTGGGAGCGTCTGCCGAAGAACGTAACCGCCGGTGATGAGCCGCCGATGACGGAGTTCCTCGCCGAGCAGCTGTCGACTGCGCACTGGTTTGATCAGCGCCGCACCCGCGAGCTTCTGCAGTGGGAGCCCTCCGTGTCGATTGAGGAAGGCTACGAGCGTCTGGGCTTGTTCTACGGCGACAGGTACAGCGGGAACAAGCACAGCCGCTAAGCGCTTCTTTTCGGGGCGGCTCCCCTACCCCTGGTTTATACGCATGAGGTTTAAACGAATGACGGCGTAGCTACATCCCCCATATGGGAGGAACGTAGCTACGCCGTCACGTGCATATCTAGCGTGAGTTTGCGCCTATCGAGAGCCTTAACTTATCGAGCACGCGGCGCCCGCTGGCAATGCGGGCAACGGTAGGACGAACGGTTCTGGAACGGTTCGCGCACGATCAGGGAGGTGCGGCCCGCCTCCGCGCAACGGTGGCAGGGCTCCCCGGCACGACCGTAGGCGTTCAGCGAGCGCTCAAAGTAGCCCGACTCGCCGAGCACGTTCACGTACAGGGCGTCGAAGCTTGTGCCGCCAGCCGCTAGGGACTCGCGGAGTACCTGGGTGACCGCCTCCAGCAGTTCGCGGGTCTGGGCGGCGGTCAGGGTGCGTGCGGGCTTCGCGTAGTGCAACCGCGCACGCCACAGCGCCTCGTCAGCGTAGATATTGCCCACCCCGGAGATCACTGACTGGTCCAGTAGCACCTTCTTAATGCCGCTGGAGGTGTGCAGGAACTTGCGGCGCACCACCGCGGGGTCGAAGAATTCGTCCAGCGGGTCACGGGCAATGTGCTTGACCGCTTCCGGCACGAGAAAACGCTCCGGTACGGCGCTAAAATCGGTGCCGCCCTCGGACGCTACTTCGCCCGGCGCTACTTCATTCGCTACAACCGCCGCGGGTACGTCCGGTACCAGCGGGCTGAGGAACATACCGCCGAAGATGCGCTGATCCACAAAGAGCAAGCGCTGCCCAGCGCTTGCCCGGTTGGTGCTCGCCGCGCTACCGGTAGCTCCAGCCGGTCCTAGCTCGAGCGCCACGCGCAGGTGCCGCGGCTGCTCATCAAACGCCGCACGAGCCCCCAACTCATTACCCGAGTCGCTGCCCGAGTTGCTGTCCGATTCGCCGCCCGGCTCATCGCGCACGAGCAGCTGACCGCTCATGCCCAGATGCACCACGAGCGCCTCGTCGGCAAGCGTGCCGTCCGCCTCGCTCAGGGTCAGCCACAGGTACTTGCCGCGGCGGTAGGCACCGCGCAGCGCCCTGCCGGTGAGTGCCGCCTCAAAGTGGGCGGGACCGGGCAAGTGCCTGCGCAGCGAACGGGCATCGACCACGCGCACCGCCCGCACGGGGCGGCCCAATGAATGGTCGGCTAGACCTGCGCGGACGGTTTCTACCTCGGGCAGTTCGGGCATGAATTACTCCAATCAGCGGGGCTCAACAGGCGCTGGCTCAACTGAGCTACCCCGTCGAGAAACCTAGACAGCGCGCCAGGCAAGCACCCTACACCAGAACGCGGTACGCCTGCTCAGCGGCAAGGCGCTCCGCCTCCTTCTTGCTCGGACCCACACCGGTACCGGCCTGCTGGTTCGCCACAATAGCGACCGCAGTGTACACGCGCGCGTGATCGGGGCCCTCGCCGGTGACCTCATAGCGCACGTCTCCCCAACCGCGGGCGGTGGCGAGGTTCAGCAGCTCGGTCTTCCAGTCGCGTCCAGAGTTCAGGACCTTCTCATCATCGAGCAGCGGCGCAATCAGGCGCAGCACCAGGTCACGAGCCGCCTCGCGACCGCACTCCAGGTAGGTCAGGCCGAAAATCGCCTCCATGGTGTCGGCAAGGATCGAGTCCTTATCGGCGCCGCCGGTGTGAATCTCGCCCTTACCGAGCAGGATGTACCGGCCCAAATCCAGGTCGCGTGCCACCTTCGCCAACGCCACCGTAGACACCACCACGTGGTGTAGCTTCACGAGCTCACCCTCGGGCAGGTCGGGGTAGCGTCGGTACACTTCTTCAGCAATTGCCAGGGAAAGCACCGAATCGCCCAGGAACTCCAGGCGCTCGTTATGCTCCACCCCGGGGTTCTCGAAGGCGTAGGAACGGTGCGTTAGGGATAGCAAAAACGTCTCGGCGTCGATATCGACCCCGAGACGTTTACGCAACTCCCTAGTATCAACACTAGGAAATTCAAACATAAGGATTCACCGCTTCTTAGGCGTCTGCAACCTTACGGCCCTTGTACTCCAGGAACAGGGCGTTGCCTGCAGCGTCGGTTACAACCTTTGCCTGGTGGGGCAGGCTGTAGGTCACGCGACCGTTTTCAACGGTCTTAACCAGCTGGGGCACGGATGCCTTCCACTGGGAACGGCGTGCGCGGGTGTTAGCGCGGGACATCTTGCGCTTGGGAACAGCCACAGCTATCTCACAATCTCTAGTAACAACAATTTAGTTTTCGGTATCTGCACCGAGCAGGCCCTGTAGGGCCGACCAGCGCGGATCCAACACCTCGTGATGATGCCCGGGGTCATCCTCCAGGCGCGCACCGCAATCGGCGCACAGACCCTGGCAGGTGTCCCTGCAAACAGGCTGGAACGGCAGTTGAAGGATTACTGCGTCCCGCAGAGCCGGTTCAAGGTCGATGGAATCATCCTCAACGGCGTACTGCTCATCTACTTCATCTTCGGGGCCGCCAGCCGGGGCCTTCTCAAAGACGAAAAGCTCTTGAATATTGGCCGACATCTCGTAATCAATCGGATCCAAGCAAAGGCTACACTCGCCGTGTACATCCACAACAACGGAGCCGGTTACTAGGATACCATCAACAACAGACTCCATACGAATATCGAGGTCAATATCCGAACCCTCTTCCACGCCGATGAGCGTGTTACCCAGGTCTGCCGGTGCGGACAGAACCTCAGTGAGAGTTTCCATGGTGCCGGGGCGGTGAATCAGATTAGTGACCGATACAACCAGCGGCGATGCGTCTGCACGTGAAATGGCGTTTCTCCTTACGAAATGTATAAACCAAAGTCCCATTTTAGGGGTCATTCGCACCGTTAATCAAGATTAAGCGCCTTTTAAATCTCTTTAAGTGGCGCTCACCTCTTAAATATCCCCTTAAGGAGGCGCCGCGCGGCACTTAATCGGTCGGTCGGGCTACTCCACAGGTAGTTAAGCGGTAGTTAAGCGCCCGGTCGGCGGTACAGTTTGCCTTGCCTGTTGAGTGTGTCAGGCATGCCGGGCGTGTCGGGTGGGTGCGCACAAGGTGGTGTGCGTCTGGGTTGATGAGGCGTTTTCCTAGGCGCTCTTCAGGGCGCGGGCGACCGCCTCCGGCACGAAGGGAGTCACGTCACCACCCAGCGACGCCACCTCACGAATAATCGTGGACGACACCGCACCGTAGCGGTCCTCACCCGCCAAGAACACCGTCTCAACCTGCGCCAGGTGACGGTTCATGCTCGCCATCGGAGCCTCATAGCTGTAGTCCGTCGCCGAACGCAGACCCTTCACCAGCACCTTCGCGCCACGCTCCGCCGCATACTCGGCAAGCAGCACGCCCGGCGGAATCGGCTCCACGCTCACACCCTCAATACCGAGCTCCTGCAGGGACTCACGCACCAGCTGCACACGCTCCTCCAGGGAGAAGCGGTACTTCTTGGCGCTATTGTGCGCCACGCCCACAATCACCTCGTCAAAGAGCTGAGCGGCGCGGGCAATGATTTCCAGGTGGCCGTGGTGCACGGGGTCAAAAGATCCGGGGCAGAGGGCAATCATGGCGGTCCCTTCACGAATAAATATCAGAGGTTGGAATGAGTAGATGCGGGCGAATTTAGGATGCGGGATAGCGGCATGCGGGCGAGCGCAGGCTGAGGCGGAAAGAATGGCTGGCGGCCTTATGCTGCGAGCTCTTCAGCGTCCTCGCCGGATTCGTTGCCGGGCTCGTCGCCGGGCTCGTCGCCCGCCTGTTCCTCCACCTCGTCAGGCTCCACGTAGTAGAGAACCGTCTCGCCGTGCTGACGGGTCGAAAAACAGTACAGGCCCTCGCCCCACACCGGCTCCGCATCGCGCGAAGAACGCTCCACCACGACCACGGCACCCTCGGCAAGCTTGGGGGTGAGCGCCTCCAGCAGCTCACTGACCTGCTCGTTCGGCATGGCGTAGGGCGGGTCAACAAACACCAGATCCCACGGACCGGAGGCGGACTTCACGTAGGTCAGCGCCTGCGATTGCTGCACGCGCGCCGCAGAACCGGCAGCGCTAGAAGAACCAGAGCCGTTGCGGCCCATCGCCTTCTCCACCGCGGCAACGTTCTTGCGAATCACCGCAACAGCCTTCGGGTAGGTGTCCAGCAGAGTCACGGAGGCCGCACCGCGCGAGAGCGCCTCGCAGCCCAGCGCGCCCGAGCCGCCGAAAGCGTCCAGCACGCGGGCGCCACGAATAATGTCGTAGCTCTCCAGCTTGGAGAAGAGGGATTCCTTCACCCGGTCGGTGGTGGGGCGAGTATTATCCCCCGGAACCGAGGCAAGGCGAACGCCTCCGGCGGCACCGGAAATAATACGGCTCATAGGGTCTCTCCTCATAACTAGTGCGGTGTGTTGAAGTCGCGGTTTTAGCGGGTGGTGGGCAGGGGTAGTGGGCGGGACAAACAGAGCGTTCTGCCCCGTTGGGCACTTATCCCCTGCCGAGGAACGCCTCACGGTCAGCGTCCAGAGCGCGGTCAATCGTACGCGCCAGAGACGGATGCTTAGCCAGCGTCGGGTCCTTCTCCACCACCGAGCGGGCATCCTCACGGGCACGCTCAATAATGTCGGCATCGGCAAGCGCCCGCAAGAACCGCAGGGTGCTTTTCGAGCCCGATTGTGCAGCACCCAGAATATCACCCTCGCGGCGCTGCGCCAGGTCGATGCGAGAGAGCTCAAAACCGTCCGTGGTGGAGGCGACCGCATCCAGGCGCTCGCGAGACACGCCGCCCTCCTCCTGGCGGGTCACCAGCAGGCAGGTGCCCGCGTAGCCGCCGCGACCCACACGACCGCGCAGCTGGTGCAGGCCCGAGATGCCGAAACGGTCGGCGTCCATGATGATCATGAGCGTGGCGTTCGGGACATTCACGCCCACCTCAATGACGGTGGTGCTAATCAGCAGGTCAATTTCACCGCGCTCGAAAGCGGTCATGACAGCGGTCTTCTCCGCCGGGTCCATACGGCCGTGCAGGGTGCCGATACGCACGCCGACGAGGGCGTCCTCAGCGCTCAGGTAGGAGTACATGGAGGCGACCGAGGTCAGCTGAACCTTGCCGTCGCTGCTGGCGTTACCGCCCTGCCCGAAATAGCCCTGGGCCGAGTTGCCCGCGCCGGTTCCAGCACCGTTCAGACTGGATGCGCCAAAGAACGCGGCGCCTTCCTCCAGGCTGTCGCCGTCCTCCCCAATTTTGGGTACGACAACATACACCTGGTGGCCCGCGTCGATTTCTTCGCGGGCGCGCCTCCACAGCCGGGACGCCCAGGCGGGCTTCTCGGCGAGGGGCACAACGTGCGTTGAGATTTTCTGTCGGCCGGCGGGTAGGGTGTCGAGCACGGACACGTCCAGGTCACCGAACACGGTCATGGCGACGGTACGCGGAATGGGCGTTGCGGTCATGACCAGGCGGTGCGGCAGGGCGCCGTCGGTGCCGCGCAGGCCGTCGCGCTGCTCCACGCCGAAGCGGTGCTGCTCGTCCACGACGACCAGACCCAAATCGTGGAAGTTCACCTCATCGGAGAGCAGGGCGTGGGTGCCAATCACAATCTGGGCGGTGCCGTCGGCAAGCTCCTGCAGAACCTTGCGCTTGGCGCGGGTACCCATGGAGGCGGTCAGCAGGCGCACACGCACACGGCGGGGGTCCTCCCCGCTCCCCGCGGGAGTTCCCTCGGCAGAGCCCTCAGAAGAATCGTCAGCGTCAGAGTCTTCGGGCGCCGCCATATCCCCCAGGATGTCCAGCACCGAACGCAAATGCTGCTCGGCGAGCACCTCGGTCGGGGCGAGCATCGCGGACTGGCCGCCCGCATCGGCAACCTGCAGCATGGCGCGCAGAGCCACCACGGTCTTACCGGAACCCACATCACCCTGCAGCAGGCGGTTCATGGGTGATTCACTCGACAGATCCGCGGCAATCTCAGCGCCCACCTTCTGCTGCCCCTCGGTCAGCTCGTAGGGCAGAACCTCCAGCAGCTGATCGGCGAGGCCGCCCTCCACGGCGGGGCGCGGCTGGGTCAGGTGCGCCGCACGCACCGAATGCAGGCGGGCGAGCGCGCTCTGCAGCACGAACGCCTCGCGGTAACGCATCTGCGCCTGCGCGGCACGCCAGGTGTCCTCCGAGTCGGGGGTGTGCAGGGCGCGGTACGTCCACTCCAGCGAGGGCACCTTGCGGGCGCGACGAATCGTGTAGGGTACCGGATCTTCGAGCTCTTTGAGCGGCACCTTTTCGAGCAGCTGCACCATGTAGCCGCTAATACGGTCGGTGGGCAGCTTCACGGGGGCACGGTAGACGGGCACGGGGGCGGTGGCGGCGTCGGTGACGTCCGCGCCGGAGGCGTCCTTCGAGAGCAGGGCGTAGTGGGGGTTGGTGAGGGTGTATTCGCCGCGGTAGATGCCGACCCTGCCGGAGAACATCATGGTTTCGCCCTCGCGGATTTCGCGGGCGGCGGTCCAGGCGTTGAAGAAGGAGAGCTTCATCTGCGAGCCAATGAGCGCGCCGGGGTTCGCCGTGCTGGGTGCGGGCACGCCAAAGAGGCCTCCCTGCGCGAAGCTATCCTGGGCGAAACTATCCTGTGCGAAGCTGTCCTGACCAAATGAATCTTGGCCGTAGCTGTCTGCGTAGCCGCTATAGGAGGCGGGCTGGGCTCCCCTGCCCTGTGCCGGGTTCTGGGTAGCGGGGTTCTGGGTAGCAGGGTTGTGCGTGGAATGAGCGAGCGCGTTGATGCGCGGGTTGTGCATCCCGGTCGCCTGCCAGTTCTGCGCGGGGGCGCCGGATGCGCCGGGGCGGTTAGCGCGGCCGGGCACCACGGATACAGGACCACCGGCACCGAAGCCAGTAGTACCAAAACCAGCGGCGCCAAAACCGGCGGCGCCAAAACCGGCGGATGCCTCCTGCCCGGTGGCATCGGAGAGCCGGTCGGTGATGGTCACTTCCGTGATTTTGCCGCGGCGCGCCGCCATGGTTCGGGTGCTCACGTGCACCACGCGGGCGATGATGGTGACGTCCTGACCCTCAACGAGTTCGGCGAAGGAGCTGAGCTCACCGCGCGGCAGGTACTTGCGCGGGAAGTAATCGAGCATCTCCCCAACGGTGTGCAGGTCCAGGTGCGTAGAGATTGCCTTGGCGCTGGGCGCGGGAAGGTACTTTTTGAGCGGCGCATTTTCGATGCGGTCTTCGGAGGCGTAGCGCGCCAGGGCACGGCTCTTAGCCTCCGCGGCAGCTGATGCGGGCTTCGCAGCCGCAACTTTCTCGGCAGCAACCTTCTCAGTAGTTGCCTTCTTCGCGGAAGCCTTCTGTACAGGTTCCTTCTGTGCGGGAGCCTTCTTCACCGGGGCTTTCGGCGCGGGCATTGCCTTCTTGGCAGCGGTTTTCAGCGCGGGGGTTTTCGGTGCGGCGGTTTTCGGCGCGGCGGCCTTGGAATCAGAGCCCTTCGTCACCGGGGTTTTGGAAGCGGGAGCTTTCTTTACGGGAGTCTTCTTCGCTGCGACCTTTGTGGTCGCGGGCTTATCAGCTTCTACCTCGGGCGCGTTCTTCTTCGGCGCAGACTTCTGCTCGGCCTCCTCGCTCGCTTTCGTGACCTTCTGCGGGCGCGCCGAAGTAGCCCGCACGGCAGTATCGCTCTCCTGCGGGCTCGGCTTGTTCTGAGCAGGTTCCTTCTGAACTGTTTTCTTCTGAACTGTTTTCTTCTGAACTGTTTTTTTCTGAGCTGGCTTCTTCTGAGTCGGATTCTTCCGCGCGGGTGCTTTCCGAGCAGGTTCCTTCGGCTGATGCGCTTCCGACTGTTGTGCTTCCGCCTGAGTTGCCTGCCGCGCCGCCAACGCAATATCGACCAGCTCGTAGATAGCGTCGTCGGTCATGGTGTGCGCGGCGGGACCCAGCGAATGCTTGAGCGTCTTGAGCGCCTTACGGTAGGGTGCGCTGGCGCGCTGTGCTGCGCGTTCGCTCAGCTCAGCGCGGCTCACCTCGCCTCGGGCGTAGGCGGCAAGATCACGCACGGTCAGCTCGGCCGTGGTGCGGAGCTGCTCATCGCTCAATAGCGGCGCATCTTTTGTCCCCTGCTGAGCTCGGGTCGCAGAAGCAGTACGGGTAGGCTCGACAACCGTTGAATCTACGGGCTCGCCCTGCGTTGCCTCAACCTTCGCAGGCTTGGTCTGCGAAGCCTTGCTCTTCGTAGCCTCAGCCATTGTACTTTTAGCCGACGCAGCTTTGACCGGCGCACTCTTGTTAGGCGCAGGCTCAGGAAGCCCCAAGTCCAGGGCTTCCTGCTGCGGGTTCACGGAACATCGGGCGGGGCTCATACGCCGCCCTCCGCACCGCACGCGTGGTCGGCGTGGTGGCCATCCGCGAGGGAGGAAATACGCTCATCCGACCACTGACCGTAACCCATAATCAGCTCGCGGACGGGGTCAATTTCGGGAACGTGCACGTGCAGCGCCCAGAGTCCAGCCGCCATGTCCAGGGGCGTAATGAGCAGGCTGTCGCCCGTGGCTTCAAGTTCGGGGCGCAGCTGCGCCAGGGCGAGGGGCTCGCAGGTCAGTGTGCCCATGAGCTCCCAGCCGCTCTGCCCCGCATGTTCTGCGTGCTCACCTTCTACGTGCTCGGCAGATTCAGAGCCCGCCCGCGCCGCATCCGCAGCCGAGGGCGCACGGAGCATAGACTGCACCTGCGCCTCGTTCAGGGTTGCCCCCTCCCAGCGCGGGTTGGAGTGCACCACGGCAAGGTAGAAGCCGAGCGCGCCAGCATCCACGAAACCGGCAAGCTCGGGTGAGGGCGGGAACTGCGCGGTACGTTCCAGGGCGGCACGCATCAGCGCACGTCGGCGCTCTTTCAGCGCTTCGTCAGCAGCTTCTGTGTCCTGTGATGCATCGTAGTGTGCCTCCAGGCGGGCAAGCTCCACCATGACCGACAGCATCGTGGAGGGCACCATCTGCTCCCCCACACTGGCGCGAATACGCTCAGCCGCGAACGCCATCGCGCGCGCCTCCGCGTGGGCGTACTCCAGCTTCACTTCGCGATGCTTCGGCAGGAATCCGCCAGCAATGACAGCCGCATAGTCTGCTTCCAGGGCGCGCACGAGCGGCAGCTCATCGGCTGCGTCGTCGAGCTCCCGAGCGAGGTTTCCGGGCAGGAACCAGTAGCTACGCACCGCCTCCAGCGCCCAGGCGCAGAGCAGTGTACCCGAGTTGCCGCGCGCCACGCGGGATGCGCGCATAATCGCGTGCTCGTAGATACCACCCAGCTGAATCCACAGGTGGGCGAGGGTTTCGGAGGCGCCCGCCGCCTCGGGTGCGTACGTACCCTCCCCGCCAGGATTTTCGCTAGCGGGAAGAACCTCACGGGGCTGAACCTCACCGGGCTGAACCTCACCGGGCAGAACCTGCTCCATGCCCCGCTCAAACTCTTCAGTCAGGGTCAGCAGGGTGTGGGCGATATTGGAGCCGGTGTCCTTATCGGGCACGGGGAACCCGTTGAGCTCGTTGAGCGCCTCACGGTAGCGTTCGATGGTGGTGCGGGCGGCGGCGGACCACGCTA
This sequence comes from Rothia mucilaginosa, assembly GCA_963534775.1. GTDB lineage: Bacteria > Actinomycetota > Actinomycetes > Actinomycetales > Micrococcaceae > Rothia > Rothia mucilaginosa_D. Next base: position 96,238 of record CAUSUH010000001.1, on the reverse strand, counting down.
CGCCGAAGCGGTAGGCGCGCACGCAGGCGCGGCGGTAAATCTCGCGCTCTTCGGTGCGCTGGTTCTGTTCTGCGTTCACGCTACCCTCCCTATCAGTTTCGCGTAGTTCTCGACTGGTTCTCGGCTGGTTATCGACTGATTCTCGGCTGGTTCTCGACTGATTCTCGGCTGGTTCTCGACTGATTTCCGGTCAGTTCCCGACCGATTTCTCGGCTAGTTCCCAACTGATATCTCAGCGCCCGCGGCACGGGCAGAATCCAGCCTATTTCGTACTTCTATTCTAAGCAATTTCGGTTAAATGTACGGTATTGCCCGCCACCCATCCCGCGGGATGAAAGCACGGACTAAACGCACAAACCGCACGCACCTTGCGACACTCGGTCAAGCTTCTACGCGGACGCTCCGTAGTGTTCCCATCCCATGCCGTCCAGGGAGCGGCCGTCCATCACGACCGCCGCGCCGGTCACCGCATTGTGGCGGCGTTCGGCACCGTAGAGTTCGGCGCTCAGACCTCGCTCCGGGGCGTCCGCCACGCAGGTTCCCAGGGGCACGAACTCTTCGGGCACCTCACCGGGGAAGGTCGCCAGCAGGCCGTGGTCTTCTCCACCGACCAGTACGAAGGTGCGCGCCAGGGATGCGGGGCTCTCCCCCGCCTCGTTGCGCTCACCAATCGCCAGCAGCAGGCGCGCCAGCGGTAGCAGCGGCTCGGCGAACGCATCCACGGCGGCGCGGTCGAGGTGCATCTGCACCCCGGAGGCGGCGGCAACTCGTCCAGCGTCCTTGACGAGTCCGTCAGAGAGATCCAGCATGGAGCTTGCCTGATGCTGGCGTGCCACCTCGCCGGCGGGGATGGGGCTGACCGGGTGGTGTTGCGACTCGACGGCACGCTCGCAGACCGCAATCATGTGCGCGGCGTCTTCGGGGGTGAGGGTGCGGGCAAGCTCGATGAGCCCTTCGGGAAGAGCGCCAGCAGGAAGAGCGCCAGCACCTTCCGGTTGCTGCTGAGCCCACGCCCGGCTCACCGCCTCCAGCGCCGCCTCAGCATCCTGACCTGCGGCAATGGCACGCAGCAGTGCCGTGGCGGGCAGGGAGAGCGGGTTGAGTAGCAGGCGCAGACCGGCATCGGACCAGGCGGTACGTCCCGCCAGGGCGATAGTGTCGCCGGGGCGTGCGCCGGAGCGCAGTACAGCGCGATCCGTGTAGCCGAGGGCGGTGACGGTCACCGACATTTCGGTGGAGTCGCCAATATCGCCGCCGCCAATCACGCATTCGGTGGCACCACAGGCGTTGATTCCGTCCACAATGCCGTGGGCAAAGCCGTCAATCCAGCCGTAAGGAGTGCTACCGGGCAGGCTCAAGGAGATGAAGAGGCTCGCCGGGCGTGCACCCATGGCGGCAACGTCGGCAAGGTTCTGGGTCGCGGCTTTGCGCCCCACATCGTAGCCGCTACTGCGGGCGGGTTCCAGAATGAACTCGCCGGCCTCACCCGCACGTGCGATACCGCCGGGCCACAGGTTCATGAAGTCCTGGTCCTCAACGAGAGTGTCGGTGGTGACCACGGTACGCTGACCGGGCGCGGGCGCGGCGAGGACGGCACAGTCGTCACCGGGACCCACATCGAGGGGCTCAATGTGCCCCGCCTGACGTGACGTTGCGGCAACCTGCTCATTGTGGGCGTTGATAATCGGCATGAAAGCGCGCAGAACGCGGGACTCCCCCAGCTTTGAGAGAGGTGTCTCTCGCATGGGGTTGTCCCGCGTTTCGCTAAAAGTCTGAGGATTCACATCCTCTATTATCGCGTATTCTTACGCGTTATGTTCGCCTTATGCTCCGCGGCTGAAGTAGCGGATCGCCAGAGCAATCAGCACCAGACCGATGAGCGAGAAGAGAATCAGCGGTGCAATGCCGGAAAGTCCGGAATCGTCCGCATCCGCATTCTTCACGGCCTGTTCCTGAGCGGCATTCGCACCATCAGCCTTTGTCACACTCTTTGCGGAGCGGCTGGCGCTAGCCGAGGTGGAGGAGCTGGGCGACTTCGAAGCCGATACCGAGTTTGAGGAGCTCGAGGGGCTTACCTCCTGGGAGTGGTCCTCTTCGGTCTTATTGCGTGAGAGGTATCCAGCAACCCAGTCTGCCGCGCCCGGGATGGAGTCATTCGAGCCGTTATTGGCTGCGATTCGTCCGAGGGTGGTGCCGCCAGAACGCAACGGATCGTCCTCGTTGTCATCAAGCCTGTCATTCGGTGCCTTGGTGCTCGGTGAAGAGCTTGAAGATCCCGAAGAGGAGCTTGAGGACTCAGAGGAGCCACCCGGTCGCGGAAGCTCGATGGAGATGATGACATCTTCCCCCGAGGTTTCCTGACGGTTTCCAGGGACGGTCACAGGGTTGTTCGCCGGAGGAATCGGGGCAACAGGCTCAGTCTCAATCGGGGTAACGATCTTGGCGTCTGAGCTGTCCTTGGTGTCCTCTACCGGAGCTACGGGAACTACCGGAATCACGGGGATTTCTGCATCCTTAGTGGGTTCCTTGGAGGGTTCCTGAGTCGGCACGGGCACTACCGGGGCCTGGGTCGGATCCTGGGAGGGTGCCTCGCTCGGCTCCTTACTCGGTTCCTGGGTCGGCTCGGGAGTTACATCCTTGGTCGGCTCAGGAGTGGGTTCCGGAGTGGGGTCCTTAGTGGGCTCAGGAGTGGGTTCCGGATTCGGTTCCGGGGTTACGTCCTTGGTCGGCTCGGGAGTGGGTTCCGGAGTAGGCTCCGGTTCCGGGGTGGGCTCAGGCTTCGGCTCAGGAGTGGGCTCCGGGGTCGGTTCAGGAGTAGGTTCAGGGGTAGGGTCCTGAGTCGGTTCAGGGGTAGGCTCCGGGGTCGGATCTACCGTAGGCTCGGGAGTCGGGTCCTGAGTGGGCTGAGGGGTCGCGTCCTTGCTGGGTTCCGCGGTGGGCTCCGCAGTAGGTGCAACGGTCGGCTCAGCGGTAGGCTCAGCAGTCGGGGTTGCGGTAGGAGCAACACTCGGTTCAGCACTTGCGCTGGGAGCTACAGTCGGCGTAGCGCTAGGCTCAGCAGTTGCTTCCTTCGAAGGCTCTACGCTAGGACTCGCCGTAGCGGTAGCACTCGCAGAAGCGGAAGGCTCAGCAGTGGGCTGCGCAGTGGCATCCGGAGTAGGTGTCGCATCCGGGGTGGGCGTCGCGTCCGGAGTGGGAGTAGCACTCGCAGAAGGTTCAGCACTGGCGGTGGGCTGAACACTCGAAGAAGCGCTAGGCTGAGCGGTGGGCTCTGCCTGCGCATTGTCAGTCTTATTGTCTCCCTGGGCGGTAGGCCATGCGCTTACGGTAGCAAGCGTAGGTACTGCCGTCTGAGAGGAAGATGCCGCGGTCGCGGCGGGGTCCAGGGTTTGGCCTGCGGTGCCGACAGGGTTCGGCGGAAGCTGTGACGCTGCCTCCTGCACATCTTGAGCAAATGAGGCTACGTATGGGCTTCCGGAAGCAACCAGTGCTGTCGCCAGACTCGCAGAGACCACCTTACGGTTTCGTTTTCCCAAAGGTTGTCCTTGACTTTCTAATACGTTGTGAGTGAATAGATACCCAATCGCTAGGGCAGATTGGATATGCCTTCGTCTATTCTACCGAATCGGCTTTTTCTTCATTACTCATTTTAGCGCTTTCATACCAATCTTTGAGCTTCACGATGTGCAAAGACTATCAACAACACCTTTTCATCACTCAGAAGCATCATTTCATGCACTTGTGAGCAGAATTACGTTTCACCTTATCAACACCGCTTTAAAACTTGCACTCCCCCGTTCAAGTAGCTCTAAAGCAGGTGCAAGTGATTTTTCTCATGGGTGAATCTAGAGCGATTCTCATCAGCATATCTGCGGAAAATACGTACCAATTCCCCGTTTTCCCCAGCGATCAACTTACCAGCCGCGCAAAAAAGCGCCCCGGTACAGACTCTCAAGAATCCGCACCGAGGCGCCTTACAGCAGGGACACTCCCCCACTGCTACGTATTCAAAATACTTAGCGCAGACCTAAGACCTAGCGCAGACCCAGGGGGCGTTCCATCGCCAGGGTCAGCAGCTCGCTAATCAGATCGGTGTAGGAAATACCGGTGTTCTCCCACATGGTCTTGTACATCGAAATCGGGGTGAAGCCGGGCATGGTGTTCACCTCGTTGATGACCAGGCGGCCATCCTCGGTGTAGAAGAAGTCCGCACGTGACAGACCCTCGCCGTCCAGCGCCAGGAACGCCTTCACAGCCAGCTCGCGCAGGCGATCCTGCACATCCTGCGGCAGGTTCGCCGGGCACACGGTCACAGCGGAAGACTCAGAAACGTACTTCGCCTCAAAGTCGTAGAAGCCGTGGTCCTCGTCCACAACCTCAATCTCGCCGGGGTAGGATGCGCGGGGCATCTCGCCGTGGTGGCCGTCGAGCACAGCGCACTCAATTTCGCGGCCCACAATACCGGCCTCAATAATGATCTTCGGGTCGTGGCGGCGCGCCTCTTCAATCGCGGGCACGAGCTCCTCCTCCGAATCCACCTTGGTAATACCGAAGGAAGAACCAGCGCGGGTCGGCTTCACGAACATGGGGAAGCCCAGCTTCAGCACGCGCTCCAGAATCTGCTCGCGGTCCTCGTGCTCCCACTGGCGGTTGGTGACAACCTCGTAGGGGCCGACCTCCAGGCCAGCGGATTCGAAAGCAACCTTCATGAAGTGCTTGTCCATACCCACAGCGGATGCGGTCACGCCGCAACCCACGTAGTGCAGGTCAGCCATTTCCAGCAGACCCTGCACGGTGCCGTCCTCGCCGAAGGGGCCGTGCAGCAGCGGGAACACAACGTCCACCGGTGCGGTGCGGGTAACGTTGCCCTCAGCATCCACCAGGGTCAGGCGGGAATCGCCGGCACCCATCGGCAGGAACACCTGCTGGGTGCCCTCGGGGAACTCTGCGGTACCGCGAGTGCCAGCGGTCAGCTCGGCGAGCTGCTGCTCATCGGTCAGGTACCAGCGGCCGTCACGGGTAATGCCGATAGTGATGACGTCGTAGGCGGTGCGGTCAATAGCGCTCAGCACGCCAGCGGCGGTAATGAGCGAAATGGGGTGCTCGGAGGAGCGGCCACCGCACAGCAGGGCGACGGTCTTCTTCTCGGTCATATATTTCTCCCTGTTCGTTTCGGGGCGTACCCGCCCCACTTACAGCCCATTGTATCGTCTCTTACGGGCCTTTCTGACACTAGTACCCAAGCTGCGGTAACCGCAGATACCGGGGTCATGGCGCACGGTGAATACGCAACACAGGCCCATCAAATAAGGCGGTAATCAGCTGATGCATGTGCGCATCGTCGGTGGTGAGAGTGGCGGTGCGGGGGCGCCTGGGGTGAGTTTTTACCGGTTCCATCACACCTGTACCCGCCAGATGATGAGCGGTAATAGTTAGCACCGCCACACGTTCACACCGCGTTGGAAACTCAGTGTGCAGTATCTGCCGCAGATATTCAGACACGTTCATGGTGTCCTCGGCAGAACCTGCGGCTGCGAGCACTATAGCGGTTTGAGGCAGCAGGTATGCCCATCGGCGGAATGCCATGACCCCCGTCATCTCCTCGGGGCACGAATCAGCCTGTTCGTCCCAGGGAACCACCACAATATCGACGCTCTCAAGAGCCTCGTATATATCGGTGGTGTAAGTCACCGGAAGCTGGTGCGCGGTTTCTCCCATATCGGCGGGTTCCCACAGGTATACCGGGCGATCGCACTCGGTTTTTTGAGCTACCGACCCTGTAGCTGCAGCACACAGCGCCCCATACCCTGCAGAGCCCAACACAGCGGTGGTTACCGAGCTCAGGTTCATTGCGTGCTCTTAATGCCCTTCATGTTTAAGGGAACGCCCCAGCAGCTGAGGCGCCAAATCCTCAATGCCAATACGGCCCGAAAGCACAGCCACAACAGCCTCAACAATGGGCATCTCCACGCCGTGACGACGAGCCAACTCAGCCACCACCGGCGCCGACTTAATCGACTCAGCAGTCTGGCTCATGTGCTCATGTAGGCGGTCAGGGGTAATACCCTGCGCCAGCAGACGGCCCGCCGTGTGGTTACGAGACAGCGGCGAAGAGCAGGTCGCAATCAAGTCGCCCATACCGGCAAGACCGCTCATCGTCGCAGCCTCGCCACCCAACGCCACCGCCAGACGGGTAATCTCCGCCAGGCCGCGAGTCATAATGGACGCCTTCGAGTTATCACCGTAATTGCGGCCCTCGCAAATACCCACGCAAAGGGCAATCACGTTCTTCACCAGGCCGCCAATTTCGGTACCCACCACATCCGTGTTGGTGTACGGGCGGAAGTACGCGCACGCAATCGCATGAGCAACAGACTCAGCCACCGGCAGGGTACGAGCCGCAACCACGGATGCGGTAGGCTCCTCCCCCATGATTTCCTTCGCCAGGTTCGGGCCCGACAGCACGCACACGCGGTGCGGAATATGACCGATCGCGCGCACATCAGCACCGCGCAGAGCCATAGCCTCTTCCAGCTCCTCGGTAATGACCTGCGACATGCGCAGACCCGTACCGGTCTCCAGGCCCTTCGCCAAAGATACCAGCATGGCGTTCGGCTCAATATAGCGGGCGAAGCTCTGCAACTGCGAACGCAGAACCTGCGCGGGCAGAGCAAGAACCACAATATCGGCGCCGGTCAGCGCGGCGGGGGCATCCGCCGTGAAGTGCATGTTGTCCGGCAGCTTCATTCCCGGAAAATAGCGGGCGTTCTCGCGGGTGCGCTCGCACTCAGCCATCACCTGCTCATCACGACCGATGAGGGTCACGCGAGTGTTATCGCCGCGCTCGCGGGCAGCATCCGCCGCAATCTTAGCGAAAGCGGTGCCCCAGCTACCGGCGCCGAGCACCGCAATAGACTGCACGGTTGCCGGAGGGGTAAATTCAGGGCTTGCTGCGGGGGTGCGTCCAAAGAAGGTCACGAAAACACCAGCCTCTCTTCCTTGTGAGGTCCTTGGATGAGGTCCTTGGGTGAGCCCTCCGAAGGCGCCCGGTCGGGTACCTATCGGGGGCTCTCAATGGTTCCCAGCGGGAATACTACTTTTCGTCCGGTTCGCCGAGCGCGCCACCAACCGGACCGGAGGGGGTGCCGGGAGCTTCACGACGCTTAGTGCGCGGGTTCCAACGACCCTCAGGAGCCTTCTCGCCGCGGATCTTCTCCAGCTCGGCGGTAATAGCGTCCAGCATGGCGTCGGTGACCACGCCCAATTCGGTGCGGGTGTGCTTAGCCTCGGGGCTGGCATCCTCAACGAGGGAGGCGATGTCCAGCGCCTTACCGACCTTCACTCGAACGGTCTTGCGCGGGAACAGCGAAATCTTACGCTTCTCCTTGATGCGGCCGTCCTCGCCAGCCTCATCCACGTAACCGAGAATCTGCTCATCACCCCAGTGCGCCACCGGGAAGACGGGCGCGCCGGTCGCAAGCGCCAAACGAGCCGCGCCGGTACGCGCCTGCATGGGCCACAGCTGCGGATCGTGGGTGGTGGTACCCTCCGGGAAAATCACGACGGCACCGCCAGCCTCAACAATCTTGCGGGCAGTAATCAGGGACTTACGCGCATCCACCGAACCGCGAACCACAGGAATATGCGCGAGCTTGCGCATAATGTAGCCGAGCACGGGTGCGCGGAACAGCGAATCCTTCGCCAAGAAGCGCGGCAGGGCGCCCTCAACGAAAGCAGGGAAAGCCACGGTCACCGGGTCAAGCTCGGTGGTGTGGTTAGCCACGATAATGTACCCGCCGCTCTTGGGCAGGTTCTCACGGCCGGTAATCTCAACGCGTGCGATGAGCTTGTACAGCCCGCGCGCAGCGTTACCGAGCACCTTGTACAGAGCGTCACCGGAGGCGGTGGGCTCAATCTCAGGCAGAGCCTGCTTTCCCTGCTGTCCGCTCACTAGTCCTGAACCTCAACTTCCTCGGGCTCAACAACGACGATTGCCGCATCGGGCTTGGGAGCCTTCGACGCCTTGCGTGCCAACACCTCAAAGTTAGCACCCAGGCCCTTGAGCTTCTCCTCGAAGTTCTCGTAGCCGCGAGCAATCAGCTCAACACCGCTCACGTGAGAGGTGCCCTTAGCAGTCAGAGCAGCAATGATGTGGGAGAAGCCGCCGCGCAGATCCGGAACCTCAATGTCGGCACCGGTCAGCGGGGTGGGGCCAGAAATAATAGCGGAGTGACCGTAGCCCTTACCCTCGAAACGGCAGGGTGCACCGCCCACGCAGTCACGCATGACGACAATATCTGCACCCATCTGCTTCAGCGCGTTGGTGAAGCCGAAACGCTCCTCGTACACGGTCTCGTGCACAATGGACGCGCCCTTAGCCTGAGTCAGCGCCACAACGAGGGGCTGCTGCCAGTCGGTCATGAAGCCGGGGTGCACGTTGGTCTCAAAGACGATGGGCTTCAGCTGAGCACCGGGGGTGCGCTGAGCCGGGTGGGTGAAGCGGATACCCTCGGCGGTCACCTCGTACAGGCCGCCCATCTTGCGGAACTGGTTCAGGAACGCGGTCATATCCTTCTGAGCTGCGCCGCGCACGAAAATGTCGCCGCCGGTAGCCAGAGCCGCGGAAGCCCAGGACGCGGACTCATTACGGTCGGGCAGGGACGCGTGATCGTAGCCAGTCAGCTCGTCCACGCCCTCAATGACGATGGTGCGGTCCTCGTTGATGAAGATGATGGCGCCCATCTTCTGCAGAACAGCAATCAGGTCAATAATTTCGGGCTCAATCGCTGCGTTGCGCAGGATGGTCTTACCCTTAGCGCGCACACCGGTGAGCAGAACCTGCTCGGTAGCGCCCACGGAGGGATAGTTCAGCACAATCTCTGCACCCTTCAGACCCTCTTCGGGAACGATCAGAGTGGTGCCGGTTTCGTCGTCCTTCTCAACGACCGCGCCGAACTTGCGCAGTGCAGACATATGGTAGTCGATGGGGCGGTCACCGATCTTGCAGCCACCCAGGTTGGGGATGCGTGCGGTACCGAGGGTGTGCAGTAGCGGGCCCACCATCAGAATCGGGATGCGGGAGTTACCGCCGAAGAGCTGAATCTCCTCTGCGTTCTTTGCAGCGGTGGTTGCATCCTGTGCGGGGTTGAGGGTCAGAACACCAGCTTCGCGGTCGTAGTCGACCTTTGCGCCGTGCAGCTCCACGAGGGTGGTAACGATTTCGACATCGCTCAGGTCAGGGACGTTACGCAGGGTCGAGGGGGTCGAACCGTGCAGTGCTGCGACCATCGCCTTGGGCACCAGGTTCTTGGCGCCTCGAACGTGGACCTCACCAACGAGCGGAGTGCCACCTTCAATGCGAAGCTTGCTGATGTTCTCAGTCATTAAAAATCCTTTGTGGAGTCGGCTGGTTTAGGCCGAACTTTAACAGTGTGCCGATACGCCGCGTTCTCATACGCTCATACGTGCCGTGCCCCCTGCCGGTAGCAGGGTGAAACGGGCGCATATATTCATCATTATTCTAAGCCCTGCGTAAAGGTGCTCCAAACGCCGAAGAGCCTTTGGAACTCGTGACTGAGATTTTGCTCTGTTGTATGTGTGATAAACCGCTCTGACCCCTCCAGATTCAGAGCTAGAAAAAACAAAAAGATACACAAACATTCACACTAATGCAAACATTTTCTGGTTCTTCACCGAAATTTGACGCCAGTTTCGTCTTTTTGACGCACGAATTTGAACTTAAGAGTAACCTCACCCCTACAATAACGTGCACACTCGTGCCCGCTGAACGGCGCCTCCACTCTCTAGGGGAGCCAACCGGCTCTCAACTGCGGCATCGGCGCCGGCATTGCCGTTACTCCATGCAGTACGGAGCCTCACGGCAGGGAACGGGCGTGTATTCACTGCATAAACCCTGCGATGACGCCCAACCACAACGGTTCGGCTTCCTGCTTCACTTCAACTTCAAAAATTCACCTCAACATCACCGTAAATATTCGAAAGTCAACTAAAAACCAGGGCACATCGCAACCAACCACAGGTTATTTCGCGGCTGCATCCGCGAAACAACCGGAGGACCCAATATGACACATCACAACACTGCATCACGCATTTCACGCCGCCGCCTCGTACAGGGTGCGGCATGGAGCGCCCCCGTTATCATCGCCAGCGCAACCGTCCCTGCATGGGCGGCAAGCGGCGAGCCCACCTGCTCCCCCGCCCTGACCCTCAAGCCGACCGCAACCGGCTTCGACGACAAGGCTGGTGCATACACCGAATGGCTCGTTCCCGAAGGCGTTGGACGAGTCCGCTTCGACCTCGTGGGAGGTGCCGGCGGTGCTGCTTCTTCCTTCACCCCCAGCTACCTGACCGACGTCACGAACGCATCCCTGGCTGGCGGCGGTGCCGGCGCGCAGCTCAGCGGCGTTCTGACGGTCAAGCCCGGCGATATCCTGCGCGTCTGGGCTGGTAACGGCGGCGTCGGCTCCGTAGCCGGCGCGCAGCCCGCATTCGGCGGCGAAGGCTACGCAGCCGGTGGTGACTCCACCGGCTCCAGCACCGCAACCGGCAGCGCGCAGACTGTCGGCACCAGTAGCGGCTACGTGTACGGTGCATCCGGCGGCGGCTCCTCCGCGGTCGAGCTCGTCCGCGACGGCGCAGTCACCGTCGTAGCCGTTGCGGGTGCAGGTGGCGGCGGCGCCCAGCTGGGCACCCTCACCACCCACCAGAGCCTCTTCGACACCCAGCCCAATGATCAGCTGAACCCGGCACTGCGCGTGGCACTGGACAGCCGCGACGCATCCACCACCGCAGGCGGTAGCGCAGGCGGTGACTTGGGCACCGATAACACCGGTCAGGGCGGCATGCTCATGGCAAGTCCCTACCAGGAATTCATGCCCCTGGACGAGGACGATAAGACCCTCGACATGCGTTTCGTGGTCACCGGCGGTACCGCTGGTCGCTCCGGCGCACCCGGCACCCTCGGTGAGGCACTGGCAGGCGTTCTCGACGAGAACAACGCGCTGAAGCTTCAGCCCATGTCCGAGGCCTGGTTCGAAGCGTACAGCTTCCCGCGCTACTACCTCTACGAGGGTGACTCCGTGCATGAGGGTGAGAAGGGCACCGGCGGTGCGGACGCTACCGGCTCCTACCGCGGTAAGGGCGGCTCAGGCGCTCTGCTCTCCCATACCTACGGCAGGCTTTCCATCACTTCCGTAGCATCCGGTGGTGGCGCCGGCTACGGTGGCGGCGGCGCAGGTCTGAACTTCTGGACTATCGGCGCATACTACGAGAGCGTTTTCGGCCGTCAGGTGCAGTTCGAGAGCGAAGGAAACATCTACTCGCTCAGCTCTCTGAGCAGCGGCGGCGGTGCAGGCGGCAGCTACATTAACCACGAGGTGGTTTCTGACTTCGCTCTTGCCACCGCGCAGAACGCCAACCCGACCGCGGGCGTGCGCTCCCCCGGTTCGGCGGCGCTGTACAGCTGCACCGAGAACGCAACCCTGAACACCCCCATCACTGAGGGCGCCTAAGCTCTAGGTATTGAAAATAAATGTGCCTCCCCGGAAGCTGATGCTCCGGGGAGGCGCATTTATATGTGTGCCAATTTATATGCGTGCCCAGAGGTTTTGGGTGCCGAGGTTCGGATGCAGAAAAGCTCGTAGGCGGCGACTGATTCAGTCGCCGCCTACGAGCTTTATATCTCTAGGTTTTAGAGCTCCTGGGTGCGGGGCATCCAGGAGGGGCGCTTCGCCTCGTACGCCTCAATAGCCTCGAGGTTCTGCAGAGTCAGACCAATGTCGTCCAGGCCCTCCATGAGGCGCCAACGCACATAGTCGTCAATCTCGAAGGGAACAACCAGCGCGCCCACGGTTACGGTCTTGGACTCCAGGTCAACGGTGATTTCGGTACCGGGCTCGTGCTCCAGTGCCTTCCAAATCAGCTCAATATCGTCCTGTGCAACCTGTGCGGTGACCAGGCCCTGCTTACCGGAGTTGCCGCGGAAAATATCGGCAAAACGAGCAGAAATAACGACCTTGAAACCGTAGTCGCGCAGCGCCCACACGGCGTGCTCACGGGAAGAACCGGTACCGAAGTCCGGACCCGCCACCAGCACGCTACCGTGCTTGTAGGGCTCCTGGTTCAGGACGAACTCGGGGTCCTTACGCCAGTTAGCGAAGAGGGCGTCGTCGAAGCCGGTCTTGGTCACTCGCTTGAGGTAGACAGCGGGAATGATCTGGTCGGTGTCAACATTCGAAGAACGCAGCGGCACGCCAATGCCGGTGTGCTTAATAATGGGTTCCATAATGGCTCCTTAGCTATAGCGGCGTGCTAGGCCACAACGTCGGACGGGGCGGACAGGGTACCGCGCACAGCGGTTGCGGCGGCAACCACCGGGGAGACCAGGTGGGTGCGGCCACCCTTGCCCTGGCGGCCCTCAAAGTTACGGTTCGAGGTGGAGGCGCAACGCTCACCGGGTGCCAGCTGGTCGGGGTTCATGCCCAGGCACATGGAGCATCCGGCGAAGCGCCAGTCGGCGCCGAAGTCCTTGAAGACCTTGTCCAGGCCTTCTGCTTCTGCCTGCGCGCGGACCTTCTGGGAGCCGGGCACGACCATCATGCGTACGTTCTCGGCGATGGTGCGGCCACGCACGATGTCTGCTGCGGCGCGCAGGTCCTCAATGCGGGAGTTGGTGCAGGAACCCAGGAAGACGACGTCCACGGGGATTTCCTTCATGGGGGTGCCCGCCTTCAGGTCCATGTATTCGAGGGCGCGTTCTGCTGCGACCTTGTCGTTCTCATCCTCGAAGTCGTCCGGGGAGGGAACGGCGTGGCTCAGCGGAATACCCTGACCGGGGTTGGTGCCCCAGGTGACGAAGGGTTCGAGCTCGTCAGCGTTGATGAAGATTTCCTTGTCGAAGACGGCGCCTTCGTCGGTGGGCAGGCTCTTCCAGTACTCGACTGCCTTGTCCCACTCTTCACCCTTGGGCGCGTGCTGGCGGCCCTTGATGTACTCGAAGGTGGTCTCGTCGGGGGCGACCATGCCGGCGCGTGCGCCCGCCTCAATGGACATGTTGCACATGGTCATGCGGCCCTCCATGGAGAGGGAGCGGATTGCGGAGCCGCGGTATTCAAGCACGTAGCCCTGACCGCCGCCGGTGCCAATCTGCGCGATGACGGCGAGGATGATGTCCTTGGCGGTCACGCCGGGCTTGAGGGTACCTTCAACGTTGATTGCCATGGTCTTGAAGCGTGCCAGGGGCAGGGTCTGGGTTGCCATGACGTGCTCCACCTCGGAGGTGCCGATACCGAACGCGAGAGCGCCGAACGCACCGTGGGTGGAGGTGTGGGAGTCGCCGCAGACGATGGTCATGCCGGGCATGGTCAGACCGAGCTGCGGGCCGACCACGTGCACGATGCCCTGTTCCTCTTCGCCGAGGGAGTGGATGCGCACGCCGAATTCCTTGGCGTTGCGGCGCAGGGTCTCGATCTGGGTGCGGCTGGTCAGGTCGGCGATGGTGCCGAAGATGTTGTCGGTGGGGGTGTTGTGGTCCTCGGTGGCGATGGTCAGGTCGAGGCGGCGCAGGGGGCGGTTCTCGATGCGCAGACCCTCGAATGCCTGGGGCGAGGTCACTTCGTGCAGTAGCTGCAGGTCGATGTAGAGCAGGTCGGGCTTGCCGTTTTCACCGGGGACGACGACGTGTGCGTCCCAGACTTTTTCTGCCAGGGTGCGCGGACGGGTGCCCGCGGTGGTTGCGTTCTGTTCGCTAGTCATGCTTTCTCCTGCTTAATGCGTTCCTACGGTGGATGCGTTCGGTGTGATGCGTGCCGCTGGTTTGCGGATTGAGGGGCGGATTATGTACCCGATGGGACCCTCAAACCGGTATTTCCCTGCGGCGTGTCGCACATTTTTTCACAGATTCTTAGCCTGTGAGACGGCCTAGAAACACCCCGAACCAGCGAGTGTTTTTATGTGGGTTTACTCTATGACTCCAGGGTAATTTTGCGGGATTATCCGCATTTTTCTGCGACTTTTCGCATATTTTCACCCATAAACCCACATAAACACTTATTATGAAAAGCTCATAATTTATCCCGTAGGGGGTGATTCCATCTTCAGCTCTGCACCCCAAAGAGTCCATGAAGTCCGGGGTATCTTTCATATTCTGAGATAGAATATAAGAATGACTCCTTCCGCCTCACGTTTTAACGCACACGGAATGCGTCACCCCAACGCATCCACACACCACAACGCACCGGTTGTCGACCCCGTCAAGCCGCCCGAACACATGGCCGCCGACGAGCAGATGGTAGAGGTACACTCCCACGGCTCCTCCGGCGTTGGCGTGCTCGACAAGGCGACCCTCATTCTTGATTGCCTCGAGGCAGGCCCCGTATCCCTGGGCGACCTCGTCAAGGCAACCGGCCTGGCACGACCCACCGCGCACCGCCTCGCCGTGGCGTTGGCACATCACCGCCTCGTAGCCCGCGACGTGCAGGGACGCTTCATGCTCGGCCCCCGCCTGACCGAACTCGCGTCCGCAACCATAGCTGACGAGCTCATCACCGTGGCTGACCCGATCCTGCAGAAGCTCAGCCTCGAAGCTGACGAGTCCACCCAGCTGTACCGCCGCCAGGGCGACTGGCGCGTGTGCGTTGCGACCGCGGCACGCCCCTCCGGCATGCACGAATCCATCCCGGTGGGCACCCAGCTATCCATGCAGGCTGGTTCCGCCGCCCAGGTGCTGCTCGCATGGGAAGACCAGAACCGCATTGTTGAAGGCCTGCGCGATGCGCACTTCAGCGCCGCCATGCTCGCGGCTGTGCGCCGCATCGGCTGGGCGCAGTCCGTGGGTGAGCGCGAGCGCGGTACCGCCTCGGTATCCGCTCCGGTGCGCGCTCCCGGTGGCAAGGTGATTGCGGCTGTCTCTATCTCGGGTCCGATGGATCGTATGACCCGCCAGTCGAACCGCAACTACCCCGAGCTGGTCGTCAAGGCTGCTCAGGCAATTACAAACGGTCTGCGTGAGCTCTCTACTTCTCACTCAGCATCGGATGCTGAGGAAAGCTAAGGCTCCGTTATAGATAGTTTTCACGAAAAGAATCCCTCCCCGCCTCATTGAGGTGGGGAGGGATTCTTTTATGCGGTTTTCAGATGATATGCCGCTAAATATCCAGCGCCTTGCGGTAGGCGTTGAGGCGCTTAGCTTCCAGCTGCACCGGGGCGACCACACAGGACTGCACCGCCTTCTCAACGCCGGTCTGCAGGCGACCCCGCAACTTACGTGCGTAGTAGCGTGAGCCCATGGCGGTGAGCAGCCTGCCCACACCCGCCGAGGCGATGCCGAGGAGTATGCCCAGCAGCAGAAGCAGGGTGGGCAGGGGCACCGGGGAGCCTTCGGGAGTCGGGGCGGGCGGCAGTTGAATCTGCAGGTACGCCATGCCGGAGATGAGGGTCAGCCAGCCGACACCTGCCAGGGCGCTCAGTAGCGCGATCCACTGCAGGGTGTTAAAGATGACCCAGGGGGCGCGGGTGCGGCCCAGGCCGTAGTCGATGCGCATCATGTCGCGTTCGAGCAGTTCGGGTAGCTCCGCCTCGCGGGAGAGGGCAGCTTCCTTGATGCTGCGTTTCCACGGCTCGTCGATGCGGGCCGCCATCTGCTTGCTGTATTGGCGTACGGCGTTTGCCATGCCTGCTTTCTGTGCGGCGCTCAGCGGGGGTAGCGAGGATGCCACCAGCTCGGGTGCGTTCTCGCTATCGGAGCCGAGCATACCCGCGGACTTCGCAGCCTTGGAGGAGCTTTTCTTCTCGTCCTGTTGCCCCAGGTGCAGGCGGCGCAGGGGGTCCGCTTTCAGGCGGCTCATCCAGCGGGTGAGGATCCAGCCGGTGTGCTGACCTGCGGCGCGGCGGTAGGATGCGGTTGCCGCCTGCAAAACCTGTTCTGCCTGGCTGGAGGTGTAGCATGCCTTCACGAGCTTCTGTTCCGCATCGAGGGCGTAGGCCCCGGCGAGCACGGCCCCCTCTCCCCCGGCGTAGGTGCGCAGCTGGGAGGCGGTGGCGTGCAGCTGCGCGTCGGTTCGCTGCAGGGATAGGCTCTTGGCGGCAGCTACCTGGGCGAGCAGGTCGCGCAGCACGTCGACACCCTCACCGGTTCGCGCGGAGACGGCGATGGGTGCGGCGAGCAGGTGCGCTTCGGTGCCCTCAGCCTGGAGCAGGCGGGTGAGGGATGCGAGCACTGCGGGCACCTCGGCGGGTGCGAGCTTGTCCGCCTGGTTGAGCACGCAGAGCGCCTGCGCGCCGGAGGCGGCAAGCGGCACCATGAAGTCGCGGTGGATGACGGCGTCGGCGTATTTTTGGGGGTCGACAACCCAGACGAGTACGTCCACGTAGCGCATCATGCGGGCGGCGAGGTCGCGGTTGGTGGTGGTGACCGAGTCGAAGTCGGGCATGTCCAGCAGGATGAGGCCGCCGGTGCGGGTGCGCATTTCGCCGCGTCCGCCTACCGCGCGGCGGATGCGGTTGAAGAGTCCGGGTGCCGGTTCGGTGACGGCGTTGGGTGCCGCCGCTCTCCCTGCTGCGTCTCCTTCGGTGGCGAGCGCCTGAGTTTGCGGGTAGACGCGCTTGTCAATGCCGAGCCAGTCGAGCAGTTCTTCGCTGCCTTCTGCCTCCCAGATAGCCGCCTGCACGGTGGAGGTGGTCGGGCGCGTGGGGGCGGAGAGGGCAATATTCTGCCCGGCGATGGCGTTGAAGAGCGTGGATTTGCCGCTGCCGGTCGCGCCGAAGAAGCCGATGACGGTGTGTTCGGTGGAGAGTTCGCGGCGCTGGCTGAGGCGTTCGAGGGTTTCGGCGGCGTCAAGCAGGACGGTTTCGGGGACTCGTCCTTCACCGTAGCTGATGGCTTCTTTCAAGGATGCGACGGAGCGCGCGAAGGGCGAGGTCGCCACGGCGGGGGTGGCGCCTCGCTCGGTATGGCGCTCAGCGGCTTTGTTCTCGGGCTTGTTCTCGGATTTATTCTCGGGGGTAGTCATAGTGCGTTTTTCTTCGTCTGTGGTGCGCGGTGAGGTGGTGCGCTGTGGAGATGATCTGGTGACAGGCGGTTGAGCGCTTTGACCCGACTATGATGTAGCCGACCAGGGGGTCTGCGCGCCCTGTACCTGAGCACCCTTTGCCTGGGTAGCTTGGCTCTGCGCGCTCATTTCCGCGGCGATTTTCTGCACCTGCTCGGCGACACGGTGAATGTCCTCGGCGTCAGCCTGCGGGTCGGTTTCTTCCAGCACGGCGGTGAAAGGCTGAGCGTGTTCGGTGAGCAGATCCGCCATGCGTTCGAGCAGGTCGGTGCGGGCGCGGGTTGCCATGCGGCGCACCGCATCTTCACCGAAGATAGACTCGAGCAGCTTCGTGCCGACCACGCCGCTACCGCCCGCAATACCCGCCTCAATACCGGTAATGCCGCCGGTGAGGCTGAACGCGGCGACCATGAGCATCACGGCGGCGGCATTCACACCAAGGGAGAGGAAGCGGGCACGTTTGCGTTTGTCGGCGCCTTCTTCGCGGATCATTTCAAGGACGGAACCCTGCCAGAGGCGAATCTGCTCGGCAACAGCTGCGGAGAAGATGTCTTCGGCAGACTGCACCTCACCCTTCGCATCACCGTCTGCGTTCTGTTCGGGCGCAGCTGCAACAGCCTGCGGCGCGTCAAGGCGCGCCAGCAGGGAGCGTCCGGCGCGGCTGGCACGCCAGCGGGTGCGGGTGTTTTCGGAGGCGCGGGCGGCTGCATCCAGCACGACGGCGTGGATGCCGCTTTCGAGAGCGTCTTCTACCTTCTGGGCGGCGGCGGGCTGACCGCGCAGTGCGGAGCCGACGCGGTCACGCAGGCGACCGATGGTGCTGTCGAGGGAGCGGAAGAAGTCGCCGGTTCCCACGAAGTCGTGCCAGCGCGAGAGCACTTCGCCGCGAAGCAGGGAGCCGTCGGAGAGGGCGCCGTCGATGGTGGTCAGCGCATCCTCGTATTCTTCGGCTGCGATGGTGGCAAGCGACTGGTGCGCCGCCTGCTGGCGTGCCTGTTCTGCGGCGAGCACCTGCAGGTTACCGGCGAGGGTTTCGACGGCACCGGCGAGGGTCTGCCGGGCGATGGCGGCGCGGGCGGGTGCGTCGGCGCCGAGTTCGCGGATCCACAGGGTCAGCGGGGCAAGGCTGACAGGGGCGAGCATACCGCTTTCGTCGCGCGGCTGTTCGGTGACGGTGTGAATCAGTACGGCGTGGATTCCGGCCTCGTCGAGCATGCGTCGCAGGTCGTTTTCGATGGCCTCTTCGTCACCTTCGGGCACGCGGTTGAGCACCACGGCAATGGCGATGGAGCGTGCGGCTGCTTCGTGGAGCAACTCCCAGGGCACGGCGTCGGCGTAGCGGTTGGCGGTAGTGACAAAGAGCCACAGGTCAGCGGCGGAAAGCAACTCCTTGGCGAGGGTGCGGTTCTCCTCAGAGACGGAGTCGATATCGGGTGCGTCAATGAGCGCGATGCCCTGCGGTAGCGCCGAGGTAGTAATAGGAATGAGGGCGCGCGCAATCTTCGGGTCGAGGCCGGGTAGTGCCTGCGAACCGGCGTTCATGCCGGAGGTGCGGGTACGCGGCAGGGTGGGCAGGAAGCGTTCGGGTGACAGAGCCGCTTCGTCTTCTGCGCGGTGCAGTAGAACGGGGTGGCGGGTGGTGGGTCGAATCGCGCCGGACTGGGTGAGCGGCTCGCCGAGCAGGGTGTTGACGAGGGTTGATTTGCCTGCGCCGGTGGAGCCTCCGACCACGATGGTGAGGGGGTTGTCGACGCTGGCACTGCGCGGCAGGATGTAGTCGTCGAGTTGGCGTGCCATGGCGGCGAGTAGGGTGCGCGCGGTGGCGGTGCCGTGCTCGGTGGTGCCGTCGTGGGTGACGGTGTAGGGGGTGCCGGGGGTTTCGCCGGCTTCTACGTCGAGCGGGAGGGGGATTCGAGTGAGCAGTTCGCGAGCTGCTTTGAGCTGCGCATAGTCGGTGGTAGTCACAGCGTTATTGTCCCATAGGGTGAACCCGCTTCGTGTCATGTGTGGGCGTTGTGGTGGGCACGTTGCGGCTGCGGGGAGTTTGGGGGCTCAGGCTGAGGTGTTTTTGAGGGTTGTTCGAACAACTCTGAGGGATTGTTTTAGTACCTTTGATTTGTAGCGCAATCACTCCAATATGAGTTTGGTTCGCGCCAGAAAAGGTTGAGAATTCACTAGATTTCTAGGGGAAACAGCAGATTTTAATGCGGTTATCCCGAACACATTGGTACGTTCTACATCCCGCATACGACAGGCAAATATTAAGATTTGATAACTTTTTACGCTCAGGGGCAGATATGGTCATTTCGAACCTGAAAGTACGCTTAGAATCGTTGAGCACGACAACCAGGCAGGTCATAACCCACACCGATTCCTTCAGGGGGCTTCTGGCCTGCCCTTTCTATCGCATCCGTACTCACCGCGGTATGCCACACCTACCGGGAACGCTCACCGACCCCTCACGCAACTGCATTCAAAATTTACTGCCGTTGAGGTTCACTGCATCCGAGCTACCCGTTATTACCTGCCCGTCTTTACTCTTGCGAAAGGTTGCGTATGTTCGGTTCGCTGTCACGCCGCCATCTTCTTGCTCTTTCTTCCGGAGCAGCACTGAGTGCACTCGCAAGCGCCTGCAGCCCCGTCGTTTCTCGCCCTCAACCGCTCACTAAATCTTCTCCCGATCATGCCGCACCGGCGCCTCAGAGCACCCAGACTAAATCTGCAACCACCACGCGCAGTATTACGTACGCCGAGCCTCTGCCTGCGTCGGCTCTGGATGGTCGCGGACCTGCTCTTCTGCCGGATCATTTCTTTGAACGTTCCGGAAATTTCTCGAACGGCACCCTGAGCCATCGAGCCATTAATGTCCCCCGTCCCACCATGCCCCCGGAAGCTAAAGAGCGCACCGTTGAGGGCCTGCACGCTTTCTTGCAGTACTGGGGTGCGGCGCAGAACTATATGCTCCTCACCGGCGACACCGGCCCCTTCATGAACCTGCCCGGCCAGGAGCACTTTAGCAACATGGCACAGATGTACCGCGATATCTACCGCTACAACATCGGCTGGCTGGTCTCTAAGAACAACCACCCCATGTGCATTAACCTGAGCTCCCCGCAGCCGGTGCCCGCCACCGAGCAGGACGTCTACTGCTGGAAGGCGACCCTGAAGGTGGACGAGAACGCGTTCCTGTTCAACCATGAGACCCGTCAGCGTGAGCAGCTCACCGGTATCTACGGCAGTAATCAGAAGGCGGACGCTTACGTCTACTTTGGCGCAGAGGGCTGGCAGATGCTGGAGGATCCGAAGTCTTCCCCGAGCGCTACCGCCACCCCTGCGGCTAACCCTGCGCCGTCCACGAATACTCCGAGCGCGCAGCCGACCCCGAATGAGAGCACCTCTTCTAAGGCGGCTCGTTATATTCGAGGCTCAGCCTAAAGCTTCTTTGCATCCGTGCCTCAAAGATCCCGTCATATTGGGTGATATGTGGCACGGATGAGGGCTTTTATTTGTGTGCCACGCGTGAAATCTATAGGCTAGGGCTAGATGAGGTCCGCCCATTTTCGCCTCAATACGCTTCTGCCCACCCCGCGGGTGACTGTTTTGCGCCCTCCGATGGGGGCGTGATGTTAGGCTGAGGATTAGGGCGTGAACTCTTCGCCTATCACCGATACTTCCGCATCACAGCACATTCAAGGGGATCACTATGATTCACAGCCGCCGCCACTTTATTGCGCTCACGGGCACTGCCGCCCTGGGCGCTATGCTTGCCGCTTGCGGTTCCAAAAAGACTGAGGAGGCGACCGCCTCCCCCACTGCTTCCGCTTCGATTGCGGGTGCCTACGATAACCTGTCGGGCGAGCTGAAGTGGACCAAGTACGTTGCGGGCAACGGTGCGGCCCCGATGAGCAGCACCGACCCGGAGACCGGTCAGGTCTACACGATTGAGCCGACCGCCGGCCCGGCAAGCGTGGATTCTAAGGCGAGCGCTGTGCCCATCCCCGTTGAGGATGAGAGCATGTACGACAAGAACGCCCGTAGCTTGCGCGCCACCTTCGCGTATTTTGCGGCGGCGGTGAACTACGCCCGCATGACCGGTGATCCCGGTCCGGCTCTGCAGGTGGTTCAGGCGCAGAACTCTACCGACCGTGCGGCGTTGGAGAAGCTACGTGCGTTCTACGCGACTGGCACGAACTGGCTGGTGGGTGGCGAGTGGACGTTCCGTCTGACCGATAAGCAGCCGACGACCCGCGGCACGAAGTATTCGTGGGCGTGCACCGTAACTCAGGCGCACGGCATGCAGGTTGAGAAGGCGACCAATACGACCAAGCCTCTGGAGGACACTGAGGCCCCGGAGATTAAGGCTCTGTACGCTGAGTACGATGAGGAGGCGAAGCGCTGGGTCGTGATTTCGCCTCAGCAGTACGATCCCGCGTTGACTCCAAAACCGACGCAGACTCCGCGCGCACATCCTTCGTCGACTTACACTCCGACGGTGACTGATGACAGCACGGTGGCGGCTAATGCTGGCGCAAATACCGGCGCGAACACTTCGGGTAACGGTGCCGCACAGGCGCCTGCCGCCCAAAACGGTGGAGCACAGAACGGCGCTGGCCAGGGCGGTGCCAGCCAGGATGGCTCCCGTCAGTACACCGGCTCCCAGAATGGTGCGGCACAAAACGGTGCCGCACAGAACGGTGGTGCACAGGCTCCTCAGCCTGCCGCTACCCAGGCGCCTGCGGCTACCGCGCAGCCGGTGGCGACTCAGCCTGCCGCTGCGACGGCTCAGCCGAGTGTAGCTCCCGGTGCTCCTGATGCGGGCGGTGCAGCTGGCGGCATGAACGCTCCCGGCGCTGAGGCACCCGGCGGCGCTCCCGCTGCGGGTGCCCAGTAGCCCCTCCCCTATAGACAATCCCTATAGACGATGAACGCGTCCTCTCCTTCGCTATGCCCTGTGCCCCTCGGTGCGCTGTTGCCGCTGGTTGCGGTATGTTCGCTGATGGGCGGCATATCACGCTCATTTGAGCGGTGGTACGCACGGGTGTGAAGGCGGGGGCGCGTTATACTTAGGACTGTCTCTAGAGGGGTATCCGCGTGTGATATCCGCTCGTCGAGGCGCACTCTCACTCGTCTCTCACCTGAGATTCTCACTCGAAAGGTACTCCGTGGCGCTTTTCCCTTTGACCTCTGGGCTTTCTAATGGTTCCGCTACCGGCATCAGCCGCCGTTCTGCTCTGCGTTACGCCGGTGCGGGCGTTGCAGGCGTGTCGTTGAGCGCCCTGCTGGTTGCCTGCGGTGGTTCTTCGTCCACCACCGAGAACGCTGATGCGGATACCCCTCAGATGTCTCCCTCGGCTTCTGCGCGCACTGATTTTAGCGGCGAGGTCACCTTCGATAACTACGAGAAGAAGGGCACTTTCGTTCCGGCGACCGAGTCTGCTCCCGCACAGAACGTGCCGGTTCCCAAGCGCCCGGCGAGCGCTTCGGAGAACTCGGTGCAGGGCCTGTACGATTCGATTGCGTTCGTGTATGCGGCGATTAACTACCTGGTGTTGACCGGTGATGCGGCTCCGCTGCGTGAGTCGAAGGCTGACGAGAAGTTCATTGCGTCGTTCTCTGCGTTCATGGATGAGTCGAATGAGAGCTCGCAGGCGCGTGACTGGTTTGTTTCGCCGAAGGTGACGATGACTGCGTTCACCGCTGTTCCGACCCTGGTGAAGAAGAGCGTGCAGTGGACTTTTGATCTGGTGATTGATTTGGGCCCGACCGTTGTGGTTGATGGCGCTCCTGCGGAGATGTCTGAGAAGGTTCGCCGCACTGAGCGTGGCCTGGTGGTTACCGGTGTGCGCCACGATAATGATTGGACTTTGACTATTCAGGACGAGTACGAGGTGCAGGCTTCGGCTCAGCCTAAGAATGGTGGTGCTTCCGGTGGTGCCGCTAACGGCGGTGGCGCTAACGGCGGTACTGCTGGCGATTCCGGCAACTCCGGTAATGGCGGCAATTCTAATGGTGACAACCTTTAAGCCCTCAGATGGATGAGGCATCATGCCCTAACTCGCACTCGGGTTAGGGCATGATCTGTTTTACTCTGGTAGTAACGTACTTTCCCGGATTCAAGGTTTTTGTATGTCTTCTTTTTCTCAGTCTTCTTTTTCTCGCCGCTCCCTGTTGCGCCTGGGTGTGGGCGTGTCTGCTGTTGCCGGTTCTGCGGCGCTGTTGAGCGCTTGTGGTTCGGGTAACTCTAGCCAGCAGTCTGGTTCTCAGGGCGGTAGCCTGAACGGTTCGAAGTCGAGTGCTAATCCGAATGGGTACAGTGATGATGGTCAGAACTATTCGGGTCTGGTGGAGTACACCCACTTTGAGGGCGCGTTGAATTATGAGCAGGGTACGGTGGAGCATCCGCCGCGTAATGCTCCGAAGCCGACGGTGACCGATACTCTCTCGTTGAATACGGTGACGGGTTTCCATGAGGCGATTGCTTATTTTGCGGCGGCTATGGATTATCTGGTGAAGACCGGTAGCACGGATGCGTTCTCGACCGGTATTTTGTTGTCGTCGAAGACTCGCTCTGAGGTGGATGCCCTGTCGGCTTCTATTCTTGCGGGTGTGGAGAAGGGTTCCTGGTATGTGAATCCGTCGGCTTCCTATGCGCTTTCGAGTGCGCAGCCGTCCATTATGAGTGATGGCAATCTGCTGTTTAAGGGCAAGTACACTCTGGACTTCGGTACGGAGGCGGTGGCTGAGGGCAAGATCCAGCCGGTGGTCGCCTCGGCGAGTGCTTCTGCTCCTGCCTCCGCATCGGCTGGGCCTACTGAGCCTTCTGAGGATGCGCTGGTGTCTGATGCGGCATCCCCCAGTGCTTCTGCGACCGCTTCTGCGACCGCGGCGGGTCCGGCGTCTCAGGTAACGGTTCAGGAATGCGATTTCCGCGGCCGCTACCACGCTGATTCTAAGATGTGGGAGCTGAGCGTGGCGTACGGTGCGACCTTGCAGGGTGGTACTACTGGTGGCACTGCGAGCGCGGCAGCATCCGGCGCAGCTTCTGCTGAGGCTTCCGTTGAGGCCTCCGCCACCTCCGCGGCGTCATAGTTCGTCATAACGCTTTGATCTGCGAGGCGCTTCTCACGCTTCGCCCACTCAACTCTGTATCCTGTTGGGTTTGCGGCTAAACTGGTTGCAATCACCGACTGACTGAAAGGTATCACTATGTCCGAGAACCTGACCCGCCGCGCGGCGCTGGGTGTACTGGGCGTCAGCTCCATGGCTTTGCTGGCGGCTTGTGGCTCTAAGGCTACTTCTGAGGCGTCTGCTTCCGCTTCTGGCTCTGAGAGCGCTTCTGCGACTGCTTCTGAGTCTGCTACCGCGTCGCCGAGCGCTTCGGCGTCTGCTTCCCCTTCTGCTTCTGCGTCGGCTTCGGCTACTGCTACGAATTCTCCGCTGCCTAATGACAATAAGGATTACAGCGGCGTAGCGAAGCTGGAGAAGATGGAGGAGCACGGCGAGTACCAGCCGGGTAACGCTGAGCACCCGCCGCAGAATGTTCCTTCCCCGATCGTTCCGGAGGCCATGCACCAGAATTCGGTGGCTGGCTTTGCGGCGGCTCTGGCGTACTTCGGTGCGGCGTTTGAGTACCTGCTGCGTACCGGCGATATGCACTACATGAACGAGGTCAGCACCGACCAGGAGACCCTGGCGGCGATGAAGAAGTACGCGGACTCCACCAAGGCAGGTATTGACGAGAAGAAGACCTGGTACGTGAACCCGACCGCTACT
This sequence comes from Rothia mucilaginosa, assembly GCA_963534775.1. GTDB lineage: Bacteria > Actinomycetota > Actinomycetes > Actinomycetales > Micrococcaceae > Rothia > Rothia mucilaginosa_D. The sequence goes on along the minus strand of CAUSUH010000001.1, from coordinate 71,399 downwards.
TTGACTATTGGCACCAAGCAGCCGGTTTTGGCGCAGGGCGCGTACAACTGGACCGTGACTCTGAACGTGGACCTGGGTGAGAAGCTGTTCAAGGACGGCAAGGAGCAGACCGTGGCGGCTGATAAGCGTCACGTGAAGATGTTCGGTGAGGCTGTTGGCCGCTACCTGAACAACAAGTGGGACCTGCACATGGACATCAACTAGTCCTCCGGGCTGGTTTTCTCCCCTGTTTTTGGGTCTTTTCCATCTCAGGATGCAGTTTTTCACTGTTTTTTCCATTGATGGCAATAAAATTTGTGGCTCCAGCTTGCGGTGAACAGAGTTCATCATTACTCTTATATACAGAGGTTGTCTTTTGGGCTACATAATGTTTCTAGAGAGCGCCGCACATTCATCATCCTTTATCGAGAAAGGGTTTGTGCGGCGCTTTTCTGTACCCTCTTCCCGAACCTCGTTTCTTGAAGTTTTTCTCTGGCATTATTACGAACTGTGACCGCAGGTTTAAACCTGCCGCCGGCGAGTAGTAGAGTTGCCACGTAACCGATTATTCATCGCGGAGACCCCGTCACGGCTGGCCTCCCCCAGGCTCATGTAAGGAGCACCCCATGGCAAAGATTCTCAACAGCATTGTTGAAGCAACCGGCCAGACCCCCCTGGTTAAGCTGAACCGACTGGACGAGGGCCTTCCCGGTAACGTTGCGGTCAAGCTTGAGTTCTACAACCCCGCAGGTTCGGTCAAGGACCGTATCGGTCGCGCCATCATTGACGCTGCTGAGAAGTCGGGTGCGCTGAAGCCCGGCGGCACCATCGTTGAGGGTACTTCCGGTAACACCGGTATTGCGCTGGCTATGGTGGGTGCTGCTCGCGGTTACCGCGTCATCCTGACCATGCCGGAGACCATGTCTGCTGAGCGTCGCGTGCTGCTGCGCGCTTACGGTGCTCAGATTGTGCTGACCCCCGGTACTGAGGGTATGCGCGGCGCTGTAGAGAAGGCTAAGGAAATCGTTGCGACCACCGAGAACGCTATCCTGGCATCCCAGTTCACCAACGAGGCGAACCCGACCATTCACTACAACACCACCGGCCCTGAGATTTGGGAAGCAACCGACGGTAAGGTCGACATTTTCGTGGCGGGTATTGGCACCGGCGGCACCATTTCCGGTACCGGTAAGTACCTGAAGGAGCAGAACCCGGACGTGAAGGTTGTTGCGGTTGAGCCGAAGGACTCCCCGCTGCTTTCCGAGGGTCGCGTTGGTCCCCACAAGATTCAGGGCCTGGGCGCTAACTTCGTTCCGGAAACCCTGGACCGCGGCGTCTACGACTCGGTGACTCCGGTCAGCGCTGAGGACGCTATGCGCACCTCCCGCCTGCTGGCTACCCAGGAAGGTATTCTGGGCGGCATTTCTTCCGGTGCGGCTGTTTGGGCTGCTCTGGAGGAGGCTAAGAAGTCTGAGAACAAGGACAAGCTGATTGTGGCTATCGTTCCCGACTTCGGTGAGCGTTACATCTCTACCGCCCTGTACGAGGATATCCGCGGCTAATAGCCCGTTGTTTCTCCCCTCTGCTCCCTGCCTGAGGTCTTGGACCTAGGGTTTGGATAGCTGATGCCCCGCCTCCGGCACGTCCCACTGTGGACGGTCCCGAGGCGGGGCTTTTGCGTCTTTTGACCGGCAGAAATATTACGTTCCGCGCGTTTGTGTGACTGAGTTTTTGGTAAGCGTGTCTACTATGACATGTAGCCGGCCGGGAATAGGCGAATGGGCTTCATTGTTGGTACCTTTGGAAAGGTCGCATATACAGAGAACGACCGATGAGGGAAAGGGAACCCATGAGTTTTATTGCGCGTCTGCGTGAAGATATTGAGAACGTCCGCCAGCACGACCCTGCTGCGCGTGGCGCTGTCGAGATTGCGCTGAACTATTCGGGTATGCACGCCATTTGGGTTCACCGTCTGACCCATAAGCTCTGGCAGAAGGATGAGACGAAGGCTCTGGCTCGTACTCTCTCGCAGTTTGCTCGTTTTCTGACCGGTGTGGAGATTCACCCCGGCGCGACCATTGGCCGCCGTTTCTTCATCGATCACGGCATGGGCATTGTCATTGGTGAGACCGCTGAGGTCGGTGACGACGTGATGCTGTACCACGGCGTGACCCTGGGCGGTCGCTCCCTGGAGAAGGTGAAGCGCCACCCCACCATTGGTGACCGCGTGACCATTGGTGCCGGCGCTAAGGTGCTGGGTCCGGTGGAGATTGGTTCCGATAGCGCTATTGGCGCGAACGCCGTGGTGGTCAACGATCACCCCGCCGATTCGATTATTACCGGCATTCCGGCGAAGCACCGCCCGCGCACCCCGGAGAAGAAGAAGCCCCTGGTGGACGCTGTGGAGTACATTGACCCCGCCATGTGGATTTAGTGCTTGTTAGCGTTTTGAGGCGATAGAGGCGCGTCTGGAGGCTCCTGGCGAGGCTCTGCAGGTCTTCTCCCCTGCTATAACCCCTGAGATACCTCTACTACGCCCCCCTGCGATACCTGCGATACCTGAGACACCTCGGGGTGCCCCATATAAGACATAACGAAAGCCCGCCTTCGACCGGATTCTCATCCAGCCGAAGGCGGGCTTTATGTGTTCAGCTACGGGAGCTTAGTGAACGTGAATGTCCGCTGCGTTCACCTCGGAACGGTCACCGCTCCACATGGTGTGGAAGGCACCCTCTTCGTCAATACGACCGTAGGTGTGTGCACCGAAGAAGTCACGCTGACCCTGAATCAGGGATGCGGGCAGGCGGTCGCGGCGCAGACCGTCGTAGTAGGACAGTGCGGAAGCGAACACCGGCACGGGGATGCCCAGTGCGGTTGCCTTAGCCACCACGCGACGCCAGGAAGGAACGAGCTCCTCCATGAGGTTCTTGAAAGCGGGTGCCAGCAGCATGTTCGCGGGAGCCTCATCAGCGTAGGCAGCCATGATGTCGCCCAGCAGCTCGGCGCGGATGATGCAGCCTGCACGCCACAGCGATGCGATGGTGTCCAGCTTCAGGTCCCAGCCGTATTCCTTGCCTGCGCGGGTGAGCAGGTCCATGCCCTGTGCGTACGCAACGAGCTTGGAGGCGAAGAGTGCGCGGCGCACATCCTCAACGAACTCGGGGTCGCCTGCACCGATGCCGGTGGTTGCGATCAGACCTGCGGGCAGTTCGCGCTGTGCCTGCTCGCGCTGCTCACGCTCGGAGGAGGAGAGGGCGCGTGCGAACACGGACTCTGCGATAGCGGAGACGGGGGAACCGAGGTCCAGGCCGGCCTTAGCGGTCCACAGGCCGGTACCCTTCTGGCCCGCTGCGTCAACAATAACGTCGACCAGGGGCTTGCCGGTCTTTGCATCGACCTGTGCGAGCACCTCAGCGGTGATTTCAATCAGGTAGGAGCTCAGGTCGCCTTCGTTCCAGGCCTTGAAGATTTCTGCCTGCTGTGCCGGCTCAATGCCTGCGATGGAGCGCAGAATGTCGTAGGCTTCGCCGATCACCTGCATGTCGGCGTACTCGATGCCGTTGTGGACCATCTTCACAAAGTGACCTGCACCGTCGGTGGAGATCCATGCGCAGCAGGGTGCGCCGTCCTGAGGTGCCTTCGCTGCGATCTTTTCGAGCAGCGGGCCCAGGTGTTTGTAGGACTCTGCGGAGCCGCCGGGCATCATGGAGGGGCCCCAGAGAGCGCCCTCTTCGCCGCCGGAGACGCCAACGCCCACGAAGTGCAGGCCCTTTTCAGCCAGGGCGTGCTCGCGACGGATGGTGTCGGGGAAGTGGGAGTTACCGCCGTCGATAATGATGTCGCCCTCATCGAGCATGGGGGTGAGCTGCTCGATCACTGCGTCGACGGGTGCGCCCGCCTTGACCATAATCAGGATGCGGCGGGGAGACTCGAGGGAGTCAACGAGTTCCTGCAGGGACTCGGTACGGATGAAGTCGCCGTCTGCGCCGTGCTCAGCCAGCAGTGCGTCGGTCTTCTCTACGGAACGGTTGTGCAGTGCCACGGTGTAGCCGTTACGTGCCAGGTTGCGGGCGAGGTTTGCGCCCATGACAGCAAGGCCGGTGACACCAATCTGTGCCTTCTTGTTTTCAGTCATGTATATAAGGATACGCGCTTAGGGCAGGCTATATATAGGTGGAGTGCAGTTTTATGCCCGAAGGAATCGCAGTTCCGGCTGGATTATCTTCGCGAGCTTCCCGCCGGGTACCCTCGCGGCAAGTCAATAGGTAAACAAAAACCCCGGTACCTTGCGGTACCGGGGTTAGCGGTGGGTCCTACCGGGATCGAACCGATGACATCCACGGTGTAAACGTGGCGCTCTACCAGCTGAGCTAAAGACCCGTAGTTCTCACTGATTCGTTGTCGTTTCAGTGGCGAACACAAGAGAAAACTATACGGGCTTTTGAGGTGCCACGCAAATCCGAAACATGTGTTCTATGTCTCAATATTTTTTTCTTTTTCGCAACTCCCCCCACAGCAAGCCACATCAAGCCATGTTGACCCCCGGCCTTATAGGTAGGTCATACCCCATCATTCCGCGCCATTCCGCCACCCCCACCATTCCGCACTATTTAGATACAAAAAGACCCTAACTAGTACTTTTGATGCGCATATTTTTCGCTCAGAGAGCTAAGCCACGAAACCCACATCACAAAAACCTTCGTTTGATGCCAAGAAGCCCACATTTAGGTCTAAGATAGTAGAGATAAGTAGCGAAGTAGACCCCACGGATCTATAGCGCTTAAACGCAGAGATTGTTCGACAATGCAACATCGCGGCGAACAATCTACACAACCGCACAGAAGAGAGGTTGGATTAGTTTGGCTAACGTACCGAACGAGCACTCCCTGAGCACCCTTCTTGATGGCCTCAAGGACATCGACGTAGAAGAGACCCAGGAATGGGCTGAGTCCCTCGAGGACCTTATCAAGACTCACGGCACCGAGCGTGCAGAGTACATCCTTCGCGCGCTGCTCAAGGAGGCTGGCGCAAAGGGCGTAAAGGTCCCCACTCTGGTCAAGACCGACTACATCAACACCATCCCCGCAGACCAGCAGCCCGAGTACCCCGGCGATGAGGAACTCGAGCGCCAGTACCGCGCATGGATCCGTTGGAACGCAGCAATCATGGTTCAGCGTGCCCAGAAGAAGGGCATCGGCGTTGGCGGTCACATCTCCACCTTCGCAGGTGTCGCTGACATCTACGAGATGGGCCAGAACCACTTCTTCCGCGGCCGTAACCACCCCGGTGGCGGCGACCAGATCTTCTTCCAGGGTCACTCCTCCCCCGGTGTCTACTCCCGCGCATTCGTTGAGGGCGTCCTGACCGAAGAGCAGATGGACGGCTTCCGCCAGGAGAAGACCAAGGGCGCAAACGGTATTCCTTCGTACCCGCACCCCCGCTGCATGCCCGAGTTCTGGCAGTTCCCGACCGTTTCCATGGGTCTGGGCCCCCTGAACGCAATCCACCAGGCATCCTTCAACAAGTACCTGCACAACCACAAGATCAAGGACACCTCCGAGCAGCACGTCTGGGCATTCCTGGGCGACGGCGAAATGGACGAGCCCGAGTCGCGTGGTGCACTGCAGCTGGCTGCAAACGAGCACCTGGACAACCTGACCTTCGTCGTCAACTGCAACCTGCAGCGTCTGGACGGCCCCGTTCGCGGTAACGGCAAGATCGTTCAGGAGCTCGAGGCATTCTTCCGCGGCGCAGGCTGGCACGTTATCAAGGTCCTGTGGGGCTCCGACTACGACGAGCTGCTCAAGAAGGACAAGAGCGGCAAGCTCATCCAGCTGATGAACGAGACCCTCGACGGTGACTACCAGACCTTCCGCGGCGAAGACGGCGGCTACATCCGCGAGCACTTCTTCGGCAAGTACCCCGAGACCAAGGAACTGGTTGCAGACCTGACCGACGAGCAGATCTTCAACCTGCGCCTGGGTGGCCACGACGACAAGAAGCTCTACGCAGCCTTCAAGGAAGCTATGGAGACCAAGGGCAAGCCCACCGTCATCCTGGCACAGTCCATTAAGGGTGCGGAGCTCGGCCCGTTCTTCGAGGCACGTAACTCCACCCACCAGATCAAGAAGTTCACCATGGAAGCACTGAAGGGCTTCCGTGACCACCTGAACATCCCCATCTCCGACGAGGAGCTGGAGAAGGATCTGTACAACCCGCCGTACTACCTGCCCGAGGCAAGCCACCCGGCACTGCAGTACATGCAGGCACGCCGTAAGGAACTCGGCGGTTACATCCCCGGCCGCGCAAACGCACAGCCCGAGATCACCCTGCCCGAGTCCAAGGTCTACGCACAGACCAAGAAGGGCTCCGGCAAGCAGACCGCTGCTACCACCATGGCGTTCGTCCGCCTGATGAAGGACCTCATGCGTGTGAAGGGCTTCGGTCACCGTATCGTTCCCATCACCCCCGATGAGGCACGTACCTTCGGTATGGACTCCTTCTTCCCGTCCGCTAAGCTGTACAACCCCAACGGCCAGAACTACGTGCCCGTTGACCACCAGCTCATGCTGACCTACACCGAGTCCCCCGAGGGCCAGATCGTTCACGTGGGTATTAACGAGGCAGGCGCAACCGCAGCGTTCACCGCCATCGGTACCTCCTACGACACCCACGGCGAGCCGATGATCCCGATTTACATCTTCTACTCGATGTTCGGTTTCCAGCGCACCGGCGACGGCTTCTGGGCAGCTTCCGACCAGCTGTGCCGCGGCTTCGTTATCGGTGCAACCGCAGGTCGTACCACCCTGTCCGGTGAGGGTCTGCAGCACGCTGACGGTCACTCCCCGATCCTGGCGTCCACCAACCCGGCGTTCAAGATCTACGACCCGGCATACGGTTACGAGATTGCGCACATCATGGAGCGCGGTATCGAGCAGATGTACGGCACCAAGGACGAAGACCACAACGTCATGTACTACCTGACCGTGTACAACGAGCCGATTCACCAGCCTGCTGAGCCGGCAAACGTTGACGTTGAGGGCATCATCAAGGGTATCCACAAGATTAGCGAGTCCCCGCTGACCTCCGGCCCCAAGGCACAGCTACTGGCATCCGGCGTTGCTGTTCCGTGGATCGAGAAGGCTCAGAAGCTGCTGGCTGAGGACTGGGGCGTCTCCGCAGACGTCTGGTCTGTCACCTCGTGGACTGAGTTGCGCCGCGACGGCATTGCCGCTGAGGAAGAGGCTCTGCTGAACCCGAACCAGCCCGCTCGTGTTCCTTACGTGACCCAGAAGCTGGCAGGCGCTGCTGGCCCGATCATCGCGACCACCGACTTCTCCTCGGAGGTTCCCGACCAGATCCGCCAGTTCGTTCCGAACGACTTCGCAACCCTGGGTGCTGACGGCTTCGGCTTCGCAGACACCCGCCCGGGTGCACGTCGCTTCTTCCACATCGATGCAGAGTCGGTTGTTGTCCGCACCCTGCAGATGCTGGCAAAGCGCGGCGAGGTTGCAGCAGACGTTCCCGCGAAGGCATTCGCTAAGTACGACCTGCTGAACGTGAACGCTAACTCCGAGCTGGAGCAGCACTAAGCATTTAGCGGTAGAACCTCGGTTCTGCGTTAGACGCTAAACGATGCCCCCGGTTGATGATTCATCAACCGGGGGCATTCGTGTTTTAACTGTGAGGAGGCGCAGGGTACCCAAGCTGCTTCCTGTTGATATTCTCGTTGACTACGCATTTCTTATGTAATAAATCAGACGTGACCGGAGTTTTGGTTGCCGTGTGTACCTAGCCGGTGGTAGCCTTTAACTACCCTTAACTATGATATTCACCACAGCATTGGTGGATATTCAGGGTGCCCGGTCAACATTACGGAGGGCACAGCTCACTCATCTACGAGCATTTACCCTCCATAACTCATAGGGGTTCCTGATGAAGCTCTAGAATACTCTCCTAGCAGTAACGACGCTGCAGAAACACCCTTGTGCGTTGTCTGCATTAGCGTCTTGGCCTTTCGCCACGGGTGCGTTCCCCATCTAGCAGGCACTCCCCCGAGATTCTGCTTATCGCTCTGGGATTCACATAGATTCCAGATTCTCTCGACACCCGTATTCACCGAGGCATATGCTTTGCAACAATCAGCAAAATACAGCCCCGCTTTCTTTACTGCCGCATATTCTTTATCCAATTAAGGAGGGAGAATCATGAACCTCAAGAAGTTCTTTCAGCCCGCAATGGCTATAACGTTTGCATTCACGCTAGCCTGCACATCCTGTTCTACAGGCCCGCAACTAGAACGTGATGAAACAGCCCAAGCAACTCTAGACTATAAAAACAACCGAATCATTACTCCACTCGAAGAATACAATGACCTTTTAGATGAAAATTCCCAGTATTACACTCAAGCCTTGGAAATTCTCAGGCAGCGCTGTTTCGCAAAGCACGGCCAATCCTATGAAATATATATCCCGGATGTAGAAGATAGGAAATTCTTTTCGTCCAGTCGCGAGTTTGGTCTCTGGAACCCCGAATACTCCGCCAAATATGGAAACTACAAGCGACCCGGGAATGCACCATCATCGGGGGGCTATGACACAAAAATCATGGAACAGTGCATGCCTGAAATCTCAGCCACAATGAAAGAGATTGCGGGCATCAGCCTCGAAGAGCAAAGTGGCCTCTCAGAAGCCTATCGTCGAATCCACGGCCAATCCTATGCAGCTGCCATGAATCATCCCGAATGGAAAAAATACCGTGAAGCATGGTGGAAATGCCTATCGGATAAAGGTTTAACACCACGAAAGGGCGACGAAGAATGGGAAACACAAGAACTATCAGATGCAACCCGCGCTAGCGGTGATAATAATGCCCCGGCATCAGAAGAAGAAATTCGACTCAGCGTCATTGAAGCACAATGCAGTAAAGATACAGGAATGGCTCAAGGTCTTGCCAACCTCGTAGCCTCATATCAAAAACCGCTCATTCGAGATAATGAAACAAAACTAGAAGAACAGCGACAGCGGCAATCAGAAGTTAATCTTCGGTATAAAGAGTGGGTTCTCAAAAACCAATAAATATAAATGTCCCCGATTGATGAATCATCAATCGGGGACATTTATATTTATTAATTACTCTACAGATAGAGAGGGCTAATTGGTGAAGTGGCCGGTCACCTCCGCCAAACGCGCCGGATTCACCAGGTCAGGGTGCGTACCCTCCAGCAGCACCGCACGGAACGACGACGCATGCGCCGCCCAACCCTCCGCATCCAAATACGGCTGATCCTCATGCGGCACGCCCACCAGCAACACGTCCCCTTCAAAGAACGCCTGCTCAGCACCACGCATCAACGCCGCCGAAGCACGCATACTACCCAAGCACACGCCCAACTTCTCCTCCGGTAGGTAACCCATCGCCGAACCCGCCCGCTGCAGACGCTCCAACGTACCGGGCAGATCAAGCTGCTCATCGGCGGCAGGCTCCGGCAAACCGCCCATACGCAACAGCGCACGGAAGCTCTCCTGCTCATCCGGCGCAGGCACGCCCTGCCACTGCTCCGAAGGATACGCATCCAACAGGATGACTCGCTCAACCTGCGCACCCGCAGCCTGCGCCAGGGCCGCCACCTGCACCGCGGCAGTACCGCCCACAGACCAGCCCATCAACGCAAAACGACGCGGCAACGAACGCTCCGCCAGAGTCTTCTCAATCAGCTTCAGGTAGCCCTCAGCCAACTCCTGCAGGCTCGACGCAAACCCGGCATTCGGGTCAGAGAACGCCTCAGCCTGCAAAGCATACACACCCTGCTGAGCCGGAAGATGCGAAAGGTACCCCGCATAGCACCAGCCCAAACCACCCGCAGGCGGCAGAATAAACAGCGGCGCAGGATGATGAGCGGGCTCAGCAGCATCATGCGCGGCAGGATGCTCACGCAGCGGCAGAACCGGCGCGAACTCCGCACCCTCGCCGCGCTCCCCCGCAATGGACGCCGCCAAAGCCTGCACCGTCGGATGCGCAAAAAGCGCACCGATACTCACGCTCAGACCCAGCTGCTCCTCAACCGCGGCAATCACCTCAAGAGCCGCCAGCGAATGACCGCCCGAAGCGAAGAAATCCTCATCCACGCCGAAACGCTCACGACCCAGCACTCCCGCAATAATCGAGCACAGCTGTTGCTCCAGCAGACCGTGCGGACCCTCAGCCTCAGAAGTTTGCGGGGTCAGATCGAGGGACGCCAACAGCTTGCGATCAGCCTTACCGGAGGGGCTCACCGGCAGAGCAGGCAGAGTATGCCACAGGGTCGGAACCATGTAGTCCGGCAGAACCTGCGCGCAATGCTTACGCGCCGCCTCCACCAGCTGCTCGGCACGCTCAGCGGGCACGTCGCCGACCTCCAGCACCGCCGCCAGGGCAGGCTCACGCAGGCCGCGGTACAGCAGAGCCACCGAAGCGCTCACGCCCTCAACCGCGGCAAGAGCCATCTCAATATCGCCCAGCTCCAGGCGCTGACCGCGCACCTTAATCTGGTAATCCGTGCGGCCGCGGTAACCGATAACGGCGCGGCCATCGGGAAGAATCTCCCAGCACGCCAAATCGCCCGTACGGTACAGGCGCTGACTCTCACCGTTCAGCAGTGCGAGCGCACCGGCAGGAGCCTGCTCCACGAAAGCCGCCGCGGTCGCCTGCGGGTTGTTATTGTAGCCGCGCGCCAGCTGCACGCCCGACAGGTGCAGTTCGCCCGTCACGCCCATCGGCACGGGGTGGCCGGTCGGGTCAAGAATCAGGGTGCCGGTGTTCCAGACCGGCTCGCCAATGGGCACGCTCTCGCGCTGCGGGTCGTTGGAGGTTTCCCAGAAGGTCACGTCCACTGCCGCCTCGGTCGGGCCGTACAGGTTCAGCGGGTACACGCCCAGAACCTCGCCCGCAGCCTGCACCTGGTCCTTCTGCAGTGCCTCGCCCGAGCAGACCACGTAGCGCAGGGGCTGCTCTCGTTCCCTGCCGAAGCCAGCATCAGCCAGGATGCGGCGCGCCGCCGGCGAAGAGGTCAGCGCCGAAAGCATGGTCGGCACAAAGTGCACCGCCGTGACGGACTGCTCGGCAATCACGCGCGCCAGGTAGGCGGGGTCGCGGTGACCCTCCGGGGCGGCAATGACCACGGCGGCCCCCTCGGCGAGCGGCCAGTACAGCTCCCACACGTGTACGTCAAAGGAGATGGGGGTCTTGTGCAGAACGCGGTCGTCCTCCCCCACCGGGATCTGGTGCTGCTGCCAGCGCAGGCGGTTATCAATCGCGCGGTGGCTGATGGCAACGCCCTTAGGCCTGCCCGTGGAGCCGGAGGTGAAGAGCACGTAAGCGTCCTCGTCCAGGCCGGTTTTCGTGCCCGGAAACTCCTCGGCGGCGGGTGCCGAGGAGGGTTCCTGGGTGTGCTCAGGCTGGGTGAGTTGGGGCAGAGTGTGCTGGGGCAGGTTCGCGTGCCGCTGCGGCTTCTGCGGGTTCAGCTCCTGCGCACTCAGCGGATGCAGACCGGGGCCGTGCAACAGCAGGGAACATTCGGCGTCCTCCATCATCACACCCACACGCTCGGCGGGCAGATCCGGTAGCACCGGCACGTAGGTGGCGCCAGCGTACAGCAGGGCGTACAGCGCCACGTACTGCTCCACACCGCGGTGCACACGCAGACCCACCGCATCGGCGGGGCGAACGCCCCAGTCCAGCAGCTGCGCGGCAAGCGCACGGGCGCGCTCATCCAGTTCGGCGTAGGTGAGGGCGCGGTCAAAAGCGTAGGCGCGCTCCGACTCGGGGGTGAGCACCTCACCGGGCGCGGGGGCAGAATCCAGCACCGCGAGCGCCTGCGGATGCGCCGCCACCGCATCACGGAAGCGGCCCAGCAGGGTCTTGTACTCCAGCGGATGCTCGGTGCGCGCCGGGGCGGTCAGCTCGCGCAGGGTCGCAAGCTCCGCCTCGGTCGCCAAACCCAGGTTGTTCAGGGAGGCACCCTCGCGCTGCGCCTCCGCGGCGTAGGCGGGCAGCCACTCGCTCAGGCGGGCGGCGTGGCGTTCCAGCTCCTTGGCGGTGTAGAGCGCCGGGTTCATGTCAATCTCGCAGGAGATGCTGTTGCCGCGGCCGGGCATGCCGCGCAGGGTGAAGGTCGCGTCAGCAACGGGACCGGCAGAGATATTGTGGATGCGCGCGGTCGGTACCGCGGATCTGGACTCGTCCTTGGAGGGCGCCGCCAGCGGCAGCACCGCGTCGAAGGGCACCACGTTAATCTGCGCGCCAAACAGCCTGGACTGGGCGTTACGCGCGGTACGCTCGAGGTCTTCCTGACGAGCCAGCGGATGCTCAGCGTTACGGGCGTACTGCTCCTTCACCGACTGCAGGGATTCCGCGATGGGACCGGTCGCCGCAACCTGCACCGGCAGAACATTCACCGCGGTACAGCCGGTCTGCGCGCTCGCCGTGCCCAGGGCGCGGGTCGCCTCCGGCAGGGTGCGGGCGAACATGCGGTTCATCTGCGGCACGCCGAACGAAGCCTGCGGGTAGCCGCCCACACGCGCCAGGTACGAGCCCACGGCGGCGGTCGCCAGCACCGGCCAGGAGACGGCGTGCTGCTTTGCCGCATCCAGCAGAGCCTGCTGGGTGGGCACGTCAATGCTGAACGCCAGGCGCACAGACCGCGCCGACGGGGAGGCGGTACGACCCGCCAGGGAGGTGTCTTCCTGTTCCAGGGCGCCGCTCGCCTCCCAGAAGGCGACGTCTTCGTCACGGGCGTCGGAGGCGGCATCGTCGGCGTCGAGTAGCTGTTGCAGGCTCATGCGGCGGGTTGCCGGGACCGGCTGACCGGCGGACAGGGCGCGGTATATCGCCGCCACGCGGGAGAGGCCGTTGAACGCGGCAAACCCGTCGGCAACCACGTGGGAGAAGGAGTGATAAACCCAAAGGAACCCGCCGTAACGCACCACTGCGCTGCGCACGGTCACACCCTCATCTGTGGTGAGGGGCTGGGCGAGCAGGCGCTGCGCCCAGGCGCGCACCGGCGCGGGCAAGTCAGAGCCGGGCAGGTCAGAGGAGTTCTCCTCCCCCGTCTCCGCGGTGCTGGTCAGCTCCCCTTCGTCCACGAGCAGGTCAATGCCCGCAAGGAACGCCTCAAGCGGCAGAATCTGCTGAGAGGCGGCACCATCGGCAATGCGGGTGCGCACGCGGAAGCCCTCGTTCTCGCGGTAGAGCTGCACCAGCGCCTCACGCAGCAGATCGAGGTCGGTGTCCGCGGGGCATTGCAGAACCTCCGCAGTGTTGTAGCAGGGGTTCGTCGGGTCAATCGCGGCGGCAAAGTAGATGCCGCGCGCGTTAGTGGTCAGCGGCAGCCAGGGACTGTCAGCACTGTGCGATGCGGGATCAGTCGCGGCGGTGCGAAGGTCGGAAGCAGTCCCGGAGTTTGTGGATGCGGGTGCGATAGTATCAGCTACGCCCATGGTGGCCTCTCAAGGTCTGGAGTAAGGGTCTGGATTAGGGATGATATGCGGTGTGTGAAAGGTAGGCTACTGCCCCACCGTTTCGCGCTGGCAGAAGTGCACTGGCAAGCGTAAACGCAGCTACACAACACGGCGTAAAACCGGCGTACAGAAAAACGAGGCGAGTAGCAAACACCCCGGGCGCCCGTCTGCATTCGCGGCAGGCGGGCACTCGGGGTGCGGTAACGCTTAGCCCAGGCGGGAGGCGATGAACTCCACGGTCGGGTTCTCCACCAGCTCGGTAAACTCAATCACGGCGCCCTCAGCGGCAAGATCATCGAGCAGGGCGAATGCGCCCATCGAGTCCAGGCCCAGGGAGAACAGGTCGGTGGTCGGCTCGTCAAAAGCAGTCTGCAGGGAGTCGGGCTCGACGATGTACTTCTCCATGATGGGGCGCAGGGTCTCAAGTGCGGACATTTTTCTCCTCAAGTAGGGGTAGGAATACGGGCGTAAGGTTTAGCCGAAAAGGGTTTAGCCGAAAATTTCGGCAAGCTTGGCGCGCAGTTCGCGGCGAGAAATCTTACCCACGTTCGTGGTGGGCAGCTCCTGCAGAACCTGCACGCGCTCGGGAATCTTGAAGTCGGCGAGCTTCTTCGAGGTGAAGAACTCGTGCATCGTGCGGCGCGGGTTTTCGCCCAGGTCAGCGCCTTCCTGCGGCACAATGACCAGGCCCACGCGCTCGCCCACGGTCTCATCCGGGATGCCCAGAACCACGGCGTCAAAAACGTCGGGGTGGGTCAGCGCCAGCTCTTCAATTTCGTCCACGGCAATCTTCTCGCCGTTGCGGTTAATCTGGTCCTTCGCGCGGCCGGTCACCTCAAGGTACTTGCCAGCGACCAGGCGCACAATGTCGCCGGTGCGGTAGAAGCCGTCCTCGGTGAAGCCGTAGCGGTTCGCGTTCTCCTCCAGGTAGTAGCCGCGAATCGTGTACGGGCCGCGGGTGAGCAGGTGGCCGCTCTCGCCGCGCTTAACCGGCTGGTCCTGATCATCAACAATCAGAATTTCATCGTCAGGACTAATCGGGTAGCCCTGAGTCCTCAGACGCATCTCAATCGGGTCGGTCGAGCGGGTGTAGTTCACCAGGCCCTCAGCCATGCCGAACACCTGCTGAACGGTGCAGCCGAGCACCGACTCAATCTTACCTGCAACCGCCGGAGCCAGCTTCGAGCCGCCCACCTGCAGGGTCTGCAGGGACGGCAGGGACACATCGCGCTTCTCCGCGGAGGCGACCCACGCCTGAGCCAGCGGCGGCACCAGCGCGGAGGTGGTCACACCCTCCATCTCAATGAGGTGGAATGCAGTCTGCGGGGACGGGTCCGCCGCAAACACCAGCTTGCCGGAGGCGCACATGACGCCCAGAATACCGGGCGAGCTCATCGTGAAGTTGTGCGCGGCGGGCAACACCACGAGCATGGTCGTGTTGTTGTTCAGCTTGCAGATATCGACCGAGCCGCGCACCGAGTACAAGTAGGCGGCGTGGGTGCGAGGAATCAGCTTCGAAATGCCGGTCGTACCGCCGGAAAGCTGCAGGAACGCCACCTGCTCGCTCGCGCGCTGGTTCTCGGTGTTCTGAACGACGCCGGGCACGAACTCTTCAGCGAGCTCCTCGTCGGTCAGCGGGGTCAGCGGCTCGGCAACGTCAATAGCGACCGGCGGCTCCTGGGAGTTCTTGCGCAGCTCGGCGGCAACGTCCTCGTGCAGGGCGGCGAAATCTGCGCCGGGGGTCAGCGAAGAGAACACGTGCGCCGCCGCGTCGGTGCGGGTCGCAAAGTGCACGAGCTCGGTGGTGCGGTGCTGCGGCAGGCAGAACACCGGCAGAGCAGCCGCCCAGAAAATACCCAGCAGGTACACCAGGTACTCGGCGGTGTTACCCAGCTGCAGCAGCACGCGGTCACCGGGCTGCACGCCAGCCTGAACGAGGCGCGCCGCAGCGGCACGACCTGCCGCCTCCAGCTCACCGTAGGAGAGGCGAATCTGCTGGGGCTTGCCGTCCTCATCGAGCTGCGCGTGCGAAATCGCCACGAGCGCCGGGAAGTGCGGCTTTGCGCGGCAGGCATCCAGCAGGAACTCGGGGATGGTCTGGTCAATCCAGTAGCCGGCTTCGCGGTACTTCGCGGCAAAAGACTCGGGGATGAGCGGTGTGGGGGCCAGGGGGCTACGTTCTACGGTCATCTTCTCTCGATTTCTGTGTCGTTTGCGGTTTCTATAGCGCTCACGTGCTGCGTGCGTTCGCAGCGTGATGCCATCTCGTCAATGAGGGCGGGTGCACAACCTACGCCGGGTACCTTTCGGCACCCCTCGCGGCGCGGTAGTGTGGCACTCTTCTTAGGCTGTACTTCTCTAGGATACGGGCGCGGCGGTGTTTACCCTAACGGGAACCCCGCACGCCCACCATACGGGGTGTGCTCTACCCGGGCGGAGCCCTAGGCTACCTCTCGCTGGTCTTCTGCAGAGCCTGGCTCAGTGCGTTCAGCCTCCCGGCTGGCAGCAATAATGCGTTCCAGGGCCGGCACAATCGCACCGCGCCAGCACGCATAATCGTGACCGCCGTTGAAGGTCGTGCAGTGTGCCCTCTCCAGGCCCAGCTTTTCCAGACGCGCCTTCAGCTCTCGGTGAGGAGGCACCAGAACCCACTCCTGCTCCCCCACCTCAATCTCAAGGTACAGGTGGCGCAGACGATCAATCTCGCCCGCCGCCTCCAGCTCGTCCAGGCGGTCCATGACCTGCGGCTGCCACAGCGACGAAGACTGCGCGATCGCGCCGCCAAACGCCTCCGGGCGGCTCAACACCGCCAACAGGGAGGACAGGCCGCCCAGCGACTGACCGTTAATCACAATGTTCTGCGGGTCGGTCTTAATGCCGTACACCGCCTCCAAGTGCGGGAACGCAATCTCCACCAGGTAGTCGGCAATCGGGTTGTCACCGTTCAGTTCCTTCCAGCGGTTCTCACGACCGCCAGAGTGCAGGAAGAACACATGCATCGCCGGAATACGGCCCGCCTCATGGGCGCGGTTGAGGGTCTGCTCCATGCCCTGGCTGAACCACATCTCACCGTCGAACTGGATGAACAGCGGCGCATCCGGGGCGGGATCCCCCACACGACCGAGCACGTACTGGTGGCCGTCAGAGGTCTGCATCCACTCGGGGGCGGGCAGCTCGTCAATCTCTTCCTGAGTCAGGATGAACTCCTGCACCGGCGCGTGCTCAAGCTGCACCACACCCATGCAACGACCGATGCGGTTGCACACGGTCTCGGGGTTCAGCGGGTCACCCTCGCCGGAGTCCAGGGCGGCGCGCAGGCGCACCTGGTCGTCATCGCCCAGCCAGGCGGGGCGCTCGCCGGGTAGCGTCGGCAAGAAGTTGTAGGAGGCACGCCAGGTGGTTTCCATCTGCATGCTCAGCTGCCACCAGTCGGTGCCCTCGATGCGGGCCATGAGGGAACGGTCAAGGTTCTTCTCATCGGTCAGGCGGTTGATGAACATGAGCACCTGCTCCGCCTGCTCGTTGCGGTACAGGAAGGTGACGATGCGCTCGTTCTCACTGATGGTGCCGTCGTCAAGATGCACCGGCTCGATGATGGGGGTGCCTTCGGAGACGACCTCAACGATGCGGGCGTTCAGCTCTTCGGGGCTGACCGCCTCGGCGATGAGGGCGCTGATGAGGGGGCTGTCCACGCGCGGTGCCGGTACAGGGCGCGGGATCTTGGGAGGGCTCGGGCGCACAGCCGGCGCAACGGTACGAGGCTGCGCAGAAGCAGCCTGTTCAGAAGTGCGCTGTTCAGAACTGTTCTGCGCGGGAACGGTCGCGGTGGGTTCGTGCTCGCCCAACGGTTCCTCCTTGGTCTGTGGAAACACTCAATCGGTGAGAATCGGTGAGGAGGCGCATTATCGTTAGTTAGCCTCCACTACCTCACTCTATGGTATCCCTTACCCAAACTCCAGCCAAAGGAAAAAGCGAAAGAACCAAAACATGACATTCATAACAGTAGGCGCAAACACCACCCAAAGTGGGGCCGAAAATTGGGGCGGTAAAAACAGCTGGCACAAACCGCGCAGTTAAATGAGATGAGGCACCGAGACCGTGCATCAAACCTTCACAAGAGGAAGGTCTCATGCGGCAGTCTCGGTGCCTCATCTACGGGTTCCCAAAATGGAACCTACCCAGTGCTCGGATCCGTTCATGCGTCAAAGACGGGCGAGCACCGGGTAGGCGCCCTACGCGCAGGGGATCCTGGGTCCCTCAGATCCTAGCGTTCGCTGCTTGGCGCAATGCCTAGCTTTTCCACCCGTACTGAGACGGCTGGCGCAAACTCCCACGCGGCTTAGGGGCGAAAACTACTCGCTTTCGCGGGCCGCCGAAATAGCGTCAGCGGCAATATGAATCGTTTGGTTCTCCTTCGGAATCACCAAAGGGGTACCAGTGCACGGATCAGGAATAATGACCGATTGCAGGTCAAAAACTTCCTGAATAAGTTCCGGTGTAATTATTGCACGCGGATCACCCTGAGCGATAATCCGACCCTGCTTCATTAACACAACATGAGTAGCATACCTGAAAGCAAGGTTCAGGTCATGCAACACCACGGCTACAGTCCGGCCTTCGGAATGCAATTTCTTCGTCAGGTTCAGCACCTCAATCTGGTGCGTGATATCCAGGTAGGTGGTCGGCTCATCCAGCAGAATCAGCGGGGTCTGCTGCGCCAAAGTCATGGCGATCCACACACGCTGACGCTGACCGCCCGAGAGCGCCTCAATGGGACGCTCCGCAAGCTCCAGCACGTTCGCCGCCTGCATCGCCTCCACGCAGGCGCGCTCATCCTCATCGGACCAAGAACGCAGTAGCGACTGGTGCGGGTAGCGGCCGCGCGCCACCACATCCGCCACGGTCACGCCGCTCGGCGCCTCCGGGGTCTGCGGTAGCATCGCCAGAATCTTAGCGATGGCGCGGGATTTCATCTGCGGCAGCGGGGTGCCGTCCAGGCGAACCTCACCCTCCTTGAGCGGGTTCACGCGGGCAAGAGCCTTCAAAGTGGTCGACTTGCCGCAGGCGTTCGGGCCCAAGATGACGGTCAGCTCCCCCTCCGGCACCTGAAAATCTACCCCGTTGAGCACCGTATGCTCACCGTAGGCAACCACCATGTTCTCGCCTTCAAGGCGGGTCGTCACACTAGTGTTCACTAGCTCTTCTTCCTTTCGAGGTAAATCAGGTAAATCAGGTACAGGCCGCCAATCGCGCCGGTCACCACACCCACCTGAATGATGCGTCCGGGAACGGCAAAACGGCCAATCAGGTCGGAGCCGAGCACCATGAGCGCGCCCATGAGTGCCGCGGAGGTGAAGCCCACCCCGCCACTGCGGGAGAGAGTCTTCGCGATGTGCGGTGCCGCTAGGGCGACGAAGGCAATCGGGCCGGTCGTCGCGGTCGCCAACGAAACCAGAAGCACACCGATGAACAGAGCCGCCACACGGTACGCGTTCACGCTCACACCCAAACCGGATGCCACCTGGTCACCAAAACGAATCGCGCCCAGCGGGCGGACCAGCATCAGCAGCAACGGAGTCACCACGAACAGCAGACCCAGCAGCGCGTAGGTGCGCTCCCAAGTGATGTCGTTCAGCGAACCCGCCAGCCAGGACGCCGCAGTCTGCGCCTGAGTCAGCGAGGCACGCACCACCAGCAGCGCATTGAACGCAGCCAGGGTAGAACCCACGCCAATACCGACCAGCACCAGACGGAAACCGTGCAGACCCGTGCGGCGCGTCAACAACCACACCAGCACCGAGGTCGCCAAGCCACCAACAACAGCGCCCAGGGCAACCTCAACGGGGCCGGAATTGAACACAATAATCTGCAACAGCGCACCGGTCGCGGCACCATTCGTGAAACCGATAATATCCGGCGACCCCAGGGCATTACCCGAAATCACCTGGAAAATCGCACCCGACAGACCAAGTGCCGCACCCACCAGAAGCGCCGCCACAATACGCGCCGCACGCTGCTGAGCGAAAGCCACCGTAATCTGCTTGCCCTCACCCAGCAGCGCCGGGATCATCTTCTCCGGGGCGATCTTGTAGTCGCCCTGCAACATGCCCCAAAACGCCAGTGCCGCAATCAGCACCACCAACGCCACATTCAGGATTAGTACGCGCCACGGCACCTGAGCACTCACAGGACCGCGCACAGTCAGCACCGGGCGGCCACCCAAATCGCGGCCGCGACGACGCGCAGAACGATTAGCCGGGCTGGCGGTTGCCATCGAAAGAGCGGAAGAATTCGACATTAGAGAGCCTCCACCTTACGACGAGTCATCAAGAACAAGAACACCGGGGCACCTGCAAGAGTCGCCACGATACCCACCTGAGTCTCCTGCGGAGCCACCAGCACACGCGCCAACACGTCAGCACACAGCAGCCACACCGGACCCACCAGCGCCGAACCATAATTCACCCAGCGCACATCATTACCGAGTAGGGCACGCACCACAAACGGTACCGCCAAACCCACAAAACCAATCGGACCCACCGCAGCAGTCGCAGCACCGGCAAGCACCGTCACCGCCAGCAACGTCAAATTCTGGGTCGTACGAACACTCACGCCGAGGCTGGTCGCCGCCTCCTCGCCCATACTCAGAGCATTAATCGCAGGAGCCACAAAGAACGCCACCAGCATACCCAGCACAATCACCGGACCCACCGTCGACGCAATATCCATACCGCGGCCCTCCAGCGAACCGGCAACCCACACACGGAACTCGTTATACGCATCCTGATCAGCCAAAATCAGGCCCTGCGCAATCGCCGACAGTGCAGCAGAAATCGCCACACCCGCCAACGCAAGCTTCACGATCGACCCGTCACGACCACGACCCAGCGTATACACCAGCACCGCAGCCAACGCGCCACCAATCGTCGCAGCAACCATGTACTGCCAAATACCCATCACACCAAAAACCACCACGGAAGCAATCACAGCCACCGCAGCACCGGCATTCACACCCATCAGACCGGGCTCAGCCAACGGGTTACGGGTCAACGACTGCATCAACGAACCGGCAACCGCCAACGCGGCACCCGCCGCAAGACCCACCAGGGTACGCGGAATACGCTGCTCCATCACAATCGTCTGCGCCTGCTCAGAAGCAGTGCCATTGAAAACAGCCAGAACCTGATCCGGCGGAAGATTATTCGACCCAAACAGCAAAGAAGCAGCCACAGCCCCCACCAAAAGCACCGCAAACAAGAACAGAAAAGCCAGGCGCTTACCCAACTTCTGCCCCTGAATCACAGAGCCCTGACGGGACGTACTCTCCTGCTGAACATCTCGGGACAATGAGCTCGTGCGGGCCACTATGCTCCTTATGCTCGATACAAGAAAACGGGGAGGCGAACCCGGCGCACCCCGCAGGAGGGGCACCCGGCACACCGGTAGATAACGAGAGAAACGCCGGAGCGGGCAGGGTACTCCCCCACCCGCATCCGACGTTAAGTCTTAGCGCTTGCGGGCAATCAGCAGCGCAGCGGCAGCCACCACGCTCACGCCCAGAACCACCACGCCAATCCACGGGAAGGCAGCACCGTAGGTCACGGTCTGCACGGTGGACGCGGTGTTAGCCGAAGCCGAAGCGCTCGGGCTCGACGCAGTACCGCGCGCAACAGCCGAAGAGGACGCGCTCGCCGAAGCGGTCGCCTTCTTCTGGGCATTTGCAGAAGCCGAAGCAGCGGGAGCGGCGGAAGAACCGGAGGAGGCGGAGGTACCGGAAGAGCCAGCTTCCGCGTTCAGGCGGTCGTACTCCTCCTTGGTGATGGTGTTGCCCTCAGCGTCGGTGTAGACGGTCTCAGCCTCAGCCGCGCCGCCTGCAGAACCATTCGAGGAGCCGTTCGAACCACCATTGGACGAGGACTCGTTGGAATCGTTAGAGCCCTGAGCCTCGTCTGCAGAGTCGGAGCTGTTAGAGTTCGAGCCGCCATTCGAGGAACCACCGTTGCTCTTCGAGCTGGAAGAGCCGCGGTTCGAGGAAGAACCCGAAGAGTTCGAAGACGAGTTATCCGAACCACCCTCGCCCACCACGGTGAACTCGGGGCTACGGTTGGTGTACGCCTCGGTACCCAGGTACTTGCCGTCCTTGTCACGCTTCTCGCCGGTCGCAAGGAAACGCAGAGTGTGGGTGCCAGCGCCTACATCCGGCAGAACGAAGGAACCGGAGACGTTGCCGTTGCCATCGGTCTTCTGCTGGTGCACCACGCACGCGCCCTGAGCAGCATCGGAGGGGCACAGGTCGCCGTCGTCCACCTTCACGGACACCACGGTGTTCGCGGGGAAGCCGCTCACGCTAAAGGAAATCACGCCGTGCTCGCTCACCGAGGAGGAAACGGTCGAGGAGGTGCCGGGGGTAGATGCCTTCGCACCGCCCGGAGGCAGAGCGGATGCGGTGCCAACGCCCAAGCCCAGCGCCAGGGTTGCTGCGGCGCAGGCGGTCAGCGCCTTAGAGGTCAGGGATGCCTTCGGGGCTCCCGAAAAAGGTGCACGCATGGTGGTCCTTTCAAAATTACCGGGGTCGAAGCTGAACGCTACCGAGTTCGTGCCAGTGCAGTTCAGTAGGTCGGTGCAGTTCAGTAGGTTGCGACCCGAGTGGTTGGGGGCACCCGGTCCACGCCCCTGTTCAAGGGTGCGGAGTCAAGAGTACGGGGCGTGAGCCGGTGCCGATATGAATGTGTGGTCAGAGCTTACTTCTTGAGAGAGCTTACTTCTTGGAGGTGCGCAACAGCAGAGCCGCAGCCAAAACCACCAGGCCAGCAGCCGAGAGCAGCAGGTTATTGGCGTTGTTGACCAGCCACTTGGTCAGACCGGTCAGCTCGGTACCCTCAATGACCGGGCCCTGCGCCTTGGTGCCTGCTGCGGAGTTCTGAGTTCCCTGGGCGTTCTGCGAGTTCTGCGAACCAGCGGCTGCCTTCACAGCCTTCTTTGCGTTGGCTTCGGTCTTCTGCACAGTGGCTACCAGGTTCTTCTGCGCGCCCTGAACCTTCGCCTTAGCCTGCACGCGGTTCACAACCGGAGCGGTGCTCTGCGACAGGGCGGCGAGGGATGCGTCCACGTCGGTAGCGCGGGTGCTGATGCGGCCGCCCGCGTTACGCATGGGCACAGGTGCCGTGGAGGTTGCGGTTGAGGGGTGCTCGTTCAGCTCTTCGACCAGCTGGTCGGAGGCGTCCTGCTCATCGCGGGAAAATTCCTGACGAGGGGTAATAGCACGTTCCACGGTCATGTCTGCGAAACCGAGCACCGCATTGTCAGCGCCCTGGTTGCCGTTGTGCACGACCACACGGTAGGTGGCGGCGGGCATGCTCACGCTGGTTTCGTAGCTGAAGCTGCGGTTACCATCCAGGCGCTTCCAGCCGGAGCCGTAGAGGGTCTGCGGGGAGTTACCGAGGTAGGTCGCGGCGTACACCCAGGTGCCCGGTTCAGCGTTCGGCACGGTCACGGTCACGGTGGAACCGTCACGGCTCACCTGCACGCCGTGACCATCGGTCAGATCGGAGGCGTTGACCGGCTCGGGTGCGTCACCGGGGGCGTACTCGCCAATGGTGAAGGTCGTGTTGATTCCGCCCTGGCTGTTGGCGCCGCCGTAGGTGCCGGATCGATCCCCCTCACGCAGGCTACCGGTCAGCAGTCGCAGAGTGTGCTCACCGGAGGCGTACTTGGCGGCGTCTTCATCATTTTTGAAGGCTGCGTTTGCGCGGGTGGGCAGGTCAATCCAGGTGTCGATATGGCCGTTTTCATCGGGGGTGATGACAGCCCAGATGGTGCGGTTATCGTTGACCGCGGTGGCGTCGTTACGGGATACCTTGCCGTCGTCAATCTTCAGGCCGATAACGGATGCCTTCTTGTCTTCGGGGTTGCACCAGCCGTCACCGGTCAGGTGCAGCTTGCCACCCTGAACCGCATTGGGGTTCTCGATGGTCAGGCGCGGGGTGAAGGAGTCGCCAGCAGGGGCGCAGGTTTTCGAGTCTTCGCTGGGTGCGGGGGTAGGGTCTGCGGTTGCGCTCGGATCGGGGGTGGGCTCGGCAGATGCGCTGGGTTCCGCGGTGGGCACAGCAGTCGCACTGGGCTCGGCGGTTGCAGAAGGCTCAGCGGTAGCGCTCGGCTCGGGGGTCGGCTCAGCGGTAGCGCTCGGTTCCGCGGTGGGCTCGGCAGTCGCAGAAGGCTCAGCGGTTGCACTGGGCTCAGTGGTGGGCTCTGCGGTGGGTGCCGGGCTCGGAGCCTGGGCACTCAGCGTAATATTCTGCGACACAGATACACGACGGTCGTAGGTGTTGCCGTCCGCATCCGTACCGCCCAGGGAGCCAGAAAGCACCTGAATACGGTGGCTGGTACCCTCCACGGTCCAGCCCTTGTTCTTCAGCTGCTCAGCGGTCAGACCGGTATTTTCGGGGGTCGGCAGGGATACCTCAACCTCGAAAGTGCCGTCCTCTTTAGCGGTTCCCATGAAGTTTGCAGGCGAGTTCCCGCCCTTCTTGGTAATCGGGTTAATCGCCTGGTGAGCCTCATCCGGCAGGGCGTCGAGGAACTTCACAGCAAACACTGCGCCGCGGCCGGGAGCGGTGCTAGTGAAGCCGGTTCCGCGTAGCACGAGCTTACCTTCGCGCCACTTCTCGGTGGAGATGGTCACGGTAGCCTTATCCGCCTGCTGGGTGGCTGCGGGGGTGTCCGCGTAAGCGATGGTGGTGCCGGTCAGAGCGGCTCCGGGGGTGATGAGCGCGCCAGCGAGAGCCACGACGGCACCATAGCGGGCTGCGGTGCGTGCGGGTCGAGTTTCGGTCATTGTGGTCCTTGAGGATGGTGTGGTGGGTCGTGCATCCCCTTCCCGCCGCGGGTCTAGGGTGCGGCGGGAAGGGGGTTCAGGAAGCTTCAGCGGGTGATTGCTTCACGGGGTGTTTAGAACACGGCGTTTAGAGCGGAAGCGCCTTCTTGACGTCTTCAACAATGCCTTCGAGCAGCAGCGGGCCGCCGGTGGAGGTCCACTTGGAGCCGTCCACGAGAATCACGTGGTCGTCCTTGACTGCCTTCAGGTTGGTGAAGCCGGAGGTTTCCTTCGCCTTGTTCAGTGCTTCTTCGGCGCCCTGCAGGCCTGCGGAGCCCTGCGCGTTCGGGTTCTGCTGGCTTGCGCCGCCGAGGGTGCCCAGGAACATGTAGTCCGCGTCGATGCTTGCCAGGTTCTCCAGGGAGACGGGCTCGGAGTGGCCCTGGCCGTTGCGGTCCTGTGCCTCGGGGCGCTTGAGGCCCAGGTCGTTGAGCACCTGACCGGCGGGCAGTTCCTTGAGAATCAGTGCGGGGCCGTTACCTGCCCAGCGGACGATGGAGAAGGTCTTGTCGCCGTACTTGGGGGCGAGCTGCTCCTTCAGCGCTGCGGCGCTTGCCTCGTATGCCTTGATGACTTCTTCACCCTTGTCAACCATGTTCATGGCGTTGGCGACGTTGCGGAAGTTGATGCGCCAGTCGCCGCCCGCGTAGCCGCAGTAGACCACGGGGGCGATCTTCTTGAGGGTTTCGAAGGCGTCGGAGCGCTTGTCCACGCCGGTGGAGTCGACGAGGATCAGGTCGGGGTCAAGGTTGCCGATCTGCTCGTAGTTGACCTGGGCGACGGTGCCGATGATCTTTACGTCCTTGGCGCGGTCGGCGAGGTAGTTGGGTACGCCGGACTGGCCGCGGCCGGAGACGGAACCGACGGGGGTCACGCCGAGGGCGAGCAGGCCGTCAAGGGTGGGTTCGGAGAGGACGATAACCTTCTGCGGGTTGGCGGGAACTTCTACATTCTCGTCATCGATATCCTTGATGGTGCGGGTGCCGCTGTTACCGCCGGAGGTGGAACCGCCGGAAGTGGTGGTCGTGGTGGTCTCGCTGCTGCATGCCGCGAGGGCGAGAGCAGCCGATGAGGCGAGCGCCAGGCCGAAGAAGGCGCGGCGGTTAACGCCCGGTGCGCCCTGGTTTTCGGTGTCGGTCAGCTCGGTTCGGTTGAAAGACATAGTTCCCCCTAGATGTGACTAAACTATACCTAACCTTACAGATATCTGAGTGTTACATCAAGACGCGTTCTGTTTGTTTTCTCAGACCGTCAGGATGCCCGGTTTTGCCGCGGAATTCCGCGGGTAACATATTTCACTCTTTGTCACAGTCTTGCTGACACTATGTCGCTTAAATGGGTGGCTCTCCCCACCAGTTTTCGCTATGAATCTGCGGCAGTTGAGAAGCGTTGAGAAAGCAGAACACGCACAACGCCCCGCCGCGAAAAACCGCGACGGGGCGCTCTTCACAACGGGTCGTTGAGGCTTTATAGATGCCGGGCACCATTACTGCCCAGCACCATTATTGGCGGGCACCATTACTGCCCAGTACAGTTACCGGCGTGCACCGCTAGTGGCGACAACCACAACCGGTGCCGGAACGCTTGACCGATGCAGCCGCCGCACGCAGGGAGGCGATCGCCGCCTCCGGGCCGCCGAGTGCCTCGTCCACGCCGTAGACCGAGCTGCCGGCCACGAAGCAGGTTGCGCCCGCCTCCGCGGCACGCAGGATGGTCTCTTCGGTGATACCGCCGTCCACCTGCACAGTCACCGGCAGGTTCGCGCCCTCAATCGCCTTGGCGGCGCGGGCGATCTTCGGCAGGGTCACGTCCAGGAACGCCTGGCCGCCGAAGCCGGGTTCCACGGTCATGATCAGCAGCATGTCCAGTTCGCTGAGCATGTCCAGGTAGGGTTCCACGGCGGTTGCCGGGCGCAACGCCATACCCGCCTTCGCGCCCTCAGCACGCAGGGTGCGCGCCAGCTTGATGGGGGCGATAGCCGCCTCCGCGTGGAAGGTCACCGATTCGCAACCCATGCTGGCGTATTCGGGTGCCCAGCGGTCGGCGTCCTCAATCATCAGGTGCACGTCGAACGGCACCGGGGAGATTTCGCACAGACGCTTGACCACCGGTGGGCCCCAGGTGAGGTTGGGGACGAAGTGGTTGTCCATCACGTCAATATGCGCGGCGTCTGCGGTGGAAATGCGCTCCAGCTCGCGCTGCAGGTTCGCGAAATCCGCCGAGAGAATCGACGGGTTAATGGCAATACCCATGGGGTTCCTTTCAAATCCGTGCCGTATGGCGAATGGTGCTAGGCGGTGAAGCGGCTAGTTCTTACGCAGCAGGGCGAGGAACATTGCGTCGGTTCCGTGCACGTGCGGCCACAGCTGAGCGGTGGTCGGGTTTTCCGAAGCCTTCACGACCGGGGCGCCCTTTTTGACCTTGATTTCGGGGGTGTGGCCGGGGTCCTTCTCCCCCGCCAGCACGCTCACGGGTTCGCCGTTCGCGCCTTCGGTGTGCAGTGCGACTTCGCGCAGTGCGGCGGCGGAGTCGAGCAGGCTGACCGCGCCGCTTTCGAGCACCTCAGCCACAATGTTCTGGGTTTCTGCCGCGTGCGGGGAGCAGGTCACATAGGCGATGACACCGCCGGGGCGGGTCGCCTCAATGGCCGCGTCCAGGAGCTGACGCTGCAGGGGCAGCAGCTCTGCAATATCGCGCGGGGACTTGCGCCAACGCGCCTCGGGGCGGCGGCGCAGGGCACCCAGACCGGAGCAGGGCACATCCACCATGACGCGGTCGAACAGCTGACCGGGTTCAATGGAGCCGGGCAGGTTGGAGGCATTCTTGCGCAGGGTCTCGCGGATCTGGCGGCCGTCGCCGGTGAGTACCGTGTAGCTGTCCTCGGGCAGGGGGCGCATGGAGGATTCCACGAGCTGGGCGCGGTGCGGTGCCGCCTCGTTGGCGACCAGGGATGCGCCGCGCTGAATACCGAGCGCGCCGAGTAGCGCCGCCTTGCCGCCGGGGCCTGCGCACAGGTCGAGCCAGGCGGTGTCGGTGCCGTCCAGGGGTGCTGCGGCGAGCGCGCGTGCTACCAGCTGGGAGCCGGCGTCCTGCGCACGGACGGTGCCTTCACGCACGGATTCCAGGCGCGCCAAGTCGCCGGAGGCGTACAGCGCCGAACCTTCAACCAGTTCGCCATCGACGGCGCCCTGTTCGCGTGCCTCGTCGAGGCTACCCAGACCGGGCAGCGCAACCAGGTTCACCACGGGGGCGAGGTTGTCCGCTTCGAGCAGCTGCTCAATTTTGGAGGCGGGGCGGCCGTGCGCCACAAGTGCCTGGCGCATGGAACGCACAATCCAGCCGGGGTGCGAGGCGAGCAGCGCCATGCGTTCGGTGTCGTCCTTCGCATCCGCGGTGATGAGTTCGTACCACTCTTCGGGGGTGCGCTCGGAGACGCGGCGCAACACCGCGTTGATGAAGCTTGCCGGGCCCGCACCGATCTTTTCGCGCGCCAGGGACACGCTCTGGTTCAGTGCCGCGTGGGCGGGAACGCGCATGTTCAGCAGCTGGTGCACGCCCATGCGCAGCACGATGAGGGTCGTGGTGCCGACCTTCTCGAGGGGGCGGTCTACGCAGCGGCTGAGGATTGCGTCGTAGGTACCCTGGTGGCGCAGCGTGCCGTAGGTCAGCTCGGTTGCAAAGCCTGCGTCGCGGTGGTCGAGGCGGTGGCTACGAATCGCCTTGGGTAGCACGAGGTTCGCGTAGGCGTCAGATTCCGCCACGGAACGCAGCACGTCGAAGACGGTTGCGCGTGCGGTGTCTGCGGTACGCGAGCGTGCGGAGGGTGCCGCCGCGGAGAATTCGCGGGCGGACATGGAGCGTCGGTTGCGTTCGTGGCCACTCTTGTTGCGATGGGAGGTGCCGCCGCCACCGCGTTTGGTGTCGTCGTGCTCGGTCTTGGCGCGGCGTGCGGCGCGTTCGACGCTGGTCAGGCCGTCAAAGCGGCGGCCGGTGCGCGATTCGCTGCGGGAGTTGTCGTCCCACTTCTGCGGGCGACCCTGAGAGCTTTGATTCTGCGAACGCTGATTCTGAGCGCGCTGATTCTGCGAACGCTGGGAGCTCTGGGACTGCTGGCGGTTCTGCTCGCTCACACCAGCACCCGAGCCGGAGCGACGGCGACGCTTACGCTTCGCACCACCCTCACCCTGGCCATAGCCTTGACCACCGCCCTGATGAGACTTGCCCTGGTTGAACTTGCCGTTACCGGCATTACCGGCGTTACCAGGCTTGCCGTGTCCTCCCTTGTAGGGGCGCTTTTCGTTGCTCATGCGAGTACCACCAGGCCTTCCGCCATGTCCTTGCCAGCGCCGCGAGCCCACGCGGGCGCATCCATCATTTTCTTACCGGCAGGCTGCACCTGCAGCAGCATCAGCGGTTCGGTACCGGTGCCGACCAGTACCTTCTTCGCGTGCAGACGCACCGCGCCGGGTGCGAGGGGGCCGCCGTTCGCCTCAATCAGGGACTGCACCAGGCGCTCGTCGGCAACCGCCAGACCACCGATTTTGAAGCGGTTTTCGCCCAGTTCGCACCATGCGCCGGGTTCGGGGGTCACGCCGCGGAAGCGTGCCAGAATCTGCTCGGCGGGTTCGGTCCAGGTGAGGCGGCCGTCGGCAATGCTCATCTTGGAGGCGTAGCTGACCGACTCGTCCTCGACCTGCACGGTTCCGCTTTCGCCCGCTTCGAGGCGTTCGAAGGTGCGTTCAAGCAGTGCACCGCCGCTGGTGGCGAGGCGCATTAGCACGGTACCTGCGGTGTCGTCGGCGGCTACGGGGGTGGATTCCTGTTCGAAGGTGGGGCCGGTGTCAAGGCCTTCTTCGAGCAGGAAGGTGGTGGAGAAAATTTCCTGCTCACCGGCGATGAGGGCGCGCTGTACGGGGGCGGCACCGCGCCATGCGGGCAGCTTGGAGAAGTGCAGGTTGACCCAGCCGTAGCGCAGGGATTCGAGCGCGGACAGCGGCAGCAGGGCACCGTAGGCGACCACGGCGGCCGCGTCAGCGTTCAGTTCGGCAACGGCTGCGGCGGCTTCGTCGTTCCAGCGGTTTGCTTTCACGATGGGCAGGCCGAGCTCTTCGGCACGCTGCGCCACCGGGGAGGGGGTGAGCACGCGCTTGCGGCCCACGGGGGCATCTTCACGGGTGAGCACGCCGACCACGCGCACCTTCTCGGAGTTCGCCAGGTAGTCGAGCGGGGGCACGGCAACGTCGGGGGTGCCTGCGTAAATAATGTTGAGCATGTGAGCCTACTTTCCGAAGCTACCGAAGGAGGAACCGGCACCGAACGCGCCACCGCCGCCGAAGGCACCGCCCACGCGGGTTGCACGCTCGGTCACGGTCTTCGCGGCGACAGTGTTGTAGTCTGCGGCGCGCAGGGCACGCATCACGCGCTGGCGGTCTTCACCCACGAGGCGGTCGATGAACAGCTTGCCGTGCAGGTGATCGGTCTCGTGCTGCAGCATGCGCGCGAACAGACCCTCACCCTCCAGCACGAGGGGTTCGCCGTGACGGTCCACGCCGGTCACGCGCGCCCAGTTCTTGCGCGGGGTCGCGGATTTCTGACCGGGCACGGACAGGCAGCCTTCGCCGCCTTCCTGGTCTTCTTCGCCGACTTCGAGCACGGGGTTGATGATGTAGCCTTCGCGGTCGTCAATACCGCCGAAGGTGAAAATCTGCTTGGAGATGCCAACCTGCGGGCCGGCAAGGCCCACGCCGCCCACGTCGTACATGGTTTCTAGCATGTCGTCGATAAGTCGTGCCAGGTCGTCGTCGAAGACGGTGATGGGGTCGCAAACGCTACGCAGCACCGGGTCGCCTACGGTGCGGATGCTCAGGATGGTCATGGTTCTCCTTTGCCGGCGGGGTGCCGGGAATGTGCTTACGGATTTCAATATGGCGGCAGAACTGCGCTGGTAGAACCTCGCGGGTGAAACTGCGCTGGCGGGCTCTCTCGGCTGGAGGGTTCTCCCAGTAGCGGGTTCTTCACAGCAGGCGCGCCGTTCTGCCTATTGTTCTATTGTCGCCGATTCAGTAGCGCGAATCTAGAACGAATCGAGGCGCTGGGGGTGGAGGCGGCAGGGTGAGGGCTGAGCCTCGCCTCCCTGGGCTCACCTCCTCAGGGGGTTTGAGCCTCTCCCCTATGCCCGACACTCCCCTATACCGCCCAGTCTTCTAGTCGGCGGGGGTGCTGGCCTATGCCGCGGGCGGCGGTACTACGGGCATGAGCGCGGGGTCTTCAAATTCTTGGACCTGGCGGTCGAATTCCCAGACGCGGCGCAGGGCGCAGAACTTGTACCAGTTGCGTTCGAGCACGGCGGGGTTTGCCTGCTGCGGCAGCACCTGCGTTTCGCCGAGGGCTACGCCCATGAGGACGGGTGCGTCGCCGTATTTCCAGGGTTCCCAGGTGCCCTCGTCGGGGTCGATGAGGGATTCTTCGGCTTTGAGTCCGGCGACGAGCTGCATGACGACTTTTTCGTCGAGTGCTTTGACGCGGCCGCGTTTGTCGGTGCCTTTGGTTTTGTAGTCGATGATGCAGGTTCGGCCTGCGATTTCTGCGACCAGGTCGAGGGTGCCCGCGTAGCCGACGGTGTCGTTCCAGATGGTGACTTCGGCGGCGAGGGGGCGGGGTTTGAAGGCTTCCCACCATTCGTCGAAGCGGTCGGCGTAGGCTTGTTCGCCGTTGATGATGAGCTGTTCGCGGCTTTCGTCGAGGTTGTGTTCGCGGCCCATGGCGCGCAGGGCGACGGCTTCAGCGTAGTTGTGGACGCGGTCGCCTCGGGCGGCGGCTGCGTCGCGGTATCGTTCGGAGGCGCTGGCTGCGTCGCGGATGATGGCGAATTTGAGGCCGTGGGATCCGGTGGCGCGGTAGGCGCGCTGGTCTTCGAGGGCGGCTTTGGCGGCCATGTACCCGTGCCAGCCGCTGAGGTCGTTGGCGTGCTGCCCGATGACGGTGGTGATGGAGGGGACGAGGAGTTCTCCTCCGCGTTTGCGGGAGTACATGCGTCCGTAGTCGGTGGCTGCGGCAAGTTCGGGTGTTGTCACGGGGTACCTCATTCTCGGGTGGTTGTGTCCGCTGCGGTGGACTGTTGCCGGTGGGTTTGACCCGGTGGGCATAATAAAACCCCCGTTCCTTGAAACGGGGGTTCTTTGGTGCGTGATACTGGGTTCGAACCAGTGACCTCTTCGGTGTGAACGAAGCGCGCTACCACTGCGCCAATCACGCTTACGGATAAGACTATACCGAGGCTTGGCGTGAAGGTCAAATTTTGCGCTCCCCTTTTTTCTTCCCGTTCCCTTCCCGGTGAGTATGCGGCGGCACCATGGAATCTAAAAGATCATCCCACCAGAGGTGACTGCAGGTTCAGTAATGACTTATGGACTCTGGTCATGAGGTACGGACTTTGGGGCTAGGTTAGCGTCTTCAGGGATAGCTTTTAACCATGGCTGAAGTCGCTAAGTCATTACCGAATCTCAGTCCGGTTTCACTGGATAAACAAAAAAGCCTGGCTTCCGAAGAAACCAGGCTTTTTCCTAGTGGTGACCCCAACCGGTTTGTAACGGTGACGGAGGGGCATGATGCCGAGCGCACGAGGGATTCCATCATGCCCCGGAGTGCCGCGATGTAAGGAGCGGCGCCGTGAGAGGCTCACGGCGGCACCGTAGAATCTAAAACCAGTTTTTACCGGATAAACCAAAGAAGCCCCCCAGTCTTTCGACTGGAGAGCTTCTTTCCTAGTGGTGACCCCAACCGGATTTGAACCGGTGTTGCCGCCGTGAGAGGGCGGAGTACTAGGCCGCTATACGATGGGGCCGCAACCTCCGTGAGGAGGTTAGCTGGGATACCAGGACTCGAACCTAGAACAAAGGAACCAGAAACCTTCGTGTTGCCAATTACACCATATCCCATTACTCTATTGAGTTACCGTTCCGTTTTTCGCCTTTCGGCTTTTCACCGGAACGAGTAATAACTATACGGGTCTTTCTGGAGGCGTGCAAGCCGAAATCTAGAGAGCCGCCTCACATTCACGGTTTTATGCCCGCTACTTCCGCGTGTTTCCGGGGTTTTTGGGGTTAAAAAGTTTTTTAAATTTCTTCAAAAAGAGGGTTTTGGGGCCGATTTTCACCCTTCAAAGCGCCTTCGAGGGGGCTCAGAGAGCAGTTTTACCCCCTCCCCCGCACGCTTTGTGTCCAAAATTTTTTGAAGATTTTTCGATTCCCGCAGCATACCCGGGGACTGATTCAAAAAAAGGGCAACACGGGATCCATGCACTACCTCCCCGATTCAGCTCAGTCGAGAAGCTTCCCTAGCCTCCGCCTCCCCAAACCTAAAACTTCTGGAGACAACGAAAAAAGCCCCGAGGCGAACCTCGGGGCTTGAGTGGAGCGGTTGACGAGACTTGAACTCGCGACATCCACCTTGGCAAGGTGGTGCTCTACCAACTGAGCTACAACCGCATGTTTTCGCTTTGAACTTTTCAGTTCGTCGCAACAACAGGTACTACTATACGAGGCTTTGTCGGGGTGCGCAAACCAAATTCTTGCCACACTCCCCAAAATGGAACCAGATTCACCCCTTATAAAACATACTGACTAGTAGTTTTACAGGAAATACCCATCACAAAAAATATTCTCAAATTTATGAAAAATCCCCTTATCCGCCGGGTTTCTTCAGACCTTTCGGTCGTCTGATTCCCGCTGGATAAGGGGATTCTCTAGAGCTTAGTCGCTGCTACCACCAGAGTCGCCTCCACCGGAATCGCCGCCGCCAGAGTAGTCGGAGCTACTGTAGCTGCTGTAGTCCGAGCTGCTGGAGCTTCCGGCGTCGAAGTCGCCCGCGTCCGGGTCGGGGCCCGGGTCCACGAAGTCGTCTTCTTCCTCTTCTTCGTCCGAAGAGCCAGAAGAGTCCGAAGAATCAACAACAGACGACGAGGTGCTCACGTCGCCGCCGCGGGCGTGCCGTGCCTGAGCTTCTTGAGCGTTCAGGGCGGCGCGCGCCTCGAAGTAGGCAGTCACGTATCCGAAGGCTGCCGCAACGACAACAGCGACCACCATCAAGACGGACTTGTCCATGTTGGCGATGTACAGAATCAGCCAGATAATGCAGGCGTTGGTGAGCGCCATGAGGGTGCCCTTGAGCAGCGCCTTGCCGATGATGGATTGGTTATTCGGCTGGCTCATGGTTAGCTCAGTTCAGCGGCAAGCTTGCGCAGGCGTGCGAGGGAGGATTCCTTGCCCAGGATTTCCATGGATTCGAACAAGGGCGGGGAGATGCGCTCACCGGACACTGCGATGCGCACGGGGCCGAATGCGAGGCGCGGCTTGATTTCCAGGCCGTCGACGATTGCGGCGCGCAGGGCTGCCTCAATGTTGGCTGCGGTGAAGTCCTCGAGGGGCTCCAGAGCTTCGATTGCGGCGGCGAGGACCTGCGGTGCGGATTCCTTGAGCTGCTTGCGTGCGTCGTCCGCCACGGTAATCTCGTCGTCGCTCTTGAAGAGGAATGCGAGCAGGCCGGGTGCTTCGCCGAGCAGCTGCATACGCTCCTGAACGAGGGGTGCAGCTTCGGTGAGGACCTGCTCTTCACGCTCGGTGAGGGTTTCGCCGAGTACGCCTGCAGCCTGCAGGTACGGGATGAGGCGGTCGCGGAAGTCCTTGGGGTCGAGCGCACGGATGTGGTCGCCGTTGATAGACTCTGCCTTCTTCACGTCGAAGCGTGCGGGGTTGGCGACAACGTCGTGTACGTCGAAGTGCTCGACGAGCTCGTCGATGCTGAAGACGTCCTGGTCTGCGGAGAGGGACCAGCCCAGCAGGGACAGGTAGTTCAGCAGGCCTTCCTTGATGAAGCCGGAGTCGCGCAGCAGGAAGAGGTTCGACTCGGGGTCGCGCTTGGAGAGCTTCTTGTTGCCCTGGCCCATGACGTAGGGCAGGTGGCCGAATTCGGGGATGAAGCTGGTCACGCCGGTGTCTACGAGTGCACGGTAGAGCGCGATCTGGCGCGGGGTGGAGGAGAGCAGATCCTCACCGCGTAGCACGTGGGTGACGCCCATGAGCGCGTCGTCAACGGGGTTCACAAAGGGGTACAGCGGGTCGCCGTTGGAGCGGACCACCACGTAGTCGGGCACGGTACCGGCCTTGAAGGTGATTTCACCGCGAACGAGGTCGTTGAAGGTGATGTCCTCGTCGGGCATGCGCAGACGCCACACGGGCTTACGGCCCTCGGCGCGGTAGGCTTCCTTCTGCTCTTCGGTGAGGTTGCGGTCGTAGTTGTCGTAGCCGAGCTGCGGGTCCTGACCGGCTGCCTTGCGGCGCTCCTTCACCTCGTCGGGGGTGGAGAAGTCTTCGTACACGTAGCCGCCTTCAACGAGCTTTTCGAAGATCTCGTTGTAGATGCCTGCGGTCTTACGCTCGGACTGGCGGTAGGGCTCGTGGGGGCCGCCGACGCCGACGCCTTCGTCCCAGTTGATGCCGAGCCAGTGCAGGGATTCGAGCACCTGGTTGAACGACTCTTCGGAGTCGCGTGCTGCGTCGGTGTCTTCGATGCGGAAGATCAGCTTGCCGCCGGTGTGGCGTGCGTACGCCCAGTTGAAGAGGGCGGTACGAACCATGCCCACGTGCGGGGTGCCGGTGGGCGAGGGGCAGAAGCGGACGCGGGTGTCTGCGGGGCTGTTGAGTACGGGACCGTGGTATTCGGTCATGATGTCTCCTTGACGGTGTGTTTCAGGATGTACGTTACGTTTTTGGGTGCGGGCTGTTTAGTCGCGCACACGGGTGACGAGGGAGCCGATACCTTCGACTTCGACCTCTACTTCGTTGCCGTCGCGCAGTACGCTGATGCCGGCGGGGGTGCCGGTGAGCAGTACGTCGCCAGGCAGCAGGGTGAAGATTTCGGAGGCTGCGGCAACCTGTTCGGCTACGGAGTAGTGCATTTCGGAGGTGTTGCCTTCCTGCACGACGTCGCCGTCGACCCAGGTGGTGATGTTCAGCGAGTCGGTGTCCAGGTCGGTTTCAATCCAGGGGCCGAGCGGGGTGGCGCCGTCGAAGCCCTTGGCGCGGGTCCACTGGCGGTCCTCGAGCAGGTCGCGGGCGGTGAGGTCGTTGGCTACGGTGTAGCCGAAGATGACTTCGTGCACGCGCTCAAGAGGCACGGACTTGGCGATACGACCGATAATGACGGCGAGTTCACCTTCTGCGCTGACGGCTTCGGAGTACTCGGGCAGGGTCACAGGGTCGCCGGGGCCAATTACGGTGGTGTTGGGCTTGAGGAAGAACTGCGGGGAGGCGGGCGCCTCGGTTCCTGCCCAGTTTGCGATCGCTCCAATCACCTTGGAGCGGGGAATGATCGGGGCGAGCAGACGCACCTGATCGATGGGGTAGGTCGTGCCGGTCGGTTCGACGCCCGAGTAGAAGGGGTCGCCGGCGATGACGCGCAGGGTCTCTTCGCCCGCTTCGCCTTCTACCAGCCCGAAGTGGAGCTCATTATTTACGGTAAATCGTGCAATACGCATACTTTCTAGGGTACCAGCCTTCGAGGGTGTGAGCGGCGGGCGGAATTGGCAAGGCAGGTTTTAGCCCGGCGGGGTTCAACACTATTAGGTTCGGCGGGGTGCGCCTCCCCTCCCCTATCCTCGCGTTATCAACGCCGCGCGCACTATTCGCCGGGCACAGCATTTACCGGGCACAGCGAATCCCCGCGGGTTGCTCACCGCGCGACATGCGGGGTCGGGCGGGGCATCCTGCGGGGATTTCGCTGGTTACGTTAGATTCACGTTTTAGATGAGGCGGGTCATCCAGCCGTGGCGGTCCTCAACGGTGCCGAGCTGAATGCCGACGAGCTCTTCGCGCAGGCTCTTGGAGATTTCGCCGAAGTGCTCGGTGGGTGCCGGGATTTCGAAGTCTTCTGCCTTGAGCTTGCCGATGGGCGCGACCACTGCTGCGGTGCCGCAGGCGAAGATTTCGGTAATGTCGCCGTTTGCCACGCCTTCACGCCATTCGGTGAGGGTGATTGCGCGCTCTTCGACGGTCATGCCGCGGTCCTTGGCGAGCTGAATCAGCGAGGAGCGAGTCACGCCTTCGAGGATGGTGCCGGTCAGTTCAGGGGTGACGATCTTGTTTTCCTTGCCGAAGATGAAGAACACGTTCATGCCGCCGAGCTCTTCGATGGCGTCGCCGCGGTGCGGGTCCTTGAAGATAACCTGCTTGCAGCCGTGCTTTTCACCCTCGGTCTGGGCAATCATGGATGCTGCGTAGTTACCGCCGCACTTTGCCGCACCGGTGCCGCCTTCGCCTGCACGGGCGTAGGTGGTGGAGAGCCAAATGTCCACGGGTTCGGGAGTGCCGAAGTAGTTACCTGCGGGCGAGCCAATCACGTGGTACTGCACGTGGCGTGCGGGGCGAACACCGAGGAACGCTTCGGTTGCGATCATGAAGGGGCGGAAGTAGAAGGCCTCACCGTCACCGGTGGGTACCCATGCTTCGTCTGCCTTGATGAGCTCACGCAGGGATTCGATGAAGGTCTCTTCGGGCAGCACGGGCAGGGAGAGGCGGCGTGCGGAGTTCGCGAAGCGTGCCGCATTCTTTTCGGGACGGAAGGTCCACACGGAACCGTCAGCGTGACGGTAGCCCTTGATGCCTTCGAAGATTTCCTGGCCGTAGTGGAACACGGATGCTGCGGGGTCGAGGACGAGCGGGCCGTAGGGGCGAACTCGTGCGTCGTACCAGGTGCCACCGGTCTTGTAGTCGCCTTCCCAGTCGATGGTGACCATGTGGTCGGTGAAGTAGTCACCGAAGCCGGGGTTTGCAAGGATTTCGGCGCGGCGTTCGGCGGTGGCGGGTGACTGGTTTGCTTCGTGGCTGAATTCGATGGCCATCGTTCTGCGTTCCTCTTTGTCTAGTTGCTTTTGCAGGCGTTCTTTGATTCGCGGTTCTTGCGTCGGGGCGTAGAGCCGGTGTGTGCCGCCGGGCGCGTTGTCGTGCGGGGCAGATGGTGCATCTAGCGGTCTGTGCTAGTTGGATGCATCAAAGCTAGTGGTGGATGGTGTCCACCGCCGAGGTGCCGGGCGGGTGTGCCTGACCTGTTTAGAGTACCGGAAAGATGCGTTTGCCGCATGCGCACCTTTTCTCCCATTCAGGATGTGAACAGGTGGGATTCGGCGGGCTTGTTGGAAGTTAGGTATCGGAGATGCCCTCCCCATCTTTTGTAGCTAGGTACGGGTGAAGCCCGGAAGGTGCGTTCCTTCCGGGCTTCACTAGCGTAGTTTACGTTTTAGCCGAGCCAGTTTTAGCCGGGCAAGTATTAACCGAGGCGTGCGAGCACGTCCGCGCCGACCTGATCGGTACCACGCACGGTCGCGCCGTTTTCGCGCATATCTGCCTCGACAGCGTCCTCAATGCGGGCTGCGGCGGCGTCGTGGCCGAGGTGGCGCAGCAACATTGCACCGGCGAGGATTGCGGCGGTGGGGTTTGCCTTGTTCTGGCGGGCAATGTCCGGTGCGGAGCCGTGTACGGGCTCGAACATGGAGGGGAACTCGCCGACGGCGTTGATGTTGCCGCTTGCCGCGTAGCCGATACCGCCGGTCACTGCACCAGCGAGGTCGGTGATGATATCGCCGAAGAGGTTGTCGGTGACGATCACGTCGAAGCGGGCGGGGTCGGTGACCATGAAGATGGTGGTCGCGTCAATGTGCAGGTAGTCGGTCTCAACCTCGGGGAATTCAGCCGCGATTTCAGTGAAGTAGCGGTTGTAGAGGCGACCTGCGTGAGTGAGCACGTTGGTCTTGTGCACGAGGGTGACCTTCTTGCGGCGGGTGGATGCCAGCTCGAAAGCATAGCGGACCAGGCGCTCCACACCGTGCGCGGTGTTGAGGGAGACTTCGGTGGCGATTTCGTGCGGGGTGCCGCCGCGGATCACGCCGCCGTTGCCGATGTAGGGGCCTTCGGTGCCTTCACGCACGACGACGAAGTCGATGTTGCCGGGGTTGGCGAGCGGGGAGACTGCGCCGGGGTACAGGCGGGAGGGGCGCAGGTTGATGTAGTGGTCGAAGGCGAAGCGCAGCTTCAGGAGCATTTCGCGTTCGATGAGGCCGGAGGGAATCTTGCCGCTGCGCGGGTCTGCACCGATGGCGCCGAAGAGGATCGCGTCGTGCCGCTTGAGGGCGTCCATGGTGGAGTCGGGCAGGGTTTCGCCGGTTTCCAGCCAGTGCTCGGCGCCGAGCTTGTAGTGGGTGGGGGTTACGGTGATATTTTCGAGCTCGCAGGCGCGGGTGAGGATGCGCTGGGCTTCGGTAATGATTTCGGGGCCGATGCCGTCGCCGGGGATGACGGCGAGGTCGATGCTACGTGCTTCAGTCATGCCTCTACCGTAATACGCGCCGCGGGTGGGCGGTAGAGTGTGCAGGCGGGGTCTCAGACTCTGGGCTAACCCCTATCTCTGCCCGGCAGCGTCTCCTGAAATCTGGGGTCTTGGATTCTGTGGCGTTCAGCTCCTATCGGTTAAAACGATATTCCCCGACTGATAATTCAGCCGGGGAATATTGTTATGAGTTCTCACTCAGCGTGAGGACCCTATGCGCTACTGCTATTAGGAGCGGGTGCAGAGGGTAACCTTCACGTAACCGGGGTTACGAACGCCGGACTGCTTTGCAGCGTTGTTAGCGGAGGAAATCTCACCATTGGGAACGGTGGGGGAAACGTAGGAGCCACCTGCGCCACCTGCGCCTGCCTGCAGCAGTGCGCTAACGTTCTGGCGGTATCGAGTGGGTTCTTCGTTAGCGTTCCACTTCTGGGAGGTAATGATAGCGGAGAGACCGCGAGCAGCACCGGAGCCACCGCCACCGTAACCTGCACCACCGCCTGCGGAGACAACGGTCTGGTAACCGTTGAAGGACTTGCGGGTGTCGCTTTCGCTGTAGGGGCGCTTTTCGTTGAGGTTAACAGGGTTGGTCTGGTGAACGATTTCCAGCTTGGAAATGTCGTTGTTGTCAATCTGGTAGGAGTATGCGAAGACGCCGTCTGCACCCTTACCGTCGAAGCCGGAGCCACCCTTGTCGCCAGCAACGGAGGAGCTGAAGAGCTCCTGCTTGTTCTGGCTGGTGAAGCCCAGAACACCGTAGACGTTAGCCTTGTCGTTGTACAGCAGGGGCTGCTCGCCACCTGCGCCACCAACGCCGCCGTTACCACCCTTACCACCGGCAACCTTCATAGCGGTACGCTCAGAGGCGTGCGGCTTCAGAACGGTGTAGTGAGAGACGGAGGTCTCAGCGTCGCCACCGGCTGCTGCGGATGCGCTTGCACCTGCGGGCAGAACGGACTTAACCGCGGTGTCACCCAGGCTGGTGGTGGAAGCGTTGACTGCCTTGGGGTTGTAGAACGGGCTATTTGCGGGCATGTTGTTGGTACCGGGCTGGGTACGGATACCCGCACCGCCACCGCCACCTGCAACAGCAATCGGGGTGCCATCAATAACCAGAGCGGAGGAGCCACCGCCGGAACCACCGTAGAGGTAACGCTTCATATCGGAAGGCATGGGCGCGATAGCTTCAACACGAGCCTTAGCGTCTGCGGGAACGGGCTGTTCGTTGACGTCACCACCGTTACCGTAACCCTTACCACCGGTTGCGGGGCGGGTCTGCCAAATAGCCGCGCTGTCAACGCCGGGCTCGGACGCCAGGTAAGCTACACCACCGGCAGCTGCGACCAGCTCAACAACCTGGCCTGCCTTGACGGGGATTTCACCGGTCACGAGAGCGCCGGAACCACCAGCAACCTGAGCGGAGCCGCCACCTGCGCCACCAGCAACCTCGAAGCGGAGCTTGTCGACCTTAGCGGGAATAGTAATCTTCAGAGTGTCGCGTGCACCGGAGGGCTGACCGGAGATGCTGTAGTTTTCGGTGGAGTTCCACTCACACTCGGTGGAGGAAGCAAAAGCGGGAACTGCAGCGGAAGCTGCGACAACCGGAGCAGCCCATGCTGCGCCAGCTACAACCTTGCGGCGAGAAATGTTAGTAGACATGTATGTCCTTCGAGAGTGATGTCATTTTGAGGAATAAAAGTTATCACCCGCCGTCGTGCGCGGCGAAGAACGTCACCTGATGAGATTCGAGTGAGTGAAGTAGGCTTGCGCCTAACCTCTGGTGATAACGACATAATGCTGTAACCGGTCCCCTATCATAGGGACTTTCGCGCTTCAGAGCTCTTGGTGTTCGCTCTGCGAGGTCTTGCCTCATGGACGCAGAATTTCGGTACGGCTAAAACTATACCCACCAAGGACCCGTACCGCAATGGTTCCAAAAATGGTTTGATGAGGGGGTTTCCCTTAAACTCTCCGCCTTGATTGAAGGTTTTTCAACCAAAATCGGTTACTTAAGGGAGTTTCAAGTCTCTTAAACCTAAATTCGAACCCCATATAACCCCAAACTCTCAAGTTTTAGTTGAGGGAATATTTTTCGAAAAAGTAACCAAGGTCACTAAAAATAGGTGTTTTCGGCGTGTCATACTCACTCAAGCACACAACTCCACACACAAACCCACAGAATATTCCTGCACGTGAGAGCAAAAAAGAGGCTCACAATCCCTCACAAACACCCCCGATACACTAGAACTATGCCCCTCAAGCACACCGAACCCCAGAAGAACCCACAACACAGCACAGCAACAGCCGAACCCGGCTACGCCGTAACGCATACCCTCGGCATCTCAGAAAGCAGCGACCTGCCCGCCGACGCAATCACCGCCTCCAGCCGCGTACAAAGCTACATCCGAGACAAACGCAGCTGGATGAACTTCATCGTCGTCGCGCACATGCAGTTCTTCTGCTGCGTACTCTCCGTTGCCTTCATCAACGGCTACGGCTGGATCCCGCTCATCTCCGCGCTCTGCAGCACCACCGCGCTCTACTTCCGCTACCGCTTCCCCTACGGCAGCATCTACGTGGTCATCGCGGCGCTCTGCCTCACCCTCGTGGAGCCCTACCCCGGCTCACTCGCCATCACCTGCTACCCGCCGGTCAGCCTCGCCGCCTACCATGTCGGCAGGCACTGGACCCGCCGCGCCCGCTTCCGCGCCCTCATTCTCGGCTGGGTCGGCGCACTCGCCGTCACCGTGCAGGCCTCGCTCTCGTTCCTCTACCACTGGGACGACATACCCGCCCGCATCTTCGTCTCCCTGTTGCTCGGCGTGCTCTGTGGATCCATCTTCACCGTCTTCTGGTTCCTCGGCGACTCCCGCCGCATGCGCGAACTGCGCAGCGAAGAGTTCAAAGAACGCGCCCGCCGCCTCGAATACGAGCAGGAACAGGAACGCCGCCTCGCCGCGCAGGACGAACGCACCCGCATCGCCCGCGAAATGCACGACATCGTGGCGCACTCGCTCTCCAGCATTATTTCCCAAGCGGACGGGGCACGCTACGCCGCCGCGAGCGCCCGCACCGCACGCGCACAGCAGGCTCAGCAGACTGAACAGACTGAGAGCACGCCGGATATTGCCGAGCAGACCCTTGAACTGATTGCAGACACCGCACGCGACTCCCTCACGCAGATGCGTTCCCTCCTCGGGCTACTCCGCACGGACGAAGCAACCGCCTACGCGCCCGTGCCCACCCTCAACGATGTGCCCGCCCTCGTGGAGCAGAGCCGCCGCGCCGGGCTGCCCGTCACCTTCACCGGAATCACCGGCACCATGGCACGCACCCTGCCGCAGGGCGCCGAACTCGCGGCGTACCGCACCGTGCAGGAGGCGCTCACCAACGCGCTCAAGCACTCCCCCGGCGCGGCAACCACCGTCACCATTCACTGGGGCGATGAGGTCCTGCAACTGCGGGTTGAGAACGAACCGGTTTCCTCTGCCACGGCTCAGCACATTGCTCGCCCGGTCCCCGGCAGCGGCAACGGTCTGCGCGGCATGAGCGAACGCATCGCCCTCTACCACGGCACCCTCACCTACGGTCTGCAGCCCGACGGCGGCTGGCTCGTTGAGGCGGCGCTCCCCTACCGCGACCTCTAATACCCTTATTCCTCCACCCGGCAACTGCGACTTAGGATTGAAACTATGTACTCTTCCGCACCACAGACCACCCAGCCGATTCGCGTGATGCTCGTTGACGACCAGCGCCTAGTGCGCGGCGGCCTGAGCATGCTCGTCAACTCCCAGCCGGACCTGCAGGTCGTCATGGAGGCTGATGACGGCCTGGCGGCAATTGACGTTTTTGACCGCATGGTGTCTGAGGGGCATGCGCCGCAGGTCATCCTCATGGATGTGCGTATGCCGCATTGCGACGGTCTGGAGGCGGCGCGCCGCATCCTGGAGCGTGACGCTCAGCGTGGCGTGGCTGAGGAGGAGCGGGTGCGCATTATTATGCTCACGACCTTTGATATTGACGAGTACGTGTATTCGGCGGTGCGTGCGGGCGCGAGCGGGTTCTTGTTGAAGGACACTCCGCCGGAGCAGCTGCTGGAGGCGATTCGTACGGTGCATCGCGGCGATGCAGTGATTGCGCCGTCGGCTACTCGCCGTCTGTTGGAACACATGATTCCGGTGCTGGACTCCCCTGCAGGTGTTCCTGCCGCGCCTGTTCCTGTTGCTCCCCCGGCCGCTGGTTCGGAGCTTCCTAAGGCGACCTTCAATCCGGCTGAGCATGCAAGCTTTGAGCCTGTGCAGGATTATCCGCATCGTGAGTTGATTGAGCAGTTGTCGCCGCGTGAGTTTGAGGTTCTGGGTTTGATTGCGCGTGGCTTGTCGAATGCGGAGATTACGCGGGAGTTGGTGCTTTCGGAGGCGACGGTGAAGACGCACGTGTCGCATGTGTTGGCGAAGTTGGGTGCGCGTGATCGTGTGCAGGCGGTCATTATGGCGTATGAGGCGGGTATCGCCCACTAGCGCTCCCCTGCGTTTGCTCCCCTACATAAGGGCACAACTTATAAAGGGCACAACAGCATAGAGGATGCAGTGAAGCCCCGGCGGGCGCCTCCTTTTCGAGGCACCCTCCGGGGCTCTTTAGTTAAGTGGTTTCTTGTATCTGGTCGATGATTCGCTCAAAGTCGCTCATCAGCTCAGGCAACTTCTTATAGCGGCATCTCCACCATGTCCGGTTCTGCCTCCGCATAGATGCGGGGGCGCAACCGAGTGACCATATCAACGCTACGGCCGGTCAGCTGTTCAATGCGGTGCTGAGCATCCACCATCTGCATGAACTCGTCAAAAGGGGCTGCCCCCGGCATCTGCACCAAAAAATCCAGGTCGCTGGTTTCGGTCAGCTTACCGCGGGCGGCGCTGCCGAAGAGTCGGGCACGGCGCACACCAGCGTCACGGAGGATCTGAAGAACCTCCGCTTCATGGGGTAGCGTGTACCCGCGACGCAGATTGGGGTGGCTAGTGCTCATACACCCATCATACGCGCAAAGCCAGGCTGCAGGTCAGCTCCAAGAATCTGAGAGTACAAGCACAACAGAATAGTGAGCACTGCAGACTAGAGGACACAGTGAAGCCCCGGCGGGCGCCTCCTAATCGGGGCACCCTTCCGGGGCTTTCTCA
The DNA here is from genome assembly GCA_963534775.1 of Rothia mucilaginosa. Lineage (GTDB taxonomy): Bacteria > Actinomycetota > Actinomycetes > Actinomycetales > Micrococcaceae > Rothia > Rothia mucilaginosa_D. The sequence goes on along the minus strand of CAUSUH010000001.1, from coordinate 27,501 downwards.
CGCCGAGTATCCGGGTTTGCCGGGTACTGTGACTATGCCAGGTACAGCGGGTTAGCCGCGCATACCCTCAACCGGGGACATGCGAGCCGAACGAGCCGCCGGCAAAGCCGAAGCCAGCATCGCGGCGAGCACACCCACAACGAGGATGACCACGTACCAGACGTACGGCAGGTCAAGCACCAGCGGGGCGGAAGCACTCATGGAAGACATAATAATCTGCGCCGAGAGGCTACCAATCACCGCACCGGAAACCATACCGAGCACCACAGCGGCGAGCGTAATCAGAATCGCCTCAATGGAGATCATGCGGCGCAGCTGCTTGCGGGACAGACCCAGCGAGCGGAGCATCGCGTTCTCGCGGCGGCGTTCGTTGACCGACAGGGTCATCGTGTTCGCCACACCAATGATGGAGATGACCACTGCGAGCATGAGCATCACCAGGGTGAAGGTCAGCATAACGGTCAGCAGCTGGTCGTAGGTCTGACGTTCCTGCAAGCCACCGGTGAAGGAGCTGTCAGGGCTGGCTCGGTTCAGGTCAGCCTGCAGGGTCGCGTTCTCGCTACTGGTCAGCGGGGAGGCGGCGCGCACCAGAACGACGGTGTCGTTACCGGTTGCCTGGCTGGTGACAGTCAGGTGAGCTGCCTTCGTCTGAGCTTCCTTGTCACCGCTGGCGATTGCTTCTTCCAGGCGCTTCTGAGCTTCCTCAGCGGCAGGGTTGGCAACCTTCTGCGGGTTCTTGGCGTCCTGCAGCTTGGCGGCGGTGGCAGGGTTGACAATCAGCAGGTTCTGCTTGGTTGCGGACTTGACGGGTTTGAGTTCCACTTCGCCGAGCGGGCCGTGTGCCTTCAGACGACTGGACTCATTCAATCCAGCGGACTTCCAGAGGCCCTGCGGCACGAGCACGGTGTCATCGGCAAGGTTCGAGTTTTCACCCGGCAAGATTGCCTTCAAATCGGAGGAGCTCAACGCCACCAGATCAGAATTCTGGTTGGCGGTCTGTCCCTCGTACTCGACGGTGTAGTCAACCACACCGGCTGCGTAACCGACGGCGGATGCCTGAACATTCTTAATACCCTTGACCTTGGAGGCGATTTCCTCCGCCTTGGTCACGGTGGAGGCAGCCTCAGACTGGTCGTACGAGCTGTACTTCGCCTGCGCAGAAATCGGGTACTGCTGATCCAGAGCCTTGGTCAGCGAGGCGCTCAACACCGAGTAACCGGTCAGCACAGTCGACACGACCAGGGTACCCACCAGCACGGCACGACCGGTGGAGACGGTGCGCTTGGGCGAACGCAGCGCGTTGGCGAGCGCGAGCTTGCCGGTCTGGGTGCGGGTGACCGTGCCAAGGGCGCGTACCAGCGGCGGCAGTACCAGCGGGGTGATGAGGAAGACCGCAATACCGAGCAGCAGCGCGGCCCCCATCATGAGAAGGATGGCCTTATTGCCGGCGCCCTCACCGGAACCCTGGTTCTGAGCCAGCATAACCAGGCCGATACCTGCGGCACCGAAGACCAGACCCAGGATTGGGCCGACCTTGCCGGGCTTGCGCACCTCAAGGTTGGTGTGCTCGCTCATCGCGCTGATGGGCGAGATGCGCAGGGCGCTTCGTGCCGGGGAGAGCGACGCCAGAACCGTCACGATGGTGCAGATCAGGGTACTGATAATCACCGGGGTGATTGAGTACGAAATCATGATGGTGGTGAGGTTTGCGCCAACCAGCGCGCCAACCGGGTAGGTCAACAGCGCACCGATGAGGGAGAACACCATGCCCACGGTAATGGATTCGATGAGTAGCATCCGTACGAGGGAGCCGCCACGGGCACCGAGGGTACGCAGCAGAGCCAGTTCACGGATGCGCTGGCCGACCAGCACCGCGAAGGTGTTGGAGATGACGAAGGAGGAAACCAGCAGAGCCAGCGCTGCGAAGGCGCCCAGGACCACGCTAATGGAGGTGAAGACCGTGGAGATGGTCTTCTGGTAGTCCTCCAGCAGCTTCTGACCGGTCATGACGCGCGGATCGTTCTTGGTGTCGCCGCTGCTGAGGGTATCCTGCAGGCTCTTGAGTTTGGCGTCGGTTACGCCGTCCTTGAACTTGAGGTAGATGAGGTTCGCGCCAGCTATGCCCCGGTAGCCTGCCGCGGAGCTCTTGTTTTCTGTCTCGGCTGCTTTCAGGGTGGCTTCGCCGAGGCTGGTGCCGCCAATGAAGACAGCCTGGTTGGTGGTGGAGCCTTCAAAACCGGGGTCGAACAGACCGACGACGGTGTATTCGGCGGTCTTGTCAGTACCGGGGGCGCTGACGGATTCTACAACGTCGGTGCTGGTGACCTTGCCGTTCAGCGAGAGGTTGTGCTTCTTCGCGAAGTAGGTAGAGACCATGATTTCGTGGTCACCACTGGGGATTTTGCCCTGCACCTTGTACGGGAAGAGGCTAGAGTCGGCGGGCAGCTGGTCGTACTGCACCTGGGTTGCCTGGTCGCCGGTGCCGAGCTTACCCGTGACAGCGTACTGTACCCAGTAGCCGGAGAGCAGGTCGCTCTTTTCTACTTTCTGAATCTGGTCACGAGTCAGGTAGATAGAGGTGCTGTCTCTACCGTCGGAGGTTGTAGCGGCGGAGGCGACGACCGCCTCGGCGCGGGAGAGCACGTCACCAACGGAGGAGTTGACAGTCGCCTGCAGCGAGTTGGTGAGCATCATAATGGCTGCGATGAAGAAGGATGAGATCGCGATGCCTATGCCCGTGAGGATGTATTTTCCTTTGGAGGCGCGCAGATTGGAGCGCGCCACCGTGTTCAGTGTGGTTGCCACGGCTTATCGACCTTCCAGCTGTGCCATTGCGCCGAGGACGGCGTCGTAGGTGGGTTCGATCATTTCGCCGGCGACCATGCCGTCCTTGATGAAAACCACGCGGTCTGCGTAGGAGGCAGCGTTTGCGTCGTGGGTGACCATGAGGATGGTCTGTGCGTGGTCGGTTGCGGCGGCACGTAGCAGGCGCAGCACCTCGGCGCCGGAGTTGGAGTCGAGGTTACCGGTCGGTTCGTCGGCGAAGACCACTTCGGGGCGTGCGAGCAGGGCGCGCACGATGGCGACGCGCTGCTGCTGACCGCCGGAGAGCTGTTCGGGGCGGTGGTCGAGGCGGGTTTCCAGGCCGAGGGTCTTAACCAGGTAGTCGCGCCACTGCGGGTCCGGCTTCTTACCGGCGAGGCCCAGGGGCAGGTCAATATTCTGGCCCGCGGTGAGGGTGGGCACCAAGTTGAACGCCTGGAAGATGAAGCCGATGTGTTCGCGGCGGAATTCGGTAAGGGCGTTGTCCTTCAGGCCGAAGAGCTCGGTACCGCCGATACGAATCGAGGTTGCCGGGTTCGGGTCGGGGGTATCCAGGGTTGCGATGGTCTGCATCAGCGTGGACTTACCCGAGCCGGAGGGACCCATAATGGCGGTGAACTTGCCCTGCTCAAAGTCGACGGAGACGTTGTTGAGGGCGTGGACGGTTGCTTCACCCATGCCGTAGGTTTTGGAAAGGTTTCGTGCGGAGACGGCGACCTGTGCCGTCTGTGCGTGAGGAGTTGTCGTAGTCATAGTTCAATTATTTCACGCAGCATGGCGCTGACTACAGGGTTTTTCTCATCCTCCAGGTTGATTTTGGCGGGTGTTCACCGGGTCTTGACCTGCGGATGCGCAGGTTCCCCGCTCATTCCACGGGCTGAGGTGAGCCTGAGGCGGGCTGGGCAGGGTACCGGCATCATCCTTAAGGATGAGTGGCGGCTCAACCGGCGTTCTCACCCTGCACCCCTACCCCGTACCTCTGCCTCCCATCTCTGCCCGCGCCTACACATATATATGTATGCGAAAAGCCCCCGGCTCCTCCCCCCCATTCGGGGTCAGGAAGCCGAGGGCTTTCATACGCTATTCGCTATTGCAGAAGCAGCTGTTATGCCTTGGGTGCTTCGTAGCGGGGGAACACCGGTGCGGGTGCGGGCAGTTCGGTGCCGGGCACGAGTGCGGTGCCGAGGGCTGCGAACTGGCGTGCGTCGCCTTCGGGTACACCGAGCAGGGTCAGCAGCTTGGCGGTCGAGTCGGGCATGACGGGCTGCAGCAGCAGGGCGACCTGGCGTACGACCTCAAGGGTTACGTACAGCACGGTGTTCATGCGGTCGAGTTCGCCGTTCTTGCGCAGGGTCCAGGGTTCCTGCTCTGCGAAGTAGGCGTTGGTGTCTGCGAGGACGGTCCAGATGCGTTCCAAAGCGCGGTGGAATGCCTGCTCGTCGAAGTCTGCACGGACGGGCTCGTAGAGGGCTGCCGCCTGGTCGAGGATCTGGCGGTCGGCTTCGGTGAATTCGCCGTGGGTGGGGACGGCACCGCCGCAGTTCTTGGCGACCATGGACAGGGAACGCTGGGCGAGGTTGCCGAGGTTGTTTGCCAGGTCGGAGTTGATGCGGTTGATGATGGACTCTTCGGAGTAGGAGCCGTCCTGACCGAAGGACACTTCACGCATGAGGAAGAATCGTACGGCGTCCAGGCCGAACGCGTTGACAAGGTTTGCGGGGTCGACGACGTTACCGACGGACTTGGACATCTTCTCGCCGTTGACGAGCAGGAAGCCGTGGCCGAAGACGCGCTTGGGCAGTTCGACTCCGGCGGACCACAGGAATGCGGGCCAGTAGATGGAGTGGAATCGGGTGATGTCCTTACCGATGAGGTGCAGGTCGGCGGGCCAGTACTTGGTGAACAGCTCGTTGTCGGTGTCGGGGTAGCCGAGGCCGGTCAGGTAGTTGGTGAGGGCGTCGACCCACACGTACATGACGTGCTTGTCGTTGCCGGGTACGGGTACGCCCCAGTCGAAGGTGGTGCGGGAGATGGACAGGTCGTTGAGGCCGCCCTTGACGAAGGAGATGAGTTCGTTGCGGCGGGATTCGGGGTAGACGTAGCCTTCGTTGGCGTAGAGTTCGAGGAGCTTGTCGCCGTACTTGGAGAGGCGGAAGAAGTAGGATTCTTCTTCGGTCCATTCGACTTCGGTGCCGGTGGTGATGGCGTAGCGCTGGCCGTCGCGGACTTCGGTTTCGTCTTCTGCGTAGTAGGCTTCGTCGCGTACGGAGTACCAGCCGGCGTACTTGTCGAGGTAGATGTCGCCGTTTTCTTCCATGCGCTTCCAGATGGCCTGGGATGCGACGTAGTGGTCGGGGTCGGTGGTGCGGATGAAGCGGTCGTAGCTGATGTTCAGCGCGTCGTTCATTGCTTTGAAGCGTGCGGAGTTCTCGTCGGCGAGTTCTTTGGCGGTCTTACCGAGCTTCTCGGCGGTGGTCTGCATCTTCTGGCCGTGCTCGTCGGTGCCGGTCATGAAGCGCACGTCGAAGCCGTCGAGGCGCTTGAAGCGGGCTAGCACGTCGGCTGCGATGGTTTCGTAGGCGTGGCCGATGTGCGGGTTGCCATTGGGGTAGGAGATGGCGGTGGTGATGTAGAACGGAGTTGCAGTCATAACTTTCAGTTTACCGCAGTCTTAGGTACGACTCTCACCGGGGTTACACTCTGATATGCGACAAACACCCAACCACCACGCAACAGGCTAAACCGCGACAGCCCTACCCCGCCCCAGTTCGCTAGGCACGGGGCGCACACAAAACCACCGCGCACCCCAACGAACCGGCGGGATAACGCGCCCCTGCCGAACCCGCAGAAACCACCTGAGGAATCGGTGTCGTCCGTAGTGACATCAGGGTGTCCGAGCTCTGCGAGGACAGGTCCCCTGTAGGAACGAGGACGAACACCGATTCCTCAACCCATGAAGACTGCATTTCAAGGGGAACGCAAAAATCCCGCCGATTCCGAAGAATCAGCGGGATTTTCTTTGAAGTGCGCCCCCTGGGACTCGAACCCAGAACCCATTGATTAAGAGTCAATTGCTCTGCCAATTGAGCTAGAGGCGCTTATTTTGTTTTGCGGGTTTCCCTCGCAACAAGTAAATACTATACGGCATTCTTTGGGCGCCCGCAACTCGAGCAAGCATGAACTGCATCACATATTTGACGGGCGCTGTTATTGAGCCTGAAACAGCAAGAATCCGGCGCCCCACCTCTCTCCCCCTGTAGCGGAGTGTGGGTGGTGCACCGGATTCTTATAAAGCTATTGCTGAGCTACCGTTTAGCGAGCGACGGAACCTTCGGTGTAGTCGTCGTCAACGGAGTTCCAGGAGAACAGCTCGCGCAGCTTGCGGCCGGTTGCCTCGATGGGGTGTGCCTCGCCCTTTGCACGCAGTTCCTTGAACTCGGGTGCGCCTGCAGCCTGGTCTTCCATGAAGCGCTTTGCGAAGTTGCCGTTCTGGATGTCTGCCAGGACAGCCTTCATGTTTTCCTTGACCTCGGGGGAGATCACGCGGGGGCCGGAGACGTAGTCGCCGTACTCTGCGGTGTCGGAGATGGACCAACGCTGCTTAGCGATGCCGCCCTCGATCATCAGGTCAACGATGAGCTTGAGCTCGTGCAGGACCTCGAAGTAAGCAATCTCGGGCTGGTAGCCAGCCTCGGTCAGGACCTCGAAGCCGTACTGAACGAGCTGGGAGGTGGAGCCGCAGAGAACTGCCTGCTCGCCGAACAGGTCGGACTCGGTCTCTTCGGTGAAGGTGGTCTTGATGACGCCTGCACGGGTTGCGCCGAGGCCCTTTGCGTAGGACAGTGCCAGTGCGAGTGCTTCGCCGGATGCGTCCTTCTCGACTGCAACCAGGGCGGGAACGCCGCGGCCTGCTTCGTATTCGCGGCGGACGGTGTGGCCGGGGCCCTTGGGGGCAACCATTGCCACGTCGACACCCTCGGGTGCGGTGATGTAGCCGAAGCGGATGTTGAAGCCGTGTGCGAAGAACAGTGCGTTGCCGGGCTTGAGGTTCGGCTCGATGCTCTCTGCGTAGACCTTTGCCTGGACCTGGTCCGGGGTCAGGATCATGATGACGTCTGCTTCTGCTGCTGCTTCTGCAACGGTTGCGACGCGCAGGCCTTCTGCCTCAGCCTTGGCGCGGGACTTGGAGCCCTCGGACAGACCGACGATGACCTTCACGCCGGAGTCACGCAGGTTCAGTGCGTGTGCGTGGCCCTGGGAGCCGTAGCCGATAACTGCTACGGTGCGACCCTGGATCAGGGAGAGGTCTGCGTCGTCGTTGTAGAAAATGGTTGCTGCCATTTCTTCTCCTCAGTAAGTTTGGTATGCGGCCCAGGCTGGGCTCAACATTGACTATTCTACTTGAAAGCTGTTTAGTTGCGGGCTGTCGAGAGTACTTCTCAGCATCTGAAGTATCCGGAAGGTCTGTGAGCCCATAGGGGCGGGTATCGCATCGCCGCCGGTTTCCCGGTCGAAGCGGTGCGATACCCGAAGCTATCCCCCGCTAATGCGGGGTTGGTATGACACCCTGGTGGGTATTAGATGCGCTCGCTCATAGCGCGGGGGCCACGTGCCAGGCCGATGGTGCCTGCGCGAACAATTTCGCGAACACCGTAAGGCTCCAGAACATCCAGCAGTGCGTTGAGCTTCTCCTCAGAACCGGTTGCCTCGATGACAACAGACTCGGGGGAAACGTCAATCACGGATGCACGGAACAGGTCAGCTGCCTGAACGATCTGCAGGCGAGCAACTGCGTCTGCCTTGACCTTAATCAGGATGTGACCACGCTGGGTGGAGGAGTCGGCGGGAAGCTCGACGACCTTCAGCACGTGAACCAGCTTGTTCAGCTGCTTGGTGATCTGCTCGATGGTGTGGGCGTCACCTTCGGTTACGACGGTGATGCGGGATACACCGGGGTTTTCGGTGGGTCCCACAGCCAGGGAGAGGATGTTGAACAGTCGGCGGGAGAACAGGCCGGAGACGCGGGTGAGAACGCCCGGCTTATCTTCTACCAGAACGGACAGAGTGTGCTGAGACATTAGTTCTCTCCCTCACGATCGAACTCGGGCGAAGTGTTCTTCGCAATCCAAATCTTGTCATTAGATACGCCTGCCGGGACCATGGGCCAGACCAGTGCGTGGGGGCTGACGGTGAAGTCAATGACCACGGGGCGGTCGTTGATTTCCAGGGCAGCCTTAATGGTGGCGTCCACGTCTTCGTCGCGCTCGCAACGGAAGGTGGCGCAACCGTATGCGTCGCCGAGCTTCACGAAGTCGGGGATGCGTGCAGTGCCGTGACCGTCCTTCAGATCGGTGTTGGAGTAGCGCTCATTGTAGAACAGAGTCTGCCACTGGCGCACCATACCGAGGGAGGAGTTGTTGATGATAGCGACCTTGACGGGGATGTTGTTCTGTGCGCAGGTGACCAGTTCCTGGTTGGTCATCTGGAAGCAGCCGTCACCGTCGATGATCCACACGGTGGATTCGGGGTGTGCAACCTTTGCACCCATGCCGGCGGGAACGCCGTAGCCCATGGTGCCGAGGCCTGCGGAGCTAATGAAGTGACGGGGGCTCTCCTGCTGAATGTAGTGTGCACCCCACATCTGGTGCTGGCCAACGCCGGTGACGTAGTATGCGTCGGGGCCGGTGAGGGCGCTGATGCGCTCGAGGACGTATTCGGGGGAGCCGAGGCCATCGTTGGGCTTCTCGTAGCCGAGCGGGTAGTCCTTGCGGATTGCGTTGAGCTCGTTCCACCATTCGGTGAGGTTCGGCAGCTGGTCTGCGAACTCGGTGGAGAGCAGGTCGGTCAGCTCGGGCAGTACGTACTTGAGGTCGCCAACAATCGGCACGTCTGCGAAGCGAATCTTCGAGATTTCTGCCGGGTCAACATCAATGTGGATGACCTTAGCCTCGGGTGCGAAGGAGTCGAGCTTACCGGTGACGCGGTCGTCAAAGCGTGCGCCGAGGGTGATGAGCAGGTCAGACTTCTGCATTGCGGCGACGGCGGGGACGGTGCCGTGCATGCCGGGCATGCCGAGGTTCTGGGGGTCAGAGTCGGGGAATGCACCGATAGCGTTCAGGGTGGTGACGACGGGTGCGCCGATGAGCTTAGCCAGCTTGTGGAACTCTTCGGAAGCACCTGCGCGGACCAGGCCACCGCCGACGTAGAAGACGGGGCGCTTGGATTCGGTGATGAACTTAGCTGCTTCGTGGATCTGCTTGGAGTGACCGCGGGTGACGGGGGTGTAGCCGCGCAGCTCCAGGTCCTCAGGAATGCCGCGGTATTCCATCATGCCGACCTGTGCGTCCTTGGTGACGTCCACGAGCACGGGGCCGGGGCGGCCGGTGGATGCGATGTGGAATGCTGCTGCGAGCGCGCGGGGGATGTCCTGCGGGTCGGTGATCATGAAGGAGTGCTTGGAGATGGGCATTGCCATGCCGACAATGTCAGCTTCCTGGAATGCGTCAGAGCCCAGCAACTTAGTGGACACCTGGCCGGTGATTGCGACCAGGGGGATGGAGTCCATGTTTGCGTCAGCGATTGCGGTCAGCAGGTTGGTTGCGCCGGGGCCGGAGGTTGCGATGCACACGCCGGTCTTACCACTGGACACTGCGTAGCCCTGAGCTGCGTGGCCTGCGCCCTGCTCGTGGCGGACCAGGATGTGGCGGACCTTCTTGGAGTCGTACAGGGGGTCATAGGTCGGCAGAATTGCGCCGCCAGGCAGGCCGAATACGTCAGTCACACCCAGGTCTTCGAGGGTGCGGACGATAGCCTGAGAACCGGTCATGCGTTCTGCGGGAGCGTTTGCCGCGTCATCAGAAGTGGAAAATCCCATGGTCATGGAAATGCCTCGTGTCTTAATGGTTCTTCGTTGTACTCAATGTTCTGCGTGGGGTTTGTGTGATCCTCACGCATCCTATGCCCGGGGGTGCCAAGCTATAAAAAATGCCCCTCGCTGTTGGTGGTAGCGGTAGGGGCGCTCAGTCGCAGTGAATAGACCCTGCCACTCGCCCTAGGCGACGTGGACAAGGTTTAGAATTCGCTGGAACATTGCTGTCTTCACCCTTCTATGGTGCGCTTCCAGAGGACGTGAGTCAAATCTCTATGGAGTGTCGTGGTGGTTTTTGCACGGAAACCCCCAAGTCAACCTTCTTCTTTCATGATGTGGACACCTTGCGCGTGTGCGTGGATTCTAGCGCAGGTTTTTGAACAGGTGAGAAAAACTCGCATTTTTGGGCGTCATGGCGCGTAATATGTGCGAAATACTCGTGACCTTCGTTGGTTACCCCGGTAGACTGAAGCTATGACCGAACCGATCATCCCGGTCGCTGATGAGCTGACCGAAGCAAGTAAGTACGCAGAGGTTGTTGACCCCCGTAACTCTGTTGAGAGTAGCGAGTTTTTGACGGGTGAGGAACTCATTCGGGTTCTGCACCCGGTTTTTGACGACCAGATTATTAATTACGGTGCATACAATTTGGTGTATGCGACGGGTCGTGCTGTTTACCGTAATCCTGATTTGGCGTTGCATCAGTATCCTGATCAGCAGCATTTTATTGTTGGGTATCAGGATGCGCCTGATGAGGTGATTATTGCTCCGGTGAATTTGCCGGCGTTGACGCCTGCAGGTACGGCTACGACGATTGATAATACGAATGCGCTGCATGCGTATCGTGTGGGTGATGATGCGGTGACGCTTGAGTCGGTGAATGGTAGCTCGTTTTATTTGTCGTTTGAGGATAATGCTGAGGTGGCGACTCGTTTTGGTGTTGGCCTGCTGGAGCAGGGTAAGGACGTGGAGGATTTCCGTGAGTTTGTGACGCGGATTTGGCCGGTCCTGTAATAGAGACTTTTTGAAATGATTGCCCGCTGCTGTTGTGTGACGGTGGCGGGCTTTCGTGTGCCTTGAGTCTGGCACGTTGCTGGCTTGAGGGGCGGTGCACGTCCTCGCTTCGCTTCGGGCACCCTGATGTCGCTACGGACGGCACCGACGCCTCTGCGCGCACCAGATTTACCAACAAGCAAAACGCTAAAAGGCGACAGCCCTCCCCCGCCCCACACGCAAAACATCCAGCCATCAAGCAACGCACTAAACCGCGACAGCCCTCCCCGCCACAGTTCGCTAGGCACGGGGCGCACACACGGAACCACCGCGCATCTACCGCAACCCCGACGGGACCGCAACGTACCCCGAATACCGATACACGCAGAGGTGCATATATCCTCTGCCGCGACATCAGGGTGTCCGAGCTCTGCGAGGACGGGTCCCCTGCAGGAGCAAAGAGGATAATATGCACCTCGAGCCAGAAGAACCATAAAATTCAGGGAACGCAAAAATCCCGCCGATTCCGAAGAATCAGCGGGATTTTCTTTGATGTGCGCCCCCTGGGACTCGAACCCAGAACCCATTGATTAAGAGTCAATTGCTCTGCCAATTGAGCTAGAGGCGCTTGTTTGTTTTTCAAGGTTTCCCTTGCAACAGAAAAATACTATACGCGAGTTTTTGTGGTGTGCGCAAGTTGATTTGGGGTGAGCCTGGACACATTGTTTGGGTGGGGTGTGTGGGACACTAGTGTGTGTACTGTGTGGGGCGCTTCTGCCCCCTCCCCTTTGTTGTTTTGAGGAGTTTTTGATGAGTGTTCGTCTTGAGCCGGGTGTTCCGGCGCCTGCTTTTACCCTTGCTGATGCGTCGGGTGTGGAGCATAGTCTGAGTGATTATGCGGGCAGTAAGGTGATTTTGTATTTTTACCCGAAGGCGTCGACTCCGGGTTGTACTAAGGAGGCGTGCGATTTCCGCGATAATTTGGCGTCGTTGAAGTCGTTGGGTTATGTGGTGTTGGGTGTTTCTCCGGATTCGCCGGCGGCTATTGCGCGTTTTGTGGAGAAGGAGTCGTTGACGTTCCCGCTGCTGTCTGATGCTGATCATGCGGTGGCTGAGGCGTATGGTGCGTGGGGTGAGAAGAAGAATTACGGCAGGGTGTATGAGGGCCTGATTCGTTCGACGTTTGTGATTGATGAGCAGGGTGTTGTTGCTTTGGCTCAGTACAATGTGCGTGCGACGGGTCATGTGGCGAAGCTGCGTCGTGATTTGGGTATTGACCCGAAGTAGGGTCGTGCTTTCTGGGTGTGTAGTGTGAGGGGCGGTGGCCCTGCACAAGGGTTACTGTTTGGCGTGTTTGCGGGCTTTTTGCCCCACGGGGACTGATTTTAAGGCTTGGAGAACCTTGGTTCCTGGTGTACACTAATTTTTTGTTGCCTCAGACGCATGCATCTTCGGATGTGGGGGTGACACTGCGCGCGAGTGGTGAAATTGGCAGACACGCAGGATTTAGGTTCCTGTGCCTTATGGCGTGGGGGTTCAAGTCCCCCCTCGCGCACACACACATTTACATTGGGCCCGCCGTCACGGTTTTCGTGGCGGCGGGTTTTCTTGTATGTGCCGTGCCTGGGTGGATGTGTCTCGCCCGGTGTGGTGTTGAACCGTTATCCTGAGAGGTAAGCATCCGCGACGGAAGAGAGGACCCTCCCGTGCAGCATCAGCCTTATGCATCGTCAGCTGTTGGCAATTCTGATGCGCTGCTGCGAGCCACTGCCGGTTCGAGTGGCTTGAGTCGACGCGCCGTTTTGCGTTTTGGCGCGCTTTTTAGTGCTGGTTTGGCGCTTTCTGCGTGTTCCGATCAGTCTTCTGCTGGTTCGTCTGTTGCTTCTTCGGCGAGTGCGTCGTCTGCTGATGCGCGTCGGGTGTTTCGTTTTGCGCAGGGTGCGGCGCCGTTGGGTTTGGATCCGGCGTTGTTTCCTGTGGCGAGTACGTATCAGGTGACGGCGCAGGTTTTGCAGACGTTGCTGGTGGCGAATCATTACACGGGTGATCCTGAGGTTCAGGATTCGTTGTGTAGTGACTGGAAGATTTCTGATGACCGTTTGACGCATACGTTTGTGTTGCGTGAAGTGCATTTTAGTAATGGCGTTGCGTTGACTGCGGATGCTGTGGTGCAGAATTTCCAGAGGTGGCAGGCGTTGGCTACGGGTGAGGGTACTGCTGCTTTGGCAGTGCCTGCTCAGCCGTTGTTTGCGTGGGGTTTTGGTGTGCCGAAGCCGGGTTCTGTTGATCCTTCGGCGGTGGAGCCTGCGCCTGTTCAGGCGTCTCCATCTGGTGCCGCTACTCCGACTGCTTCTGCGAGCGCATCCCCGAGCGCATCCCCGAGCGCATCCCCGTCGGTTTCTGCTTCTGCGAGCGCTTCTGATGCTGCGCGTCCGAGTGATAAGAAGCCCGCGCAGAATGCTTCTGTGCTGTATGCGGTGCAGCCTTTTATGCCGTTGGTTTCGTCGGTGGTGGCGAATGGTAACTCTGTGGTGGTGACGCTGTCGCGTCCTTCGTTGGCGTTCCCGCGTATTTTGACTCAGCAGGCGTTCGGCATTATTGAGCCTTCGCTTTTTGGTGCTGATCAGAAGTTGACGGGGCACCCGGTGGGTACGGGTGCGTTCCGTGTGGAGTCGTTCAAGGACGGCACGGTGCGTCTGCTGAAGAATACCCATTTTGAGGGTCAGGCACCTGAGCTGGATGAGATTCAGATTTCGACCCTCACTTCGTCGGATAAGCGTTATTTTGCGCTGATGGAGGGTCATATTGATGCCTGTGACCAGGTGAATTCAACTGACCTGGGTCAGTTGGCGCGTGATGGTTATCAGACTCCGGGTCGTGACCCGTTCTCGCTGGTTTATTTGGGTTTGAATACGGCGCATCCGGTGTTGAAGAATATTTCGGTGCGTCGCGCTATTGCGCATGCTGTGGATCGTGGTGCACTACGTCAGTATTATCCGCAGGGCACCTCGGATGCGCAGACGCTGATTTCGCCGTCGTTCCGCATTAAGGCTGATGACGCGAAGGAATATACGGACCGCAATCAGGATATGGCGCGCTCGCTGTTGGCGGCGGCAGGGTACGACAATCAGGTGATTGAGTGCTACTACCCTGCCGATGTGTCTCTGCCGTGGATGGATACTCCACAGAAGGTGTATTCGGAGATGGTGGCTTCGCTGATTGAGGTGGGCCTGAATATTAAGCCGGTGCCTTTGCCGTGGGCTGAGTATCTGCCGAAGAGCCGTGAGGTTTCTTCTGAGCGCGGTATTACGCTGGCTGGTTTCTACGGCATGTACCGTGACCCGTATGCGTTCTTTGGTCCGGTGTTGGCGCCGCTGATTGCTGAGCATCAGGTGCGTTCGTTGATTGCTGATGCGCCTTCGGATATGACGACTGGTTTGACGAAGAAGAGTTCTGATGTGCCGTCGTCGGGCGGTTCAGATTCGAATGTACGGATTTCTGCGACTCCGAGCCCGCACCCGAGCTATTCGCTGGATCCGTTGACTCCTGAGGAGGAGGCTTCGGCTTCTGCATCGCCGAGCCCGTCGGCAACTCCTTCGCCGTCGCCTACTGCTGCGGCTGTGGCGCCGTCGCCTCGTTTTACGGAGATTCTGGAGGCGATTCGTACCGCAGATTCTGCCGATTCGGTGGATTCGCAGCGTGAGTTGTACGCGAAGGTTCTGTCTCAGCTGGGTCAGTTCATGCCGGCGGTTCCGCTGCTGAATGTGACGTCTAAGGTGGCTGTGAGCCGTGAGGTTCAGGGTTATCAAACGGAGCAGAATGCGATTGAGCTGTTCAGTAAGTTGCGCAAGTTGTAGACAGTTCAGGTTTGAGTATTGCGTTGCATGTGTGTTTGGCGTGCCTTAGAGGGTTTTTACCTTCCAGGGAAGCCACTATGTGAACTGCAACACTCTCCTGTTATTTGCTGATTCTAGCTATGCCTCCCCCGCCAAAAGGAGTAGGCTAGATGATGTACCCCACAGTCATTGTGCCCAAGGACGGGCACCCTCACCCCAAGGGAGAATTCAGTGGTAGCACGTACTGAACGAACCGACGTCGTCCTGGTCGGCGGCGGCATCATGAGCGCCACCCTCGGCGTGTTCCTCAAGGAGCTCGAACCGACCTGGAATATTATCCTGCTCGAACGCCTCGACAAGGTTGCTCAGGAATCCTCCAACCCCTGGAATAACGCAGGTACCGGCCACTCGGCACTGTGCGAGCTCAACTACGCCCCCGCTGGTCCCGACGGCACTGTCTCCGCCGCCAAGGCGCTGAACATTAACGAGCAGTTCCAGGTTTCGCGCCAGTTCTGGGCATCCCTGGTTGAGAAGAATATTCTGACTGACACCAGCTTCATCAACCCGGTACCCCACATGTCTCTGGTCTTCGGTGAGGACCACTCCAAGTACCTGGCTGCACGCTACGATTCCTTCCGCAAGGAGAAGCTCTTCGAGCGCATGGAATTCTCCGCTGACCGCAACAAGATCGCTGAGTGGGCACCGCTGACCGTCAAGGGCCGTAAGGGTAACAAGCAGATGGCCGCAACCTGGTCCCCCGAAGGTACCGACGTGAACTTCGGTGCCCTCACCGAGCAGCTGGTCGACTACCTGCAGACCAAGGGCGTTGAGGTTCGTTACGGCTACCAGGTCACCAACCTGAACCGCGAATCCAACGGCTCCTGGACCGTTGACGCGATTAACCGCATCAACAAGGAAGAGCCTCTGAGCATCAACGCGAAGTTCGTGTTCCTCGGTGCCGGCGGTGGCGCCCTGCACCTGTTGCAGAAGTCCGGCATTGAAGAGGGTAAGGGCTACGGCGGCTTCCCCGTCTCCGGTCTGTTCCTGCGCAACACCCACGAGGCAACCGCAAACCAGCACAACGCTAAGGTGTACGGTCAGGCTTCGGTGGGTGCACCTCCCATGTCTGTTCCCCACCTGGACACCCGCTACGTGGACGGCAAGCGTGCTCTGCTCTTCGGACCCTACGCCGGTTTCAAGACAAACTTCTTGAAGCAGGGTTCCGTACTGGATTTGCCGAAGTCCCTGCGCCTGCACAACCTATACCCCATGACCCGTGCAGGTCTGGATAACTTCTCCCTGGTCAAGTACCTGCTCTCCGAGCTGGTCAAGGACAAGAACGCTCGCCTGGAGACCCTGCACCAGTACTACCCCGAGGCTGACGGCGGCGAGTGGGAGCTCATCGAGGCTGGTCAGCGCGTCCAGATCATGAAGAAGGACGCGAAGAAGGGCGGCATCCTGCAGTTCGGTACCGAGGTTGTCTCCGCAGCGGACGGCTCCATCGCGGCTCTGCTGGGCGCATCCCCCGGTGCTTCCACCGCGGCTCCGATTATGCTGAACCTGTTGGCTAAGTGCTTCCCCTCCAAGATTGCTGGTTGGGAGCCTCGCCTGAAGGAGCTTATCCCCGGTTACGGTGTGAAGCTCAACGACAACCCGGATCTGGCTGATGAGCTGATGGCTCACACCGCTAAGGTTCTGGGTATTCACAACTAGTTTTCAGTTAGGCTCAGCAGGTAGCTTTAAACCCAAGCTGACAAGCCTTTTTTGAGGCTTTTCGGGGCGGTTGCCCTCTCTAACTGACCGACAGGTCAGCTATCTGCACTCGCAGAAAAATGCGGGAGGGTTAGAAAACCCTATAATGTCACCGCAGGGGCGGGAAGGACAGCTCATTGTTCTCCTCGCCCCTTCTGTGCGCCCACACGCTGAAGCTCATAGGCGCACCACTGTGTACATCCCACTCATTCAAGGAGCCCCATTGGCTGCACACACCGGCTCTTCCACGGACACCTCCTCAACCCAGGTATCCACCGGAGCTCGACGCGGACTCTTCTCCCGTAAGAAGAAGCCCGCAGCCCCCAAGTACGCAAGCGTGAAACTGCGCGACTTCCCCAAGGGCAGCATCCTCTACATTCTGCGCCGTGCCATCTACAAATTCGGCGCAAACGGCGGCACCGACATGGCGGCAGCACTCACCTACTTCACCGTGCTGTCCATCTTCCCCGCCCTGCTGGCGATCGTCTCCCTACTGGGCGTATTCGGTCACGGTGAGGAAAGCGCCGCCGTCATCCTCGCCTTCCTCAAGGACAACGCGCCCGCCCAGATGTACGCCATTATGGAAGACCCCATCAAGCAAATTACCGGCGACCATGGCGCAGGACTGGTGCTGTTGACCGGTATCCTCAGTGCGATCTGGTCCGCCTCCGGGTACACCGGATCCTTCGGTCGAGCTCTCAACACGGTCTACAACGTGCGTGAAGGCCGCCCCGGCTGGATCCTCAAGCCGCTGAACGTCTTCGTCACCACCGTGCTCATCATCCTCGTGGTACTCATGATGCTCATGATGCTGCTGGGCGTAACCGTCCTGGACATGGTCGGTCAGTATGTACCCAAAACCGTCGATATGGAGCTCATCAAGCTCATCTGGCTCAACGGCCGCTGGGTCCTCATCCTGTTCATGGCAATCGGGCTCATCACCCTGCTCTACGCCGCAACCCCGAACGTGCGCCGTTTCAAACAGTGGAAGCTCTCCCCCGGTGCGGCGCTGGCACTCTTCGGCATGGGCCTGGGCGGTTTCGGCTTCACCCTCTACGCCAACAACTTCAGCAAGTACAACGCCACCTACGGCCTCATTGGTGGTGTGATTGTGATGTTGCTGTTCATCTGGATTATGAACAATATGCTTCTCTTCGGCGCGCACCTGGACGCAGAAATCATGCTCATGCGCCAGGTACTCGCCGGCGAAGACGACCACGGATATCTGAAGGTTCAGCCGCGCAGCACCACAGCATCCCGTGCGATGAAAGAACAGCGCGAACGCCTCATGTCCGCCGGACGCGAATTACAGCAGCAGGCGGCAGGCCAGGGCATGCTCCCCAAGCCGAAGGGCCCCTCCATTGCGGCTCGCGTGCAGAAGGCGGTGGACACCAACACCACCATGATTCGCACGCTCATTGCCGACGGTAAGGAACGCATCGAAAACGGTAAGGAGCAGCTGCAGCAGAAGCAGGCGAAGGCCGATGCCGCCGAAACTCAGGCTTCTGAGGCAACCGCGGCGAAGGCAGAAGCGAGCCCAAAGGCTGAACCTCAGCAGGATGCGCTCTTCGACCTGGGCACCGATAACTCAACCGGCGCGGCACAGAAGAACTAAGCGGCAGCTCAGCTGAGCGCATACCGCCTCAACGCATCAAGGGCGCGAGACAGAAAAGGGCGCGAGATAGAAAAGGGCGCAGGACAGAAACCCTGCGCTGGTCACTAAGATAGACATATGACCAGTGCAGAATTCTCTCCCGCGCCCTTTGCCGTACCAAATGCTGTTGTACCCGGCACTACCATGCCCGACCTCGAGTACACCCTCTACCAGCCGCAGCAACTCAAAAGCCGCGTCCCCGCTCTCATGATTCATGGCTTCGCCACCCGCGGCGAGCAGCTCTACGGCGGCACCAGCTGGATCCGCCAATACCTGCGCGCCGGATACCCCGTGCTGATCGTTACCCTGCCCTACCACTCAGACGAATACCTCAAAGACCCCGAGTCCATGCACGCCATCGACTGCAAGCTCCCCGACAACACGAGCGTGCGGAGCGGCACGATTCCGTTCGATTCTGTGCCCTCTGTCGATGCGGTGCCCTCCGTTGATGCGGCGGGTCAGCCGCTGACCCCCATGCACCTGTTCACCAACCTGCTCTCCCAGCTGCTGCGCACCGTCGCCGCTGAGAACGACCTCGGCGTTGAACTGGAGCCCCGCGCGCACGTTATCGGTTTCTCCTTCGGCGCCCGCGTCGGCTGGGAACTCGCCCTCACCCACCCGGAGGCGGTCGCGTCCCTCACTCTGGGCGGCCTGCCCCTACACGACCACCTCATTACCCTACGCGCCATGCTCGAAGCGCACGAGGGAACCAGCGTCACGGCGGATAGTGAAACCCCGGCGGCGGACTCCACCGACGAGGCAATTGCCTCCTTCACCTCGATTATTGACAACTCCCCCATTCAGCCCGACGCACTGCTGAAGTTCGTGCGGATTCCCTTCGGCCCGTTCTTCGACGTGCCCGCACTGCGTGCCGGATCCCCCGACCTGCCTGCGGGTCACCCGGGCGCGCATCCGCACGCACCCATTGCGGTCGTGCTCGGTGACGCGGACACCATCGCCGCAGACGGGGCGGAACTCTACGACATGGTGCGCGGCAACAACCCGCTCAACCGCTTCATCTCCCTGCCCGGCCGCGACCACGTGAATGCACTGACCTCGGGCGCATTCCGACGCGGTGCGCTCGCCTTTGCAGCAGAGGTGGAGGCGGCAGAGTAAGTAGCCGCAGGCTACGCGGGTTCCGGGAGGAGTAAGAGACAACGTCATAAAACGTCACATTCACCTGGGGGCTTCACGCTCAGCCCCGGGGTGCATCAGGTATGCCTTAGCTCTTAGAATGGGAACGTATCAAAAAACCTTTATCTGCGGTTGAACCTCAACCGTGCCTCAGCAAAGGAGCACCATGCACAAGGTTAAGGCTGTCGTAGCCCTCGCCCAGGACGCGCCCGTCACCGTCACCACCATCAACGTACCCGACCCCGGCAAGGGAGAAGCACTCGTCAAGGTCCTCACCTGCGGTGTCTGCCAGACCGACCACCACTACGTCACCGGCGGCGTCGGCCAGGACTTCCCCTACCTGCTCGGCCACGAGTCCGCAGGTATCGTTGAGGCTGTCGGCGATGACGTCACCGACATCGCCCCCGGCGACCTGGTCATCCTCAACTGGCGTGCCGTCTGCGGCGAATGCCGCGCATGCCGCAAGGGCCAGCCGCAGTACTGCTTCGCAACCCACAACGCAACCCAGAAGATGACCCTCGAGGACGGTACCGAACTCACCCCCGCACTGGGTATCGGCTCCTTCGCTGAGAAGACCCTCGTCGCAGCCGGTCAGTGCACCAAGATCACCGCTGACATCAGCCCCGAACAGTACGCAGCCATCGGTCTGCTCGGTTGCGGCGTTACCGCAGGTCTGGGTGCTGTTCTGAACACCGGTGAGCTCAAGCGCGGCGAGTCCGTCGCAGTCATCGGCTGCGGCGGCGTCGGAACCGCAGCAATTGCAGGCGCACAGCTCGGTGGCGCAACCACCATCATCGCCGTCGACATCGACGAAGAGAAGCTGGCACGCGCACGCGAGCACGGCGCAACCCACACCGTGAACTCCTCCAAGGTCGACCCCGTCGAAGCCATCAAGGAACTCACCGGCGGCTTCGGTGCAGACCTCGTCATCGACGCTGTCGGCATCGCCCCCACCTTCAAGCAGGCATTCGAAGCACGCGACCTGGCTGGCCGCGTCGTCCTCGTCGGCGTGCCCGCGCCCGGCACCACCTGGGACATCCCGCTGGATGAGGTGTTCGGCCGCGGCGGCTCTATCAAGAGCGCATGGTACGGCGACACCCTGCCCTCCCGCGACTTCCCCGAATTCGTGGACCAGTACCTGCTCGGCCGCCTCGATCTGGACGGCTTCGTCTCCGAGCGCATCCGCCTCGAAGACGTCAACGAAGCATTCGAAACCATGAAGACCGGCCGCGTGCTGCGCTCGGTCGTGGAACTCTAGGAGCGTAGCGTGAGCGAACGTATTGAACGAGTCGTCACCTCCGGCACCTTCTCGCTGGACGGCGGCTGCTGGGACGTCGACAACAACGTCTGGATCATCGGCAATGACTCCTCTGTGATCATCATTGACCCCGCCCACGACGTCGACAAGATCTCCCGCACCGTCGCAGGCCGCATCGTGGAGAAGATTCTGCTGACCCACGCCCACGACGACCACATCCGCAGCGCCAAGGAGGCGGCAGAACGCTTCGGCGCACCCGTCTACCTAAACCCCGCGGACCGTGTGCTCTGGGAAATGGTGTACCCCTCCTGGGACTTCGACCACGAACTCGCTGACGGCGACGTGCTGCGCATCGGCGAGACCGCGCTGAAGGTCCTCGCCACCCCCGGCCACTCCCCCGGCTCCGTGTGCTTCTACGCACCCGCCCTCAGCTGGGAGAACAGCGAAGGCGTCGTCTTCTCCGGCGACACCCTCTTCAACGGCGGCCCCGGCGCAACCGGACGCTCCTACAGCGACTTCGACACCATCATCGAGTCGATTTCGACCCGCCTGCTGACCCTGCCCGAGTCCACCGCGGTCCTCACCGGCCACGGTGACAGCACCGGCATCGGTCTGGAAGCACCCGAGCTTCCGGCATGGATCAAGCGCGGTCACTAAACCGGTAGCCTCACGCTGAGGCCCTCACGCTGAGGTTCTCGCACGTAGGCTCTCATACTGAGGCTCACCACAAACCGCGCACGGTACACAAAAGGCGGATGCCCCACCACCCACAAAAGGTGGCGGGGCATCCGCCTTTAAGCATGCGCTAATTACGTTCCAACTGATCCCAAGGAATCAGCTGCTCCTCACGCTCCTCACGCCACAGGTAGCCATACAAATGACCCAACGCAAAATACAGAGTCGCAATAATCACCGGAATCATAAACGCATTACGGTAATACGGGGCGTCACCCATATAGCCGCCCCACATACTACCCAACGCCATGCCAACGCCCAGCATCGAACGAGTAAAGAAGCTCGCCTGAGCGTCCGGAATATGCTTCATCAAACGGTTCAACGACAGCTCATGACCCGCAAAAGCCACACCCAGCGCCGCACCGCAGAACGCCAAAGCATAGAAAATCGTGGACGTATCATCACTCGCCGGCAAATACAGGGCACCCATAATCAGCAGAACACCGCTCACCAGCCAACCATGCCACGGGTTCACCGAACGGGCACCCAGAACCACGGGGAAAGACACAAGCACCATCGCGCCGGTACCGGTCGCAACCATCGCCATGAACAGGTTCATCGAACCATGAATCAGCGAGAATCCCAGCAGACCCGAACCGACCGCGCCCATACTCGCGCCCAGCAGCACCAGACCAAGGATCAGCACCACCGTCTGCTTATTCGGGCGGACCAGGTTCTTCGGCGGAGACATGCGAATACGCGAAATATCCGGCAGCCACATCGGCGCTGCCAGAACCACAATGAACAGCAGTGCGTCCAGAATCATCGTGATCCAGAAGCCCGCATACTCATGATTCGGGGTGAGGTACGCATCGCCCAGCCACACCAGCAGAGCAGCCAGCGGGTGCATCGACAGGTTCGCCGTCGTGCCCCACGAAACAGCCGTCGACAAGCGAACATCACTGTACTTATAGTTGCGGCGGTACAGCGACTCCAACGCGAACGGCGTCCACGGCGGAGTCGTAAAACCCATCGCCACGCAAGAGAGCGCATGGTACGTCGTACTCACGTTATTCGGGTCAACCGTCAAACGCCAACCGATGACCAGCATATTCAGCACCGCAGCAATATTCAGCACCGACGTAATCGCCAGCAACGCCCTCAAACCCAGGGCACGCACCAGCATCGGGCCGAGCATAATCTGCACCGAATACGCGCCAGCAAACGCCGCCACCGCATAGCCGCCATCATGCACACTACCCAGGTGGCTCGCCAACAGGATATACAGCGCAAACGCCGAAGAAGCCGCCGGAATGTGGAACAGAATCGTCAACACATTACGGGCCAACCCCTCATCGCGGAGCACACCGCGCAGATGGTAACGCTGCTCCTTACCGTTACGCAGGAACAATGCCCAATGCTGACGCAAAATATCCGGCAGCGAGGCGTTCGTGTTCACCTCATCCGCAGCCGGTACCGGTCGCGGCGGCAACTCCTGCAACACGTGGTCGTTACTGCGCACCACATCCGTCAGGGACGTACCCGGAACCGTGGGAATACCCGTACCCGAAGCACGCAACTTATCCGGCGAATCGGAGGCGGGCGCCACCTTCATGGTGCGCGGAGGAACCTCCGGCGCGGATGCGCTAGCGCGCGCATCAGCCGAAGGTTCCACACGATACGTTGAGTTCGGGTCCCTATCCTGAGGTGTCGAGGTCATCATCTCTTTCACGAATAAGCCGCCGGACATGCTACAACAGAGGCCCGGAAGCGAATTTATGCCTAATAGGAGTTTACCCTCACCGACGAGCCGTTCTGACCCTTTTCAACCACAATCTGGGCGGGAATACGGTTCTTCATCTCCTCCACATGCGAAATCAGGCCAATAGTGCGGCCGCTATCACGTAGCGACTCAATCGTGCCCATCACCATGTCCAAAGTTTCAGCGTCCAACGTGCCAAAACCCTCATCAATGAAGAGAGTATCCAGCTCGATACCGCCGTTATTCGCCTGAACAACCTCAGCCAAACCCAACGCCAACGACAGCGACGCCAAGAACGACTCGCCACCGGACAGCGACGACGCCTCACGCGGCTCACCCGTCCACGTGTCAGTGATCTCAAGGTTCAGGCCGCCACCGGAACGGCTACCCTTCGCACGGTGATCGCTGAACACCATGCCGTAGCGGCCCTCACTCATCCGGTCCAGATGCAGCGACGCCGACCGCAGAATACGCTCAAACTCGGCACCCAGCACATAACTGACCAGGTCAACCTGATGCTCATACCCGCCCAGAGTGTCACCGCGGGCAGCCGCCGCCAGGTTAGCCAGCATCTGCGCACGGTCATAACGCTGCGCCGTCTGCGCACGGAACGCCGCATACTCGCCGCGCAGCGCCTGCAAAGAACGCAGCACGCTCTCCCGCTCACCCTCACGAAGAGTCAAACGGTGCGCCGCCGCACGCAACTGCTCAACCTGCTCACGCACACCCTGCAGATCATCCGGCGCCTGCTCACCAGCGGCAACACGAGCCGCCACCGCAACAATCGCCTCACGACCAAAACCCTCAAGGAGGCGGGCATGCTCCAACTCATACGCGGCAACAGCCTGCTCAAGGGCATCAACACGCTCGGGAGTGCGCACCGCCGCCTGCACCAGCTCAGCGCTCTCAAACGAAGACTCAGCCAGCAGACGCTCAGCCTGCGCCGCCGCCACAGCATGACGCTCACGCGCCTGCCCCAACAGCAACACCGCACGAGCAAGACGCTGATGCGCCGCACGGTAGCCCTCAACAGCCTCAACACGCTGCGCAAAACCCACCGCCGCACGAGCAGGCGCCAGCTCAGCCGCAGCCGCCTCACAGCGCGCCGCAGCGTCACGGTGACGAGTCTGACCCTCAACCACCGCGGCCTCGATGGTGCGTAGCGCCTCCTGAGCCTTCTGCTGCTGCCCCCGCACTCGCTCAACCTTCACCAGCACGCCGTCACGCGCGGTCACGCGCGACTGAGCCAGTTCGAGGCGGGTGCGCGCCTGCTGCAACTGGGCGGCAGTCTGCTCAACATCGCACTCGCCCTGAGCCGCCAGGGTCTCGTATTGGGTGCGGGCGGCGGCAAGCGCCTCAGAGGCTTCCTGATGTGCCTTGGTCGCCCGGTCCTTAGCCAGTTCGTGGGTGCGCGCCTGCTGGTGGGCCTTGTCTTCACGCTCCTTGGCGGCGTCCAGGTCGGCACGCTCAATCAGCTGCTCACCCTCAGCAATCTGCGCGGGGGCGGGGTGCTCGACCGAGCCGCAGACCGCGCAGGGTTCGCCGTCCTTGAGCTCACGCGCCAGCAGGGAGGACGCCTGGGCGAGGCGCAACACCTGCAGGTTCTTGAACTCCTCCGTCGCGGCGAGCGCCTGCCGAGCTGAAGCTTGCCACTTTTCCTGTGCCTTCTGCTCGGCAGGCGCTCGCCGCGACGGAGGAGTTCAAGAACCTGCAGGTGTTGCGCCTCGCCCAGGCGTCCTCCCTGCTGGCGCGTGAGCTCAAGGACGGCGAACCCTGCGCGGTCTGCGGCTCGGTGACCAGGTGCGCGGCAAGGGTGCGTTCCTCGTCGGCAGTGCTGTAGCCGGCGAGTTCTTCGGCAAGCTGCTCGGCCTGGGCGGTGAGGTCGCTCAGCATCTTTTCGGCACGCGACTTATCCTGTTCGAGGGAGTGAGCCTGCTTCAGCAGGGCGGCTGCGACGGCTTCTTCCTCGGTAAGCTGCGCGTCCTTCTTCTGCAGGGCGCGCAGGGTGTCGAGGAGCGCCTCGAGCTGGTTTTCCTGGTCGGCAGGCTCGAGGGAAGCGAGAGCGGCGAAAGTCGTCTCCTCGGGGAAGGTGACCTCCGGCGAAATGTTCTCATCGCGGAGTGCCGCGAGCAGGGCGTTGCCGTTCTCATCCAGCGCGGAAGCACATGCCGCTTGGTCCTGCTGGCGGGCGGCAAGCGCCTGCGATTCGGCGTGGATCTGCGTGTACTGTGCGTGCAGGGGCGCGGCGGCACGCGCCTGCGCCAGCTCTTCACGCTGTGCCTTGTGTTCGTCGGCTCGTTCGGTCAGGCGGGTGCGGCGCTCGCAGAGCTGCTCGTATTCGCGCCAGTCGGCCTGCAGCTGGGCGCGTTCGGCAAGCAGGCGGGTGTGCCGGTCGGCTTCGTCGGTGAGGCGCTGCTGTTCCTGATTTTCGCGCGCGGAGGTTTCGCGGGCGCGTTCTACCCCGCCGGCGATCCATGCGTCGAGGGTTTCGGCGGTGACGCTCTCAGCGGTGAGCTGTTCGGAAGTCTCCGCCTCCGCAGCCTCTTCAGCGTCCGGGTCCGCAGCGTCCAGTAGTGCCTGCAGGGCGAGCATTTCTACGCGGGCACGTTCAAGGTAGCCGCGCTGGGTGTTTTCGTCCTGGGCGACTTCCTGCTGGGCGGTTTTCGCTTCTTCGGTGAGCGCGGCGAAGAGCTGTTCGTAGTGTTCGACGGGGAACATTTTCTTGAGCAGTTCTTTGCGTTCTTTGGGCTTGGACTTGAGGAATTGCGCGAACTGGCCCTGCGGCAGGAGTACGACTTTGAGGAATTGTTCTTTGGTCAGGTGGGTGCGTTCGGCGATGGTGCGGTTGACTTCGGCGACGCTGCTGGAGATGGGGGTCCAGGCTTTTTCGTCGGCGGGGTCGGCGCCGGGTGCGAGTTCGGCGAGGGTTGCTTTGGCGCTTTCTTCGCGCATCTGGCCTTTGCGGGCGCCGCGGGTGATGGGCTTGTTGTAGGCGGGGGTGCGGTCGATGCGCAGGCGTTTGCCGTGGAGGGTGACGTCGAGTAGTACGTGCGGTTTGGTGCCGCTGTGTGCCGCGTAGGTGGAGTGCAGTTTGGCGGATTCGCGGTCGCTGCTGGTTTCGCCGTAGAGGGCGTAGCAGATGGCGTCGAGGATGGTGGTTTTACCGGCGCCGGTGGGGCCGTTGAGGAGGAATACGCCGGCGTTGTTGAGGGTGTCGAAGTTGATTTCTTGGCGCTTGGGGTATGCCATGAAGGCTTCGAATTCGAGGTTGTGCAGGATCATGCGTTGTCCTTGTGGCTTTTGATGTGGTCGCTGAGGGTGGTGATGACGTCGCGTTCTTCGCTGGTGAGGGGGCGGTTGCGTACGTATTGGTGGAATTGGTCGAAGGTTTCGACGGGGTCGGCGTCGCGGGTGGGGGGTGCGGCGGCGGGTTGGTCGGCGGCGGGTTGGGTGCTGCGGTAGCTGAAGTGGGAGATGGTTTCGTAGCGGCTGCGCAGGCGGTCGACGGCGCCGACGGGTAGGGTTTCGTCGGTGAGTTCGATGCGGCAGTAGTAGCCGTGTTCGTAGGGGGCGTATTCCGGGTTGTTGAGTAGCTGGTCCATGGTGCCGCGCAGGGTTTTCATGTGTACGCGGGTTGCCCATTCGTGGCTGCTGATGGTGGGTGCTTCGCCGGGGTTGAGTTCGATGAGGTAGGCGCCGTTGCGGTTGTGTTCTTCGCTGAATGAGAAGCCGAGGGGTGAACCGCTGTAGCGGATGGTGGGGGTGACGGGGTAGCGCTTGTGGATGTGGCCGAGGGCTACGTAGTCGAAGCCGTCGAAGAGGGAGGCGGGTACCCAGTCGATGCCGCCGACGCTGATGTCGCGTTCGGAGTCGCTGCGGGGTGTGGTGTCTGCGCTGCCGGAATTATCACTGCCGGTGGTGTCGCTGACGGTTGCGTGGCTCATGACGATGATGCGGTCGGCGCCTTCGCCGCGGGCGTGACGTTCTGCGGTGTCAGCGCGGATGGCGTTGGTGACGGCGCCGAGGACCGCCTGGTGGGTGGGCTCTACGCCGAGGGCGGTGGCGTGGAGGCGCGGCGCGAGGTAGGGGATGGCGTAGACGTGTACACGTTGGGTGCCGTCGGTGAGTTCGACGGGGCGGGTGGCGTCTTCGAGGCTGGTGCGCAGGTGCACGCCGGAGGCTTCGAAGAAGGCGGCGCCGTAGCTGAGGCGGCGGAAGGAGTCGTGGTTGCCGGAGCTGAGGATGACTTGCACGCCGGCGCGCATGAGGCGGGTGAGTGCTTGGTCGAGCAGGGTGGTGCTTTCGGCGGTGGGGATGGTGCTGTCGTAGACGTCACCGCTGATGAGGAGAGTATCGATGCCTTCGGCGTGCACGTAGTCGAGCAGTTCGTCGATGAACTGCTGGTGTT
This sequence comes from Rothia mucilaginosa, assembly GCA_963534775.1. Lineage (GTDB taxonomy): Bacteria > Actinomycetota > Actinomycetes > Actinomycetales > Micrococcaceae > Rothia > Rothia mucilaginosa_D. The sequence goes on along the minus strand of CAUSUH010000001.1, from coordinate 338 downwards.
CGCGGGTGAGGGGGCTGCGGTGGAAGGTGCGGCCGAGGTGCCAGTCGGAGGTGTGCAGAATCTTCATGGTTTCAGTATGGCACTGCGTCATGTTTTGCGCCTCACAGTTCGTCATTCAGGGCGTAGGCACTCACGCGGAGCGGGGGCTCCGTCCTCAAGGCGCCCTGTCTGTGGAGCAGGCACCCAACCCGCAGCGTAGGTGCTCATGCGGAGCGGGGGCTCCGTCCTCGAAGCGCCCCGTCTGTGGAGCAGGCACCCAACCCGCAGCGTAGGTGCTCATGCGGAGCGGGGGCTCCGTCCTCGAAGCGCCCCGTCTGTGGAGCAGGCACCCAACCCGC